>NZ_JBIATE010000024.1:62101-99101 GCF_042891445.1 Streptomyces sp. NPDC001890 | reverse complement strand
TTCGTGTCCGATTCCCGGTCGAAGCGGGATCCTGCTTTTCGCTTTCCAGTTCTTCGCTTTCGCGTTTCCCTTTCCGGCGAGTCCGACTCTATCAGTCCTTTTCGCTTTCCTTGACCAGCTCCTGCAGACATGCAGGTGCCGAGTCCGGTTTAGAGTCAGGGCTTAAAAGTCGCTGCCGACCCCCGACTCGAAGTCGCGTTGGGGCCAGGCAGGAGTACGACAGTACAGGTCGCCGGGGGGCGAGGCAAATCGTTCCCGGTACGTCTCTAAGGCCGTGAATCGCCAGGACTCGGGCGGAACCGGGACTTCTTATGACTTACGCTGCTGAGCAGCACGCCGTCGCCCACAGGCTGTGACGGCGCCGATCAAGCTCCACCCCTGGGAGGCTCCCTATGACCACTGTGACGTCCCCTCTTGCCGGACGTGCCATCGGGCTCGCTGCGGTACCGGACCCGGTCTTCTCCGGCGCGATGGTGGGTCCTGGAACCGCCATCGACCCCGTGCGTGAGCCGTCCGAGGCGGTGTCGCCGGTCGACGGCATCATTGTCTCCCTGCACCCGCACGCCTTCGTCGTCGTCGACGAGAACGGGCACGGGGTGCTCGCGCACCTCGGCATCGACACCGTTCAACTCAACGGCGAAGGGTTCGAGCTGCTCGTGAACAAGGGGGACAGGGTCACGCGCGGCCAGGGCATCGTGCGCTGGGACCCCGCGGCCGTCGAGGCGGCCGGCAAGTCCCCCGTGTGTCCGGTCGTCGCGCTGGAAGCCACCGCCGAATCCCTCTCCGACGTCCGTGAGGACGGGGACGTGAAGGTCGGCGACACCTTGTTCGGTTGGCAGTGACGAACTCGGCTCGATGACGGCCGACTGGATATCCACCGCGGCGGCACGGGCCACCGCACGACCGGAGACGGGTGAAATGGAGACAACGCTGCGAGGCGTCGGTGTGAGCCACGGGGTGGCGATCGGCGAGGTGCGTCATATGGGTACGGCGGTGCTCGAACCGCCGGCCAAGCAGATCCCCGCCGAGGAGGCCGAGCGCGAACAGGGGCGTGCCCGGCAGGCCGTGGAGGCCGTGGCGGCCGACCTGATCGCGCGCGGCAACCTGGCCGGTGGCGAGGCTCAGCACGTTCTTGAGGCCCAGGCCATGATGGCCCAGGACCCCGAGCTGATGGCCGACGTGGAACGGCGTATCGCCGTCGGCAGCACCGCCGAGCGCGGCGTCTACGACGCGTTCGCCGCCTACCGGGCGCTGCTCGCCAACGCCGGGGAGTACCTGGCGGGGCGCGTTGCCGACCTCGACGACGTGCGCAACCGGATCGTGGCCCGGCTGCTCGGTGTGCCGATGCCGGGTGTGCCGGACAGCGACGAGCCCTATGTACTGATCGCGCGGGACCTGGCGCCCGCGGACACGGCGCTGCTCGACCCGGCTCTGGTGCTCGGCTTCGTGACCGAGGAGGGCGGGCCGACCAGCCACAGCGCGATCCTGGCCCGTGCTCTCGGGGTGCCCGCCGTGGTGGCGCTCCCCGGTGCCGGTGAGCTGGCCGAGGGCACGGTCATCGCCGTGGACGGCAGCACCGGTGAGATCTTCGTCGAGCCGAACGCCGAGAAGCGTGCCGAGATGGAGAGTGCCGCAGCGGCGCGCAAGGCCGCGCTGTCGGCTTCGTCCGGTCCGGGTGCGACCTCCGACGGTCACAAGGTCCCGCTGCTCGCCAATGTCGGCGGGCCCGGCGACGTACCGGCGGCGGTCGAGGCCGGTGCGGAGGGCGTGGGACTGTTCCGTACCGAGTTCCTCTTCCTGGACGACAGCAAGCGGGCGCCGTCCGAGGAGAAGCAGGTCGCTGCGTACCGGGCGGTGCTGGAGGCGTTTCCCGAGGGGCGTGTCGTCGTACGGGTGCTGGACGCCGGGGCTGACAAGCCGCTGGACTTCCTGACTCCGGCGGACGAGCCGAACCCGGCGCTGGGTGTGCGCGGGCTGCGGAGTCTGCTGGACCACCCCGACGTGCTGCGTACCCAGCTGACCGCGCTGGCGAAGGCGGCCCAGGGGCTGCCCGTGCACCTTGAGGTCATGGCGCCGATGGTGGCGGACCGTGCGGATGCCAAGGCTTTCGCCGACGCCTGCCGCGAGGCCGGTCTGCGGGCGAAGTTCGGCGCGATGGTGGAGATTCCGTCCGCCGCGCTGCGGGCGCGTTCGATCCTGCGGGAGGTGGAGTTCCTTTCGCTGGGGACCAATGACCTGGCGCAGTACACCTTCGCTGCCGACCGTCAGGTGGGTGCGGTGTCGCGACTGCAGGACCCGTGGCAGCCCGCGCTGCTCGATCTGGTGGCGCTGTCGGCCGAGGCGGCCAGGGCCGAGGGCAGGAGCTGCGGGGTCTGTGGTGAGGCCGCCTCCGACCCGCTGCTGGCCTGTGTGCTGACGGGGCTGGGTGTGACGTCGCTGTCGATGGGCGCCGCGTCCATTCCTTATGTCCGTGCCACGCTGGCGAAGTACACGCTCGCGCAGTGCGAGCGTGCCGCCGCCGCCGCTCGTGCGGCGGACTCCGCCGAGGAGGCGCGGGTCGCGGCTCAGGGTGTGTTGTCGGGCGAGTAGGTCCCGCGGCGTTCTGTGGTGAAGGGGCTCCCCGCCGACGGTGGCGGGGAGCCCCTTCGGTCTGTCAGTGGTGCGATTCCGGTTCGTCCGCGCCGAGGTCGAAGCCGGCGCAGTACTCCACGTGTGATTCCGGGGCGACCGGTTCGCCGGTGTCGGCGTCGGTGCAGTAGGCGCTGAAGACCTCACCGGCGCTGAGCGGGGCCAGATCACCGCTGGTCAGACGCCAGCCGTGCACCCGGTCCTGGGCTCCGGGGCGGCTCGTTCGGAGTACGACTCCCCCGGGCCTTTCGAGGGCGATGCCCACGGCGAGCACCGTGACGAACTCTGCTCCTTCATCGGTTCCGAGCCGGGCGGGCCCGGTGCTGTCCCGTTCGGTGTGCAGGACGGCGAGCAGGTGCTCGTGGTCGGTGGGGGTGCTGCAGACCAGGTGGTGGGTGCCGGGGCCGGCCGTCTCCAGGATGCGGAGCAGCAGGTGCGAGGCCCGGTCGAAAGCGGCGTGGCCGACGTCCTTGCCGCAGTCCGCGCATTCGCCGAGGCCGGCCAGGATCATCGTGGCGTACTCCCAGGTGGCCCGGCGGACGGCCCGGCTGACCAGGAGCGGGATCAGGGTGTCGATGGGTTGTCCGGTGTACGCGACGGTGGCGCCGGCCGCGGCGATCTCGGCGGTGAAGCGGCTGCGGCTGGCCGGGGTGTCGGGGGCGAGTCCCGACTCGGCGCAGTACTCCGCGTACTCCTCCGGGTCGAAGAGGGCGACCGTGGCGTGCATGCCTTGTGCGGAGAGGGACTTCAGCAGGGTTTCGACCTGCTGGAGGTAGGCGGTGTGGTCGTCGAAGGTGAAGGTGCGGTAGCGCCGCATCGCCGCGAAGTCCTGCTCGTCGGCCAGGAGGCCGATGGTGCTGGGTGCTTCGCGGCGCAGCGTGCGTCGCATGGACGCGCCGGAGAGGCGGTACGCGGCTGTCCTGGCGGATCCGCCGCCCACGCCGCTCCTGCTGTTCGCGCTATTGCCGTTGTTTCCGTTGTTTCCGTTGTTCTTGATGTGCGCCATGACTCCCCCAGTGCGCTGTCGATCATTGCTCACTCAGAGTAATCACGGGCACTGACAACGCGGACGGTCAGTGACGCTTGTGGGCGAGGTCCTCGTAGAAGTGGAGGAGCTCCAGGTTGTCGATCGAGCCGGGATTGACCGCCTTTGCCAGGGGGGTGCCCTGCAGGAGGCGTTTGACCGGGACCTCGATGCGCTTGCCGGTGAGGGTGTGCGGGATGGCGGGGACCTCGATGACCTCGTCGGGGACATGGCGCGGGGAGAGGTTCTCCCGGATGGTTCGTTTGATGCTGTCGCGCAACGCGTCGTCGAGCCGGGCGCCTTCGGCGAGGTGGACGAAGAGCGGCATCCAGTAGCCGCCGTCGGGCTCTTCGAGGCCGATGACGAGGGATTCGCGGATCTCGGGAAGCCGTTCGACGGCCTCGTAGATGTCGGCGGAGCCCATCCGTACGCCCTGGCGGTTGAGGGTGGAGTCGGAGCGGCCGTGGATGACGACCGAGCCGTGTCCGGTGATCGTGATCCAGTCTCCGTGGCGCCAGACGCCGGGGTACATGTCGAAGTAGCTGTCGTGGTAACGGCTGCCGTCGGGGTCGTTCCAGAACCGGATGGGCATGGACGGCATGGGTGCGGTGACGACGAGTTCGCCGACCTCGCCGATGAGCGGTTCGCCCGCCGGGTCCCAGGACCGCAGATCCGTGCCGAGGCAGGGGGCCTGGAGTTCGCCGATGTGGACGGGGAGGGTGGGGACCGCGCCGGCGAAGCAGCTGCACACGTCCGTGCCGCCGCTGACGGAGGCGATCCACAGCTCGTCGTCCACCTCGTCGTGGAGCCAGCGGAAGCCGTCGGGCGGGAGCGGGGAGCCGGTGGTGGCGACGCACTGGACCCGGGAGAGGTCGAAGTCGCGGCCCGGGTGGATGCCTGCCTTCCGGCAGGCCATGACATAGGCGGCCGAGGTGCCGAAGAGGGTCGCTCCGGTCTGTTCGGCGACGCGCCACTGGGCGCTGACGTCCGGGTAGCCGGGGCTTCCGTCGTACAGCACGAGGGTGGTTCCGGTGAGGAGGCCGGAGACGAGGAAGTTCCACATCATCCAGCCGGTGGAGGTGTACCAGAAGAAGCGGTCCTCGGGGCCGAGGTCGCAGTGCAGGCCGATCTGCTTGAAGTGTTCCAGCAGGATGCCGCCCTGGGACTGGACGATCGCCTTGGGGAGCCCGGTGGTGCCGGAGGAGTAGAGCACCCAGAGCGGGTGGTCGAAGGGGACCTGTTCGAAGACGGGCTCGGTGTCGGCCTGGGTGAGGGCGGACCATTCGAGGGCGCCTTCGGGGGCCTCGGTGCCCAGCAGCGGAATGTGGACGACGGCGCGCAGGGTGGGCAGTTCGCGGCGCAGCTCGGCGACCGTGTCGGCGCGGTGGTGTTCCTTGCCGCCGTAGCGGTAGCCGTCGACCGCGAAGAGGACGACGGGTTCGACCTGCTGGAAGCGGTCGAGGACGCTGCGCGCGCCGAAGTCCGGGGCGCAGGAGGTCCAGACGGCGCCGACGGCCGCGGTGGCGAGGAAGGCGACGACGGCCTCGGGGATGTTGGGGAGGTAGCCGCTGACGCGGTCGCCTGGGGCGACGCCGAGGGCGCGCAGCTCGGCGGCGAGGGAGCCGACCCGGCGGCGCAGTTCGGACCAGGAGACGGGGATCTGGGTGTGGGTCTCGTCGACGTGGAGCAGGGCGGGGGCGTCCGCGCGCGCGGGGTCCTCGGCGGTGCGCAGCGCGTGCTCGGCGTAGTTGAGGGTGGCGCCGGGGAACCACTGGGCGCCGGGCATGGTGCGGTCGGCCAGGACGGTCTCGTACGGGGTGGAGAAGCGGATGCCGAACCAGTCGGCGACGGCTTTCCAGAACGTGTCGAGTTCGTCGACGGACCACTGGTGCAGCGCCGGGTAGCCGCCCTCGGCCGGTGCTCCGTAGTGCTGGGACGCCCAGCTCTGGAAGCGGGTGACGGCGGCGGCCGCGATGCGGTCGGGGCCGGGCTGCCAGAGGGGGGCTTCGTTGGCTGCTGCGGTCATGGGGCGGCTCCCTGGCTGTACGGGTACGCGGGATGGGCGTGGGTCCGCGCACACGTGCTGGGGTGTGCGCGTGAGGCGGCATTTACGGACGATGCCATGTGATCGTCTTTCGCACCAGGGTTCCCCACCCATGCCCTGGTGTCCGGACATGTGGTCCGGCCACGGGTGAACGGAAGTTGAACGCAGCCCTCACCCGCCTCGCCGGATGGCAGGCTGAGCTGCATGGACGGTCGTGACCTGGTGCGCTCGGTGAAGATGGTCGGTTCGGTGCGGGGACTGCGCGCGGTGCGCTCGTCCTGGCGCCGTCGCAGTGCGGATGCGCGGGCGCTGCCCCGGCGCGGTGCGGAGCGGGCGCGGGTGCCCGGACCGGTGGTGGGGGCGGAGCCGGAGCCGGGCGGGGGTGTGGTGCGGTTCGCCCGTTCGGAGTTGCGGGTGCGGGTGGCGGTGGGCGGTGCGGTGTTCTGGGGCTGGGACGGGGCGGAGCCGGCGCCGTCGTACGCGCTGCCCGGTGCGGTGCCCGAGCCGGATCCGCGGGCCGAGCTGGAGCCGGACAAGGACGGCGGCTGGCAGGTGGTGTCGGAGCGGCTGACCGTCGCGGTGTCGCGGCACGGGGCCGTGGAGCTGCGTACTCCGGGCGGGGTGGTGCTCCGGCGCGAGTTGCCGCCGCGCTGGTGGGAGCCGGTGGCGGGGGGCGGTGCCCGGTGGGTGCAGCGTTCCGAGGTTCCGGCGGACGCGCGGTTCTTCGGGCTGGGGGGCCGGGCGTCGGGGCCGCGGCTGCGGGACGGTGTGTACGGGTTGTGGAACACCGATCCGGGTGGGCGGTTCGGGCCCGGGGACGATCCGCTGTACCTGACGATGCCGGTGCAGCTCGTGGTCTGTGACGCGGGGACGCATCTGGTGTTCCACGACAACACCTGGTCGGGGCGGGTGACTCTGCGGGAGGGCGAGGAGGGGGCGGGTTCTGGCCATGACCGGCCCGGGGCGTGCGAGGTGCGGATGGACGGCGGGCCGTTGCGCTGCTGGGTGGTGGCGGGTACGCCGTCCCGGGTGCTGCAGGGCTGGACGGCTCTCACGGGTGCGCCGGCGGTGCCGCCGTCCTGGGCCCTGGGTCCGCAGCACGCCCGGTGGGGGTTCGGGAGCGAGCGGGAGGTGCGGCGGGTCGTCGCCGGGTACCGGGAGCGGGGGCTGCCGCTGTCCGTCCTGCATCTGGACATCGACCACTACGACGCGCACCGGGTGTTCACCGTCGATCAGGGGCGCTTCCCCGATCTGCCGGGCCTGGCGAAGGAGTTGCGGGAGGACGGCGTGCGCCTGGTGTCGATCGTCGATCCCGCGGTGAAGGCGGAGCCGGGGAACGCGGTGTTCGACGCAGGGGTCGCGGTCGGGGACCGCGGGGCGTACGTCCGGGACGCGCGGGGGCGGGTGGTGCGCGGGGAGGTGTGGCCGGGCGAGTGCGTGTTCCCGGACTTCACCGATCCGCGGGTGCGGGAGTGGTGGGGCGGTCTGTACGAGGAGCGGCTGGCGCAGGGGTTCTCGGGCGTGTGGCACGACATGAACGAGCCGGTGTCGTTCGCCGCGTTCGGGGATCCGTCGCTGCCGAGGTCGGCGCGGCATTCGCTGGAGGGCCGCGGAGGTGATCACCGTGAGGCCCACAACGTCTACGCGCTGGCGATGGCGCGTGCCGGCTACGAAGGGCTGTGCCGGCTGCGGCCCGAGGAGCGCCCCTTCCTGTTCTCGCGTTCCGGCTGGGCGGGGATGCAGCGTTACGGGGGCACCTGGTCCGGTGATGTGGCGACCGGCTGGCCGGGACTGCGGGCCTCGTTGGCGCTGGTCCTGGGGCTGGGGCTGTGCGGGGTGCCGTATTCGGGGCCCGATGTGGGCGGGTTCGACGGGGCGCCGTCGCCGGAGCTGTATCTGCGGTGGTTCCAACTGGGTGCGTATCTGCCGTTGTTCCGTACCCATGCGGCCATCGACGCGGGACGGCGGGAGCCGTGGGAGTTCGGGCCCGGGGTGCTGGAGCACGCGCGGGCGGCGCTGGAGGAGCGGGAGCGGCTGCACCCGTACTTCGTGACGCTGTCCCGGCTCGCCGGGCTGACCGGCGCGCCGTACGTGCGGCCGCTGTGGTGGCGTTCGCCCGGGGACCGGGCGCTGCGGGAGTGCGAGGACGCGTTCCTGCTGGGTGACGCGCTGCTGGTGGCTCCGGTGCTGGAGCGCGGCGCCGATCGCCGGGCGGTGCGGTTGCCGCGGGGGCGCTGGTACGACACGGCGACCGGTGAGGTGTACGAGGGGCCGGGGCAGGTGCTGCTCGATGCGCCGCTGTCGCGGGTGCC
The DNA here is from genome assembly GCF_042891445.1 of Streptomyces sp. NPDC001890. Taxonomy (NCBI): domain Bacteria; kingdom Bacillati; phylum Actinomycetota; class Actinomycetes; order Kitasatosporales; family Streptomycetaceae; genus Streptomyces; species Streptomyces sp. NPDC001890. The sequence continues at coordinate 91,093 of NZ_JBIATE010000024.1, read as the reverse complement.
GGTGTTGGCGCGGGCGGGTTCGGTGCTGCCGGTGCGGGGCGCGGACGGCGGTGTGGAGCTGGAGGTGTGGGCTCCGTCGGCGGGGCGCGGCGGGAGTGGGCTGGTGGTCCGGGACGCGGGGGACGGCTGGGAGCGGGCGGAGGTCGAGCGGTACACGTCGCGGTGGGTGGACGGGCGGGTCGTGGTCGAACGGGAGGGTCGAGAGGGTGGTGAGGAGGGAGCGGTGGGCTGTCCGGTGCGGGTGCGTGGGCTGTAGGCCGGGTCGTGGTGTGCGTGTGCGGGCTGTGGGCCGGGGCGCGGTGTGCGGTGGAGCCGTTGTGACGGTCAGCGGTAGCCGCCGTCGAACCAGGTGCGGACGGCGCGGGTGTGCAGGGGGAAGGCCAGCTCGGCGGGTGCGCGCAGCAGCCGGAAGCCGGACGTCTCGTCGGTGGGCCGGGAGGGCGGGAGCGCGGTCGCGGGGCGTTCCGGGAGGAGACCGAAGAGGAGGAGGTGGCCGTCGGGGGCACTGAGGGCGTCGGCGAGGCGGACCTCCCGTTCGTCGGCCGCGATGCCGGTCTCCTCACGAAGTTCCCGTACGACCGCGTGTTTCCAGTCCTCGTCGTGGTCGATGTAGCCGCCGGGCAGGGCGAGGCCGCCCGGGTGGGGCGGGATGGTGCGGGTGATCACGACGAGGCCGGTGGTGTCCTGGTCGGTGACGGGGAGGAGGGCGACGGCGACCGGCAGTGGGTTGCGGTAGGCGGTGCTGCCGCAGGCGGTGCAGGTGCGGGGCCAGGCGGCGGATGCGGCCCAGGGTGCTCCGCAGTTGCCGCAGTGGGAGTCCTTGGCCGGTTGCTGGGGGTTGCTCCTGGGTACGGACACGCGCGGACTGTACCGGATCCTGCGGCGGACTCCCCCGTACTACTGAATTATGTGCTCATGACACCTCTCGCTTCCGCTTTCCGTGTCCTGGCGACAGCTGCCGCCGCCCTGCTCGCCGTCACCGCGGCCGCTCCCACGGCTCGGGCGAGGCCCGAGCCGAAGGCGCCGGAGGAGTTCGTCGCGCTGAGCTCGGTGGATCCGACGATCATCCAGGAGATGCGCTACCCCACCGCCCACAACTTCATGGGCGTCCCGGTGGACGGCTACCGCAACCCGCTCTGCATCCTGACCCGGCCCGCGGCCGGCGCCCTGCACGACGCGCAGACCCGGCTGCTGCGCCGGGGCTACTCGCTGAAGGTGTACGACTGCTACCGGCCGCAGCGGGCGGTCGACCACTTCGTACGGTGGGCGAAGGACCTCGACGACGAGACCATGAAGGACGAGTTCTACCCCAGGGTCGACAAGACGCGGCTGTTCGCGGACGGCTACATCGCGGAGAAGTCCGGGCACAGCCGCGGCAGCACGGTGGATCTGACGCTGGTGAAGCTGCCCGCGGCGCCGACCCCGCCGTACCGGCCGGGTGACCCGCAGGTGCCCTGCTACGCGCCCGCGGCCGAGCGGTTCCCGGACAACTCCGTGGACATGGGCACCGGTTACGACTGCTTCGACACGCTCTCCCACACCGACGATCCGCGCATCCAGGGAGCACAGCGCGCCAACCGGCAGTTCCTGAAGAAGACGCTCACGGACGCCGGTTTCGTGAACCTGGCCGAGGAATGGTGGCACTACACCTTCAAGCCCGAGCTGTTCCCGGACACCTATTTCGACTTCCCGGTGGCCTGGCGGTCCGTCGCGGGGCACTGACGCGTCCGCGCGGAAGCGGGCGGCCGGGGCCACCCCCGTGGGTCCCGGCCGCCCGCTCCTTCCTCTTCGACGCGGATCGGCCGTATCCGGTTGCGCTCGAAGCGGCCTTCAGCAACTACCGTGCCCGTATGTCACAGCAGACGTTCGATTCGTACGAGGAGTTCTGGCCCTACTACGTGGCGATGCACTCCAGGGCCGCGACCCGGTGGGTCCATCTGACCGGCACCCTGACCGGGCTCGCGGTCACCGCCTACGGTCTGGCACGGGGTCGCAAGCGGTACCTGGCCGCGCTGCCGCTGATCGGATACGGGACCGCCTGGCCCGCGCATTTCCTGATCGAGAAGAACAATCCGGCCACCTTCGGGCATCCCGCCTGGTCGCTCCGCGGCGACGTGCAGATGATCCGGATGATGCTGGCGGGGCGCGACGGGGAGCTGGCGGCGATCGCTGCCGAGTGGCTCGCCGACAACGGGTGCTGCAAGGAGTGTTGACGGCCGGTCACCGCGGGAGAAAACTCTTCGACCGGTGACGTGATGACGCGCGGCCCGTACCCCGGTCGGCGGGGGTACGGGCCGTGCCCGTCACCGTGCGGGCGCTGAACGGGCGTCAGGGGACGGCGGGTTCACGGACGCGTTCCGCACGCTCCACGGCATGCTCCACGACGCCCACCAGTACGTCCCGTACGGAGCCGCGGTCGCGGGCGTCGCACATGACCACCTGCACCTCCGGGTCCAGGTCCAGTGCCGCCTGCACCGTCTCGACGGGGAACGTCTCGGCCCCCTCGAAGCAGTTGACGGCGACGGTGAACGGAATGGCCCGGCGTTCGAAGTAGTCGACCGCCGCGAAGCAGTCCTCCAGCCGACGGGTGTCCGCGAGCACGACGGCCCCGAGCGCGCCCTGGGCCAGCTCGTCCCACAGGAACCAGAACCGGTCCTGTCCCGGGGTACCGAAGAGGTACAGCACCAGGTCCTCGCGCAGCGTGATCCGGCCGAAGTCCATGGCCACCGTGGTGGTGGTCTTGGTCTCCACGCCCGCCACGTCGTCCACCGGCCGGCCGGCCTCGCTGAGCCTCTCCTCCGTACGCAGCGGCCTGATCTCGCTGACCGCCCCCACCAGGGTCGTCTTTCCTGCTCCGAAGCCGCCCGCCACCAGGATTTTCAGGGTAACGGGCTCAACGGGCCGCTTCTTGCGGCTAGAGCGCCCGAAGGCCATTGATCACCTCGCGAAGAATGTTCACGTCCGGCAGCTCGGCCGGCGGAACGGGACGGGTCACGTGCACCAGCTCGTCCTCGACGAGGTCGCCGACCAGCACCCGGACCACCCCCACGGGGAGGTCCAGGCCGGCCGCGAGCTCCGCGATCGACTGGGGCATGCCACTGCAGAGTTCGACGATCTCCACGTGCTCCGGGGAGAGCGTCTGGTCCCGGCCGGGGTCGTCGGCCTCGGGTTCGGGTACGACGATCGCGATCAGGTCGAGCCGATGGCGGGAGGCGCTGCTGGTTCGGCCCCGGGTCATCGCGTACGGACGGACCACCGGTCCCGCCTCGGCGTCGTACCAGCGCGAGGCCCGCGGGTCGGCGGGCGTCGCCGGAGATTGGGTGGAGTCAGCGCTCACCGTCCACTCACCCCCCGGCGGACAGACCGGTCGTCCGGGGAGCGTTGGCCAGGTGGGCGCCGACGCGCTTGACCATCAGCGTCATCTCGTAGGCGACCTGGCCGACGTCCGAGTCGGCGTCGGCCAGCACGGCGAGGCAACTGCCGTCACCGGCCGCCGTGACGAAGAGGAACGCCTCGTCGAGTTCGACGACGGTCTGGCGGACCCGGCCCGCTTCGAAGTGCCGTCCGACACCCTTGGCGAGACTGTGGAATCCGGAGGCGACGGCCGCGAGATGTTCGCTGTCCTCCCGGGTCAGGTCCTTCGACGTGCCGGTGGCGAGGCCGTCGCTGGAGAGCACCAGCGCCTTGTGGATGCTCGCGACGCGTTCGACGAGTTCGTCGAGGAGCCAGTTGAGCTGGCCGGAGCCCTGCCGTGCGGCGTTGGTTGTTGCGACGTTCGGTGCGGTCATCGACCGTCCCCTCCCGGAGTGGTTCCTCGTGCTGTTTCACCGGGGCCGGTCACGTCCTCGGCGTTCTGCCGACGGCCGCGCTGCCAGCCGCGTTGGAGCGAAGCCATCCGGCTGCGCACCTCTTCCGCATCACGTTCGAAGTCCTGGTCCGGTTCCGTCCGGGCCGGTTCGGGATCGCGGATCGCCGATTCCTCGCGCAGTTGCGGGACGAGACTGGCCTGCCGGATGCGGCGGGGCAGGCCGCCCACGGTCTCCCGGGTTCTCGGGGTGCCGGGCGACGCGGGCTCCTCGGGTGCGGCAGGTCCGGTCGGTTTCCGGAAGCCGGTGGGCTGCCGGGGTTCGAGGGGCGTGAAGCCGGCGCCGGGGCCCTCGGCTTCGGCGGGGCCCGTCGGGACGTCCCGTTCGGCGGCCGCGGGGTGGGCGCGGCCCGCCTCGTCGACCCGGCGGCCGTTGTCGGCGACCAGGGTCGGCGGCTTGCGGCGGGGCAGCGGCGCCGGACCGCCGGGGCGCATCGGCCGTACGCCGGCCTGCGGCTCCGGCTCCTGGTCCGTGGCCTGCTGGTGCTGTTCGCGGTCGGCGTCGCGCCGCAGGTCGCGGGAGCGGAAGATGCCGCCGCGCTCGCTCTCGGTGTCGTCGAGGTCGGAGGCGCCGCCCAGCAGGGGTTCGAGCAGCGGGTCGAGCACGGGGTCGCTGTCGAAGCCCAGTGTTCCGACGGGGCCTTCGAGCTCGACGGGCCCGTCCAGGAGGGCCGGGTCGACCAGGCCGGTCGGAACGGGGGCGAGGCCGGAGGGCCTGCCGGTGGCCCGGCGGTCCGGTGCGCCGTCCCCGCGGGTCCGGCCGCTGCCGGACGCGTCATCGCCGGTCCGGCCACCGCTGCCGATCGCCCGCTCGGCCCGGCGGTCGAGGCGGAAGCCGGTGCCGTGCGTCTCCGGGGCATCGGTGAGCAGCGCCGCCGGGATGAAGACGACGGCGGTCGTGCCACCGTACGGAGAGGTCTGCAGCGAGACGCGGACGTTCTGGCGCTGGGCGAGACGGCTGACCACGAACAGGCCGAGCCGGTCGGTGTCGGACAGTTCGAACTCGGGGGTCTCGGCGAGCCTGAGGTTGGCGTCCAGGAGGATGTCGGGGGCCATGCCGAGGCCGCGGTCGTGGATTTCGAGCGTGAAGCCGTTGGCCACGCGTTCGCCGAGCACCTGGACCGCGGTGTGCGGGGGCGAGAACACGGTCGCGTTCTCCAGGAGTTCGGCGATCAGGTGGGTGAGGTCGGCGACGGCGGGGCCGCCCACCCCGATCCGGGCCAGGCGGCGGACCTCGATCCGTTCGTAGTCCTCGACCTCGGCGACCGCGGCCCGCACCACGTCCATCAGCTGGATCGGCTTGCGCCACTGGCGGGACGGGGCCGCGCCGGAGAGGATCACCAGGCCCTCGGCGTGGCGTCGCATGCGGGTGGTCAGGTGGTCGAGGCGGAAGAGGTCCGCGAGTTCGTCGGTGTTCTCGGTGCGGCGCTCCATGGCGTCCAGGAGCGTCAGCTGCCGGTGCAGCAGGACCTGGTTGCGGCGGGCGAGGTTGACGAAGACCTCGGAGACGCCGCGCCGCATGTCCGCCTGCTTCACCGCGGCCTCGACGGCCGCCCGTTGCAGGGTGTTGAGGGCCTGGCCGACCTGGCCGATCTCGTCCCGCTCGTACTGAAGGTGCGGGGCTTCGGTCTCGACGTCGACCTGTTCCCCGGCGGCGAGCCTGCGCATCACGCTCGGCAGCCGTACGCCGGAGACCTCATGGGCGTCCTTGCGGAGCCGGGAGAGGTCCCGGATCAGTTCACGGCCGATGCGTACGGAGACGAAAACCGAGGCGATCAGGGCAAGGAACCCGAGGACGCCCGCGATACCGGCCTTGATCAGGACGCCGTAGCCGGCGGGCTTGCCGCGGTCCTGGAAGCGGTTGTTCATCTCCGTGGAGTCGTTGGCCAGCCGGTCCAGGACCGGCGGGGCAGCCTCCTGCCAGCGCTCGGCGTCGACGGCGCGCGGGTCCTGGGTGGGACCGCCCTCGATGAGGGTCTTCTCCGCCGTCCGCAGCGGCTCGCTGTCCGGGCTCGCCCAGTACCGCTCCACGCGTTGGCGCTCCGCGGCAGGAAGCGCGTCGACGTTGATCTCGTAGAGCAGCTCGCGGTTTGCCACGAGGTCGGATATCTGGCGCAGTTCGGTCGCGGTGAGGCGTCCGGCGATGAGCGACGAGGCGACCAGTGCGTCTTCGCGGGAGAGCATTTCGCGGGCTCGTGAGATGCCGACCAGTGCGCGGACCTGCTTGTCCATCGATACGTTCTCCATCGTGCGGAGACCGGTGAGGAAGCGATAGCAGGGATCTATGAGCCGGTTGTAGAACTCCATCGCCTTGGAGCGGTCGATGGTGCGCCGGTCGACCGAATCACGCAGCGCACCGAGTCCTTCGACCGTGCCGAGGATCGAATTCAGCTGGGTGTCGTCGTCGGAGCTCAGCGCGTCGCGGATGTCCTGCTGCCGGGCGCCGTCCTTGACGCCGTTCAGGACGCGGTCGGTGGCCGCTCGTTGGCGTTGCAGGAGCGGAAGGGCGTTGGAGGCCCTGGGGTCGGCGAGGAAGACGAGGGTCTGGCGGCGTTCGCTCTGAATGGCCCGGACGGTGTCCTCCAGCGGATGACCGACCTTCTCGACCACGGTGCCGGCGCTCAGCAGGCGCCCGGCCTCCCGCCCCGTCAGAAAGGTGGCGAATCCCCAGAGCGCGACGAGGGAGATGAGCGGCACCAGCAGCAACGCCACGATCTTCCTGCGGATGGACTTTCCGCGAAAGCGCATGGACTCCCCCAGCTCGACCCCGCGGGGCGGGGGTCGTGTTCCGTCAATAAACGGCGCGAGCCTACTACTGACGGAGTAGCAACTCGAAGAGACATCCGGACGATTTTCGGCCGTGCTGTCCAGTGTTGGTCATGGGTTGTCCTGGTATTCCGTGCGATGAAATTCGCGAAAGCGGCAGAAGAGACCCGCCAGGTCTTCTTCCTGTCCGTCGGGGCAGTTGGCTGGAATCCTTCGCTTCACGCCGGTTCGGGGGAATCTTCACGGCCGTTCACTCGTCTCTCTGTACGGGGCAGGGGTAACACGGGGAGAGCCGGGGCCGGTCAGGCGGGATCATGGTCCGGGGGCGCCATGCGCGTTCCCTCGGGCGGACAGTACGGGGCAGGGGTTCGCGAGGCAGGACGGTCCGATCCGCCCGCGTAGAAGCGGCGCATGCCGGGCAGCAACCCTGAAGTCGGACATTGGTGGGGAGTTGAGAGCCTTGAAGACGGAACAACGTCGGGGCGCGGTGTCGTCGGCACCGGCCGCGACGGAGAACTCGGCGGCGGGCGGGGCGAAGATCCCGCGCCAGCAGCTGTGGGTGGAAGAACCCGCGGGCCGGCGGCGGATGCCGGACCCGGTCCGCAGGTCCGCCGTGCGTGCCGTTCTCATCATGTCGCTGACGATCATCCAGGCCATGGTGGCGTTCCTGTGCACGCTGACCGCGTCCTGGCTGGCCTTTCCGATGGTGCTGAGCAGTGTGGGCAGCACCATCGTCGCGACCTGGTCGGTGCTGGACGTGTGGGTGACCAGGCAGGTCTGGAATCAGCGCAACGGCGTGGTCTCGGTGCCGAGCAGTTCGGCGCGGCAGCTGCGCCGTGAGCGTCGCAGAGCGCGGCGGGCGGCGCGGGCCGCGCAGCGGGACGACGCGCGGATACGCCGCCGGGGTGCGGAAAGCCTCTCCCGGGCCTGAGCGCCGCCGGGGCGCGGGCCCCCTCTCGGGGCGCGGGATTGCTCGGCCTCAGGTCCGAGCGCCCCGGGGCGCGGGATTGCTCGGGTTGTCGGCCCGTCCCGCTTCTCCTCCTCCTGTCCGTTCCCGTCCGTTCCTGTCCCTGCGGAACGCCCCCGTGCGTTCCGCAGGGTCCCGTCCCCCGCCCCTACTCGTCGGCGGAATCGGGAGCGGGAGCGGGAACCGGGGCGGTCTCGGGAGATGTGGTGGAGCGCTTGAACATCCGCGTGGCGGTGATCTCTCCGTGCACCGTTTCCCCGTTCGGGTCCTGCTGCGGCAGTCCGGGGCGCAGGTGCTCCTCCACGCTGATGTACTTCAGCCCGGCGCGCAGGTCCGCGTCGTTGCGCAGCCGGATGACCAGGGGGAATTCGGCGAGCGCCGTGGTGTCGAACAGCCCGGTCGTGTAGAGGAGTTGTACGCCCAGGGCATCCGACACCGCGCGCTGGAGCTCCAGCAGATAGGTGGCGTTGGCACGGCCGATGGGGTTGTCCAGGAAGAGCGTGCCCGCGTGCCGGTGCTGGTGGCGGTCACGGCCCCGGTCGTTGCTGCGCAGCGCGGCCATCGTGCAGTACAGGGCGATGGCGGCGGTGAGGAGCTGGCCGCCGGAGAAGACGTCGCCCATCTGCCCGACCGGGACGCGCTCGGCGCGCAGCACCGCGTCCGGCTTGAGGATCTCCACGGCGATGCCCTTGGGCTCCAGTGCCGCCTGCACCCCGCGCAGCAGCAGGGACATGCCGTCCCTGCGCAGGTCGGAGTTCTTCTTCAGCGCGGCGCGGGTCGCCTCGTCGACGACCTCGCCGAGCCGCTCGGTGAGTGTGGCCTGGTCGGGTTCCTCGAAGCGGATGCGGAGGAATTCCTGGCCCGACCACTCCCCCAGTCCCTCCGGCAGCCGGGAGAGCCGCTGGGCGGAGCGCAGGGTGGTGAGCGCGGACTCCACGAGGCCACGGAGCCGGTCGACGATGGAGTCGCGGTTGCGCTCCAGCTGGGCCAGCTCGTCGGTGAGCACCCGGAGCCGGGGCGCGAAGGCGGCGGCCCACTTCTCGGCGTGCTCGGGCAGCGCCGCGGCCGGCAGCTCGCGGATCTGCTGACGGGCGGGGGTGCGGACCTGTTCGTACCGCGTGGAGTTGGCGTGCCGTACGAGGACGTCGCTCGCTTCTCGTACGGCGCTCTCGGCGGCGGACAGGTCGGTGGCACAGCCGCGCAGTGAGCGGCGGGCCTCGGCGGCGGACTGCCGGGCCTCTTCGAGGCTGCCCGGATAGGGCTCGGGGGCCTCGGTGTCGTCGTCGGCGCCGTGGTCCCGGAGCAGGTCGCGCAGGAGCGCCGCCGTCTCGTCGAAGCCGCCTGCCGAGTCCTCGGCGGTGCGGTGGGCGTGGAGCAGCTCGGCGTGGGCGGCTCGGGCGGTGTCCAGGGTCGCGGTGGCGGCGGCCAGTTCGGCCGTGGCGGTGCGCAGGAGGGTCTGGGCCCGGTCGGCGTCGGCGGGGACCAGCTCGTCGGGGAGTTCGGTGTGGTGGGACTCGCCGTCGGCCGGGGCCAGGCGCTCGGCCTCGCCACGGAGCCGGCCCAGCTGCTCGCTCGCCGTGGAGGCCCTGGTCTCCAGGAGCTGGACCAGGGACTCGGCACGGGCGGCGGCCGCCTGCCGGGAGGGGCCGTCCGCGCCGTCGGTGCCTTCGAGGAGTTGGGCGGCGCGGGTGCGGACCTTGTTGGTGAGCCGGTCCAGTTCGGCGAGGGCCGCGCTCTCGTCGCTCTCCGCGCGGGCCTGTTCGGCGCGCAGATCGGCGCCGACACCGACCTTCTCGTACAGCTGGGACGCCGCCCGGTACGCCTCGCGCAGCGCGGGGAGCGCGGGGCGCGGGCCGTCGTCCGCGGACTCCGGGAGATGCTCGGGGGCGCCCGCGATTTCCGCCCGTTCAGCACGCAGGGCGCGGGCGGTGCGGCGGGCGTCGTCGGCGGCGCGCTGGGCGGCCCGGCGGTCCTCGTCGGCGGCGCGGGCCCGCTCCAGACAGACGGTGGCCCGCGCTTCGGACTCGGCCGCCTCGTCGACGAGTTCGCGGAGCTTCACCTGCCAGCCCGCGCGTTCACGGAGCCGGTACGCGAGGCCCGCGAGGGCGTCGGCGGCGCGGCGGGCCCGCTGGGCGGCCTCCTGGCGCTCCTCACGGACGCGGGCGGTGTCCGCGGCGGCTTCGTCCGCCTCGGCGCGCACCGTACGGGCCTCGGCCAGCTCGGCCTCGGCGGTCCGGGCGGCCGTGCGGGCGGTGTCGGCGGCCTCGGCGAGTTCGGCGAGCATGCCGGGCGGGCAGTCGGCCCGCCAGGAGCCGATGCGGGCGGCGAGGGAACGGTCGGCGGTGAGGCGGGCCGCGAGAGTACGGATGTCCTCGTCACGGGCGGCGGCCCGGCTCCTGAGTGCCTGGCGCTCCTCGTCGGCCGCGTGCTCGTCGTGCATCGCCGGGTTCGGCGGGACGAGGAAGACCCCCTCCGTGCTCGCCGCCGACCCCGTGCCGGCGGCCGGGACGGGGGCGAGCAGCGCGGCGGCGGTGCCGACGGCGACCGCGGAGCGCGGCAGCAGCGCGGCGCCGCTGAGGACCTCGCGGGCGCGGGCGTGCGAGTCGGGGTCGGTGATGACCACGCCGTCGACGAGTTCGGGGCGGGCGGCGAGGACGGCCGCGTGGTCGGCGGGGTCGACTGCCTGGGCGAGGTAGCGCCAGCCGGGCAGCGCGGGGATGCCGTGCTCCCCGAGGTACTCCACGGTGGCCAGGACGTCGGGGCCGGGCGGCAGCAGTCCGCCGTCGCCGAGTGCGCCGAGGATGCGGGAGTCGTCGGCGGCCGCGGTGCGCAGTTCGAAGAGGCGGCGCTCGGCGGAGGTGATGGACTGGTCGAGCAGTTCGCGCAGTTCGTCGGCGCTGCGGTCGAATTCCTGGGCGGTGAGCGGCTGTTCGGGGGCGGTGGCCGGTTCGGCCGTGGCGGTGTGCGGGCCGTGGGCCACCTGGGCGGGCTGGGCGGCGTGGCCGGGGTGAGCCGCTTCCCCGGTGGTCCGGCGGCCGACGGCGTCCGTGCCGTGCGGGGCGTCCGCATCCGTTCCGGCCGCGCCCCGGCGGGGCCTGGGCACGCCGTTGCCGTGGGCGGCGGGCAGGCCCAGCAGGTCGGCGAGGCGGTGGTCGGCGGCGATCGACTCGGCGGCCCTGAGCTCGGCCTCGTAGGACTGTTCCGCGGCATCGGCGGCATCGGCGGCGCGCGCCGCCGCGAGTTCGGCGCGGCTCTCGGCGGCCGCGGCCTGCCTGGCCACGTCGGCCGCCGAGCGGGCGGCCTCCCTGGCGGTGTCCCACGCGGCGACGGCGGAGGTCTCGGCGTCGCTGGCGGCGAGGGCGGCGCGGGCCGGGTCGGCGTCGGGCGCGGTGTCGTCGAGCCAGCCGGCCCGTACCGCCTGTGCGGTCTCCTGCTCGACCTCGGCGAGGCGCTGGCGCAGGTGTCCGGCCTCGCTGCGGGCGCGCTGGGCCTCGGTGGCGGCGGTGGTGGCGTCCCGGTGAGCGGTCTCGCCGGCGCTCTGGAGGGTGCCGGAGCGCTCCTCCTCCTCGTTGGCGACGGTTTCGCCGGCCTCGGCGGCGGTGTGCAGCGCCTGCACGAGGTCGGCGGCGGCCTTGGCGCGGGCGGCGAGCGCGGGCGCGGCGTCCCGCTCGGCCTCGCGGATGGCGACGGCCACCCGTGCGGAGCGGTCGGCGGCGGCGCGGTGGCGCAGAACGGCCTCGGCGGCCTGCCAGGCGGAGTGCAGGGTGCGGGCGTCGACCAGCTCGCGGCGCTGGGCGGCGGCGCCCTTCTCCGCCGCGGTCAGGGCCAGGGAGGCGTGCCGGTAGGCCAGTTCGGCGGCGATCAGGGCGCTGCGGCCGCGCGCCTGCTCGGCCGTGGTGACGGTGTGCGCGGCGCCCGTCACCTGCTGGGCCAGCTCGGCGGTACGGCCACGCTCCTCCCGGGCGCGGGCGGAGAGCCTGCGGGCGAGCGTACGGGTGCGGCGTTCGGCGCCCGCGTGGATGTCCCGGGCGCGGGAACGGGTGCCGGTGGCCTCCACGATCCGGCCGAGCAGGTCGACCGAGCCCGCGGTGAAGTCGCGTTCGGCGGTCAGTTCGGCGCGGCGGCCCAGCTTGTTGCCGAAGCCGCTCACCAGGTCGGCGAGGCCGTCGGTGTCCCGGGTGTCGGTGACGGCGCGGAGCAGCAGGTCGGTGAAGTCGGAGTCCTTCTTGACCGCGAAGAGCCCCGCCGCCTCGCCCTCGTCGGCGTTCATCTCGCGCTGGTAGCGGAAGAGTTCGGGGTCGAGTCCGAGGTCTCCGAGGTGTTCGTTCCAGCGGTCGTGGATCTCTTCCCAGTGCACGTCGAGGTGCTGGTAGAACTTGCCCGCCTCGGTCAGGGCGTCGCGGAAGCCCTTCATCGTGCGCCGTCGGCCCTGCGCGCCGGAGGCGCCTTCGGCGGGCCGGCGTACGGAGGTGGCCTCGGCGACCGGCAGGGAGTCCAGGCTGAGGCCGGGTCCGGGCCGGAAGGAGTACCAGGCCTCGGCGAACTTCCGGGGGTCGTTGGAGACCTGCCGGCCGCGCCATTCGCTGACCTTGCCGACGACCACGCACTCGCCGGTGAGGGTGTGCTGCCACTCCAGGGCGACATGTCCGCAGTCGTCGGCGAGCAGGAACTTGCGCAGCACTCCGGAGCTGGCGCCGCCGAGGGTGTTGCGGTGGCCGGGCAGCATCACCGAGAAGATCAGCTTCAGCAGTACCGACTTGCCGCCGCCGTTCTCCAGGAAGAGCACCCCGGCGGGGGCGGGGCGGCGCGGCGGGCCGACCGGCTCCTCCTCGAAGAACTCCGCCTGGGCCGGCGCGGGGTTGGGCACGGGCTCGCCCACTCCACGCAGGTCAAGCACGGTGTCGGCGTAGCGCGCACCGGCAGGCCCGATGGAGTAGAGGCGGACCCGGGACAGCTCGTACATGGCGGCGGACTCTCGTCGTTCAGGCAGCGGGGGGAGACGGCGGTGGTGGGGCGGGCCGGTCAGGCGTGGAAGGGCAGACCGGCGTCGGCGGCCAGCTCCAGGTCGTCGGCGTCGGGCGGCGGCAGCAGCGTCGCCGTGCCGTCGGTGACCGGTACGACGCCGAGTTCCAGCAGTTCGGCCATGGCGGCGCTGCCGGCCATGTCGCGGACCTGGAGCTGGTAGCGGGCGGTGGTGCGGAAGGCGCCCCCGGCGTCGTCGCCGGTGCGCTGGAGGAAGCCGGAGTCGGTGAGGAAGGCCACGGCCTTGCCGACGATGCCGGTGGTGGAGCCGGCCAGGCGGCGGGCGTCCTTCGTGGCGCCGGTGGAGCTGCGCCGGGCGTAGATCCGCCAGGCCGCTTCGAGTCCAGGGGCGTCGGTGGCCGGGTCGGTGTTGTCGCCGTGCTCCTCGGCGCGCTCCTCCAGACGGTGGCAGGCCTGGCGTACGAAGGAGTCGACGCCGTTGACCGTGATCCGGCCGATGTACGCGTCGTCGGCGAGGTCCTCGGGGCGGGGGAAGGCCATCGCGGCGACGGCGAGGTGCGCCAGCCCGTGCAGGAAGCGGTCGGCGGAGTCGGAGGAGGCGCGGCGGGCGTAGTCGCCCATGCGGACCGCGAAGACGGAGTCCTCACCGGCGGTCACGGCCATGCCCGCGCGGGTGGACACCTCCAGGACGACCAGGCCGAGTCCGGTCGCCACGGCGTCGGCGAGCCGGGCGAAGGCGGGCTCCTCCCGGTAGCGGCGGAGCAGTTCGGCGTATTCGGCGTCGCGGGCGGGCAGCAGCTTGGGCTGGAGGCCGAAGGCGACGAGCCGGGCGGCGTCGGCCGCGTCGGCCGGGGTGACGGAGGGCGTGGCCGCGGGAGCCACCGGCTCGGCGGGTCCGGTGGCCTCGGTCGCGTACGCGGCGGTCGGCTCGCTCCACGCGTCGGCATGCTGTGCGCGGTGGTCGCTCACGACTGTCGCTCCTTGCTGCGGAAACTCTTCGGTGCGGGTACGGGTGCGGGGCGGGTGGTGCCGGCTCTCGGGGCGGTGTTCCCGGGCGGCAGGGTCCGGGCCGTGGCCTTGGTGCGGGTACCGGCGGGGGCCTGCCGGGCCGGCGCGCGATGCGAGGCGTGCGCCGCGCCGGTCATGACGCCTCCGTGCGGTCGGCGGCCATTCCGGCCGCGTCCAGCAGGGCCGTACCGACGATCAGGTCCGCGCCGCCGAACTCCGGGTCGTCGAGCTGTGTGCCGTCGTCGACGGAGAACAGCAGCCGCTGTTCGCCCTGGCGGTAGGCGGTGCCCACCGGCGGGCTCGCGGCGTGCACCGCGAGCAGGGCGACCAGGTAGGGCAGTTCGGGATCGCGGCGCCGGGCCTCGGCGAGGAGTCCGGAGAGCCGTCGCGGGGCGTCGTGCTCCAGGTCCAGGAGCTCCATGGCGCTCGCGAGCTGCTCCTCGCTGAACCTGCTGTCGTCGGGGGTGGCGATCAGATCGGGCTCGGGCATCTCGGCGCCCAGGTGTTCCCGCTCCAGGGGCGGGGTGAGCAGCATGTCGACGAGGTCGCCGACCCTGACCGAGGTGGGGGTGCGCAGTCCGGTGCCGCGGGCGAAGAAGGCGTCGGTGACGCGGATCGCCTGTTCGACGGGGAGCGGCAGCAGCGGGGCGACCAGCTGGCCGTACAGGTCGAGCCCGGTGCGGGCGGTGGGGGTGGCGAAGGCCTGCCGGTCCTGCTCGGCGCGGAACAGCGGTCCGGCTTCCAGCAGGCGGGACTGGAGCTGGGTGTGGCGGCGGATGCAGTCCTTGACGATGTCGACGAGCTCGGCGGCGCGGCGCTTGTGCTCGGGCTCCTCCGCCTCGTCGCGCGCCTTGCGGATGTTGGTGAGGATCGCGTTCTCGTGGCGGTAGCGGTCGGCGACGTGGTCCAGCGCTTCGGCGATCATGTCGGGGACCGCGTTGAGCCAGTCGACCGCGCGGACGTTGCGCCGGGTGGCCTCCAGCGTCTTACGGAGGGTCTCCGCGTACTGCACGGTGCGGTAGCGGGCCTGCTCGGCGGCCAGCTGGGCGTCCGCGAGGCGGCCCCGGCTGATGAGGACCTCCAGCTTCACCTCGGCGGCGATCTGGGCGCTGGTGACGTCCGTGTCGAGGGCACCGACCAGGACGTTGACCGCTTCGTCGGTGGCCCGGAGGTAGACCGTGCCGCCGTAGCCCGGGACCTCTTCGATCAGCTTGAAGTCGTAGTCCCGGCGGACGTAGACCCCGTCGGGGCCGAAGGTGCCGTACACCGCGCGGAATCCGCGGTCCACGCTGCCGACGTTGATCAGGTTCTCCAGCACCCAGCGGGCGACCCGCTCGTGCTCGGCCACCGGGCGGCGCGGGGCCTGGGCGGCGACGCGGGGCAGCAGTCTGGTCACTATCTGGTCGTGGTCGGCCCCTGTGTCGAAGTCCATGTTCAGGGTGACGAGGTCGATCGCGGCGAGGGCGACCTCGGCCATCGCGTAGACCGTGTACTCACCGGCCAGATTCGCCTTGCGCACATCGAGATCGTGCAGCGGCGCCGTGCAGGCGAGCGCGCGCAGCCGCCGCGAGAGCCCCTCGTCGGCGGCCGGGCCCGGGGCGGGCCGCGGCCCCGCGCTGAGCTGGGGCGCAGCGTTGTCCGTGTAGGCAGGCGAAGTCACGGTGCACAGATTAGGTCCTCGGACTGACAACGGTCGAAACGGCGCAGAAGCGACCCCTGCCCGGGGCCGGCGGGCAGCGGTGTCAGGCCCGTTCCCCGCCGTGTTCCGTGCCGTGTTTCCCGCCGTGTCCCGCACCGTCGTCGCGGCCCGGCCGCGGGGTGCCGTAACCCCCGCCACCCGGCGTGCGCAGCACCAGTACGTCTCCGGAGTCCAGATCGGCCGTGTCGCAGCCGCGCAGCGGGGTGGCCGCCCGGTCGTCCGGGTGCTCGATGTGCTGGTCGCCCGGTGCGCCGGGTCCGCCGCCCGCCATGCCGTACGGCCGGACCCGGCGATGGCCGGAGAGCAGCGCCACGGTGACGGGTTCCAGGAAGCGGATGCGCCGCTCCACGCCGCGGCCGCCGTGCCAGCGTCCGTCGCCGCCGCTGCCCTCACGGACCCGGAAGCTCTCCAGCAGGACGGGGTAGCGCCATTCGAGGACCTCGGGGTCGGTGAGGCGGGAGTTGGTCATGTGGGTCTGTACCGCGTCGGCGCCGTCGAAGCCGTCGCCCGCGCCGGAGCCGCTCGCCACGGTCTCGTAGTACTGGACGCGGCCGTTGCCGAAGGTGAGGTTGTTCATGGTGCCCGAGCCCTCGGCCTGGATGCCGAGGGCCGCGTACAGGGCGCCGGTGACGGCCTGGGACGTCTCCACGTTCCCGGCGACGGTGGCCGCCGGGTGGACGGGCGCCAGCATGGAGCCTTCCGGGATCCGGACCTCCACGGGTTCCAGGCAGCCGCTGTTGAGGGGGATGTCGTCGTCGACCAGGGTCCGGAAGACGTAGAGCACGGCCGCCATGACCACGGATCTCGGCGCGTTGAAGTTGCCGGGCTGCTGCGGTGAGGTGCCGGTGAAGTCGACGACCGCGGAGCGGGCGGCCCGGTCCACGGTGAGGGCGACCTCGATGACCGCGCCGTTGTCGGTCTCGTAGCGGTAGGAGCCGTCGTGCAGCGCGGCGATGATCCGGCGGACGGACTCCTCGGCGTTGTCCTGCACGTGCCGCATGTACGCGGCGACGACATCGGGCCCGAACTGTTCGGTCATGCGCCGGAGTTCGGCGATGCCCTTCTCGTTGGCGGCGATCTGGGCACGCAGGTCGGCGAGGTTGGCCTCGGGGTCGCGCGAGGGGTACGCGGCGGTGGTGAGCAGTTCGCGCGTCTCGTCCTCGCGGAGCTTGCCGTCGCGCACCAGCAGCCAGTTGTCGAACAGCACCCCCTCCTCGTGGATGGTGCGGCTGAAGGCGGGCATGGAGCCGGGGGTGATGCCGCCGATCTCGGCGTGGTGTCCGCGTGAGGCCACGAGGAAGCGGAGCTCCGGCCGTTCACCGTCGGCTCCGTCGAACACGGGTGTCACCACGGTCACGTCGGGCAGGTGGGTTCCCCCGTGGTACGGATCGTTGATGGCGTACACGTCGCCGGGACGCATCGCGTCACCGTTGCGCCGCAGCACCTCCTTGATGGACTCCCCCATCGAGCCGAGGTGGACGGGGATGTGCGGGGCGTTGGCGATCAGGTTGCCGTCCGCGTCGAAGAGCGCGCAGGAGAAGTCGAGCCGCTCCTTGATGTTGACGGAGTGGGCCGTGTTCTCCAGGCGCACGCCCATCTGCTCGGCGATCGACATGAAGAGGTTGTTGAAGACCTCCAGCATGACGGGGTCGACGCGGGTGCCGACGGCGGTACGGTCCGGGCGCGGGCGGACCCTGGTGAGCAGGAGATGGCCGGTGCCGGTGAGCGCGGCCTGCCAGCCCGGGTCGACGACGGTGGTGGCGTCCGCCTCCGCGATCACGGCGGGGCCCCTCACGGTGTCGGCGGTGCGCAGGTCCTCGCGGCGGTGGAGCGGGGTGTCCTGCCACCGGCCGTCGGCGAACATCCGCACGGTGTCGTGCGGTCGGGGCCGGCTTCCCGGGCGGGGCTCGCCGTCGGCCGGACGGGGCCGGTGCCGGCCCGCCGTCCCCGTCGCCTCGACCGACACCGCCTCGACGACCAGGGGCTTGTCCATGGTGAACGCGTAGCGCGCCCGGTGCTCGGCGGTGAACGCCTCGGCCATGGCGGGTGCGGTGTCCAGGTCGACGGACAGACTGGAATCCGTACCGGCGTAGCGCAGCAGTACCCGGGCGCGGGTGCTGATCGCGGCGTCGGGGACGGCGTCGGCGCGCAGTTCGGCGCGGGTCCGGGCGGCGAGTTCGTCGCAGAGCCCGCCGATCGCGGTCCGGGTCGCCTCGTTCAGCTCCGCCTCCACCGACTGCTCACGCATCGCGGTGGCGTCGGCGAGGCCGATTCCGTACGCGGACAGCACGCCCGCCAGCGGCGGTACGAGGACCGTGTCGATGCCGAGCGAGTCGGCGACGGCGCAGACGTGCTGGCCACCGGCGCCGCCGAAGCCGGTCAGGGCGTAGCGGGTGATGTCGTGGCCGCGCTGCACGGAGATCTTCTTGACCGCGTTCGCCATGTTGAGCACGGCGATCTCCAGGAATCCGGCGGCGGTCTCGGCGGCCGTGCGCCTGGTTCCGGTGGCGCGTGCGACGTCCTCGGCGAGCGCGTCGAAGCGTTTGCGGACCAGGTCCGCGTCGAGCGGGAGATCGCCGTCCGGTCCGAACACGGCCGGGAAGTGCGCGGGCTGGATCCGGCCGAGCATCACATTGGCATCGGTGACGGTCAGCGGACCGCCGCGGCGGTAGCAGGCCGGGCCGGGAGTGGCGCCCGCCGAGTCGGGGCCGACCCGGTAGCGCCGTCCGTCGAAGTGCAGCACGGAGCCGCCGCCGGCCGCGACGGTGTGGATGCTCATCATCGGGGCGCGCATCCGTACCCCGGCGACCTGGGTGCCGAGTTCGCGCTCGAACTCGCCTGCGTAGTGCGAGACGTCGGTGGAGGTGCCGCCCATGTCGAAGCCGATGACCCGCTCGAATCCGGCCTGTTCGGAGGTGCGGGCCATGCCGACCACGCCACCGGCGGGGCCGGAGAGCACCGCGTCCTTGCCCCGGAAGTGGGAGGCTTCGCGCAGCCCGCCGTTGGACTGCATGAACATCAGCCGGATGCCGTCGAGTTCACCGGCGACCTCGTCGACGTACCGGCGCAGGATCGGCGAGAGGTAGGCGTCGACGACGGTGGTGTCGCCGCGTGGCACCAGTTTGATCAGCGGGCTCACCTCGTGCGAGCAGCTGACCTGGGTGAAGCCCGCCTCGCGGGCCGCTTCGGCCACGGCGCTCTCGTGTCCGGGGTGACGGTAGCCGTGCATCAGGACGACGGCCGCGCTGCGCAGTCCGTCGGCGTGGGCCGCCCTCAGCCGCTCGGCGACCGCTTCCCGGTCCAGTGGGGTGACGACCCGGCCGCGGGCGTCGATCCGCTCGGGGACCTCGATCACCCGCTCGTAGACGGCCTCGGGCAGCAGGATGCGGCGGTCGAAGAGGCGCGGCCGGTTCTGGTACGCGATGCGCAGCGCGTCCCGGAAGCCCTCCGTGATGACCAGGACGGTCGGCTCGCCGCGCCGCTCCAGCAGGGCGTTGGTGGCGACGGTGGTGCCGATCCGCACCGCGGCGACCCGGTCGGCGGGGACCGGGTCGGTGGGGCCGAGGCCGAGCAGCGCCCGGATCCCGGCCACGGCGGCGTCGCGGTAGCGGTCCGGGTCGTGGGAGAGCAGCTTGCGGGTGACCAGGTGCCCGTCCGGGTCCCGGCCCACGACATCGGTGAACGTCCCGCCTCGGTCGATCCAGAACTCCCAGCGTCCGGTCATCCCTCCATACTGGCCCGCGGCGCGGACAGCGGACCAGAGGGCACGGCCGGGCCGACGGCGAAGTCGCGGAACCCCGCACTCCGTAGCCGGGCAGAGGGGAGGCAAGGGACGCGCACCACGGGGCAGGGGGTGTCGGCGTCGAAGGGGCGCTCCGGGCGGGGCGTGGTCGTCGCGGCGGCGGGGCCGGGGCCACGACGAGTGGTTCGTGGCCGGGGGCGAGGAGATGACGGGCCGTCCGCGGGGTCCAGTGGGCCACGCCGTTGACATCGGGCGGGAATGAGCGTTCGAGCCGGGGCGGGTCGAGGCCCGCTCGTCGGCGCCGCGCGCCCCCCGACGCGCGTCGCTGTGCGTGAAACCGGTCAGGCCGCGGGGGTGTCGGGCCCGATCCGGCTGCGTACCGCCGTCTGCACCTCGGCCTCCTCGGCCGGGTCGGTGGCGAGGCGGCGGAGCCGCTCCGCGACCCTGATGTCCCCGGTCTCCGCGTGGAGTGCGGCCACCTCGCGGGTGGTCTCCTCGCAGTCCCACAGGCATTCGACGGCGAATCCGGTGGCGAAGGAGGGGTCGGTGACGGCCAGTGCGCGGGCCGCCCGGCCGCGCAGGTGCGAGGAGGACGTCTCCCGGTAGATGTGCCGCAGTACGGGGGCGGCACAGCCGATGCCGAGCCGTCCCGCGCCGTCGACGAGGGTCCACAGCCGTGGTGCGTCCGGTCCGTCGCCCCGTACGGCCTCGCGCAGTGCGCCGAGGACCAGTGAGGCGTCCTGGGCGCCGCCCCGGCAGGCGAGCACACCGGCCGCGGAGGCGCCGAGCGCGTCGGGCCGCCGGGCCCAGCTCCGGGCGCGGTCCACCGCCGCGTCGCCGCACATCCGCTCGAAGGCGGCGACGGACGCGTCGGCGACGGTGCGCGAGGCGCTGGCCGCGCCGGCCTCGATCAGGTCGAGCACGGCCGGGTCCTTGGCCTCCGCGAGGTAGTGCAGGGCGGCGCAGCGTGCGCCCTCGGGGCCGCTGCGGGCGGCCTCGACGATCGTGGGCCGGTCCTCGGGGCCCGCGACGGCGGTGAGGCAGCGGGCGGCCGGCACATGGAGGGTGCTGCCGCGTTCGAGCCCCTGCTGGGCCCAGTCGAAGACCGCCTGGACGCTCCAGCCCGGACGGGGGCCGCCGGGGCGCATCTGGCGCTGCCAGCGGTCGAACGAGCCCTGTTCCGAGGCGGCCCGGACCCGGGCGCCGACCTCGTCGCGCGGGTCGTCCGCCCAGAGCCGCCAGGGGCGGGGCTCGTAGGCGTCCCGTACGGCGGCGGCCAGCTCGGCCGCGCCCTCCTCGGTGGCCGGGAACCGGCCGAGCACGGGGACGGCGAGGGCGCGGAGCCCGGCGTCGTCGTCACGCAGGGCGAGTTCGTCCAGTGCCCAGGCCCAGTTGGCACCGGTCGCGGCGTACCGTCGCAGCAGGGCCAGGGCGTCGCCGCGTCCGTACGAGGCGAGGTGGCCGAGCACGGCCAGGGCCAGCCCGGTGCGCGAGTCGTCGGTGTCGAGGTGGTCGTCGGGATCGCACAGGTGCCGCTCGATCTCCTCGACGCCGCCGTCGAGGTCGAGGTAGAGGCGTGCGTAGTAGAGGGAGCGGTTCTCCACCTGCCAGTCGTGACGCGGATCGCTCAGGACGCAGTGGTTGAGAGCCGCCAGGGCCTCGGGGCGTGGTGCGGCGAGCGCGTGGAGCGTGCCGTCGCCACGGCCCCTCTGCAGCAGGCCGAGCAGGGTGCCGCTCGGCGCTATGAACGGATCAAACATGGAAAAAGCCTCACATCAAGCTGTCGACGCAACCGGGACTGTGCAGTTCCAAGTGCCGGGTGGGCACTACGCCGCGCAGCAACATGATCGGCCGACCGCCGTCTTCTGCTTGGTGTAGACCATCTTCCTCTGCCTCTCGTCGGTGGCCCGGAGCCGGGCCCGCGACGTCATGATGACCCAGCCATTTCGCCACCGCGACCACATTTACGGCGTACCCGGTCAGCGGGAACCGAAGAGTTCCAGCAGGTCGGCCTTGCCGAACATGCGGGCGGTGTCCAGGGCGGAGGGCGTTCCGGCGGCCGGATCGGCCCCGGCGGCGAGCAGTGCCTCGATCACCGCGTCCTCGCCCTTGAAGACGGCCCCGGCGAGCGGTGTCTGCCCGCGGTCATTGGCCCGGTCCGGGTCGGCGCCCCGGCCGACGAGGGCCGTGACGGCGGCGGCGTGGCCGTGGTACGCGGCGAGCATCAGCAGCGAATCGCCCCGGTCGTTGGTGAGGTTCGCGGGGACACCCGCGTCGACGTACGCGGCGAGCGCGTCGGTCTCGCCCCGGCGAGCGAGGTCGAAGACCTTCGTCGCCAGCTCGACCACCTCGGGATCGGGTGTTTCGCTCATCGGACGGACCGCCTTCCATTAACCGGTTTCACCGCTGTCGACCTGCCGGGGCGTACGCCGTGGGGGCCGTACGAGTGAATCGACAGGGTACTGCCCGACCGGGCACATGACCCGGCCCACCCGTGGCAAAGGATCACGAATGGTGCGCCGGAACAGTACGCGACATCGAATGTTCCGCCGCGCCGGGATCACCCTGACGGCCATTCAAGTGAAAATAACGACTTTTCACCCAAATGCAGCTTTTATCGTATAGATACTTCCGGTGAACCTGGAAGGACTCATGGTGACTGTCCCCCCAACCAGGAGATCCACTCATGATCCTGTCCATGTCAGGCGTCGTCATTCTCGGCATCATCGTCTTCCTGTTCTTCAGGAAGGACGGCCTCAAAGCCTCGCACGCCCTCGTCACTGCCCTGTTCGGCTTCTACCTGGCAGGCACCGCCATCGCACCGAGCATCACGGCGGGCGGCGCGAGTCTCGCCGGCCTCCTGGGCGGGATCAAGTTCTGACCCTCCGCGACCGTTCCCACCCTTTCAGGAGACCGACGTGGCCCGGCGACCACTCCCCCGCATTCTGAGCAGCGGCAGCGCCTCGATCACTCGCAGTCGCGAGTTCGCGCGCACGGCCGCCGACAACGCCACGGACGTCCTCCATCCGCTGATCACGATCACCCGTGGTCTGCGGCTGCTGGCCGCGACCGGACGGCAGAAGTGGGCCGCGACGCCCAAGGACAAGCGTGGCCCCACGCTGTTCGTCGTCGCGGCCTGCGTCCTCGCGTTCGCGCTCATGCCGTACGGGGGCCTGATCGCCCTGGTCACGGTGATGGGCGCGGCGGCCTGGGCGGGGCGGGAGCGGACCGAGGCGAAGACCGGTCCCGACGAGGCGGAGACCACGCGGCTGCGGTCCCTGTACGAGGCGCTCGTGCCGTACTTCTCGGTGGCCGACGACCCCGGTCCGCTGTTCTCCCACGGCGGCGACTGGGAGAAGGTCTTCAGCGGCTACGAGTTCGACTCCGACGGGCGGCTGACCCGTCTCCAGGTGACGTACCCCGCCTACTTCACCGACAGCGAGGCCGACTCCCGGGCCCGGATCGAGCGGTTGCTGCACGCCAAGTCCGGCCGCGGCCGCGAGTACCACTTCGCCTGGGACGAGGAGGGCAACCGGCTCGTCATGAGCGTCCTCGGCGCCCTGCCCACCTCGATCGGCGCCCAGCGCTTCGTCACCGCACCCGGCGAGACCGTACTGGGCTTCACCGACGGCGACGCGGTGCAGCGCACCGTCCCGGTGCACGACGGCGACGCCACCCGCGACGCCCCTCCGGTCGTCTGGCGGACCGGCGCCCGATCCACCGAGCCGCATCTCCTGGTGATCGGGCAGCCCGGCAGCGGCACCACGACCCTGCTGCGCTCCATCGCCCTGCAGGCGCTCCAGCACGGCGACATCCTGATCGTCGAAGGCAGCGGAACCGGCGAGTACGCGTTCCTGACCGGGCGCGACGGCGTCCTGGCCGTGGAGTGCGGGCTCGCCGGCGCACTGGCGACGCTGGAGTGGGCGGCCCACGAGACGGAGCGTCGGCTGACCGCCGCGAACCGGGCCCGGCAGTCCGGCCACCCCGCGCCCGACGACACCCGGCGCCCGCTCTGGATCCTGCTGGACCGCCCCGGCGCCCTCGCCCACCTGTCCGCCGCCGACGGGGGGCCAGATCCGCAGGAGCTGCTCCAGGTGCCGCTCCGGCACGGCAGGGCAGCCAACGTGACCGTCGTCCTGTCCGACCAGTTCGACGGCCTCGACGCCCTGGGCGAGACCGTGCGCACGCACTGCCGGGCCCGGGTGGTGCTCGGCCACTGCTCCCGCGAGCAGGTGGAGTCGGTGCTCGGCACCGAGCCGCACACCACCCCGGCCCCCGATGTCCCGCCCGGCCGCGGCTACGCGCGGCTCGGCACCGGTCCGGTGCTCCGGCTCCAGGTCCCGGCCACGCCCGATCCGTACGACGAGGCGACCGGCGAGGCGGAGCGGCAGGCGGTCCTCGGGCTGCTCCCCGAACGGCAGGCGCCCGCCGAGACCGGCGCGACGACGGAGACCGGCGTGCCCGCCGAGACGGGCGCGCCGACCGCAGCGGGCGTCCCGGAACCGGTGCTGCCGCGCGGCGTGGCCGTGGCCGTCGACGGCATGGCGGTCGCCGACTGAGCGAATCGCCCGAGGGGTGACGGACCGGCCGGCCCGTCACCCCTCACCCCTCACCCCTCACACGTCTCCCGTCTCCCGGGTCAGGCGACGAACGTACGCGGCGTCTCGGCCCCCACGCCCGCCCCCGACCCGACCAGTCGCGCCGCCGCCGCGAGCCGTGCCGCGGCCTCGTCCGCGACCGGCCCCGCGACCGTGAACGGCAGCCGTACGTACCCTTCGAAGGCGCCGTCGACCCCGAACCGGGGGCCGGACGGAACGCGGACCCCGACCCGTTCCCCGGCCACCGCCAGCCGGGAGCCGGAGAGGCCGCCGGTCCGCACCCAGAGCGTCAGGCCGCCGTCCGGGACGGAGAACTCCCAGTCGGGCAGCTCCCGGCGGACCGCGGTGACGAGCGCGTCCCGGTTCTCCCTCGCCTGTCCGCGCCGGACCTGCACGGCCTCCTCCCAGCCTCCGGTGCGCATCAGCCAGTTCAGAGCGAGCTGTTCGAGGACCGGGGTGCCCATGTCGGCGTAGGCGCGGGCGGCCACCAGGCTGCGGATCACGTCCGGGGCGGCGCGCACCCAGCCGATCCGCATACCCGCCCAGAAGGCCTTGCTCGCCGATCCGACCGTGATCACGGTGGAGCCCGCGGGATCGAAGGCGCAGACCCGCCGGGGCATCCGTACATCGGGGTCGAGGCAGAGCTCGGTCATGGTCTCGTCGACGACCAGGACCGTACCGGCGGAGCGGGCCGCGTCCACCAGGTCACGCCGCCGGTCCTCGTCGGCCAGCGCGCCGGTGGGGTTGTGGAAGTCGGCGACCACGTAGGCGAGCCGCGGCGCCGCGTCCCGCAGCACCTGCCGCCACCGGTTCATGTCCCAGCCGCCGAGCCCCTCCTCCATCGCCACCGGCACCAGCCGGGCGCCCGCCTCCCGCATCAGCTGCAGGATGTTGGCGTAGCTCGGGGACTCCACCGCGATCCGCTCGCCCCGGCCCGCGAAGAGGTGGCAGATCGCGTCGATCGCCCCCATCGCGCCGGTGGTGACCATGATCTGTTCGGGCATGGTCGGGATCCCGCGCCCGGTGTAGCGGTCGGCGATCATCTGCCGCAGCGCGGGCAGCCCGGCCGGGTAGTCGCCGTGGGTGTGGGCGTACGGAGCGAGCTCCTCGATGGCGCCCTGGAACGCCCGGGTCAGCCACGGTTCGGGGGCGGGCAGCGAGGCGCAGCCCAGGTCGATCATCGAGCCGAGGGACTCCGGGGGCAGCGGTTCCAGTCCGCGTGCGGGCAGCGTGTTCCCGGCGGGCACGGCGGTCCAGCTGCCGGCTCCCCGGCGGGACTCCAGGAACCCCTCGGTCCGGAGCGCCTCGTAGGCGGCGGCGACGGTGGTGCGGCTGACGGAGAGGGCGAGCGCCAGTTCGCGTTCGGCGGGGAGCCTGGCGGCGACGGGCACCCGGCCTTCGAGGACGAGGAGACGGATGCCGTCGGCCAGCGCACGATAGGCGGGGGGCTTGCGGGCGCCGGGGCCGACGGGCCGGGGCTGCTGGGCCCGGAGCTGCCGGGCGAGCTGGGCCGCGCCCACTGCCGAAGTCCACTGAGCCATGGAAATCAGTCCACCTTCCTCGGATTGGCCATAGTTGGCAGCCAATCCCCTGCCACAGAGTGACATGCGTCAGTCCACTACCACCACACCAGGGGGCACCCTTTGTCCATCACAGCCGTCCCTCGCGGGGCGCACCTCACCCGCCGGCTGATCCAGCTGTACGTCGGTCTCGCGCTGTACGGGACGAGTTCGGCGCTGCTGGTCCGGGCCGGCCTGGGGCTCGAACCCTGGGGCGTGCTGCATCAGGGGCTCGCCGAGCGCACCGGCCTGTCCATCGGGGTCGTCTCGATCGTCGTCGGCGCGGCCGTGCTGCTGCTGTGGATCCCGATCAGGCAGCGTCCGGGCCTGGGCACCGTCTCCAATGTCTTCGTCGTGGGCATAGCCATGGACGGCACGCTGGCGCTGGTGCCCGACGTGCACGGCCTGGCCGCGCAGATCGCCGTGATGGCCGCAGGGGTCGTGGTCAACGGCGTCGCCACGGGGCTGTACATCGCGGCACGGTTCGGCCCCGGTCCGCGTGACGGGCTCATGACCGGGCTGCACCGGCTGACCGGCCGTTCCATCCGGCTGGTGCGGACGCTGCTCGAAGTGGCGGTCGTGGTGACCGGCTTCCTGCTCGGTGGCACCCTCGGCGCGGGCACCGTCGTGTACGCCCTGGCCATCGGCCCGCTCGCCCAGTTCTTCCTGCGCTTCTTCGCGGTCGGCGGGAAGCCGGACACGGCGACCGGGGCCGGCGGGGGTGGCGCCGCCGGGAAGGGCGCGGCCCGCGGGGACGCCGTCGCGTCCGCGCCGGGCAACGGCGACGGTGCCGTCACCGACCGGACACCGGAGCAGGCCATACTTCCGGAGTGACCTCAGTACGCCACCCCTATCTGGACCATCCCGCGACGATCCCCTTCGCCCATCGCGGCGGTGCGGCGGACGGGATCGAGAACACCACGGCCGCGTTCCGCCGGGCGGCCGACGCCGGGTACCGCTACTTCGAGACCGATGTGCACACCACGTCGGACGGCCGTCTGGTGGCCTTCCACGACTCCACCCTGGACCGGGTGACGGACGCCCGCGGCCGGATAGCCGAGCTGCCGTGGAGCGAGGTGCGGCGGGCCAGGGTGGCGGGCCGGGAGCCGCTGCCGCTCTTCGAGGAACTCCTGGAGACCTTCCCCGGGGCGCGCTGGAACGTCGACATCAAGGCCGGGACCGCCCTGGCCCCGCTGATCGAACTGATCCGCCGGACGAATGCCTGGGACCGGGTGTGCGTCGGCTCCTTCTCGGAGGCCCGGGTCGCCACGGCGCAGCGGCTGGCGGGCCTCCGGCTCGCGACCTCCTACGGCGTCCGGGGGGTGCTGGGCCTGCGGCTGCGCTCGTACGGAATACCGGCGGCGCTGCGGGCCGGAGCGGTGTGCGCGCAGGTGCCGGAGAGCCAGAACGGTGTCCGGGTGGTCGACCGGCGCTTCGTGCGCGAGGCGCACGCGCGCGGGCTCCAGGTGCACGTCTGGACCGTGAACGAACCGGAGCGGATGGCCGCACTCCTCGACCTCGGCGTGGATGGCATCATGACCGATCACATCGAGACGCTGCGCACGGTGCTGAGCGACCGGGGAGCCTGGGCCTGACGCCCGCCGTGCGACGTCTTCACGGGGAGAGACGAGGGGGTGCGGGTTGAGCGCCGAGACCGCGGAAACCGCTGGGCCGACGGAACCGACAGCGGATGCCGCCGAGGCCGCGAGCCGCAGACGTGAACAACACGGCTGGTATTTCTACGACTTCGCCTGCTCCGTCTACTCGACGAGCGTCCTGACGGTCTTCATCGGCCCCTATCTCACCTCGATAGCCAAGGCGGCCGCCGACGCCGACGGCTTCGTGCACCCGCTCGGCATTCCGGTCCGCGCCGGGTCGCTGTTCGCCTACGCGGTCTCGGTGTCCGTCGTGGTCGCGGTGATCATGATGCCGATCGTGGGTGCCGCGGCGGACCGTACGGGGCGCAAGAAGCCGCTGCTGGCGGCCGCCGCCTACACGGGGGCCGCCGCGACGGCGGGCATGTTCTTCCTGGACGGCCACCGCTATCTGCTGGGCGCCTTCCTCCTGATCGTGGCGAACGCCGCGATCTCGGTGTCGATGGTGCTCTACAACGCCTATCTGCCGCAGATCGCCGGACCGGACGAGCGGGACGCGGTCTCCTCGCGCGGCTGGGCCTTCGGATACACCTCGGGTGCGATCGTCCTGGTCCTGAACCTGGTCCTGTACACGGGCCACGACTCCTTCGGCCTGTCCGAGTCCGACTCGGTGCGGATCTGCCTCGCGTCGGCGGGCCTGTGGTGGGGTGCGTTCACGATCGTGCCGCTGCGCAGGCTGCGCGACCGGCACGTGGCGCCGGACGGCGAGGGTGCGGTCGGTTCGGGGTGGCGGCAGCTGATGGCCACCCTGCGCGACATGCGCCGCCATCCGCTGACGCTCTCCTTCCTGCTGGCGTACCTGATCTACAACGACGGCGTGCAGACGGTGATCTCCCAGGCCTCGGTGTACGGCTCGGAGGAACTGGACCTCGACCAGACGACCCTGATCACTGCGGTGCTGCTGGTGCAGGTGCTCGCGGTGGCCGGAGCCCTGGGGATGGGCCGGCTGGCCCGGTCGTACGGCGCGAAGCGCACGATTCTCGGCTCGCTCGTCGTCTGGACGCTGATCCTGGTCGCCGGTTACTTCCTCCCCGCCGGGGCACCGGTCTATTTCTACGCGCTGGCGTCGGCGATCGGCCTGGTCCTGGGCGGCAGCCAGGCGCTGTCGCGCTCGCTGTTCTCCCATCTGGTGCCGCGCGGCAAGGAGGCCGAGTACTTCTCCGCGTACGAGATGAGCGATCGCGGACTGAGCTGGCTGGGGCCACTGGTGTTCGGACTCGCGTACCAGCTGACCGGCAGCTACCGGGATGCGATCATCTCGTTGGTGATCTTCTTCGTGGTCGGTTCCGTGCTGCTCGCGAGGGTGCCAGTGCGGCGGGCCGTGGCGGCCGCCGGCAATCCCGTTCCGGAACGGATTTAGACGTTGAAGTGAAAGGCCGGTAGTGTACGCCTTTGGCCTGCCCGGAGGACCGTTACTGCGAGCGGAAGACACCGAACTGTTGGGTGACAACTTCCGCCAGATGTGACAAACCGGGCATCGCTGGGTACTTGAAACCCTGGGAAACCTGAAAAAGCAGCGGCACGACGGGCGACACATGACCGGCAACGGGAATCTTTACCGCCGACCGGACGTTGACCGGATGACGACGACAGCGACACCTGTCCTGTGGGCGACAAGCCCGGGAGGCACGATTCATGAGTGAGCGAGCTCTCCGCGGCACGCGACTCGTGGTTACCAGCTACGAGACGGACCGCGGCATCGATCTGGCCCCGCGCCAGGCGGTGGAGTACGCATGCCAGAACGGACATCGATTTGAGATGCCGTTCTCGGTAGAGGCGGAAATTCCGCCGGAGTGGGAGTGCAAGGCGTGTGGCGCCATGGCACTCCTGGTGGACGGGGATGGCCCCGAGGAGAAGAAGGGCAAGCCTGCGCGTACGCACTGGGACATGCTCATGGAGCGGCGCACACGCGAGGAGCTGGAGGAAGTGCTCGCCGAGAGGCTGGCGGTTCTGCGCTCCGGAGCCATGAACATCGCCGTACACCCGCGGGACAGCAGGAAGTCTGCCTGACCGCGTAACACCTCGGTACGACTGAGCCGCGGGGGGGGGGGCCCCCCCGGGGGGGCCCCCCCGGCGGTGGGGGGGGGGGGGGGGGCCGCGGGGGGGGGCGGGGGGCGGGCGGGGGGCGGCGCGGGCGCCCGCGGGGGGGC
>NZ_JBIATE010000024.1:32703-62091 GCF_042891445.1 Streptomyces sp. NPDC001890 | reverse complement strand
GCCCGCCCGGCCGGGGCCCGGGCCCCCCCCCCGCCCGCCCCCCCCCCCCCCCCCCCCCGCGGGGGGGGGCCCCGGGCCCGGGGCCCCCCCCCCCCCGGGGGCCCCCCCCCCCGCGGCTCAGTCGTACCCGGTCCATCAGGCGGCCGGGTCCGTCCGACGGCCGGGTCACGCCTCGGCCGCCGGACGGGCGGCTCAGGGAGTCAGTGGCGGCCGGGGGCCCTCGTCGTGGCGCGCACCCGGCTGTGCGCCGTCCTCGCGGATGACCTCACCCTGGACGATCTTTCCGTCCGGCCGGTGAATGCGGGCCTGCTGGAAGGCATCGGAAAGGCTGCCGGGGGTCGCGGCCCGCATCCGGCGCTCCAGCGACCGCTCCGCGTACCGGCCGAGCCAGGAACGGACGGGCGGCACCAGCAGCAGGAGCCCCGCCACGTCGGAGACGATGCCCGGGATCATCAGCAGCAGGCCGCCGAGCATCAGGAAGCCGTTGCCCTTGCCGCCCGAGACATCGGCCGGCGGGGCGGCCGCGGCACCGGGCTGCCCCGGCATCTGCTGCAGTGTCTGGGTGAGGTTGCTGAAGGCCCGGCGGCCGGCCCGCTTCATCACGGCGGCGCCCAGCACGATGCCCGCCACCAGGAGCAGCAGCACGGTGAACCCGCCCGCCGTGTTCGCCACGACGGTGAGCAGCCAGATCTCCAGCACCGCCCAGGCGGCGATGGCGAGGGGGACGAGGGTACGGGCGCGAGAGCGCCTGGGGGCGGTCGGGGGCGGTGTGCCGGTCGTCATGGTCCCCAGTGTGCCCGTACGGGCGTCCGAACGGCGCAAGGGGGTGACCACGGGTGCCGCACCCGATGCCCGCCACCGGTCCGCGGCGGGCGCGGCGGATCAAAGCGCCTTGCGGCCCAGGACCCGGTTCGTACGGGAGGTGACGCCCCAGGAGGTGACCCGCCAGAGGGCCTCGACCAGGATGTCGCGGCTCATCTTCGAGTCGCCGATCTCCCGGTCGACGAAGGTGATCGGCACCTCCACGACGTGGTAGCCGGCCTCGACGGCCCGGCGGGCCAGGTCGACCTGGAAGCAGTAGCCCTGCGAGGCGACCTGGTCGAGGCCGATGCCGTCCAGGGTCTCGGCGCGGAAGGCCCGGTAGCCGCCGGTGACGTCCCTGGTCCGCAGCCCGAGGAGGAGCCGGGAGTAGGTGCTGCCGCCGCGGGAGATCATTTCGCGGGACTTGGGCCAGTTGACCACGCGGCCGCCCGGCACCCAGCGGGATCCGAGCACCAGGTCGGCGCTCTTGAGCGCGGTCAGCAGCCTGGGCAGTTCCTCGGGCTGGTGCGAGCCGTCGGCGTCCATCTCCACGAGCACGCCGTAGCCGTGCTCGGTGCCCCAGCGGAAGCCCGCGAGGTAGGCCGCGCCCAGCCCTTCCTTGCCCTTGCGGTGCAGTACCTGGACCTGGCTGTCCTCGGCGGCGATCTCGTCGGCGACCTTGCCGGTGCCGTCGGGGCTGTTGTCGTCGGCGATCAGGATGTCGGCGTCCGGAACAGCGGCGCGCACCCGGCTGACGATCGGCTTGATGTTCTCGGCCTCGTTGTAGGTCGGAATGATCACCAGGATTCTGCCGAGCGGGCCGTACCGCCGCTGACCGCCGTCGTTCACTTACTGCCCCTTAAGTCCGTACGCAGGTGCACACCATATCCAGCGGGCGGGGGCCGGTCTCCGACGCGGTCGGACGCCGCCGGGCACCGCCGGGGACAGAAGGACGGAAGTACGGACAGAAACCCGGGTACGAGCCCGGACGGGAACTACGAATGGGGGCCCGGCGCCCTTCGGGCCGACCTGGGACCCGCCGGCTGCGGGTCGACCTAGAGCCGTTGTCTACTGAACGTCCGGGCCCCACCCGGGTCGCACCGCCGTCCGGCTGAAACCTTCCCTCGCCCCCGAGGCGCGGGCGCTGAACCTGGCTGTCAGTGGTGGTGCGCCGGTGCGGCACACCACCCCATGACCCAGCGGCGTTCGACGACTGCGTGGAGGTTTAACCGGTCGGACGTCCTGTGGTGGACTCGGCCGAACCTACCGGCCAGTGGGCGCGTTCTGTCAATAGCCGTCTGACCTGCGGTATTTACGAAACTTGCCTGGTCAGTAGCGAAGATCCGCAGGTCGCGGCGGAACGGGCACCCGCATGGGTGACGATGCGAAATGGCCGGACGTCACTCGTTCGGCCGCTCGTAGACAGTTCGTCCGAAGACCACGGTCCGCAGACAGACCGGCAGATCGACGCCGGGAGTGAGATCCGGCAGGCCGGGCGTGCCCGAGCGGGGGTCGGTCGACCAGCGGGCGACCCGGTCGTCCGGAGCCTGGACCACCAGGTCAGCGGTGCGCCAGACCGCGTAGTCGGCGGGGGCGCCGGGCACCAGGGTCCCCGCGTCGTCCCGGCCGACGGCCCGCCAGCCGCCCCGGGTGTGGGCGGTGAAGCCGGCCCGGACGGAGATCCGGTGCTCGGGCGTGCGATGGAAGGCGGCGGCCCGTACCGTGCCCCACGGGTCGAGCGGGGTCACCGGGCTGTCCGAGCCGAAGGCGAGGGGCACACCGGCCCGCAGGAGCGCCGCGTACGGGTTGAGGGTCCTGGCCCGCTCGGCGCCGAGCCGCTGGGCGTACATGCCCTCCTCGCCGCCCCATGCGGCGTCGAAGGCGGGCTGGACGGAGGCGGTCAGCCCCAGCTCCGCGAACGCGGCCACGGTCTCGGGGGTGAGCATCTCGGCGTGCTCGACCCGGTGCCTGGCGCCCCGGATCCGGGACAGCCCGAGCGTCTCGGCGGCGGCCCTGACCCCGTCCACCACGGCGGAGAGCGCCGCGTCCCCGATGGCGTGGAAACCGGCCTGGAGCCCCGCCTCGGTGCACGCAGTGACATGGGCGGCGATCTGCGCCGCGTCCAGGTGCGCGGTGCCGGTGCGTCCGGCCGGACCGTCGGCGTAGGGCTCGTGCAGGCAGGCGGTGTGCGAGCCGAGCGAGCCGTCCACGAAGAGGTCCCCGGCCGCCCCGACGGCGCCGAGTTCCCGGATCCGGCGGGCGTCCTTCTCGTCGGCGACCCGCTCGGCCCAGTAGCCGAAGACCCGCGGCCCGCTCTCGGCGGCGGCGAGCTTCAGCAGTCCGGCGAAGTCCTCCTCGTCGGAGATGTCGGGCCCGCCGCACTCGTGGAGGGTGCCGATGCCGAGCGACGCGGCGTGCCGCAGAGCGGCGCGCTGGGCGTCGGCGCGCTGGCGCGGCGCGAGGGCGCCGTGGGCCGCCGAACGGACCGCGTGGTGGGCGGCGCCGGTCAGCGGGGCGTCGGGGTGGTGGCCGGTCAGTCCGGTGACGCCGGGGACCAGGTCGAGCAGGGCGGTGGTGACGACCGCGGAGTGCACGTCGATCCGGGGCAGGTAGACCGGGCGTCCGCCGGCCGCCGCGTCGAGCTCCCCGCGCGACGGGGGGCGCTGCTCCGGCCAGCGGGTGGCGTCCCAGCCGTGGCCGAGGACGACCCGGTCCTCGGGGTGCGCGGCCACGTACGCGCGCAGCAGGCCGAGCGCCTCGCCCAGGGTCCGGGCGCCGGACAGGTCGAGGCCGGTGAGGGCCAGGCCGGTCGACGTGGTGTGGACGTGGGCGTCGGTGAACGCGGGGGTCACCAGCGCGCCTTCGAGGTCGATCACTTCGTCGACGCCGCTCGCGAAGGCGTCGGCGGCCCCTTCCGAGCCCACCCAGGCGACGTGGCCGCGTTCGACCACCATGGCGGTGGCGAAGGGGTCTGCGGGGCTGTGGACGTCTCCACCGCGCAGCAGCACGGTGCGGTGTTCGCTCTGGGGGGCGGTGCTCTCGGTCATGGGACCAGTCTCGCGCCTGCCCGGGGCCGAGCCGCCCGCGACCCCCTCGCAGGCTTCGGGCGGCCTCCGGTCGGGCGCCTCTCAGATCCTCGGCGGACGTGCCTCGTACGGCGTGGAAAGGACGACGGTGGTGCGGGTGGAGACACCGGCCAGCGAGCGGATCCGGGTGAGCAGGTGCTCCAGTTCCAACGGCGTCGCGACGCGCACCTTGAGGATGTAGTTCTCGTCACCCGCGACGCTGTGGCACGCCTCCAACTCCGGGACGTCGGCGAGCCGGTCCGCGATGTCGTCCGGCGCGCTCGGGTCGAAGGGCTTCACCGAGATGAAAGCGGTGAGCGGCAGGCCGACGGCCTCGGGGTCGACGACCGCGGCGTAGCCCCGGATCACCCCGCGCTGCTCCAGCCTGCGGACACGCTGATGAACGGCCGAT
The DNA here is from genome assembly GCF_042891445.1 of Streptomyces sp. NPDC001890. Taxonomy (NCBI): domain Bacteria; kingdom Bacillati; phylum Actinomycetota; class Actinomycetes; order Kitasatosporales; family Streptomycetaceae; genus Streptomyces; species Streptomyces sp. NPDC001890. Next base: position 57,813 of record NZ_JBIATE010000024.1, on the reverse strand, counting down.
GTGGACAGGCCCGTGGCCTTGCCCAGGTCGGTGTAGCTCATCCGCCCGTCCTTGACGAGCAACTCCACGATCTGTCGGTCCAGCTCCTCCATACGGATCAATCTATTGCCCCAGGTCCCTCCAGGCACAGCGGCAGGAGCCCCGGAGAGGGCACCTGCGGCAGGCATGTGATGAATGCCACAGGTTTACGGGTCGGTAGCCGACCCTCTCGCGGTTACCGCCGACGCGCGACGGGAAGTGCTTGCTGTGGTCGAGGCCGTGTCGCCTGGTCGGCCCACCTGAGGGGGGAATTTCCCATGCAGAGCCTGAAGCTCACCGAACGTACCGAGCAGGATCCCGTCGAGGACACCGCTTCCGACGAGGACGCCGCTTTCGGGGCGTACGACACCTTCGAGATGTACCGGGTGATCTGCCCGGACTGCGCGCAGCCGATCGCGCTGCTGGCGGACGAGGACGTGCTGCCGGAGCACGCGCTGTGCCCGACGCCGTGGAATCCGTTCGTGCTGACCGTGTGCGCCGGTACCGGCCGCCCGGCGGCGCAGTCGCGGCCCGCCGACGAGTCGTTCGACGCCCAGGAGCAGGAGACGGGCCTGCTGTTGACACTCCCTCAGGGGCTCGACTGGCGGATGCAGCCGTTCTCGCACGCCGGCGGTCCCGGCTCACGCCCGCTGCGGGTACCGCAGATGCGGCGCCACGCCGCCTGACGGCGGCCCCGCACGCGACCGGCCCGGACGCCTCCGGGCCCGCCCCGCACATCTGCGCCGCACCACGAAGGCCCGGCCGACGTGGTGCCCGCGGTACGGACCGCCCGCCGCCCGGGGACGGGGCGAACGGGCTCTCGAATCGGCCGGACAGTGACCGGGAAACGCCCCGCACCGTTGGCCAGGTATGACCCTGCTGCATTCAACGGCCGGTCCCGGCCGCCGCCGCCTCGCCGCTCCCACCGCCGAAGAATCGGTTCCGCAGCCGATGGCTCCCCGGTCGGTGCCGCGACCGGTGCCGCACTCCACCGATCCGCCCATCTACCGGGCCCTGCTGCGTCATTGGGAGAGCGCGGACCGCACCCTGCCGGGCCGCCACGACCAGGAGTGGAACCGGATCATGGCGACGCCCGTGTGGTCGGACCGGCCGCTGCGGGTCAGCGCGTCTCAGGACCCGCGAGGTGGCGCGCGATGACCATCCGCTGGATCTGATTGGTGCCCTCGACGATCTGCAGCACCTTCGCCTCGCGCATCAGCCGCTCGACGGGGAAGTCCTGGGTGTAGCCGTATCCGCCGAGCACCTGGACGGCGTCCACGGTGACCCGCATGGCGAGGTCCGTGCAGAACAGCTTGGCCATGGCCGCCTGGCGCGAGAAGGGCTTGCCCTCGTCGCGGAGCCGGGCCGCCTCCAGGTAGAGCGCCCGGCCCGCCTCGATCTGGGTGGCCATGTCGGCGAGCATGAAGCGCAGCCCCTGGAAGTCCGCGATCGGGCGGCCGAACTGCTGCCGCCCGGTGGCGTAGCCGACGGCCTCGCTCAGGGCCGCCTGGGCGACGCCGATGGCGCAGGCGGCGATGCCCAGGCGCCCGGAGTCGAGTGCGGACAGGGCGATCGCGAAGCCCTGGCCCTCCTCGCCGATCCGGCGCGCGTCACCGACCCGTACGCCGTCGAAGTTCAGCTGGGCGGTGGGCGAGCCCTTCATGCCCATCTTCTTCTCGGGGGCGGCCGCATCGAGCCCCTCGGCGTCGCCGGGGACCAGGAACGCGGTGATGCCGCGGGGGCCCTCGGCCCCGGTGCGGGCCAGGACCGTGTAGAAGTCGGCGATGCCACCGTGGGTGATCCACGCCTTGGTGCCGGTGATGACCCAGTCGTCGCCGTCCCGTACGGCCTTCGTGCGGAGCGAGGCGGCGTCGGAGCCGGAGGCGGGCTCGGAGAGGCAGTAGGCGCCCAGCAGGCCGCCTCCCAGCATCGCCGGGAGGTGTTCGCTCCGCTGCTCCTTGGTGCCGTATCCGGCGACCGCGTGACAGGCCAGGGAGTGGACGCTGACGCCGAGGCCGACGGTCAGCCGGGCGGCCGCGAGCTCTTCGAGGACCTGGAGGTAGACCTCGTACGGCTGGTCGCCGCCGCCGTGGGCGGAGTCGTAGGGCAGTCCCAGCAGTCCGGACTCGGAGAGCAGCGAGAAGACCTCGCGCGGGAACCGGCCCGCTTCCTCCTCCTCGGCCGCCCTGGGCGCGATCTCTCGCTGGGCGATGTCGCGGACGAGCGCGACGAGCTGCCTGGACTCCTCGGTGGGCAGACGGCGTTCCACCAAATGCGGGGCACGGTCGGACATGACGGCGCTCTCCTCCCTGTCGGGCGTTGCGGCGGTCGCGCGCGAGGGGTGTGGGCGGCGCCGCCGGGGGCTTCCGGGTCTGGCCCGGAGAAGCAGGGCTTGCGGGTCTGGCCCGGAAAAGCACTGCTGCCCAGCCGACGCCGGCCCCCTCGGATTACGAGAGCTGCTGGCCAGCGGCTGTGGCGGCTTGAGTATGCCCGATCGGACGATATCCGTCACGGGGTCACCGGGCGACTCGGCACCGTCCACGGCGATCAGCGGAAATGGTCCGAACCATTGACCTCACTGGTCTAGTCCATCTACGGTCCTGCGGAACGGCCTTTGCACGTTCATGCCAAGTACATGCGATGGCCGTACTGCTCGCCCCCACAAGCAAGTTCCCTCCCCCACGAGGAGACACGATGTTCGGCAAGCACCGTCCCCGCGCCCGATTCCGGGCGTTCGCCGCAGCCGCCTGTACCGCCGCCCTCGGCGCCACCCTGCTGGGTGTCGCGGGCACCGCGTCGGCCGGCACACCCCCCACCACGCGGGCAGCGACCCCCGCCCCCGCATCCGCCGACGCGGCCCCCGCGGCGGCCGGCGACAAGGTGGTCGGATACTTCACCAACTGGGGTGTCTACGGCCGCAATTACCACGTCAGGAACATCGAGACGTCCGGCTCGGCGGACAAGCTCACGCACATCAACTACGCCTTCGGCAACGTCACCGGAGGCAAGTGTGCGATCGGCGACTCGTACGCCGACTACGAGAAGGCGTACACCGCCGACCAGTCCGTCGACGGCGTGGCCGACACCTGGGACCAGGATCTGCGCGGCAACTTCAACCAGTTGCGCAAGCTGAAGAAGCTGCACCCGGACCTCAAGATCATCTGGTCGTTCGGCGGCTGGACCTGGTCCGGCGGCTTCGGTGAGGCCGCGAAGAACCCGGCCGCGTTCGCCGAGTCCTGCTACAACCTGGTGGAGGACCCCCGCTGGGCCGATGTCTTCGACGGCATCGACATCGACTGGGAGTACCCCAACGCCTGCGGTCTGACCTGTGACACCAGCGGCCCGGCCGCCCTGAAGGGTCTCACCACCGCGCTGCGCTCGAAGTTCGGCAGCAGCAACCTGGTGACGGCCGCCATCACCGCCGACGGCTCCGAGGGCGGCAAGATCGACGCCGCCGACTACGCCGGCGCCGCCCAGTCCCTGGACTGGTACAACGTGATGACGTACGACTTCTTCGGCGCCTGGGACGCCAAGGGCCCGACCGCCCCGCACTCCCCGCTCACCTCCTACGACGGCATCCCGAAGGAGGGCTTCAGCAGCGAGGCGGCCATCACCAAGCTGAAGGCCCAGGGCGTCCCCGCGTCCAAGCTGCTCCTCGGCATCGGCTTCTACGGCCGCGGCTGGACCGGCGTCACCCAGGACGCGCCAGGCTCCACCGCCACCGGCGCCGCACCCGGCACCTACGAGGCGGGCATCGAGGACTACAAGGTCCTCAAGAACAGCTGCCCGGCCACCGGCACCGTCGCCGGCACCGCCTACGCCCACTGCGGCACCAACTGGTGGAGCTACGACACCCCGGCCACCATCGCCACCAAGATGAACTGGAAGAACCAGCAGGGTCTCGGCGGCACCTTCTTCTGGGAGCTCAGTGGTGACACCGCCGACGGCGAGCTGATCAAGGCGATCAACTAGTGGGGTAGGGGCGCCTGTTCACGGCAGCAGGGACGGGGCGGTGGGGCCGATCGGCTCTCCGCCCCGTTTTCGTCCGTGTTGGGGTGATCCGGCAGGGGCCGACAGGGCGTGGTTCACACGGTGTTCCCGCTCCGGCCGATGCGGAAGCGGATCACTCCGGCATGATGGAGCCGCACCCGCTCCGATCATGTGTTCCCAGGACCGCGGTGTGGCCCCGAGGAGGAGGATTCCGCTTGTCACGCCAGGTTCTGACGGTCTGTCCCGAGCGGCCCGACGGCTTTCGAACGATCGGTGAGGCGCTGGCCAGGGCGCGCAACGGCGCCGTGATCAGTGTCCGTTCCGGCACCTATGCCGAGAGTCTGGTCATCACCGTCCCCGTCACCGTCGTCGCCGAGCAGTCCCGCGGCAGCGTCGAGATCTGCCCGCCCCACGGCAGCGCGGTGGTGCTCCAGGCCGAAGCCGTGATGCTCACCGATCTGGTGCTGCGCGGCCGCGACGAGGAGCTGCCGGTGGTGGACGCGCCGCGCGGCCAGATCGCGATGGACGGCTGCGACATCACCGGCGCTTCGTGGACCGCCCTGCTGGCCCGCGGGTCCGGCTCGGTGGCGCTGCGGGACTGCCGGGTGCGCAATCCGCGCGGTGCCGGGCTGGTGGTGACCTCGGCGGTGGAGAGTTCCGCCGAGTCCTGCACGGTCGAGCACCTGGGCACCTCGGGCGTGGTGATCGGCGAACGCGGCCGGATCACGCTGCGCGGCTGCACCATCCGCGACGCCCGTGCCAACGGGGTGCTCGCCAACGGCGAGGGACAGGGCTCCGTCGAGGAGTGCGACATCTCCTCCACCGACAAGCCGTCCATCGCGCTGGAGGAGCAGAGCACCACCCGGATCCTGCGGACCGTGGTCCACGACACCGGGGTCGGCGTCCACCTCTCCTCCTCGGCCCGGACGGTACTGGAGGACCTCCGGGTGACCGGCACCAGCGGGGCGGGCATCGTCCTGTCCGGCGGCACCGATCCGCTGCTGCGCCGGTGCCGTACCGCTCGTACGAAGGGTCCCGGCCTGCTCGTCTCGGACCGGGCCCGGGGCACCTTCGAGGACTGCTGGCTGGATTCGGCTCAGGAGGCCGCGCTGCACGTACGGGGCTCGGCCTCCCCGGTGCTGACCGGGCTGACCGTGCGGGACAGCGTGCAGACGGGTGTGCTGCTGGAGGAGGAGTCGGTCGCCGAGCTGGACCGTCTCGAAGTGCTCGACGCGGGCGACGTGGGCATACGCATACGCAGCGGCGCCAATCCGCTGGTGCGCCGGGCCAGGATCGGCGCGGCCAAGGGGCACGGTGTGGAGGTCGTCAAGGACGGCCGGGGCCGGCTGGAGGACTGCGAGATCGAACGGCCCGGCGGTGCCGGGATCCGGGTCGCCGACGAGGGCAACATCTATGTCGGCGGGGGCGGCGTGCACGGTGCCGCGCACGGCATGTCCGTGGCTGCGGGCGGCAGCGTCGCCGTCCGGGACTGGGACGTCCGGGAGTCCACGGACACGGGTGTCGTGGTCGAGGACGGCGGCGAGCTGACCGCGACCCGGCTCCGGATCGCCGCCGCCGCGGGGCACGGGGTACTGCTGGCCCAGGGCGGCCGGGGTGCCTTCACCGCCTGCGAGGTGCGCGGCTCGGGCCGGGACGGCTTCCGGGTGGAGACCACGGCCGCGGTGTCGGTGGTGAACTGCACCGTGCGGGACAACGAGGGCGGCGGCCTGGTGCAGGCGCTGCCGGGCGAGCGGCTGGCGGTCGAGAACCTGACCAGCACGGACAACGGCAGACGTGACGCCTGGGGGCTCGGCGAGGCCGAGGGCACCGATCCGGCCGGTACGGCCGCCTCCGGTGACGGTTCCGGCGCCGGCCGTGAGGACGGCCCGCTGGCCGAACTGGACGCGCTGATCGGCCTGGAGAACGTCAAGCACCAGGTGCGGACCCTGGTCAATCTGATCCAGCTCGCCCAGCGGCGCGCCCGTCTCGGCCTGCCGGCCCCGCCGATGAGCCGGCACCTGGTCTTCTCCGGGCCGCCCGGTACCGGCAAGACGACGGTCGCCCGGCTCTACGGGGCGGTCCTCGCCGAGCTGGGGGCGCTGCCCTCCGGCCATCTGGTGGAGGTGTCGCGGGCGGACCTGGTGGCGCAGATCGTCGGCGGTACCGCCATCAAGACCACCGAGACGTTCAAGCGGGCGCTGGGCGGGGTGCTGTTCGTCGACGAGGCGTACAGCCTGCTGTCGGACGGGCGGGGTTCGGGCGCCGACTTCGGCCGCGAGGCCGTCGACACACTGCTGAAGCTGATGGAGGACCACCGCGACGACGTCGTCGTGGTCGCCGCCGGGTACGCGGACGAGATGCGTGACTTCCTCGGCTCCAACCCGGGGCTGGCCTCGCGCTTCTCCCGCACGGTCGAGTTCGAGAACTACGCGGTGCCCGAACTCGTCGCGATCATCGAGAGCATGTGCGCCCGTCACCGCTACGAGCTCGACGAGTCGACGTTCGGCGCGCTCGCCGCGCACTTCGAGCGGATGCCCCGGGACGCCGGCTTCGGCAACGGCCGGGCCGCCCGGCAGGTGTTCGAGGAGATGGTGGACCGTCAGGCGTACCGGCTGGCCGCGCTCCCCGACGCCGACGAGCAGGACCTCACCCGGCTGCTGCCCGAGGACGTCGGCGAGGAGGCCGCCGCCGCGGCGTCCGGGCAGGCCGGCGAGGGCGGGACGGAGAGCGACCCGCTGGCCCGGCTCGGGGACATGGTGGGCCTGGCCGCCGTCAAGCGTGACGTCACCGACCTGGTCAATCTGCTGGCGACCGCGAAGAAGCGGGAGGCGGCCGGGCTGCCCGCACCGCGGATCAGCCACCATCTGGTCTTCACGGGGCCGCCCGGCACCGGAAAGACCACGGTCGCCCGGCTCTACGGCGAGCTGCTGAAGTCGCTCGGTGTGCTGCCGCGCGGCCAGCTCGTCGAGGTGGCCAGGGCGGACCTGGTCGGCCGGTACGTGGGACACACCGCCCAGCTCACCCGGGAGGTGTTCGACCGGGCCAGGGGCGGGGTGCTGTTCGTCGACGAGGCGTACACGCTGACGCCGGAGGGTTCCGCGGGCAGCAGCGACTTCGGGCGCGAGGCGGTGGACACGCTGCTGAAGCTGATGGAGGACCACCGCGACGAGGTGGTGGTGATCGTCGCCGGGTACACCGGTGAGATGGAGCGCTTCCTGGCCTCCAACCCCGGGCTCTCGTCGCGGTTCTCGCGGCGGGTGGAGTTCGCCGACTACTCCTCGGACGAGCTGGTCACCATCGTCCGCCAGCACGCGTCCGCGGCCGGGTACGAGTGCGGTGCGGGTGCGGGGGCGGTCATGCGGGAGTACTTCGACGCCCTGCCCAGGGACCGGTCGTTCGGCAACGCGCGGCTGGCCCGGCAGGTCCTGGAAGGCATGATGACCCGCCAGGCGGGCCGGGTGAGCGCCATGGCCGCGCCCGGTCTGGACGATCTGCGGCTGCTGCTCCCGGAGGATGTCGTACGCCCGCAGGCGGTGCCCGAATGACGCCGGGCAGGGGTGTGCGGCGCGGCCCCGGCCGCCGCACCGGACGGGTGGTGGCCGCGCCGCTGCTGGCCGCGGCGCTGGTGCTGCCGGTGGCCTCTCCGGCCGCCGCGGCCGACGGCGAGAAGGTCAGGCTGCCGGTGATGCCCGCGCGGCTCGATGACGGTGATCCGTGCACCGGCGGGTCGAAGGCGCGGGCCACGGCGGTGCCGTGGGAGCAGCAGAACCTCCAGCTCGCCCGTACCTGGGAGTTCGGGCGGGGGGCGGGGGTGAAGGTCGCGGTGGTGGACACCGGGGTCTCGGTGCAGGCGCCGACGCTCGCGGGGCGGGTCTCGGCCGTGGGCCCGGCCGGGGAGGACTGCGTGGGCCACGGGACGTTCGTGGCCGGGCTGATCGCGGCGGCCCGGGCGAAGAACGTGCGCGTCGCGGGGGTCGCCCAGGAGTCCCGGATCATCGCGGTGCGGGGCACGGACGAGCGCGGGACGGCGACCGCGGCGTCGGTCGCCGCCGGAATCCGGGCGGCCGCCGAGGCGGGGGCGAAGGTCATCCAGGTCTCCCCCGCGCTGGCCGCCGACTCGGCCGGGCTCCGTTCGGCCGTGCAGTACGCGGCCTCCCGCGACGCGCTGATCGTGGCCGCCGCGACGCCCGACCCGGCGGGTCCGTCGCCGGGCCGGGAGCCCGAACCGCCGCGCGACTACTGGCCCGCCTCGGCGCCCGGGGTCCTCTCCGTCATCGACATGGACGCGCGGGGCACCCGCCCGGACACCGCGCCGGCCACCCGTGGTGCGGATCTCGCCGCCCCGGGCGACGGCGTCGTGGGTGTGGGGCCGCGCGGGACGGGGCACTTCATCGGGTCGGGGGCGTCGTTCGCGGCCGCCTACGCGGCGGGCACCGCCGCCCTCGTACGGTCGGCGCATCCGGATCTGTCCGCCGCCGGTACGGCACAGCGGCTGACCCGTACCGCCTATCCGGCGGATGTGCCGCGCCTGGACCCGTACGCGGCCGTCACCTCCGTGCAGGACCCGGCGGCCCGCCCGCTCGCGGCGCGGGACGACTCCGTGGTGCTGCCGCCGGGCAACGGCAGCGAGGGCGCGACCCGCCGGGCGGTGTGGATCGCGGTGGCGGGCGGCTCGCTCGCACTGCTGGTCGCGTGGGCGGCGCTGGTCGCGCCCCGCGGCCGGGCGCGCGGCTGGCGCCCCGCACGGCGCCGCCGGGTGGCGGACGCGCCGGGCGACTGAGCGACCGTACGGAACGAAGGGCCCCTGGGGCGGCGGCAGCCGTCCCAGGGGCCCTTGAGGGCTGTCGCTCAGCCTGCTAGCGGCTCCCCGGCCTCCCCGGCCAGTGCGGTCTGCACGAGGGTGGCCTTGCGCCGGACGATGTACTGGGCGCGGCCCGGCGGCAGGTTGCGCGGCTTCACGTTGCCGAACACATAGCCCTCGGACGGCGGGCAGGACAGCAGCATGCCGGGCGTGTTGACCTCGTCCAGGCGGCGCAGCAACTGGTCGTTGAGGCCGCGGCCGGCGCCGGTGGCCGAGCGGACCGCCACCACGTGCAGACCGACCTCGTAGCCGAGCGCGAGATGGTCCAGCAGCGGGGCGAACGGGTGGTCGTAGGAGCCGCCGTTGCTGACCATGTCGTAGTCGTCGACCAGGACGAACAGCCGCGGTCCGGTCCACCAGTCGCACTGCCGCATCCGGGACGGGGCGATGTCCGGTCCCGGGAGTCTGGTCTTGATCGCGCGGGCCGCGCCGCCGACCAGTTCACGCAGCGAGTCGATCGCGACGACGTGTCCGAGGCGGTACTCCTCGGGTACCGAGTCGACCAGTTCGCGGCGGTAGTCCACCACCAGGATGCGGGCCTCGGCCGCGGTGTAGCGGGCGGTGATGGAACGGACCAGCAGGCGCAGCAGGTTGGTCTTGCCGCTCTCGCTGTCGCCGATGCCGATCAGGTGCGGGGTGCGGCCGAAGTCGTGCCAGACCGGCGAGAGGGTCTCCTCGTCCAGGCCGATCGGGACGCGCAGCCCCTCGGTGCGCTCGGGTTCGGGGAGTTCCGCAGCCGGGAGGCGGTGCGGCAGCATGCGTACCGGTGGGGCCGGCGGGCCCTGCCAGTGTTCGGCGATCCGGCCGACCAGGTCGGCGACGCCCTCGGCGAGGTCGTCGGCGCTGTCCCGCCCGTCGATGCGGGGCAGGGCGGTCAGGAAGTGGAGCTTGCCCTCCATGGTCAGGCCGCGTCCGGCTCCGCGCGGCACGGTGGCCGCCTTGCGGATGTCGATCATCGAGTCCATCGGGTCGCCGAGCTTGAGTTCCAGCCGGGTCAGCGACTGGTCGCGGACCTGGGCGGGAAGCTCGATCCAACGGGCGGTGGTGACGACGATGTGGACGCCGTAGTTGAGGCCGCGGGCGGCTATCTGGTGGAAGGTGGGGATCAGCGAGTCGAAGTCCTGCTTGACCGTGGCCCAGCCGTCGACGACCAGGAAGACGTCGCCGTGGGGCTCTTCGGGGAACTCTCCGGCGGCCCGGCGGCGCCGGTAGGAGGCCATCGAGTCGATGCCGCGGTCCTGGAAGAACTGTTCCCGCTCGTTGAGCACGGCGGTCACCTCGGCCACCGTACGACTGATCCGTTCGGTGTCGAGCCGTCCGGCGACACCTCCGACGTGCGGCAGTCCCGACAGCGCCAGGAGCGCGCCGCCACCGAAGTCCAGGCAGTAGAACTGCACTTCGCGCGGGGTGTGGGTGACGGCGAGCGCGCTGATCAGGGTCCGTACGACGGTCGACTTGCCGCTCTGGGAACCGCCCGCGATCGCGACATGGCCGCCGGCGGCGGAGAGGTCCACCGTGAGCGGGTCGCGGCGCTGCTCGAACGGCATGTCCACCAGCCCCAGGGGCACCTTGAGCGTGCCGGGCCCCGTCGTTCCCGCCGGGGTGAGGCCGCGTTCCGGGTGGGGCTCGGGAGACGGCAGCAGCAGGTCGAGCGCGGGCGGCAGGTCCAGCGGCGGCAGCCACACCTGGTGGGCGGCCGGTCCGGAGTCGCGCAGCCGCTCCAGGGCGACGGAGAGCAGTGTGTCGCCGGTGCCGGACTCCTCGGGCGCGGCGGCAGGTTCGGCGGTGCGCGTCGCGGGGGCCCGCGGAACGACCCAGTCGGTCGTCCAGGGCATCACCTGGCTGGCGACCCTGGCCTGGACGGCGGCGCCGCGGCGCTTGCGGTACGGGCCGGAGACGTAGGCCGCCCGGAACCGGGTCAGCGCCTCGACGCCGCTCTTGAGGAAGCCGCTGCCGGGCTGGGAGGGCAGCTGGTAGGCGTCGGGAACGCCGAGCACACCCCGTGACTCCATGGCGGAGAAGGTGCGCAGCCCCACCCGGTAGGAGAGGTGGCTCTCCAGCTGGTGCATGCGGCCTTCGTCCAGCCGCTGGGAGGCGAGCAGCAGATGCACGCCGAGCGACCGGCCGAGCCGCCCGATCATCACGAAGAGGTCCATGAACTCGCGGTGCGCGGAGAGCAGTTCGCTGAACTCGTCGACGACGACGAAGAGGCTGGGCAGCGGTTCGAGGTCGGCACCGGCCGCGCGGGCCTTCTCGTACTCCAGCGCAGAGGTGTGGTTCCCGGCGCTGCGCAGCAGCTCCTGGCGGCGGATGAGTTCGCCGTGCAGGGCGTCCTGCATGCGCTCCACGAGGGCGACTTCGTCGGCCAGGTTGGTGATCACGGCAGAGGTGTGCGGGAGTTCGTCCAGTCCGAGGAAGGTGGCGCCGCCCTTGAAGTCCACCAGGATGAAATTGAGTGTTTCGGAGGAGTTCGTGAGGGCGAGTCCGAGCACCAGGGTGCGCAGCAGCTCGCTCTTGCCGGATCCGGTGGCGCCGATGAGCATGCCGTGCGGGCCCATCCCGCCCTGCGCGGACTCCTTGATGTCGAGCTCCACCGGAACTCCGTCGGCGCCGACCGCGACCGGGACGCGCAACCGCGCCGAACCGGTGGAGCGTTCCCAGAGGGTGGACGGCTCGTGCCGGTACAGGTCGGGAATGCCCAGCAGTGCGGTGAGTTCGACGTCGGTGTCCAAGGGTTGCGCGGCGTCCGAGGACAGGCTCATCCGGTACGGCGCGAGCAGCCTGGCCAGTGCTTCGGCCGAGCCGGGTCCCATGGCGTCGGGGCGGCCCAGGAGGGTGGTCTGTTCCTTGCGGCTGCGGTCGGTGCGGACCAGGTGCAGGGTGTCCGGCTGGACGTCGAGGCGCAGGGTGGTGCGCCCGGGGCGCCAGCTGAGGGCGCCGGACAGGTCGAGCACGACGGCGTTGCGCAGGCCGGGGCCGTCGAGGCGGTGGCCCGCGGGCACCGTGGCTCCGTCGACGACGATCACGGTGAAGGGCTCGTCGCGGCCGGGCACGGCCTCGGCGTCGAAGACGGGCCGCTCGGAGAATTCGGCGCCCAGGAGCTGCTCCAGGTCACGGAAGGTGGACGCGACGAGCCTGGAGGGGCCCGCGCCGTCCTGTTCCTGGCTGTGCTGGCTGTGCGGGAGCCATTTGACCCACTCCCATTCGGCGCGCTTCTCGTCGGCGACGCAGAGGGCGATCCAGAGCTCCTCCGGCGGGTGGAAGAAGGCCAGCTGGGACAGGACCGCGCGGACGTTGTCCCGTACGGCCCGGTCGTCGCCCCGGAACAGGATCCGGGTCCAGGACCGCAGGTAGAGACCGGTGGGCTGGTCGGGAACGACTCCGTACGCCTTGATGAAGCGGCGCAGCGCGTGGGCGCAGAGCGGTTCGAGGTCCTCGACGGGCTTGGTCGCCGTGGGGGTGAGGCGCAGCGCGAGCTGCTGGTCGCCGACGGCTATCCGCACCTCGGCGAAGTCGTCGTCGGAGACCCTGCGTTCCCACAGCCGGGTGGAGCGCACCATGGTGCGCAGCACCCTGGGTTCGGGGTGCCGCCAGGCGAGGGCCTCCTGCTGGTCGCTGACCGCCTCGTGGACGCTGCGCCGGATCTGGGAGAGATAGCGCAGGTAGTCGCGGCGCTCGCCGCGCAGCCGCTGCTTGCGCTCGCCGCCCTTGCGCATCATCTGGCCGACGAGCATGGCGGCCGACGCGGTGACCATCATGCCGAGTGCCAGGTAGGTGAAGACACTGCTGCCGCCGCCCGGACGCATGAACATCAGCATCATGGACACCGACATCATGGCCATCGGCAGATAGGTCCAGATCGCCGAGGAGTCGGGAACCGTCTCCGGCAGGGTCGGTGGCTCCTGGAGGTTCAGCTCTCCTTCGGGCATGTCCGGGCCGCGACGGCGGGCTGGGCGGCGGAAGAGGACCACGCTCAACGAACAGACTCCTTCGACGACGGCGACGGCAGGCCGCGGAGAGCGGCGGGCCGACCGCCGTGACGGGTGGACCGGGCCGGTGGGGCGCACGGGAGTGCCGACCGGCGCGCAAGCCGGACGGTTGTGGACCAACAGGGACTGACACGAGGTCCGTTGACGTGGCCCGGATGATGATCAGTAGTCTGCATCCGATCACCAAGCGCGTCCATGTCGCATCCGACAAGTCCCCCGAGAACGCGAGCCCTGACCTTGACCGACAGCTCCGTGGCGGGCCTGTGCCGCCTCACCATACGTGCCCCCGAAAAAACCATCGACCTTGCGGTGCCCTCCGATGTCCCGGTGGCCGATCTCCTTCCCACCGTGCTGCGTTACGCGGGTACGGAGCTGGAGGAGACCGGCCTGGACCACAGCGGCTGGGTGCTGCAACGGCTGGGCGGACCGGCCCTGGACGACGAGGGAACCCTGGAGACCCTCGGCCTCAAGGACGGCGAAGTGCTGTATCTGCGACCGCACACCGACGCCCTGCCGGAAGTGCGGCTGGACGACCTGGTCGACGGCATCGCCAGTGTGGTGCGCGACCGGTTGCACGGCTGGAACGCCGATTCCAGCAGGCGACTGCTGCGTGCGCTGTGCGTGCTGACGCTGCTGGCCGGGCTCGCCCTGCTGGCCTGGCCGGGGGGCCCGGTCGGCGTGCGGGCCGCCGGGGCGGGCGCGGTGGGGGCGTTGTTGCTGGCCGGGGCCGCCTCGGCGAGCCGCGCCGTGGGCGACGCGGCGGCCGCCGCGGTGCTCGGGGCGATGGCGGGTCCGTATCTGGCGCTGGCGGGCTGGCTGCTGCCGGGGGGTGAGCTGAGCGGCCCCGATGTGCACGAGGTGCTCGGCGCGCGCCTGTTGGCGGCAGGGGCGGCCGGTGCGGGCGGTGCGGTGCTGGGGCTCGCGCTCGCGGCCGTGTCGGTGCCGTTCTTCCTGGCGACGGCGGTGTTCTGGTGCGCCGTCGCGCTGGGCGGGGCGCTCGCCGGGCCCGCCGGTCTGGCGATGGACGGGGCGGCGACGGTGCTCGCCGCGCTGGCCGTGGTGCTGGGCGGTTTCGTACCGGCTCTGGCGTTCAAGCTGGCGGGGATGCGGATGCCCGCGCTGCCGACCAACTCCCAGCAGCTGCAGGAGGGCATCGAGCCCTACGCCGGTGGTGAGGTGACCACCCGCACGGAACTGGCGAGTGGCTGGATGACCGCGCTCTACGGGGCGGCGGGCACCGTCTGCGCGGCCTGTCTCGTGGTGCTGGCCGACGGCCCGAACCTGCCGGAGTCCCTCACCGCGGCGGTGCTCTCGCTGCTTCTGCTGCTGCACGGGCGCGGCATGGTCAATGTGCCGCAGCGGCTCGCGCTGCTGCTGCCCGGGGTGTGGGGTGCGCTGCTGCTGACCGTGGCGCTGGCCGCGTCCCTGGCCCCCGATGAGCGGCCGCTGCTGGTCGCGGGGCTGGTGGCGGTCACCGCGCTGCTGGCGATCGTGTCGTGGACGGTGCCGGGGCGGCGGCTGGTGCCGTACTGGGGCCGCGCGGCCGAACTGCTGCACTCGGCACTGGCGATCAGCCTGCTGCCGCTCGCGCTCTGGGTGCTCGGCGTGTTCGCCGCGCTCCGGGCGATCAACGGCTGACCCGGAAGGTATTGCCCCATGCAGTCCAAGCGTGACCAGGTCCAGGCACACACCTTCGTGATGGGCCGGCTGACCTCCGGGATGCTGCTCGCCGATCCGGACGCCCCGGAGAGCCCGCTCGGGCGGACCACCCGAGGGGTGCTGATCGGTGTGGTGATCGCCGTGCTGGTGGCCGCCGGTTCGCTGGTGTACGGCTTCATGTCCCCCGGTGGCAACGACGCGTGGCGGGCGTCGGGGACCCTGGTGGTGAACCGGGAGACGGGGGCCCGTTACGTGTACGTGGCGGGCCGGCTGCGTCCGGTGCGCAACTACGCCTCCGCGCTGCTGGTCGGCGACGGCAAGCTGAAGTCGAAGGACGTGAGCACGGCGTCGCTGAAGGGCACGGCGGTGGGCGCCCCCGTCGGGATACCGGGCGCGCCGGATTCCGTACCGGGCGTGGCCGACCTGGAGCAGGACCCGTGGCAGGTGTGCTCGGTGCTCGCGTCGGAGGCGGGTGCGCAGGACTCCGGCGGCTCCCGTGACGCGACGGGGGCGTTCACCGCGCTGGTGGCCGGTGCGCCGGTCGAGGGGCGGGGCATGGGCGCGGGGCAGGGTCTGGTGGTGTCGGGGCCGGACCGGGTCCGGTATCTGGTCTGGCAGGGCAGCCGGTTGCGGCTGGACCGGGGCGGGAACGCCGCGGTGTCGCTGGGGTACGGGTCGGTGACGCCCCGGCCGGTGTCCGCCGCGTTCCTGGACGCGCTGGTGCGGGGCCCGGATCTGGTGCCGCCCGCCGTGCCCGGACGCGGTGGGGCGGGGCCGTCGTTGGGCGGGAAGCCCTCGAAGCTCGGGCAGGTGTTCCAGTCGCGTACGCCGGGGGCGGGGCGCCAGTACTACCTGCTGCGCACGGAGGGCCTGGTTCCGCTGACGGAGACCGGGGCGGCGCTGGCCCTGGGTTCGACGGAGACCAAGGACGAGGCGTACGGGGGTGCGGCGCCCGCCGCGGCGGTGATCGGTGCGGCCGAGGTGAAGGCCCGTCTGGCGCCCGGCGCGGAGGGCAGCGAGCCCGTTCCGGCCGGCCTGCCGCGGACGCCGCCGCGCGCCGAGTCCGTACCTGCGGGGTGGGCGGCCTGTGCCCGGGTGCGGCCCGACCGCGGGGACGGTACGCGGGTGACCGGTGCGCTGGTTCCGCTCACCGCGCTGCCCCCGGCCTCCGCGGCTTCGCCCGAGCACGTCGCCCCGGCCTGTCTGCCGGTGGACGCGACGGCCGTACGACCGGGGCACGGCGCGCTGGTCAAGGCGCTCGGCGCGGGCGGTACCGATGTCGGCTCCACCACCTACTTCGTCGCCGACAACGGGGTGAAGTACCGGCTGCTGAACCAGGCGGCGCAGAGGGCGCTGGGGTACGACGGTGCCGCCGTCCAGGCCCTGCCGTCCCCGCTCCTGGCGATGCTGCCGTCCGGCCCCGATCTGAGCCCGGAAGCGGCCATGGCGGGCCGCGGCGCGGGCACGACGGAGCCGGCGTGCCCGCAGGTGGCGGGGGTGGCGGAGGGCCATGAGGACAACGGGACATTGCCGTCGGGTAAAAGAAGTTGAGTGATGCTCAGGAAAAGCTCAGATGCGGCCGAGGGCCATTGAGCACATGACTGGTCCGATCATAGGATCACGGCCATCCAGCAGTTGAGCATGGGAGACACCGTGGCAGACGCAGGCGCGCAGGCGGGACCGGGCGGCAACCTCCAGCAGTCGAGCGAGAGCTCGACCCGGAACGGCATCCAGGCGCTTGAGGCCGCCTATAGCGGAATCCTCAAGTCCCGTCAGGACGTCGACAACACCCGTAACAACCTGAGCAAGGGCTACCAGGGCAGCGACGGCGGCCAGTACGGCGTCCTGCTGAAGCAGTGGGACGACCAGGTCAACATCATCCTCCGCAACCTGGAGGACATGGTCGACAAGCTCAACACGAGCCTGGTGGAGCACGGCAAGACGCAGGGATCGTCCAACGACGCGATCAACCAGGCGTACAGCGCCTCGCAGAAGGCGTTCGACGACCTGATGGCGTAGGACCGCCCCGGACGGCGTCGTCGCGTCGTCCGTCCCGCCGGCCGTCCGGCACCCCTCGCCGCCACCGCGGCGGGGCACCCATCCCAGGCAGTGAAGCGAGGTCTCCCCGATGCCCGACAACCTGACAGACGGTTACATCCTGGTCGACTACGGCCACATGAACAACGCCGGTGACGACATGGTCCGCCAGACCCAGGCGATCGCCCGGACGCTGTCGTCCCTGGAGGCGGAGCTCGCCGAGCTGCGCAAGACGTGGTACGGCTCGGACGCCGACACCTACCGTCAGAAGCAGGCCGCCTGGGACCAGGCCGTACGGAACATGGAAACACTGCTGAATTCGCACGCGGCCCTGCTGACCGACATCTCGGGCAACTACAAGTACAGCGAGAACTCGCTGTCGCAGATGTGGTCCGAGATCTCCATCGGCCGCTGAGCGAGGGCATCCGATGGCCGATCTGACCCACCTCGACGGCAAGAGCCTCAAAACGTTCGCCGAGAACGATGTCACGGCGTTCCAGACTGCGTTGGACAAGATCCGCAAGGACGACCCCAACGGTCTCAAGGCACTCAAGAGCATCCTCGACGGGCGCACCTCGCCCACCACGCTCCAGCAGGACCCGGCGCTGGCCATCGGCCTGCTGGGGACGGACGACAGTGTGCACGGCCAGTCCCTGGTGAAGGCGGTCAAGACGGCAGCGGGTTCGGTCGACGGCATCTTCGAGAGTCAGCAGACACTCTTCAAGCACATCAAGAGCGACCTGCTGACGACCGTCGAGAAGCTGCTCAGCACCCAGGGCAAGAGCCTCGAATCGATCGACGGTGCCGCACTGCTCGACATCTTCTCGGACGTGGACAAGGACCTGAGCCCCACCACCAAGACCGGCGCCTGACCCGGCCGCCCCCGCGGGGGCGGTCCGACCCCGGCGATCCGCCCGGGCCGCCCTCCCGGCGGTCCGGGCCGAGCCGTCTCCGTACAGACTCGCCCCGCCCCGCCCCCGTCTCCGTACAGATTCGCCCCGCCCCTCTTCCTCGCCTCCGGAGCGTTCCGCATGTCCACCCCGACTTCACAGAGCTACGACGCCGACGACTACTGGGGGCAGGCCGTCACCAAGCTGACCGGCTATCCGATGCCCAGCCGCAAGGGCCTGTTCACCGGCCTGAGCAGCAAGGAGAAGAGCCCGCTCTTCCGGATGAGCCTGGACAAGATCGATGTCCAGTCGGTGGTGGACGCGGCGAAGCAGGGATCGCTGAAGAGTGAAGGGCAGGACTATGACCTGTACTTCTACTCGAATGCGAACGGGCACGTGGAGATGTACCACGCGCGGCTGGTCTTCATCGGCTCCTTCATGTCGGAGAACGGCCGCAGCCGCAAGCTGGACGCTCATGAGTCCCTGTCCGGGGGAAAGTACAAGGGCAAGTACGGCGACGACTTCGACATCGGCCCGCTGGGGCAGTACATGGGCGGCCCGGGAGCGGCCCTGGGCGCTCTGGTCGACTCGAAGACCACTCAGGGGGCCGCCTTCAACGGCGCCTCGGTCCCGGATGCCAACGTGGTGGACCTCAACACCTTCCAGAGCACCGCCCAGGCCTTCGACCGGTCCGCCCAGTTCTTCGTGGACCAGACCGAGATCCTCGCGGGGTGGGAGAAGTCGCTGGGGAGCGAACAGTCCTCCTGGAAGGGCCAGGCAGCGGGAATCTTCTGGCAGCTGATCCATCAGCTCCACGGAAACTACGACAACTACAAGGAGCAACTGGGCGCGGGCGCCAAGTACGACGCCGTCGGGGAACCCGCGTTCACTCCGAAGTCCAACTATTCCAAACAGCTGATGGCCGCACAGCAGACGCTGCTGGCTCAGGGGAAGTCCCTCCAGACGGCGTGGAACGCGTGGATGGGGCGCAATGAGCACGACCCGCACTTCTACCTGATCCAGGTCCTGGACGAGATTCTGACCTGGCTGACCGCGAACAACATCCCGTACATCTCGGTGACCACCCGGCAGACCAGTAAAGAGACTTACAGCTCGACGTACTCCACCAAGCCCGGATTCCAGGAACCTCATCCGTCCTTCGGCAATCTGAACGACATTCAGAACTGGGCCAAGGTGGGCGAGGAGGCCGTGCGGCGCTGGAACGAGTTCATCGAAACACCTCACCCGGACATCGAAGGGCTTCAGCTCGGTCTGAACGGCACCGCGCAGAAAGTGCTGTCCGACCTCAACAACGCCTGGATCGACGCCACCACACCGTTCGAGACGCCGCTCACCACCAAGAACACCGGGTCGCTGACCGAGTTCTACACCAAGGAGAAGACCGAGAAGGCCAAGGAGGAAGCAGACAAGAACACCAAGGATCTCAACTCGGCGCTGGATGACCTCAACAAGGGCATCGGTGACATGGGGAACAACATCTCCCAGTCACTCAACGACTTCGGGGGCGGGCCGGGCGGCATCAAGGACCTGCTCGGCAACGGCGGTACGAAGGATCTCAACGGCGGCTCGGGGAACGGTCTCGGCAACGGGATCGGCAAGAACCTGACCAGCGATCTCAACAACGATCTCAACAACATCGGCAAGCCGGGCAGCGGGGACACCACGCAGACCGGCCCGCTGAATCCGCTGGTCCCCCCGCCCGGCCTTCCGGGCAACACGGTCCTGGGGCCCGGTGGCGGCACCACCTCGCTCGACAAGAACCGCAACGTGGTCACGACGTATCCCAACGGGGACCGGGTCACGTACGACCCGAAGACCGGCAAGTACACCGTCACCCCCCACCAGGGGAAGACCACGGTGCAGGACCTCAACCCGGGCCAGAGCGTGACCAACCCGGACGGCAGTGTCACCAGGCTGAACAAGGACGGCACACTCACCACCACATTCAAGGACGGCAGCCGGCAGATCGTCGATCCGGAGACCGGCAAGGTCACGACCATCGACAAGAACGGCAAGGAGACGGTCAGCGATCTCAATCCCAGGACCGAGATCGAGTGGCCACCGAGCAGCAAGAACCACTTCACGCCGCCGCCCACCCGTCAGGATCTCAACCACGACCTGAACCGCGATCTCAACAGCGGACTCGACCGGGACCTGCGCAGCGCCCTCGACCGCGATCTCCACCGTGACCTCAACTCCCTGGGCGGGAACTCCCACACCTCGTTGAACGACTCCACGTCCGGGGGCGGTCAAAGGCGCTCCGGCGAGGGCGACTACGAGGACTACGACAGCACCTTCCACCCGGGCGGAACGCTCGGTGCGCCCCCCGGCGCCACCGACACCCTGCCGACAGGCACGGGTGCGGGCACGGGCTCGGGCGCGGGCACGTCGTCGGACGGTTCCACCCCGCTCAATCCCATGATGCCGATGGGTGGCATGGGCGGGATGGGTGGCATGGGCGGGATGGGCGCCGGCGGCGGGCAGGCCGGCGGATCGTCGGGCGAACGCGTCCGCAACGTCCTGACGGAGAGCGGCCCCGGTACCCGCGGCGGGACATCGCGTACCGGCGGCCGGCGCGGTGCCGACGAGGAGCGCAGCGCCCGCAGGGCCCGTACGGCCACCAGTTCCACGGCCGTCGCCGGCGGGGCTGCGGGCGGCACCCAGGGCGGGCAGGCGACGGGCAGCGGTGAGCGCGAGCGGGTGCACTGGGTGGCCGAGGACGAGGACGTGTGGGGCGCGGAAGAGGGCGGCACGCCCACGGTGATCGGACGGTGAGCGGCGCGATGGACGAGGCGGCGGAGAACTCGGGACGCGGCGAGGTCTCGCCGTACGCCCGGTCCGTGGCGGCCCGGCTGGCCACGGCGATGGCCGAACTGGAGGCCACCGAGAAGGGGGTGGCGAAGGCCGAGGCCGAACTCCGGCAGGCGACACGCACCGTACGGTCGGCGGACCGGTCGGTGGAGGTCACGGTCGGGCCCCAGGGAGAACTGACCGCGCTGCGGTTCCTGGAGCAGAAGTACCGGACCATGTCGCCGGGTGAACTGTCGGGGGCGGTGCTGGAGGCGTTCGGACGGGCCCGCGCGGAGATGGCCCGGCAGGTGATGGAGACTTTCGAGCCGTTCACCCGGCCCAGCACCGAGGTGCCCGAACTGACGGGGGTGGACATCGACTGGGCGCGGATCTTCGGGCCCGAGGTCCTCCAGGACCCGGAGGAGCGGGCCCGGCAGGAGTCGGGACGCCGATTGCGTGACGAGATCGACGAGGACGAGGAGCGCTGAACACAGCATGAGCGACGGCTATTACGCCGAACCCGCCCGTATCCAGGCCGGGTTGCGGCAGATGTACTCGATCAGCACCTCGATCGGCTCGATGGTGGACGACTTCGTCATGGACGTGCGGGCGACGCGCGACTGGCCGGGCCAGGACGACAGCTTCGCCAAGGAGGTCATCCCGCAGGAACAGAAGGAGCGGGAGAGCAGCAGCGAGACCGCGCTCGCCCTGTCCGAAGCGGTCAACGGCGTGGCACACGGGACCTCGGTCAACCTGGCCTCGATCAAGTCCAACCAGAACAACATCCTGGACGCCATCCGCGACCACCGGATCAAGCCCAACAACAGCGGAAAGCGCTGAAGGCGGAGAGCACGGCCCCATGTCGATCAAGGCGACGCCCGAGCTGAACAACCTGCTGTTCGTCCTCATCGGCGAACGGCTGTTGCAGGCTGACGAAGATCTGGCGTACGCCAGCCGGCGCCCGTACCACCGGCTCGCCGACCGGCTCACCGACCTGTCCGGGGAGATCGAGCAGTCGGTCGTCGGGATCAGCAGGTCGCTCCCGCCCAAGGTGGGTGCGAACTACCTCCAGTCGATGAAGCTCTTCATCGACAACGGGGGTACCAACCATCTCCGGGACTTCTCCGACCAGCTGAAGACCATCGGTGACGGGCGCACCGAGACGTCGATGAACATCATCGAGTCCAAGTGGCAGATCATCGCCGAGCTGATCCGGCTGCTGATCGAGCTGCTGATCATCGCCGTGACGGCGTTCTTCTCGGGCGGGGCCACGGCGAGCGACACCGCGGTGGCGAAGGCGCGCAGCCGGGTGGTGGTGCTGACGGTGCTGGACACGCTGTTGCAGCGTACGCATCTGATGCCGAGCCTGAGCGAGGCGTTCCAGGAGGCGTTCCAGACCTTCGCGGTACGTCTCGCCATGATGATGGCGGGGCCCGACGGGCGGCGGCCCAAGGGTTTCGACTGGAAGGCCATCGCGCAGGACGGTGTCTTCGGCGCGTTCGCGGGGTTCTTCCACGGGGCGTTCTCGTCCGGGCTCGGCAAGCTGCTCAAGAACTTCACGGGCTCGGGCCCGGTCAAGAACCTCACCAAGGACGTGACCGACAAGGCTCCCCGGCCGAAGACTCTCTCCCCCAAGAACCTGGGCAACACCGCGCTGAACGACGTGAAGGACTTCCTGACCTCGGGTGGCTCGGAGGCCGTCGCGGAGATCGTGGCCGGTGGTCTGATGACGGGGAACTGGACGACGAGCTGGGACACGTTCCTGGGCTCCGGGATCAGCAACAAGGCCGAGTCCGTGCTCAGCAGTGGCGCGTCCAAGCCCGGTACCTGGGTGAAGAACAATTTCGCCGGAACGAAGGTGCCGACGTCCAGCCAGACGGACGAGGAGGGCGCGGGGGCGAAGTCCGGGACCGGAACGGAGGCCGATGCCGATGCCGGGAGCGGGGCGGGGTCCGGGAGCGGGAGCGGAACCGGTGACGGAACTGCCGCCGGAGGCCCGGCCACGACCGGAAAGGGATCGACGACCGGGGCCGGCGGGGCGCCGGGGGGCGGCAAGAACAACAGCACGACGAGCGGTGCCGGTTACCAGGACCAGGCGGACGCGACCGAACAGACGGGGAACGACGAGCGGGCGGACCCCAATTCGACGTCCCCGTCGCCGGGCTCCAAGGGTCCCTCCGGCTCGACCGGACCGGCCACCAAGGGGTCCGTCAACACCTCCAGCAACGACAACGGCACCGACACCGACTTCACGGGCGACACCGACAACGGCAACGACGTCACGAAGGAGGAGACCCAGCAGACCTCCGACGAGCACACGGTGTCCCCCGCGAGCCCCAACACGTCCAACGCCCCCCACACCGGCAACAACTCCTCCGACAGCAACAGCCGCGACGCGTCGCGGGACGATTCGCAGGACGACTCGCGGGACGGCTCACGGGACGACTCGCAGGACGAGCAGACGTCGAACACGCAGTCGGACACGGGGAACGGAACGGACCAGGACCAGGACCAGGACAACGACACCGAGCCCAGCACCGGCCTGCTCACCGAGGACGGCTCCGACGACGAGTCGTCCCTCACCGAAACGCAGACCACGTCCCCATCGCAGGCCACCCCCGACACCGTCACGGTGCCGGAGCATCAGCTGTGGTCGCAGCTCTTCAGCACCCCCGGCGACCCGTCGCAACAGCTGCTCGCCGATATCGCCGCCCACCGTCGGGGGGTCGCGCCGTCACAACAGGAGATCGACCTCCGCAGGGAGCTGCGCGAGAAGCTGAACGGCGCCGAGGGCGGTGTCACGATCTACATCGACGACGCGGCCAACTTCGGCCACCAGGCCGCCGCCACGATGATGATGGACTCGCTCGACGAGCTGGGCTACACGGGGCCCATCACCGCGATCGCTCCCGACAGCGTCCAGGAGAAACTCAGGCTCCTGCTGAGCGACAGCCTCAACGCCCGCGTCAACTGGCAGACCCGGACGTTCGACCCGCACCAGCCGGCGGCCGACCCCCGGGCGTCCGGGGAGCCGGGGGCCCAGGGCCTGGTCATGGTCGCGGCGAGTGACCGGCTCGACGACAACCAGGAGGCGGCGGAGCGGTTCCTGAACTTCCTGGGAGCCGACCGGGCGATCGTGCTCAAGCCCTATGCCTGGGACACCTCGCACCGCTATCTGTACAGCAGGCCGTCCGCGGACGGCACGGTCGAGGTCAAGGACCTGGAGAGCACCGAGCCGTCGGAGGACGAGGGAAACGCCCTGGCGTCCGACGCGTTGTTCAACTTCCACACCCCGCTCCTCACCCAGGACGAGCTCACGGACCTGATCGACCGACGGGTCACCGATCCGGCCGTCGCCGCCGGGCTCAAAGCGGTCGCCCGTGCCGTCCACCGAAACGGCACCGAGGTCATGCCGGTATACGGCCTGCACAACGTCGCCGAGCCGGGAAGGGTGTCGGCGCTCAGCTCCCTGGCCGCCGGAATCACCAAGGCCGGGCTCGGCAAACCGTCCGTGATCCTTTCGTTCGGCCGCACCACGGTCGACTACGCACCCGTCCACACCGATGCTCATCTGCGCCGGACCGAGATCGCCGCCGAGGACCTCGACCAACAACTCGCCCTGCTCGGGCCGGATGACGTCCTCGTCGTGCAGTCTCCCGGCCTCCCCCAGGACGTGTTCCGGCAGGTCTTCCAGCTCGGTACGCTTCCGGCGGTGCTGGAAGGTGCCAACACCACGAACCTGATGCAGCTGCTGGGCCGCCCGTACTTCTCCGCTCTGACCCATCACACCCCGTACGACAGGCTCGACCCGGTAGCGGCGGATCATCTCGGACAGGTGACCAGGGCCATCACCCATCCCAGCCAGTGGGGCCGCAGAGCCACGAAACAGTCGACGCCCGAATGGACGGCGTTCCAGAACGTGCGCACGGCCCAGTCCGTGATGCCGGCGCTGCCCAGGAACGGGGAAGGACGAGTCCTGACCCGGGACGAGATGAACCGTCTCCTGGCAACAGGCGTGCTGACCGAGGAGGACCTGGAGTCGCTGCTCGGTGACGGCGAGGACGTCAAGGCCGTGGTGAAGGACCCGTACACCGGACGCGGGGTGACCATCACCAAGGATCAGTACGCCTCGATCCTGACCAAACTGGAGAAGCTCCGGGCCGACCATCTCGTCAAGGTCCGCAGCACCATGGACCGCATGTCCGTCGTGCCGGAGGAAAGCGCGACCGAGGTCATCGCGGAGGCCATCGACGAGCTGATGCGGCCCGGTTCCCGGCTGCACACCTACTTCGCGAACCTCCGCGCCAAGGCACACGATCCGAACAACGACCAGACGCTGCAGGCCCTTCGTCTGGCCCTCTCCGATCGTCCGGCGTTGCCCCGGACCGAGTCTCTCGACCACCACGAGAACCAGGAGGACGACGACTCGCAGGATTTGCCGCTCTGGCGGACCGACTGGGACCAGCGGGAAGAGTCCGAGTCCGACGAAGAGCCCATCGACGACCGTTCGTCGAGTTCCGACAGCATCCGGACACGGACCGTGAGCCGGCCGGCGAGCACCGCCGAGGGCCAGAACGAGGACGACGAGGAGAAGAGCCAGGACGAGGGCGAGGAAACCAGGACCACGGATCTCCCGGCCGCGAACGCCGACGACGCATCCGAGATCGACATCAGCGGAGGCCTCTTCGGCGACACCCCCACCACCCCGACAGACGACAACGAATCCGAAATCGACATCAGCGGAGGCCTCTTCGACGACACCCCCACCACCCCGACAGACGACAACGAATCCGAAATCGACATCAGCGGAGGCCTCTTCGACGACACCCCCACCACCCCGACAGACGACAACGAA
>NZ_JBIATE010000024.1:0-32608 GCF_042891445.1 Streptomyces sp. NPDC001890 | reverse complement strand
ACGAATCCGAAATCGACATCAGCGGAGGCCTCTTCGGTGACATCACCACCGAAGTGACGACGGAAATCTCGCCGGCCGTGGATACCGCCGCCACCATTTCAGTCACGCCGCCTCCCCGGCTCCTGCTCAGGTCCGTCCGCTCAGCCGATGACCCCACCGTCGAATCGGACGAAATCGTCCGGCAGACGGTCGCGGACAACACGTCCGGCTCATCGGTCCTCGCCTCGTACACGCAGACGGACTGGGCGCAGCGGAACGGGCGCTTCAACACCGTCATGACCTCCACGACCTTCCAGGACCACCATCACCAGGAATCATCGATGTACCGCCGGCAGCGCCAGCTGCCCTGGGGCGGCCAGAACGTGTCCTTCTTCGCGGCGCACGGCACCCCCACCCGGGTAGTGCTGACGCGGGAGGACGGGACGACCATGGTGATCAGCGGCCGGGAGCTCGGCCGCTATCTGGAGCACTCCGCCGACCTCGGCCCGAATGACCGTCCCATCGTGCTGTACGCCTGCTCCACCGGCGCCTCGCCCACTCACGGCGGCCTGTCCGTCGCCCAGCACGTCGCCAATGTGACGGGCCGGACGGTGTACGCGCCCACCACGACGGCGGGCACGGCGATCGGCTCCGATCAGCGGATTCGCCCGGTGCTCTTCCGGGACGACCAGGAGAACCCCGGTCACTGGATCTCCTACGCCCCCGAGCCCGCCGGAGCCGAACTCACGTCGCTCGCCCGCACGGCGGGGCTGTACTCGCCGGCGGACGACACGGACGTCGCAGGCGTCGGGAGCTCCACCGGGGCCACTCCCTCCGAGGACGCCCCCGACCCCTGGACCACGACACGGACGCTCCAGCTGGTGCGCACCCTGCGCGGCACCTTCGGCAACCGGATCGCACAGTCCCCCGACCACGACTCGCTGCTGACGGCACTCGGCGCGCTGGACAACGAGCGTTTCGGCGGTGACGACACCGTCTGGGCGCCGTACCGCGACGGGCGGATGACACCCGATCTGCTGCGTCGCATCACTGAAGGACTGTCGGGGTCCGACATCCCCGGCCTGGACCGCTACTCCGCTCTGTTCGACCGGGTCAGCGAGGCATCCGCCGAGAACGGACCGGCCGCCGCCGCACGGCGGGACGACCTCCGTTCCCCCTCCCACGACGTCACGCAGGACGCGCTCGATCCGCAGCAGACACAACAAGAGAACCAACAGGAGAACCGACGACCGGTATCGACGTCCACCACGGACACCGAAGCCGACACCTCCTCCACCGACGTGGTCCAGCTCGTCGTGACCAAGCTCGCCGAACAGCGCCCGGCCACCGTGGACGACCAGATGACGGAGGCATCGCTCGACAGCGCGGTCCAGCAGTTCCCGGGCGGTCTGAAGCTGCCCACGTACATCACCGGAGACGGCGTGAGCCGCGATTCGGCCTTCACCTACGGTGAGAGCCAGGTGATCCAGCGCGGCGTCGACAACGTACTCACCCGCATAGCCGCGTCGGCGCTTCCCGTCCCCGCGCGACGCCCCGGTGTCGTCACGAACAACCCGCTCGGCGACCTGGAACGGGCCCTGAAGCAGACGCCCCATCTGTTCCACGGTGACGGCTGGCTCTCCGCCCCGTTCAAGGACACCAGGGGACGCATCCGCCAACTGCGGGTCTCCCAGCGCCCGCAGGCCCCCTGGTCCATGATCACCAATGACGAGGGGGCGCCGATCACGCTCGACCCGGTGAAGGTGGACCAGATCCATCGCAGCCAGATCACCTCCGGAAAGTCCGAGACGGCCAGTTCCTCCAGGCAGCTCGGCATTTCGGTCCCGCTGGGCCCGCCGATCGGATCGGCGAGCATGTTCGGGCGGGTGGGCCTCACCCTGGGCTTCACGAAGTCCGTCGACTTCAACCTCCAGGACCAGACCCTGAGCCAGGTCGAGAGCCGTCACTCCGACGCATCGCATCTGTACCTGGGCGATGTGCTGTACACCGTCGAGTTGACGGACCCGGCGCCCGAGAAGCACGGGAAACTGAAGAGGATCACCGAGCGGCTCAGCCGGCCGGGAACCCGGTCCACGGAACAGACCGAGGACGGCCCGCTCACGTTCGGTGTGAAGAACGGGCTGCTGCTGCGTCTCCCGGACAACCTGACCGCCGAGTACAACCGTGAGCACGCACCTCATGAGATGACGCTCGACGAGCACAGTGACTACCGCACGGTGCACACCGAGGGATACGGCTCGGTCGCGGACATCCACGCATGGGCGGTGGACAACGCCGAAGCCGTCGTCGGCTCGGCGATGCATGCGGAGCTCACCCGGTTCTTCAGCTCGGAGAACTTCATCAGGACCGCGGACCGGATGGCGCACGGTCCGGTCACCAGCCAGCCTCTGTTCACGGATTCCGGCGAACCCGCAGGCGTCTTCGTCGTGGACAAGATCGTGCCGGGAAGGGCGACCCATATCTCGGGGACGAACGCGGCCGAACTGCGGAACGCCATTCAGCGGGTCATCAAGAACGACCGCAGCACGTCCACCGCGTACAGCCAGGACCTCCAGTTCACCGTCGGCCCCAGTTTCTCCTTCGACGAGTACGCGACGAGCGCGGCCCAGCCGCGCGTGCAGGTGGCGGGCTTCACGCAGTTCGGCAACCGCTCCACCCGGACCGCCGGCTTCGGCGGTTCGGGCAGCCGCAAGATCGTCGGACGTGCCAAGAAGGTCCGCACCGAGTTGTACCTCGTGGAGAAGCAGGTCCACGTCCGCAGATCCGGCGGGAAGGGCAGCAGGACATTCACCGTACGCACCCTCGACCGGATGACCCGCGCCGAGGCGCGCCGCCTAGCCGGATGGGACGACGGCACGACCCTGCGCACCCGCTCGGCCCAGCTGTCGGCGGCCAATCCCGTCCTGGCCGAGGGGAGCAACAGCGACAGCGGAGGCGTCATCACGCCCGTGACACCCCACACGGGCGAGCCACTGCCTCCGGTCTATCTGCCGCAGGACCATCCGACGATGCTCGGCATGACCAGGGTGGAGGCGTTCCTCCCCGACAACGACAGCAACGGCGACAGCAGCGACAACAGCGACCGCAACGGCTCGAACACCGAGGAGAACACCGCCGAGGGCACGTCCGGGGCGAACACCCCACCGCCCCCGCCCCCCGCCTCGTTCCTCACCGAGCTGACGAACGATGTGATCGCGGCCGTTGCCGAGCAGCACCCCGGTCTCGTCGCCCCGCTCGCCGACTTCACGGATCCTTCGGACAAGTCGAAGGGGTGGCGCGGCAAGAACCACTTCAACGCCGCTCTGCAGAACACCCTGAACCTCATGGACGCCCTCAGCCATCACAGCGTGGCGGGACAGCTGGAGTCCTTCGCCGCCGACGGACTGCGCATCCGTCTGGTCGACATCACGGGAACCAAGCGGAAGTACCGCTGGATCCAGGTCAAGGGCGACCTGACCGGACGCCGCTACGAGGGCACGCGCAACGAGCTGATCCTTCGAAGCAGCACACCCGGCAGCCAGCGGCTGGACAGCTCGGGCACGGTGTCCCACACCAGGGAGATCGGCATCGACGTCGGGATTTCGGCGCGTGAGAACAACACCGACGCCTTCAAGCAGCCGATCAACAGCGGTGTGATCACCCCGGCGGGCCGGTTCGCCTGGCAGAAGACCCGGAAGACCGGCTCCGGTGCCACCGTCTCGTACGAGCCCCTGCACGCCACGTCGGGGCCGTCCCATGTGTTCAGCTACCAGCTGTCGGTGACCGTCACCAGCGGTGGGTACTGGCGGTTCCGCGAGCCGCTGCGGTTCCTCGGCCTGCTCGGCACGGGGCTCTCCGTCGGTCGCAACGCGGAAATCGACCTCATCGGCGGCACGGCGCGCCGTCCGGCGGTGACCGGGCGGGTGCTGCTCGACGTGCCCGATGAACACATCCCGCCGAACCCCCCGAACCCGCAACAGCAGCGGGAACAGACGCCGAATCCGGTTCGTCCCACCTCCGCCCCCGTCCTCCTGAGCACCAAGCAGGTCCAGGATCTGCTGAACGGTGACACGGACGAGAACACGGACGAGCGCGCTGACGCGAACACCGGCGAGAACTCGGGCGGTGACACCGAGGTCCACGAACTCACCAGCCTGCCAGACCCGTTGACCCCGTTCAATGATCTGCCCCACCAGGTCATCGCCGTCGCCGGCAGCTCCGAGCTGCTGCAGGCCCTGGAGACGACGCTCAAGGACGGCTCCGGCAATGCCTGGCAGTTCAGTCTGTACGGAGCCGCACCGCACGATGCGGTGATACGTCAGTTCCAGCCGCAGATCCTCGCTTCGTTCCTGGACCAGTCGGTCACCCCGGCGGGCATGCGCATGGTCGAGTTGTTCGGCGTGGGCCCGTACATCAACCGGATCGGCCGGCTCGTCCACCGGGTCTCGTTCGCGAATCCGGTCGTACAGTCCAAACCCGTCGCCGTGGAGACCGAGTTGACGCTCGGCGCCGAGACCCAGGTCTCCCATGCGACGACCTCGGTCACGGTGGCCAAGCTGAGTCTCGGGCTCGCCTACGCACGCAGCCACGACCAGGGGCCTTCGCTGGTCGGCACGTACGGGCTGGTCCTGATCGGGGCAAGGACGAAGGGCAGCACCGCAACGGTGACGAACACGGTCGCGGTGGAGAACGACCGGGACGACGAGAACCTCAAGTACCTGGTCACCGCCGACATCCAGCACGAGGTCGGCTTCACGACAAAGGCCCACGGCCTGGCCGGCCCCCTGCGCACGCTGTTGCCGATACTCAACACGCACTACGCGGGATTCAAGCTGAACGTACCCGGCGGATGGCTCGGCCACGTCCCGGAGAAGACCGCACACCGTCTCGGGCTGGTCGGCCAGGGGCTTCCTCCCGTGCCCCTCTACAAGGAGGACTCCTGGTCCCCGGCGCCCTGGCTGAAGGACACACCGTTCGGTTCGTTCCCAGTCAATTCCCTGGACTCCTCCCAGGCCGCCCGGGACTTCGCCGAACTCCTCAAGTCGCAGGGGGTGGACGACGCAGGGCGGGACCACATCCTGGACATGGTGTCGCCGCGCGCGCTCCTCGCCCTTCGGCAGCAGATGGCCGCCGCCCGGAACGGGGTCACGGCGGTGACCCGCACCGCCTGGACCAAGCTCGGCCAGGTGTCCATCGGCTCGCAGCGTGCGACGGTACGCATCGAACTCGTGCAGGAGAAGACCGAGTTCGACGGAATCGATCACAGCGTCACGTTCCAGGAGACCCTGGGCGTGACCGAGACCGTCGAGGTGAACGGCGTCAAGGCCGTCACCACGACGACTGGCTTCTCGGTCGGCGAAGCGGTGCGGACCCAGAACACCACCGCCCCCACCGCCGGGCCGAGCCTCTCCGAGTCACTCGCCGTGACCCAGCAGAAGACGGTCACCACATCGGCGAGCCGTACGAAGAACTACACGTTCTATCCCAACGAGCCCTACGCCGACTTCCTCACCACGTACCGGCTCCGCATGGTGCTGGTGAACTCCGACGGAACGGAGTTCCCGTCGAAGACCTTCCCGGTCGGCACCCTGCGTGAGCAGCTGCCGCTCAGCCTGGCCATGCCGGACATGGACGACGACGTCGACGACGCTGCCGTACAGGAGAACGTCTCGTCCTCGTCACAGCAGATCACCTCGGTCTCGCAGCAGGAGACCACCGTCGAGGAGACGGAGGAAACACAGTCGTTGGAGGACAAGAGCCCGTCCCCCGGCATCACGCTCCGGCGAGCAGGGCAGCTCACCACCGCGGAGATCGATGCCTGGCGGCGAGCGGGTGGGACGGAGCCGTTCACCATGCCGTCCAACGGCTTCATGCCCCGCCGGATCACCGGCACCGACACGGCGCTGGACGCCGCTCACCTCGCCATGGCCAAGGCGTTCAACACCGAGCTCCCGCATCTGCCCAAGTCCACCGGTTCCGTCGAGCTCACCGGCCCGCAGCTGACGGAGGCCGCGGCCAAGGCCCGGAGGTCGGGCCTCGCCCCCCAGGGACTGGCCTCGGGTCAGGCACTGTCCGACGGGCTCGCGAGCACCCAGACGGCGGCCTTCTTCGCCAACACCGCGACGCCCGACGGCTATCTGGCGGCCACGATGCACGATGCCGGTATCGCCCTGGACACCCAGGGCAGCTACCGGCTCTTCTCCCGCCCGCAGCTGAATCAGGCGGTACTACTGAGCGTGGCGGCGGAGGCCACGATGGAGAGCCCCGAGCGGCAGACCGCTAGTTCGGACGTCTCGCTCACCGAGACCGGCGCGCAGGGCACGACGCTCGGTATGACCGTCGGCACGTCCGTGCCGCCGGTCGGCACCATGTCGCCCGCGCCGACGGGCAGCGGGGGGAACACCGGCGAGTCGGGGACCCTCAAGATCGCCTCGGCCGACGGCACCCAGCACAACATCAAGCCCAAGACGGGCCGGGCGTTGCTGTTCTCGATACCCACGGACTGGCTGGGCGAGGGGACGATCGTCCACGGCAAGCTGGCCGGCGTCTTCCTTCCGGGCAGCCGGTCGCAGGTCGTCGAGTACCGGACCAATGTCCTGGCCTGGGTACGGGAGGACGTGGCCCGCGAACTCGGACTGATCAACGACACGACCTTCCCGGCCGATGTCACCGCCGCCTGGACCTCGGTGGCCGCGGCGAGCAAGGCATGGGTGGACGCGGACAAGGAGTATTGGAAGGTCCGGCGCACCGCCACCGAATCGACGGACGACGACGCCGCAGCCGAGCGGCTGGCGCAGATGGAGCAGCTGGCCGCCCGCTCGCGCGAGGCGATGCGGGAGTTCCGCCGGGTGCGGGCGGCGACGGACCGGCTCACCCGGTGGTACCACCGCACACCACGCCGCGGCCCCCAGCCTCCCCCGGTGGTCTTCACGGCCCCCGAATCACCGAAGCCGGAGACCCCGAGATTCACCGTCCCGGACACGGCGCAGGACTCCTCCGACACCGCGCAGACACTCGTCTCCCCGGACGGTGACACGTACACACTGCATGACGTACCCGAGGACGGCGACGCCTTCTTCCACGCACTCGCGGCCGGGCTCCGGAACACCGGCACACCATCAGCAGCCCTGACCGGCGACTCCGGGGACACCGCAACGCCCGTCGCCGAGTTGCTGGGACGGATGACGGACACCCTGACGAACGACTCGGGCGACCTGTTGGACTTCACGACTCCGGACCTCCTCGACACATTCGATCCGCAGGAACTGGCGGGCGGCGGTCCCACGTTCGCCGAGGGGTCCCCCGAGGACCGCGAGTTCAGGGATCCCGCGCACACCCTGCCGCTGTACGCGCGGCTGTCGCCCGACGAGCGCAAGGCACTCGCGCTGGCCCAGCTGCGGCGCCCCGGCGACGCACCCGGCGACACCGGCTGGGACCACGGGGCCGCCGACCTGCTGCCGGCGCTCGCCGCCCGGTCCTTCGGCGTCAGGGTGACGGTCGTCCGGGACGACGGCACGTTCCAGGATTTCGAGCCCGGTACCACCGAACGGCCCACGGGCCGTGTCGTGCTGTATCTGAAGAACCGTCATTACCAGGCGGCCCTGTCCCCCGTGCTCACGAACTCCGAGCCTCGACGTCCGCTTGACGACGGCTCGATGCACGACGACGACAAGGACAGCCACCACGACGACACGGACGCGCGGCAGAGCGCCAACACCTCGGTCGGCGACAACGTCAACGGCGGCGGCAACGACGGCAACGACGACGACGGCGACGGCGACGGCGACGGCGACGGCGACGGCGACGGCGACGGCGACAACAACGACGACGACGACGGCGACGGCGACGGCGACAACAACGACGACGGCGGCGGCGGAAAGGAGGGCAACGACGGCAACGACGGCAACGACGAACAGGACAACCTCTCCCCCGAGTTCCTCGCCCAGGTCCTCGCCGAGGTCCTCGCAAGGCACGAGGTGCAGGACATCGTCGTACGGCAGGTGACTCTGCGCCCGCTCAAGGACCCGCTCAAATCCGCGCTGGCCGCGCTGGAGCTCGCGCCCCGGGGGCTGTCCATGGGCGCCTTGGGACTGACCGATATCCAGATGCTGGTGGTGCTCGCCCACCACCGCCATCTGTCCATGAAGGCATGCGACGAGTTGCGCGAATACCCGGTGTTCGCGGCGATTCTCCGGCACACCGACGAGGCTCCCGCGGCGCTGGCACGCATAGCGACGCGATGACGGACACGAACCGAGGCACACAGATGCAGCACACCGCCGGACCGGCCGGCCAGGAACTCCCGCCCGTGCCTGACCACATCCGCGAGGCCGCGCGGGAGGCGCCGGACCACTGGATCGGCGTCGTCGACCCCGCCTGGACGGACGATGCCGCCCCGCCGCCCTGGGCAGTGGCCGGGGAGTGGCGGTCCGGGCTCGACGGCGAGGTCGTGGAGTGGCAGCCCAACGACGACTACCGGCCGTCCCCGCTCGCCCTGGGCTGGCCCGAGCCGACCGACCCCGTCGATGCCGCTGTTCAGCTGGCCGTCACCGGGTACGGCCCGCTGAGCGATGCCGTCGAGGCACTGGCGGCCGCCGAGGCGGTCGTGCTCCGGGCGCCGGACGGAGGTCCGTTGACCGTCGCCGACGCCGACGGTTCACCCGCGATCCCGCTCTTCACCGCCGTGCCCCATCAGCCGTTCGAGGGCGCCCTGGCGCACGACACGGTCGCCGTCGCCGACCTGGTGCGCGGCCTCCCCGCGGACCGGGTCCGTCTCTCGGTCAACCCGGCAGGCCCGGCACGCATCCTGCTGGACGCACGTCAGGTGCTCGACGCCGTCCGGCCCGCCGTCTCCACGCCTGTCACCGTCTCCACCGAAATGCCCCACCCACTCCCCACCAGTCCCGTCACCCAGAGGACCCCATGACCACGTCCAGGAACGAAGAAACCGCGGCCGCCTCCGAGCCGGAGGCCCACGCCACCTCGGAGGCCGCCACGGGCGAGACCTCGGTACGGGCCGCTCGCGCGGCGTCCGCCGGGGGCGGTGGCACGGCAGGGGCCGCAGAGCCGTCCGGCGCGACGTCCGCCGGCACGCCCGCCGGTACGTCCGCCGGTACGTCCGCCGGTACGTCCGCCGGTACGTCCGAAGCGGCGGCAGAACCGGGGCGGAAGCACGAGCAGGAGGAGGAGACGGCAAGCGGGGCCGCGACCGCCACCACCGCCGCCGCCGAAGGCGAGACCGCCACCTCGACCGCCGAGGCGGACGCGGAGTCCGACGCGGAGGCGGAAGCCACCGCGACCATGACCGCCACCACCACGGCCGACGCTCCCGAGCGGACGGGTCGCCCGAACAAGGCGCTCCTGGCGGGCGCCGCCATCGCCGGTGTCCTGCTGGTGACCGTCCCCTTCCTGGTACATGCCGGTGGTGGTGACGACGGCAAGCGTTCGGCGGGTGGCGGCGAGGCCCCCGGGACCCTGCTGGGTTCCGGCACGGGGGACATACCCGGCGCGTTCGCGTCGGCAGCGCCCTCGCCCCGCAAGCCCAACGGCAAGCAGACGCCCGGCGGCAAGGACGGCGGTGCCCCCTCCCCCGACGGCGCACACGGCTCGACCCCGCTCAACGAGGGCGGCGGCTCCACGGGCGGGACCACCGGGGACGGCGACGGCTCCGCGCAGAAGTCCGGTGGCGGCACGAAGACCACGGCCGGGAAGTCCACCACGAACAGGACGGGCACGGGCACCGGCAGCGCGGCCGACGGGACGGCGGGCGGTTCGGGCGGCACCACGGAGAAGACCACCCCGCAGTCGACCGTGGTCTACACCGGCGTCGCAGGTCCTGGCTGTCCCACTCCGGCCGGTGGCGGCTACCAGCAGGACGGCTACTTCTCCGACGGCAGCGCCGGCTGGTACACCCGCCCGTCCGGCGGCTGGTCGGGCAACGGCTGCAACGGCCGTTACGTCTCCGTCCCCATGTCGGGAGACACCGGCGTCGACGCGAAGAGCCGCGTCAAGTGGTGGTGGAAGCCCGGCACCGCGGCACGCACCTGCCAGATCTCGGTGTACATCCCGAACGTCAGCAACTCGCTGTACGTGGGCGGGCACCCCACGAAGTACCACGTGCTGGTGAACGCCAACGACAGGACGAGCATGTACAGCAGCTTCACGATCAATCAGGTCGCCCACCGCGGCCAGTGGGTGGACGCGGGCACCTTCGCGCTGAAGGGCTCCACGATCGGGGTGAAACTGCTCGACCGTGGCGACGACTGGTCCAAGGGATGGGAGAAGGCACATCACGCCGCCGCCCAGATCAAGGCGACCTGCCGCTCCTGAGCGCCTCCTGATCACCTGCCGTTCCTGACCTGGCGTTCCTGATCGCCCGCCGCTGCTGACCTGGCGTTCCTGATCGCCTGTCGCTTCGGGCCGGCCCCCGCCGGGGCCGGCCCGCTGTGATCCACACGGCCGGTGTTGCATGATCATGCGAAGCGGTGCATAATCTTGCCATGTCCAAAGTCCTCACCTCCCTCCCCACCGGCGAGCGCGTCGGCATCGCCTTCTCCGGCGGGCTCGACACCTCCGTAGCCGTCGCCTGGATGCGCGACAAGGGCGCCGTCCCCTGCACGTACACCGCCGACATCGGCCAGTACGACGAGCCCGACATCGCGTCCGTGCCCGGCCGTGCCTCCGCGTACGGCGCCGAGATCACCCGGCTCGTCGACTGCCGTGCCGCGCTGGTCGAGGAAGGTCTTGCGGCGCTCTCCTGCGGCGCGTTCCACATCAGGTCGGGCGGCCGCCCGTACTTCAACACCACACCGCTGGGCCGCGCCGTGACCGGCACGCTGCTGGTACGGGCCATGCTTGAGGACGGGGTGCAGATCTGGGGCGACGGCTCCACGTTCAAGGGCAACGACATCGAGCGGTTCTACCGCTACGGCCTGCTCGCCAACCCCCACCTGCGGATCTACAAGCCCTGGCTGGACGCGGACTTCGTCACGGAGCTGGGCGGCCGCAAGGAGATGTCCGAGTGGCTGCTCGCACACGGGCTGCCGTACCGGGACTCGACGGAGAAGGCGTACTCCACGGACGCCAACATCTGGGGCGCGACGCACGAGGCCAAGACCCTGGAGCACCTCGACACCGGCGTCGAGACGGTCGAGCCGATCATGGGTGTGCGGTTCTGGGACCCGTCGGTGGAGATCGCCACCGAGGACGTCACGGTCGGCTTCGACCAGGGCCGCCCGGTGACCATCAACGGCAAGGAATTCGCCTCCCCGGTCGACCTCGTCATGGAGGCCAACGCGATCGGCGGCCGCCACGGTCTCGGCATGTCCGACCAGATCGAGAACCGGATCATCGAGGCCAAGAGCCGCGGCATCTACGAGGCCCCCGGCATGGCGCTGCTGCACATCGCCTACGAGCGCCTGGTCAACGCGATCCACAACGAGGACACCCTGGCCGCGTACCACAACGAGGGCCGTCGGCTCGGCCGGCTGATGTACGAGGGCCGCTGGCTGGACCCGCAGGCGCTGATGATCCGCGAGTCGCTCCAGCGCTGGGTCGGCGCGGCCGTCACCGGCGAGGTGACGCTGCGGCTGCGGCGCGGCGAGGACTACTCGATCCTCGACACCACGGGCCCGGCGTTCAGCTACCACCCGGACAAGCTCTCGATGGAGCGGACCGAGGACTCGGCGTTCGGCCCGGTGGACCGGATCGGCCAGCTCACCATGCGGAACCTGGACATCGCCGACTCCCGTGCGCGGCTTGAGCAGTACGCGGGCCTGGGCCTGGTCGGCGGCGGCCACCCGACGCCGATCGGCGCCGCACAGGCCGCCTCGACCGGTCTGATCGGCGCCATGGACCAGGGCGGCGCCCAGGCGATCGCCTCCCGCGGCGAGGCCACGGACGAGGAGACGATGCTGGACCGCGCCGCGATGGAGTCCGGCACGGACTGACATCGGCCCCCGGCCACCGGCCGTACGCATCCGGTCAGCGGGCCCCGGCGGTTCTTCTTCCGCCGGGGCCCGTCGGCGTACGGAGAACGGGCACGTACCTCCGCTGCCATGTCCCGGCACAACGGGCGCGGCCTCCACGTCACCGATGGTTCACCCACCGCTGATGAGGTGATCCACGTCGGTGCTCCCCGCCGGCCGGATCAAGGAGATTCCATGCCCAGTCAGCGCCTTTCCCGCAGCCACCTGATAGCCACCGGTGCGGTCCTCGTCGCCACCGCCACCGCCGCGGCCGCCCTCACGGCGACGGCCGGCGCGTCCGGTACGAAGGAACACGCGAAGGACGCCATCAAGGGCGGCAAGGCGAAGAACGTCATCCTGCTCATCGGTGACGGCATGGGCGACTCGGAGATCACTCTCGCCCGTGACTACACGGTGGGCGCGGCCGGCCGCCTCGCCATGGACAGGTTCCCGCTGACCGGCGCGTACACGACCTACGCCGTGCACGCGGACGGTACTCCGGACTACGTCACCGACTCCGCGGCCAGCGGCACCGGCTGGGCGACCGGCGTGAAGACCGTCAACGGCCGGATCTCCAAGACCCCGGGCACCGACAAGGCCGTACCGACCATTCTGGAACTGGCGCAGAAGGGCGGGTACGCGACCGGCTCGGTGACCACCGCCGAGCTGACCGACGCCACCCCGGCCGTCCTTGCCTCGCACGCCACCGACCGCTCCTGCCAGGGCCCCGCCGACATGGCCAAGTGCCCCACCGACACGATCGCCAAGGGCGGCCCCGGCTCCATCGCCGAGCAGAGCGTGAACCACAAGGTCGACGTCCTCCTCGGCGGTGGCAAGCAGCGCTTCGACCAGAAGGTGACCGAGGGCCGGTACAAGGGCCTGACCGTCACCGAGCAGGCCCGGAAGCTGGGCTACCAGGTCGTCACCGACAACGCCTCCCTGAAGGCGGTCAAGGGCGGCAAGCCGGTGCTCGGACTCTTCGCGCCCGGCAACGTTCCCACCGAGTGGACCGGCAAGCCCGCCGCGGTCGGCGGGACCGACCCGCAGCGCTGCGTCACCTCCAACCCGAACCGTCCCGCCGGTACCCCGGAGCTCGCCGACCAGACCGCCAAGGCCATCGAGCTCCTGGAGGCGAAGCAGAAGCGCGACCACGGCAAGAAGGGCTTCTTCCTCCAGGTCGAGGGCGCGTCGATCGACAAGCAGGACCACGCGGCCGACCCGTGCGGCCAGATCGGCGAGACCGCCGCGTTCGACCGCGCGGTGAAGACGGCGCGCGCGTACGCCGCCAAGCACCCCGACACCCTCGTCGTCACCACCGCCGACCACGGCCACAGCAGCCAGATCGTGCCCCTGGAGGCCCAGCCGCCCGGCCTGAGCTCCACGCTGGTCACCGACGAGGGCCAGCAGATCAAGGTCAACTACTCGACCAACACGCCCGGCCAGTCGCAGGAGCACACCGGAACCGAGGTCCGGATCGCGGCCCAGGGCCCGCAGGCCTACCGGGTCCTGGGCGTCACCGACCAGACCGACCTGTTCACCACCCTCCGCGAGGCGCTCCAGGTGCGCTGACCACGCGAAGAATCCGTACCACGGCCCCGTCGGCATGAGCAGTTCGCCGACGGGGCCGACCTGTGTGGTCCCCGACCTGTGTGGTCCCCGCGACGTCGGTCCGTGCGACCGCTCGGCCGCGACGGCCGGCCCTGTGACTCCCCCCTTGACACACCTCGCCCACGCATGGCGGTCACAACATGACTCAACCATAACTGATCATCTTGACTCGACCTTGTCACCATGGATGCAACTCCGAGTAAAATCCGCCAAGATCCCAGATAGAAAGCGCCCCACTGTTGACTCGCTGACATGACTGCATATCCTCTCATGGGGTTGCCGGCCCGTGACTGGACAGGCAACCTGCACATCGACCCAGTCGAAGGGAAGAGTCATGGAACGGCAGAGCAAGCCGAAGAAACAGGAGGAAGGGGTCCTCCTGATCGTCGGCTGCCGCAACGAGATGCGTGAGTTCGTGCTCCAACAGGCTTCGGCGGCCTATCCGTTGTGGCTGGTCTCCGGAGAGGAGCCGACCTGGCAGGAGGGGTACCTGCAGGGCTGGACCAAGGCGGATCTGAGCGATCCCACCGACCCGGCCGCGCTGCTTGCCGCAGTGGACGAGCTGTCTGCGGAGATGACGATCGGCGGCGTCCTGTGCTTCGAGGAGGGCCTGATCATGCTCGCGGCGGCCGTCACCGGGCATCTGGGGCTGCCGGGACTGACCACGGAGACGGCATGGAAGTGTCGTGACAAGGGCGCCACCCGAGCGGTCATGGCGTCGGCGGGAGTACCCCAGCCCCAGTCGGTCGCCGTCGTGACCTGCGAGGAGGCGTTGCGCGCGGCGTCCGACATCGGATATCCGGTCGTCGTCAAACCCCGGGCGCTGGGCGGCGCGCTCGGCGTCAGGGTGGTCCATGATCCGGCGGCTCTGGAGCAGTCCTTCGCCGCCGTCGAATCCGCCATCGCCCTCTGCCAGGACGAGATTCCCGTTCTGGCGGAGCCGGTGCTCGTGGAGACGTATCTCGACGGTCCTGACGTCAGTGTCGAGTCCATCTCGCACCTCGGTCGGACACATCCCCTGGTGGTCGCCCGGGTCAGCACCGTCTGCGCGCCGTATTTCGAAGAGGCGGATCAC
Organism: Streptomyces sp. NPDC001890; assembly: GCF_042891445.1. Classification (NCBI taxonomy): domain Bacteria; kingdom Bacillati; phylum Actinomycetota; class Actinomycetes; order Kitasatosporales; family Streptomycetaceae; genus Streptomyces; species Streptomyces sp. NPDC001890. The sequence goes on along the minus strand of NZ_JBIATE010000024.1, from coordinate 17,980 downwards.
GTCATGGACGGGGCGGACCCACTGCTCGACGACGCGGAATTCCGGCGCATGCTCCAAGACGCCCACACCGCGCTGGGGATCACCGAGGGCGCCACCTTGACACAGTGGCGCCTCACCCGGTCGGGACCACAACTCGTGGAAGTCAACGGCCGGTTGGGCGGCGACCTCGTGCCCTTCCTCGGAGGCCGGGTGACCGGCACCGCCCCGGCACTGGCGGCGGCCGACGTCGCCATGGGCCATGCTCCGGCCACCGATCGCCGTCCGCAGGGCGCGGCGGTCATCACGTTCGTGTTCCCGCCGTACGACCTGCGGGTGGGTTCCCTCGCGGTCGAGGGTCCGCTTCCCGACGGTGTGCACGTGGGGCTGTTGGCAGCCGAGGGCGACGAACTGCGACTGCCGCCTCGTGACTACAAGAACAGGCTGGCCTACATCACGGCCGAGGCGGACGACGCCGACGCCTGCCTTCGGCTGGTCGACGAGGCCAAGAAGCTCATCAAGCTCGAAGGGGAACCGCTGCAGTGACCGCTCGGGCAGGAAAGGCGAGTTCGTGAGCGTCCATATCCTCGTCATGGACGGCAACTGGCACTGGCAGCCGCGATTGCGGGACATCTCGCCGGGCGCCGGGACAGCGGTACTGTGCCGGGCTTCCGATCTGAAGTGGGCGGATGAACTGCGTGGCGTCACGGCCGTGGTCGGCCTGGCCGACGACCTGCCTGTCGAGCACTGGGTGGCCGCCGCTCAGCATCTGCACCAGGAGTGGCGAATCGATGTGATCGCGTCGCTCAACGACCGGACGCAGGACAGGACCGCGGCCGTGGCGCAGGCGTTGGGTCTGCCGTTCCACCACCCGGACACCGTTGCCTGGGTGCACGACAAGCACCGCATGCGGGCACGCCTGGCCTCCGCCGGAGTAGAGCGGGTGAAGTGTGCTCAGCCCACCACCCTGGAAGAACTGGGGGACTTCTTCACGGAAGTCGCCGGTCCCGTCGTGGTGAAACCAACGGGCGGTCACGCGTCACGCGGGGTCACCGTGGTCCGTACGCGGGAGGAGCTGCCCGCCGCGTGGCAGCACGCCTGGGGCGAGGCGACGTCCTGGACCGGCGACTATCCGCCGCTGGTGGAGGAGTACGTGCCGGGCCCGGAGTACAGCGTGGAGACGCTCACCCACCGAGGTGTGCACCATGTGCTGGCCGTGACGGAGAAGACCAGTGACCCCGTCGCTCGTGTGGAGACGGGGCATGTGATACCCGCCCGCCTCGACGGGCGGCGCGAGTCGGCGCTGATCGCCCATACGCGTTCGGTGCTTTCGGCGCTGAACATCCGGTTCGGCCTCACCCACACCGAGGTCATCGACTCTCCGAACGGGCCGGTCACGGTGGAGACACACCTCCGCAAGGGCGGGGACCAGATCGAGGACCTCGTGCGTGAGGCCGCCGGGGTGGACATGGCGGACCTGTACCTGCGCCAACTGACCGGGCAGGACATCGGGGAACTGGAGGTCCTGCGGGAGCGCCGGAGCCATCCCGTGTACCGAGCCGCCGCCGCCATCCGGTACCTCGCGCCGGACCGGCACGGCGTCCTCGCCGGCATCGACGGATGGCAGGAGGCCGATGCGGAACCGGGGGTGATGCGGTCGGGTCAGCTCGTTCCCGACGGAACCCGGCTCGCCGGTCTCAAGAACTCGGACTTCCGCCTGGGTTTCGTCCGGGTGTGTGCGCCGGACGCCGAGCGAGCGGTCAGCCGTGCCGACCACGCCCTCGGAAAACTCACTGTTCGCTGGGCCGAGTGATGGCGGCCGACCAGGGCCGGCGCAGGGCAACGGTCCTGAACCGGCTGCTGCCACCGGAGCGGTTCGCCAGGCGACTGGTCACCATGACGCTGGTGAACGCGTTCGGCAACGGACTGTCCGCCACGGGGGCCACGCTCTACTTCATCCAGTACGCGGGCCTCTCGACAACCGAGCTCGGGCTGGCGCTCACAGCCGCCGGGGTCTGCGGGCTGCTGGCCGGCATTCCCATGGGGCGGCTGGCGGACCGCCACGACCCCAGGACCATCCTGATGGTGGCCCTGCTGGTCCAAGGCGCCGCAACCGTCGGCTACGTGTTCGTCGGCTCGTTCTGGGCATACCTGCCGCTGGTCTGCGCGCTCACCTTCTGCGCGCGGGGTGCGACAGCGGTCCGCAATGTCCTGGTCACCACCGTGGTCCCCGACAAAGCCGTCGTGCCGACGCTCGCGTATCTGCGGGCCGCCCTCAATATCGGACTCGCCCTCGGCTCCGCGGCGGCCGCCGTGGCCCTGGCCTTCGACGAGAAGCCGTGGTACGTGGCCCTGCTCCTGGTGGACAGTGCGACGTTCCTGATCTCGGGCCTGATGCTCTTCGGCGTGCCCTCGACGGGCCGTGACACGTCGGCCCGGCAGAAGGAGGGGGATCCGGGGACCAGAACGCGTGCCTGGCGCGACCACCCCTATCTGCTGTTCACCGCCTTGAGCGGGCTGCTGGCCCTGCACGTCGGCATCCTCGATCTCGGCATCGTGCTCTGGGTGAAGATGCACACCCCGGCGCCTCAGACCGTCATCGCGATGGCGATCATCCTGAACACGGGCTTGGTCACGCTCCTGCAGGTGCGATTCAGCCGGGGAGTCGACAGCGTGCGCGGATCGGCAGTCGCGTGCCGGCGGGCCGGTGTCGCCCTCGCGGTGTCCTGCCTGACCTTCGGGCTGGCGACGCGGGGGTCGCCGTGGACGGCCGGTGCCCTCGTGCTCCTCGCCACCGCCGTTCTCACCCTCGGCGAGCTGTGGCTGTCCGCCGGTACCTGGTCGCTCAGTTACTCCTTGGCGCCCGCCGACAGCCAGGGCCTGTACCAGGGCGTCTTCTACACCGGCTTCGCGGCCGCCACCATGGCATCGCCCTTGGTGATCACGTTCGTGGTCGACGCCGAAATGGCCGGCTGGGCAGGGATGGGTGCCCTGTTCGCACTGTCGAGTGCCCTGATTCCCGCAGTCGCACGCCAGGCCGCGAAACGCCTTCAGGGCGTGGCGGAACCCCCCGAATCCCGTGTCGGCCAGGGATGACGCTCGCAGTCTCTGCCCATTCGACCAATTCGAGCACATTCAGCATGAACACCATTCCGCTCAAGGGAGATCCAGTCATGACCGAGAACATCGACAACCAGCCCACCGAAGAGCAGAACTCCACTCTCCTTTCCACCAGAAATTCCACTCGGACGGGGTCCCTCATGTTCACCAGAACTGTCATAGCGCTTCTCGCCGTCGTCAGCCTCTTCAGCTTTACCGGCAGCATGGAGAACGCACCGGTACAGGCGGCGGAACATGCCACGGCAGCGGACGGTACGGAAGAAGGGGACACCGACTTCCCCCCGTGTTGCTGACTTCGGGCACAGGGAAATTCCACCACCCTGAAAGTCGCCGGGAATTCATTCCACAGGTAACAGCCCGCCGTTCCGACCGGCGGGCCGTTACTGCTCCTTCTTCCCGGCAGACGCGCCGACGGCACCTGGACCGCCCGTCGAAGAACCCCTCCCATCGCTCACCACGCTAGGGCGCATCATGACCAAGCTCCATGGAATAGCATCTGCGATTCGAAGCTGCTGCGCGGTTCAGGTCGGTCGTCTGGTCGCCGAAGCGTATCGACGTTCCGGTCGGCCGGGTGGCACGTTCAAAGCGGGTTCCATTGCGCTTCGGATCTCCCCGGACGTGCTCAATGTATTGTCCTCGCCCTTGGATGTCTCGCTCATCAGCGGAACGAACGGCAAGACGACCACTACACGCCTGATCACGGAGTCTCTATCGACACATGGCCACGTGGTGAGCAACAGCTTGGGTGCCAACCTGCCGGCGGGAATAGTCAATGCCGCATTGAGCGCGGGATCCGACACCAGGGCGGGCGTGATGGAGGTGGATGAGCGCTACTTGCCAAGAATCATGGACGAAACCGATCCAAAAACTGTTGTACTGCTCAATCTCAGCCGAGACCAGCTGGATCGCACACCGGAATGCAGGAACATTGCCAGTCTCTGGAGACAGGCCCTTTCGGAGACGAATGCCACCGTGATCGCCAACGCCGACGACCCTCTGGTGGTCTGGGCAAGCTCAACCGCCAAGAACGTGGTCTGGGCTTCGGTAGGTCAGCGCTGGACAGATGACTCATGGTATTGCCCAGCGTGTGGAGACCAGCTGGAAAGAGATGATGAGGAATCATGGCTCTGCGTTTCCTGTGGCCTTGCCAAACCTCTCGCTCGATGGGTCCTGCGGGACGAAACGATGCTGGACACCCTCCTCGGCACGTCCCACCGTCTCCAGCTGAGACTTCCCGGCCTCGCCAACCGCGCCAATGCGGTGATGGCGATTGCCGCCGCGGACGTGCACAAAGTTCCGGCACCCGTGGCGTTGGCTCGCACGGCCCTGGTCGGCGGAGTCTCCGGAAGGTTTGAAACCTTTCCGTACCGAGGCAGTCGGGTCCGCCTGCTGCTCGCCAAGAATCCGGCCAGCTGGCTGGAGACGCTGGAGCTGATCCAGGACAGTCCGGAAGTGGTCCTGGCGTTCAATGCCAGGAACCTCGACGGACTCGACTCCTCATGGCTCTGGGACGTCGATTTCTCCAGCCTTCGGAATCGCTCGGTATTCGTCATGGGCGAGAGAAGGTTCGATCTGGCAGCGCGGCTGCACTACGACGGCGTCGCCTTCGATCTCGTCGACTCGCTGGACGAGATCTGTTCGTTCGGCGAGCATCCGCACCTTGATGTCGTGGCCAATTACACCGCATTCCTGTCCGCGATCACCACCGTCCGAGGGAAGACCAGCAAGGGGGCTGGGCATGCCGAATGACAACTTGACAATCGCCTGGGTCTACCCGGATCTGTTGAGCACGTACGGGGATCAGGGGAACGTGGCCGTACTCGCTGGACGAGCGCGCTCGCGCGGAATACCGGTAGAGATCCTGCAGATTCGCTCGGGGCGATCGATTCCGGCCTCTGCCGACATCTACATGCTGGGCGGAGGTGAGGACAGGGCGCAGGAACTCGCCTCGGATCGCCTCAGGGCAGATCCCGGCCTGCGGCGCGCCGCCGACGCCGGCCGAGTGATCATGGGGGTCTGCGCGGGTTACCAACTTCTGGGAACAAGGTTTCTCGGCCACGATGGCAGAACCCATGCGGGAGCCGGAATCCTGGATGTCCGGAGCCACCGCCTGGAACAGCGCGCAACCGGCGAGCTGCTCGGCGAGGTCGACCCCGAACTGAACCTGCCGGAGATAACGGGGTTTGAAAATCATCACGGCTCGACGGCTCTGGGCCCGGGTGCCCGCCCCCTGGCCAGGACGATTGTCGGCTACGGCAACGGGGACGGCTCGGAGGGCGCCTACCAGGGATCCGTTCTCGCCACCTACATGCACGGGCCGGCGCTCGCCCGTAATCCCGCACTGGCAGACCTGCTCCTGACATGGGCCACCGGAAGTACGTTGAGTTCGATCGACGACACCTGGATGGAGAAAATGCGCGATGAGCGCCTGCACCACCTCGGCTACAGCAGGAGCGGTCGGCAAACAGAACTGAGCGGCTGAACACAATGATCATTCGTCGCCGATCCCACTTCGGCTGGGGGCCGTCCGATGCCGACTTCGCCATGCCGCAACGAGGAATTGTGCTCCACTTCAACGGGCGCGCCACTCACCTTTCCGCGCACGCAGAATGCATTGCGTACTGGAAGCGAGTCCGCTCCTTCCACGTGGATGGAAACGGCTGGGTCGACATCGGATACAGCTTCGGGGTATGCCCGCACGGGGAAGTGTTCACCGGGCGCGGCCTGTACCGCTACCAGGCCGCACAAGGAACCACGGAAGGCAACAGGGAGTACTACAGCATCACCTTGATGGTCGGCGGAACCGAAGTACCTCCGGCTCAACAGATCGATATGGTCCGTGATTTTCGCAGATATCTGATAGGCCTCGGCGCAGGGGTTGAGATCAGACCGCATCAAAAATTCTTCGACACCGACTGCCCCGGTCCTGTGATCACGGAACTCCTGTCCCAAGGGGCGTTCGACCACGGGACAGCCCTTGGCCTCGATCTTGCCTGACCAGCACCCCGCCCAGGCCGATAGTCACCGCCTGGTCCGCTTCCGGAGCCTTCGGTCATCGCCCAGGACGGCCTGCCCCGGATCGTGGACGGCCCGCGGTCTCCGCCACGGAGTAAGCGCGGCGGATATCGCCTGGTCAAGACCTGCCCGACGGGCCTCAGCAAGTCCCCTCGACAGCCGTTGGTGACGCAAACGCCACGATATGGCCAATCGCGCCTCATTGACCTTGTCGACTCGTTAACTCACCTTGAACAGCGGGCGGATGGAACACTTTGCCAGGGAGGTGCACGCACGTGACGGTAGTGGAGTTCGCGGCGGGTCAGGACGGACGCGTTTACGTCGAGGTTCCTGACGAGACATATGACAAAGACGGCAGCGGACTGGTCCGAGCCGGCGCCGGGGACCGGATCGCCCGGGCTGCGGCGGATACCTGGCAGGGTGCGCTGGCGGGCGTGCGGTCCGCAGCGGAGGGGGCGCTGGCCCAACTACGCGGAATCGACCCGCCCCCGGAGGAAGTGGAGGTGACCTTCGGGGTGGCCGTCGACGGCAAGTTCGGCGCGACACTGGTATCAGCGGGCACGAACGCGCATCTGAACGTGAAGGTCGTCTGGCGGAACACCGCCGGCACGTCAGCCCCGGACCCGGGTGCATGACGAGTCCGAGCCTGCTGGCACAACGTCCGTCGTGGCTGGTCCGCTTTCCCCGTGTGCACGGCGAAGGTGCAGCGGGGGCAGGGGTACTTGTCGGGACCCGTCACGTGGTGACCTGCGCGCATGTCCTGGACAAGCAGTTCGGCCGGGAAGATCCAGCACCCGGCCGGAGCCCAGCAGCACCTGCTCAGGTGGTCGAGGTCGAGTTCCCGTTCGCCGGCAGAACCGGATCTCCCGGTACACGGATGCGGGCCACGGTCGTGGGCTGGGCACCCATCGCGTGGGACGGTTCTGGCGACGCAGCGCTCCTGGAACTGGAGTCGGAACTGGATCTGACACCCGATCTGGAACCGGAGCCGAAAGACAAGAAGAGCGTCGCCTGCACACCGGCTCCGCTGGCGTGTCCCCCCTCGCTGAGCGGTCACGAGTTCTCCGTGCACGGCTTCCCTCACGGCAGCCCAGTAGCGCGGCAGGTGACTGGTGTGCTGCGAGGTGCCAGCGGCCAGGAGGGGCCGTGGGTACAACTGGACCCGGAGGGCGCGGCAGGCTGGGCGATCGAGGTGGGCTTCTCCGGCGCACCCGTTTTCGACAGGAAGAGGGATGCTGTAGTCGGCATCGTCGTGGCACGCGACAATCCCGACACACGCACCGGGCACATGCTGCCCATGTCCTACCTGCGGTCGCTCTGGCCCGAGGTACGGAGGAACTGCCGCTGGCGGCTGGACCTGGAGAGCAGCTACGAAGCCCACTGGCAGCCCAGAGCGCGCGGCTCCGAGCCCGATTCCTCCACCGATGAATGGTTCTTCACTGGCCGTACCGAAGCGCGCCGCGTCATCCACGACTGGCTTGCGGGCGAGGATCCGGCTCTCGCCAAGCACTCCGTCCTGCTCGTGACAGGTGGCCCGGGCAGCGGAAAATCGGCCCTCCTTGCGCACTCGCTGGTCTCAGCCGACCTGCTGCTGTCCAAGACTGTCCCTCACCCCGCTCTCTCGGACCTGCACTTGCCGATCGGAGCCTTCGATGTAGCGCTCCACCTGAGAGGGCACAACCGGGACGATGTGACGGCACAGTTGGCCCGCGCCCTGGACATCACCGGAAGCGATTCCGGTGAACTGCTGGCCTCGGTACGCAAGCTGCCACCCGAACAACCGCTTACGGTGCTGGCGGATGCAGTGGAGGAAGCGGCCAGCCTGGAAGACGCGCTGCAGATTGCTTCCCTGCTCAAGCAATTGGCCACCACCGGCCGAGTCCGAGTGCTGGCCGCGGTGCGCACCGCCCCCGCAGGCACCGGCCGGGAACGGATCTTCAGCAGTTTCGGCCGTGACGCCTGGCTCGTCGATCTGGAAGACAACCGATATTTGCACCGCCCCGACGTCACCGAATACGTCGTACGTCGTCTGACGGGCGACCCAAGGCATTCGGCCGCGTACCAGGAGTACGAGCGAGACCAACTGCGCGCGATCGGGGAGGCCGTGGCGCGCAAGGCCCGCTACAACTTCCTCATCGCCCAGCTCACCACCGCGTGGCTGATCCGACGCGACGAGCAGGAGCCCGGTCCGGGCGAAGCCGGCTGGGAGGACAGGCTGCCTACGACTGTCGGCGACGCGATGGACACCTACCTCAACACCTGCGGTACCGACTCGGAAACCCTCCGTCGTCTGCTCACAGCTCTGGCCTATGCCCGCGGCGACGGCCTGCCCCGCAGCGACACGTGGCTACGCATGGCCGACCGACTCGGTCCCGACGGCATTCGCCACAGCGCCGAGGACCGGGAGCAGATCTTCCAGAGCGCGGCACACTACCTCGTCGAACGAGTCAACGAGGGTTCCAGGACACCTACGTATCGTCTCTTCCACGACGCCCTGGATCAGCACCTGCGCAAGGAGTGCGAGCGCGAGCATCGCGCAACCGAGGCGGCCATCGAGGCACGCATTGCGGCGGTACTCAAGAATGCCGTACCCGAACGCGATGACGAGTGCGACTGGGCCCGGGCCGATGCGTACACGCGGGACCACCTGGCCAGTCACGCAGCCTCCGGGGGACAACTCGACGACCTCCTGACGGACACCGAGTACCTGGTCCATGCCACTCCTCGCAGGTTGGTTCCACTCCTGCACCGAGTCCAGAGCGAGCCCGCCCGGTTGGCAGCGGCCGTGTACCGCACTTCGCTCGGCATCCACGCCCGCGCCGCACCGCGCACAAGGCGCCAAGTGCTCGCCCTCGACGCCGCACGCGCCGGCGCCACCGAACTGCATGGAGAACTCATCCGTCGCATACCCTCAGGTGACTGGGCTCCCCTCTGGGCGACGGGCAGCAGCTTCACTCCCAGTCTTCGCGACACCCTGACCGGCCGGACGGGCCGGGTCTCCAAGGTCACGTGCTCGGTGCTGGACGGCGCCCCAGTCGCTGTTGCCATCACGGATGACAGAAGCGGCAACGCGGTGGAGGTATGGGATCTGGCCACAGGCGCTCCGCTGGCCAACCGCACCATCCCGAGGTGCAGGGCATTGAGCACGCTGCCGGACGGCACACCGGTCGCCGTCACCATGGGATACGACAAGGTGGTGCAGGTCTGGAACCTGGTCACCGGTGCGCCCATCGGCAAACCCTTCGCCAGCCACACGGACGGGCTCTTCGACGCTGCGTGCACCTCAGTGGACGGCACCCCGGTCGCCGTCATTGCCTACGCCGATGACAGTAGGCGGCATCGGGAGCGGTACCCCTACGGCTTGAATTCCGGCTTGAGGGAGCGGAATGTCCAACGGGACGACACGGTGCAAGTGTGGAACCTGACTACCGGAACCCCCGTCAGCGAGCTCGGCACCGGCCGGACACTGCAGGAGCGGAACCGGACCAGCGGCACCGTCTTCCCTGGTCTTCGCACTGACCGCATCCGACCAGTGTGCAGGGTCGCCTGCACGGTGCTGGGAGGCAAACCGGTAGTCGTCACCGGCGACTTCGACGGCAGGGTGGGCTTTTGGAACCTCGCCACGGGTACGCGCCTGCATGGATCCTTCACGGGCCACTGGGGCCGGGAATTCAACCAAGTGCGCGATATAGCCTTCACGACGGTGCGCGGCGCCCCAGCCGCGGTCACCGTCGGTGACGACCGCACCGTACGCCTGTGGGATCTGACCACTCGCGCCCAATTCGGCAAACCCTTGACAGGCCACGCCGGCGGGGTGGTGTCGGTGGCATGCACGACGGTGGACGGCACCCCGGTCGCCGTCACGGGCGGCTTCGACAAGACGGTGCGGGTGTGGAACCTGGCAACCTGCGAGCCAATCGGCGAGCCCCTGACTGGCCACAATGACACGGTGGTGGACGTGGCGTGCTCAGTGCTGGACGGCACCCCGGTCGCAGTCAGCGGCAGCAGCGACGGCACGGTGCGCGTGTGGAATCTGACCGCGGGCACCCCCTTGGGGAAACCCCGTCCAGGCCACACCGGCCAGGTGACATCGGCCGCCTACACAGTCGTGCACGGCACCCCGGCCGCCGCGACCGCAGGTGAAGACGGCACCGTACGACTGTGGAACATCGCCACCGGCACTCCACTCGGCAACCCCCTGCCCAGTCACACCGCAACGGTCTACGACATCGCGTGCGAAGTGGTGAACGGTACCCCGGCCGCCATCACGACAGGCGTCGACGACGGGCAGCGCCGAAGCGCGGCTCGGGTGTGGGACCTGGCCGCCGGCATCCCTCTGGTGCCGCATTGGACTCCCATCGATGGAGCCAGAGCCGTTGCATGGATGAACGGCATCCCGGTCGCCATGAGCGACAGCGTCTTGAGCGGCGACGTGCGGGCGCTGAACCTGGCCGCCCGCGCACCATTCGGTTCACCCCTCCCGGACCACACGCGCGCACCAGGCAAGGGAGCGTATGGGGTGGCCTGCACCATGGTGGACGGCACCCCGATCGCGATCACAAGCGATGCACGAGGTGTGCGGGTCTGGAATCTGTCCACCGGCACCACCCTCGGCGAACCCCAGCCCAAAAACTCCGGCCGCCTGGTGTTCAGCATGGGGTGCGCATCAGTGGACGGCACCCTGATCGCCGTCACCGGCGACACCGACGGCACCGTGCGGATGTGGAATCCCACCACCGGCTCCTCGCTCGACAGCTCCGTCGCCGGTCACACCGACTGGGTGGATGCGGTGATGTGCGCGGTGCTCGACGGCACCCCGGTCGCAGTCACCGCTGGACGCGACAACACGGTGCGGTTGTGGAACCTACGGACCGGCGAACCCCTCGGGCTCCTGCCCGTCACTCGCCCGCGAGCGGTCGCCCTGACTCCCTGGGGAGATCTCGTCGTAGGCACGAGCAACGACGTAGCGGTCTATCGTCGCTGCCCCGTCCGAACTCCCCACCAGATGCCGGAAACCAACAGCCCGTACACAAGCGGGTGACATTCTCCTGCATCACGTGCCTCGTCGGGACAACGAACTGTGCCCGCCGGCGGAGTCGGAGCGAATCAGTTCAGGGGCGTGTGGTGGGCACGGCCGGTACGGGCCCTGGAGCCGTCCTGGCGGGAGGGACGGCTCCGGGCCGAGACCCGGCACTACGGGAGCTGCTCCATCACCACGGCGCCGGCGAACCACTCCTGCACGTCGCGCATGCGCGCGATGACGGTTTCCTCGTCCGGTGCCGCCACCAGGGCGACCCCCACCCGCTGACCGGCGCTCGTCCTCGTGGGCGCGGCTGTCTCCACCCGGCCGTCCACGACCTCGGGCCTCGCGAGCAGTTCCCCGGTGCCCGGCATCTCCAGGGCGTTGCCCACCGGCGCGCGAAGCGTCAACTGCCCTTGGACACGGTCGTCCAGGACCGGTTCTCCCGCCGGCAGCCCGGCCACGGCCCGGCCCTGCTCGGTCAGCAGGTTGATCCCGTACCGGGCCTCGAACGCCTCGGTGATCATGCCGCCGCCCGCGCGGGCCGCGCACTCGGAGAACACCAGCCCGTCCGGTCCGTCGAAGACCTCCATGTGGAAAATGCCGTCGCGCATACCCAGCGCCTGCAGGCAGCGCAGCGCGAACTGCTCGGTACGAGCGCAGAGTTCGGGGTGCCGCGTGGCGTCCAGGGTGTAGGAGCCCCGTACCCCGCCGCTCGATGTGTTCAGGATGTTCTGTACGTACCGGGAGGCGCCGAAGGCCGTCAGCCGCCCGCCCCGCACACAGCCGTCGAGGTGCAGTTCGCCGCCTTCCACGTACTCCTCGACCAGGAACGGCCCCTTGGCCGCCGCGGTCGCCAGCAGTGTCCCCACCCGGTCCGCCAGCTCCTGCCCGGTGTCGGCGCGGTACGTGTCCACGGCGGCGGCCCCCGCCATCGGCTTGACCACCCTCGGCCAGCCCAGTTCCCCGGCCGGTCCCCCCACCAGGTCCGCCGGCCGGGCCACCACGGCCGTGCGCGCGACCGGCAGGCCCGCCGCGCGGATCGCCCGCTTCTGCAGCTCCTTGTCCCGGAACCGCAGACTCACCTCCAGCGACAGATGCGCGGGCCGGCCGATCGCCGCGGCCACCGCCGCCGCGGGAACCACCGTGAACTCGTCGATGCCGCAGACGGCATCGAACTCGGCCGGGTCCACGCCCGCACGCGCGAGGGCGGCCAACACCGCCTCGACGTCGGTGGGATCACCGCAGGGCAGCATCCGTGCGCGGTCCGTGGCCCGCTGCGAGACACGCGCGTACTTGCGCAGCTCGGTGACCGTCGTCCGGTCGAAGTCGAGTTTGTCGATGGCGTCGTCGACCACCGACTTGTAACCGAGGATCAGGACTCTCATGGGGTGGTGCCTCCAACCGGCTCCGGGGACAAGGGGGTGAGAGCGAGGGCGCGGTTGCGGACCACCGCCACCGTGACGCTCACGGTCAGCGCCAGGGCGGCGCCGACCAGGAGAGCTCCGGAGGACACCGTCGAGACCAGAAGGCCCACACCCGCGTAACCCAACGGCCGCAGGCCCGCGGAGAACAGCCAGTCGACGGAGACGATCTTCCCGAAGATCTCCTGCGGAACGTTTTCCTGGCGGATGGTCGTCCACAGGGTGTCGGCGCAGCTCAGGCCGAGCCCCGCACAGAACTGCGTCACCACGAGCGCCAGGACATGGGGAGTCCACGCCAGGCAGAACAGCCCCGGCACCACGGACAAGGTGAGCAGGAACATGGCGATCAGCGGCCTGCGCGGGCGGATGTGGACGGTCAGCAGCGCCCCGCTGAACAGCCCCACGGAGAAGGCTGCCATCACATATCCCCATCGCGCCGCCGCACCGTCGCCGCTCATGGCGGTCGGACCGAGGACGAACAGGACGCTGTAGTAGCAGATCTGGAAGGCCATGAAGAAGAGCAGGCTCGACCGGAGCCATGGCGCCCCGCGCACCATCCGCAGCGCGTGGCGCACCCCCAGTCCCCTGGTCCTCATCCGTATCGGAGCGGTGCTGATCAGCCCGGCCAGCAGCAGCGCGCTGCCGAAGAAGCTCAGCCCGTCGACGAGCACCACCCAGCCGGGGCCGAAGAACGCGGTGGCCAGGCCCGCGCCCGCCGCTCCGACCGTCGTCGCCGCGTTCTGGCAGGCGTTCAGCAGACCGTTGGCGGCCTGCAGGCGGCTCTCCTCGACATGTTCGACCACCAGGCCCTGCCGGGTGGGGGCGGTGAAGGCGCTGCCCGCCCCGTTGACCGTGGCGAGGACGATGAACGCCCACAGCGGTGCGTTGCTCCACAGGATCAGGGCACCCAGCAGCAGTTGACTCAGTCCGCGGCAGGTCTCGGTCACGACCATCACCGTGGCCCGGGGCAGCCGGTCCGAGGTCACCCCGCCGACCAGACAGAGCAGGATGAGGCCGGCGGACTGAGCGGACAGGACGAGGCCCAGCTCCTTCGCCGAGTAGTGCTCCAGCACCGCGAAGGCGACGGCGACGGGCGCCGCGGCCGTGCCCAGCTGGGTGAGGGTGCGCGCGGCGACGATTCTCCGGAAGGCGCCGTTGCCCAGGACCGCGTAGTCCTTGCGCAGCGCGGCCAGGCGGCCCGTCACCGGTCTACGGCTCGTTCGGGGCATGGCCGGATCCGGGCGTCCGCGGATCCATCCGCAGTCGTTCGTCGCGTCCGTAGCCCGCGTTCCACTCCGTGGTGCGGGCCTTGTTCCAGTCCTGCAGGGCCTCTCGCCAGACGCTCTCGTCGCGCAGCGGGATCAGCGCGGACCAGCGAGGGTCCGGGCGGGCGCCCCGGTTGAACTTGGCCGCGTAGGCCTCCGGGCCGTAGGAGACCCATGCGCTGCCCCGGGCGATCATGTCCGCGATCGGCGTGTAGTAGGCGGCGTTGTAGTAGACGTTCCCGCGCTCGCCCGGGTCGTCGCCACGCTCTCCGTACAGCCGGGCGTACGTGCCCTCTTCCCAGGAGTAGAAGAGCGAGAACGCCACGAGCTCGCCGTCCCGGTGGACCAGGTACGTGGTGGCGAGGGCGTCCAGGTGCTCCGCCTGGCGGCGCAGGTAGTCGACCATCGAGCTGTCGCCGCCGCGGTGACGCTGGATCAGGTTGGCGAACAGCGGCGCGATGCGCTCGTAGCACTCCGCGAGGGAGGCGGTGCTGATGGTGTACCCCTCCCCGGCGAAGCGACGTATCTCCCGGCGCATGGTGCGCCGCCGCGAGCTGCTCTGCATCGCGAAGAAGCCGTCCAGATCCGTGCCTTGGTCGGCCCCGGGCAGGCGGAACAGCGAGTCGGGGGCGGCGGACAGCACGAGCGCGTCCGGGAGTTGCGGCACCATCGCCTCGGCCTCGGGGGCGGTGAGGTACTGCAGGGCGACCACGGACACCTTGAGGTCGGTGCCGAGGTCCAGGGCGGCGGCGGTCAGGGCCCCCCGGACCCGGTCGGCGGTCCGGGCGGGCAGGTCCGGGCGGACGGGCAGCCGTGTGGTGTAGCCGGCCTTCGTGCCGATGAGCAGCACCGGCCCGCCGCCGACGCGCTGGTCGGTGCCGAAGAGGAAGTACGGGTTGTAGAAGCTCTTCGGGCCCGGGTTCGGTACGTAGTAGGCGGGCAGGCCCCCCAGGATCGTTCCGTTCCCGTCGCGGGCGATGAGGTAGTGCGGGACGTGGTCGCGGTCCGATTCCAGGGAGGCCAGCCAGGGGCGGGAGCTGTACAGACCGCGCCCGGCGCTGATCTGCTCCCACTCCCCCGGCGGGACGTCGAGGACACTGGCGACGGTCTCGATGCGCAGGTGTCCGCCGCCGGACCACGCGTCGGTCACTGGGCGTCCTTCCCTGCGGTGGCAGCGGTGGCACCGGCGCGGACGGGTGCCATCTCCCGGAGCAGTCCCTCGACGCCCTCACGGATCAGCTTGATGTCGTTGCCGACGGCGAGGACGTCGAAGCCCTCGGCGGAGTAGGAGTGGGCGGCGTCCATGCCGTAGGCGAACGCGCCGGCGAGCAGGCCGTGGGCGCGGCAGGCGCGCAGCGTACGTTCCCGGGCCCGGTCCAGTCGCGGTCCGGTGGTCACGCCCGGCTGGCCGAAGGACATGGCGAGGTCCCCCATGCCCAGGAAGAGGCCGTCGACGCCCGGGACCGCGGCTATCGCCTCGGCCTCCTCGACGGCCCGGGCCGACTCGATCTGCACGAGGCACAGCGCCTCGCTGTTGGCACGGGCCAGGTAGCCGGGCACGTCGGAGAAGTAGCCGGAGGCCCGTACCGGGTTGACCCCGCGGCGTCCCATCGGGGGAAAGCGCGTGTACGAGGCGAGCTGTTCCGCCTGCTCGCGCGTGTCGACCTTGGGCACGAGCACGCCGTGCGCGCCGATGTCCAGGGCGTGCTCGATGTGGGACGGCTCGTGCGAGGGGACCCTGACCAGGAGGGTGGTGTCGCGGCCGGAGACGGCCTGGACGGCGCGGAGCACGTCCTGCCGGGACAGTGCGCCCGCCTCCATGTCGAGGACGAGGAAGTCGATGTCCAGCGTCGCGCACAGCTCGGCGATTCCGGGTTCGGGCCAGAGCAGGAACAGCCCGGTCAGCGGCCCGGCCGACGGGTGTGGAGCACGCAGGCGCCTGAGGAGGGGGTTCATGGGTTCACTTCCGTTTCTCGGTCGCGTCCGCCGCCCGCGCACCGCCGGGTGCGTCCGTCAGCTCACACAGCTCGGCCCAGAGCCGGGCCGGGACGTGCAGTGGGCCGCCGTCGGCACCGGCGGCTCCGCCGGCGCTGCGGCCGGGCAGCCGGACCGCGGGGCGACCGGGCTGGGTACGGGTGGTGGCGAGGTGTTCTTCCAGTTGCCGGAACGCGGACAGGTAGCCGTCGCGGGACGTACCGGCGACCTCCGGCGAAAAGGCCAGGAACAGCCCGGAGTTACCGGTGGAGGGAGCCCCGGGGCGGGCCACTCCACCGCCCGCCACGGCCCCGGCCAGCAGTTCGACGGCGACGGCCAGGGCGTAGCCGCGGTGTTCCGTGCCCGCGGTACCCAGGGGCGGGATGAAGGCGGCGGGCGGGTCCTCGTACAGCCCCTGCGCCCGGTCCGTGGGCCGGCCCCGGTCGTCGTGCAGCCACCCCGGGGGCACGGGCTGCCCGGCGAGCAGACGGGCGCGGATCTCGCCTTCGGAGCTGGCCGCGGTGGTCATGTCGACGACCACCGGAGCGCCGCCGTCGCCGGGAAACGCGGCGAGGACCGGGTTGGTGGCCAGTCGGCCTTCGGCGGCGCCCGGCGGGGCGACCCGCTGTCCGCCGCCCGAGTAGTTCGCGAAGCCGAGGCAGCACAGGCCCTCCGCGGCGACGGCGCGCCCCAGGGGCGCCAGGGAGCCGAGGTGACCTGCGCCGCGCAGGGCGACGAGGGCGACGGGGTGCTCGGCGCAGCTTCGGACCAACTCGTCGGCGACGGTGTCCAGCGCCAGTACGCCCAGTCCCTGACCGCCGTCCACAACGCTCACTCCCGGCGCGGTGCG
Organism: Streptomyces sp. NPDC001890; assembly: GCF_042891445.1. Classification (NCBI taxonomy): domain Bacteria; kingdom Bacillati; phylum Actinomycetota; class Actinomycetes; order Kitasatosporales; family Streptomycetaceae; genus Streptomyces; species Streptomyces sp. NPDC001890. The sequence goes on along the minus strand of NZ_JBIATE010000024.1, from coordinate 1,336 downwards.
ACGCACGCTCGGCAGCACTGCGGGCCGCAGGTCATCGGCGTCGATGTCGTGGGCGTACTCCAGCAGTCGCATCAGCCCGTGCGACGGGTGACCGTCACGCTCGGCGGTGAGGAGGTGGCGGGCCACCCGGTCCGCCGAACCGGCGTCGGCGCCGCGCCGCACCAGGACGGAGACGACGAGATCGTGCGCCTCGTCCGCCGGAACGGGCACGGTCCCCGACCGCTCCACGGTGCCCGCAGTCTCGATGGTGAGCACGGTCAGTCGACGACGGTCATGCGGTCGGCCGAGTCGATCGGCATGTGCGGCACCCCGAACGCCAGGAACTGGAGCGGCTCGGTGGCGGTCGGGTCGGTCTTCACGCCGTGCGGGTAGTTGGCCGGGACGAAGACGGAGTCTCCTGCGGTCATCTCGTAGTCGACGCCGTCGACATGGATGAATCCGTGGGAGCTCAGGATGTACAGGATGTGGGCGCCCGGGTGGGTGTGCAGTTCGAACTCCGCCCCGGTCTCCATGGTGATGCGGTCGAGGCCGATCTCGTCCCCGGAGTCGAGGAGTTCGGAGACGCCCGCGACGCCGAGGATGCCTTCCAGGACCGACTTGTCGGAGTTCAGCATCACCACCTGGTCCGCCTCGATCATGTTCACGACGTGAGACTTCTGGTCGAAGTCGACAGCGCTCATGGCAGCACTCCCATCCGGGGATAGTGTCAATGTCAGTTGTCATGCTTGCAACGCCCTATGGCAGGCGCTATTCGCAGCTCGAACCAGACGAAACATGCCCTGAGTCATGACTGTTTGTCAACGCCCAAAGTCAAACCAGATAGTGACATGCAGGCTTGACGCACATGCACCAAGCAACCCTGCATCACACCCACAAGGGAGGACATAATCACCTGAAATGCCACCAGAACAGCCGGATTGATTGACTAGGTGAGTTGACTGGTGGTTCGATCCGGCCGACGCCTATCTGCGCAGCCAAAGGAGCAGCCGTGAAGGAAATCCTTGATGCCATCACCTCGGGCCAGGCCGGCACCGCCGACTTCGCCGCTCTGGAACTGCCGGAGACCTACCGGGCGGCAGTACTGCACAAGAGTGACGCGGACATGTTCGAGGGGATGGCCTCGGCGGACAAGGATCCGCGGAAGTCCCTGCGCGTGGAGGACGTTCCGGTGCCCGAACTCGGGCCCGGCGAGGCCCTGGTGGCCGTCATGGCCAGCTCGGTGAACTACAACACCGTCTGGTCCTCGATCTTCGAGCCGCTCTCCACCTTCGGCTTCCTGGAGCGCTACGGAAAGCTCAGCGAGCTCACCAGGCGCCACGACCTGCCGTACCACGTC
>NZ_JBIATE010000023.1:0-101338 GCF_042891445.1 Streptomyces sp. NPDC001890 | reverse complement strand
GGCAAGCGCATCCGCGAACTCACCGGCGGCGAGGACGTGGACATCGTCTTCGAGCACCCCGGCCGCGAGACCTTCGGCGCCTCCGTCTACGTCACACGCAAGGGCGGCACCATCACCACCTGCGCCTCCACGTCCGGCTACAACCACGAGTACGACAACCGCTACCTGTGGATGTCGCTGAAGCGGATCGTGGGCTCGCACTTCGCCAACTACCGCGAGGCGTGGGAGGCCAACCGGCTCGTCGCCAAGGGCAGGATCCACCCCACGCTGTCGAAGGTCTACTCGCTGGAGGACACCGGCCAGGCCGCCTACGACGTCCACCGCAACCTCCACCAGGGCAAGGTCGGCGTGCTGGCGCTCGCCCCGCGCGAAGGGCTCGGCGTGCGCAACGAGGAGATGCGCGCCCAGCACATCGACGCCATCAACCGCTTCCGGCTGAGCGAACCGGTGTGAGTCAAACCGCCGCGTAGAGCTCTCAGCGGCACGGCCGGTACGACCGGTACGACAAATCCTGGCAAACGCAAGCCAGTTCGAGCCAAAAGCGCCGTGCACCCCGCACCGTTCGGGCCATCGCCGCCCGGAGAGCCAGCAGAAAATCCGAGCTCTGAGTCAAGCCGGGGTGTAATACGATCGTTCAGCCCCTGGGCCCAGGTACACACTGAGAGTTGGAAGCAATGCGCTGGTCAAACATGTACATCCCGACGCTCCGCGAGGACCCCGCGGACGCGGACGCCGCGAGTCACCGCCTACTGCTGCGCGCTGGTTTCATGCGCCAGCTCATGGCCGGACACTACTCGCTGCTGCCCTTCGCGATGCGGGTACGGAACAAGATCATCAACATCATCCGTGAGGAGATGAACGAGATCGGCGGCCAGGAGTTCCTGCTGCCGACGATGCATCCCGCGGAGATCTGGCACCGCTCGGGCCGCTGGGACGTCATGGGCCAGGAGATGTTCCGTCTGGAGGACCGCAAGGGTGCCTCGGTCGCCCTCGGCGTCACCCATGAGGAGATCTTCACGACCGTCGCCCAGGAGTTGAACTCGTACCGGGACCTGCCGCAGATCTGGTACCAGTTCCAGACGAAGTACCGCGACGAGCCGCGCCCCAAGTCCGGGCTCATCCGGGTACGCGAGTTCACGATGAAGGACTCCTACAGCTTCGACCTGGACGACGCGGGCCTGGACCGGTCCTACGTCCTCCACCGCGATGCCTACGTACGCATCTTCAAGCGCCTCGGTATCCCCGCCACGCCCGTGCACGCCTCCAACGGCACCATGGGCGGCAGCGACTCGGTCGAGTTCATGTGCCCCTCCCCGGCCGGCGAGGACGACGTGGTCACGTGCTCGTCGTGCGACTACGCCGCGAACATCGAGAAGGCCACCTCGTCCCTGGAGCCCGTCGAGGACAAGGGCGGATCCACCGACCCCGAGGCCTTCGACACCCCCGGCATCCGGACCATCGACGACCTCACCGAGCAGTTCGACGTGCCGGGCAACCGTCAGATCAAGACCCTGGTCTACGTGGTGGACGACCGGGTGACCCTGGTCCTGCTCCGCGGCGACCACGAACTGGTCGATCAGAAGCTCACCGACGCCACCGGCGCCACCACGGTGCGCCCGGCCCACCCGGACGAGATCCGCGAGGCCCTCGGCGCCCTTCCCGGCAGCCTCGGGGCGGTCGGCGTCTCCGGGATCCCGGTGGTCGCCGACCTCGAACTGCGCGGCCGCACCGCCATGGTGACCGGCGCGAACAAGGACGGGGTGCACCTCCGCGGTGTCGACGTGGAGCGGGACATCGCGCCGGGGCAGTGGGCCGACCTGCGAGCCGTCCGCACGGGCGAGGCCTGCCCGCAGTGCGGCGGCACCCTGAGCATGCACCGCGCCGTCGAGGTCGCCCACATCTTCAAGCTGGGCCACAAGTACAGCATTCCGCTCGACGCCCACGTGCTCAATCAGGAGGGCAAGCAGACCCCGATCACCATGGCGAGCTTCGGCATCGGCGTCGAGCGCGCCCTCGCCTGCGTCGCCGAGACCCACCACGACGAGATGGGCCTGCGCTGGCCCGTGCAGCTCGCCCCGTTCGAGGTCACCGTCGTGGTCGCGCAGCCGAAGGACGCCGAGGTCTCCCGTGTCGCCGAGGAGATCTACCGGAGTCTGCGCGACACGGGCGTCGACGTCATCATCGACGACCGCGACGAGCGGCCGGGAGCGAAGTTCCGGGACGCGGAGCTGACCGGAATCCCCTACCGGGTGGTCGTCGGCACACGTGGACTCGCTGAGGGCCAGGTCGAGTTGACCCACCGCATCACGGGCGAGCGCGTCCAGCTGCCGGTCGCCGAGGCGGCCACCCACGTCGAAGGCCTCGTACGGGCGGCCGTGCGCGGCTAGGTTCTTTCGTCCGGATCATGCCGCGGCACGCGAGCCCGGCATGATCCGGACGAGAGGCCATCGGCCGTTCCTGACGGCTCCGGGTGTGCTGGGGGAATCTCGTGGCCGGCCGGGCAGGCCGCCTGTGTGTTCGGCGGCGCGAGTCACCGCGGACACCGGGTGCCCGGCGACGGCACTCAGTGGGCGGGTTCCGGCTCGGACGACGGCTGCCACTCCCGCCTGAGCAGCCCGTAGATCCACGAGTCGGAGACGTCGCCGTTGACGACGCAGTCTTCCCGCAAGGTCCCCTCACGCACGAAGCCGAGCTTCTCCAGCACGCGGGCAGAAGCCACGTTGCGTGTATCGGCCTCGGCCTGGACGCGATTCAGGTCCAGTGTGTCGAAGGCCCACCGCAGCAGAGCGCGCGCGGCCTCCGTCGCGTAGCCGTGGCCCCACGCCGCGTCGGCGAAGCAGTAGCCGAGCGACGCGCTGCGGAAATCCGGATTCCAGCTGTTCAGGGTGCACCAGCCGATGAACGCCCCGTCGGAGACACGATCCACGGCCAGCCGCGCCCCGGTGCCCTCCTGTGCCATCTGCCGGCACATCGTGATGAACCTCTCGGCGCGCGCGCGTTCGGTCCACGGCGGCGAGTCCCAGTAGCGCAGCACGTAGGCACTGCTGTGCAGCGCGAAGAGCTCGTTCGCATCCGCGTCTTCGAAGGCACGCAGCCGAAGGCGGGCGGTCTGCAACGAGGGGGTGGGCAACGATGCCCTCATGTTCTCTCCCGTGATCGGCGACCGGCCCATCAGACATCCGATGCGGGTCACTCGCAACGCGTTTTCCCGGCGGGTCGGCGGACGTGTCCGCTCATCGGCGCGACCGGGCGCCCCATGCCTCTCGGGCAGCGGAGACGCAGCGATCCCGTACGTTTCAGGGACGGCGGACACGACATGACTGAATGAATTGACTCACGTGTCTCAAAAATTCACGATCCCTACAGTCGACACAGCCAGAGGATCGCAAGATGCACAGTACTCACGGGAAACAGGTCACCGAGCCCCTTGACTCAGTGACATGACTGATGATTTTCTCTTGGTCAAGACGGAGTGGATGCGTCACAGCGTTCGCTCCACCACTTCCGAAAAGGAGACCTCCTCATGGAGAAGGCCATCAGCACCTCGGGTGAGTCCGTCCTGTCCGCCCTCCTGGGCGACGCAGAGGCCGTTGCCACGCTGGTCGACCTGAACGTGGACGCGGCCGGCGAGCAGTGGGCCGTGCGTGTCAACCCGACGCTGTCCTGCGTCGGCGCCTGAGCAAGCCCTCCGCGGTGGGGAGTTCCTCCCCACCGCGGGCCTTGCCCGGACCATCGAACGCCCGGTCGCGGAAGCGGAGTTGACATGAAGGAAGTCGCCGTGGCGAACTGGGCCGCTGCGCTGCACACGGCGGACGGCCACCCGGTCTCCCCGCGGGTCGTCGGCATCCGTTCCGGCCGCCCGTCCCTGGAGCAGGTCCCCGGTCCCCGGCTGGACACCCGGCTCCAGGGCGGCGAAGAGGCGGTGCACCTCGTCGGTGCCGCCGCCCGCACCCTGGCGGCGGTGCACACCGCGACACCGCCCGCCGCGCTGCACGACACGGTCACCTTCGAGCATCCCCTGTGGGACCCCGTCCCACTGGAAACCCACCTCGGCCTCTCGACCGCCCAGCGCCGGATCCTGGGCGAGCTCCACACCGACGAGGACCTGCGCTCCCGGGGCCGGCTGATCCGCGACCGCGTGCAAAGGCGGTCCGTCCCCTGCCACGGTGACGCGCGCACGGCGAACTTCTGCGTCGTCGCCCCCCGCACCCCGGTACTGATCGACTGGGAGACCGCCGGATGGGGCAGCCCCGCGGGTGACCTGGCCGCCCTGTGCGGGTCCCTCTTCGCGGACCTGCTCGTCGGCACGGCCGCTCCGGCCGGCACCGGCTCGCGGGCCTCCTCCCGGGCCTCGCTCGCCGCGGCCGTCGAGCGCTGGACCGCAAGCGTGCGCGCGGCCCTTGCCGAGTACCGGCACGCCGCGGGCGCCTGCCCCGACGCCGAGGGGCTGCTGGGCCCCGCCGTCGGCTGCGCGCTGCTGGTACGCGCGTTCGTGCGGGCCGCCTACACGACCTACGACCGGCAGGTGGCCTGCCTGTACGAAATCGGCGCCTCACTCCTACGTGCTCCGGAACGGTGGCGGACGATCGATGTCCAGAGGTGACACAGCCGAGCTCCTGGACCCGCGCGCCCGGCGCGGCCTGCGGGGACTGCGGGCCGAGATCGACCGGCTGCTCGTCCGTCCGTCCCGGGCGCATCCGACGGACGAGGCGGATCTCACGGACCTCGTCTACCGCACCCTGCACAGCAGGAACTTCCCACCGGGCGGCCGGGACAGCGCCAACCGCGCACAGTTCACCGCCATGCTCACCGCCGCCCGTGCCCGTCTCGCCGACGTGACCGTCCCGCATCCGGACTGGACACGCGCGCGGTACGTCGCCGGCCGGCTGATCGTCCGTCATCGCGACGGCTCCGAGGCGGTTCTGCCGCCGTCCGTCGCCGCGACCTGGCCGAAGGACGTACCGGCGCTCGACGCCCCGGCGCTGGCGGTCGCTTCCGACACCCGATGGCTGCGGTGGAACCCACCCGGGCTCCCGGCCGACGCGCTGCGCGCCCGGCTCTATCTCAATGTCCGTCCCGACCGGGCCGTCGACGTGTGGTGCCGGCTGGTCCGGTCGCTCACCGGCTCCCCGGTCGCTTTCGCCACCAAGATCTGTGGCTCCCCCGAGCTGCTGGCCAGGGCGGACAGCATCGTCGTGTATCTGCCCCCGGCCCACCTGCCGGACGCGCTGGCCGCCGTCGACGCGGCCGGCGTGGCCCACGAACTCGCCCCGGAGGTACCGGCATTCAGCTCGCCGGTCGCACCCGGAATCGGCGCGGCGACAGTGCCCGAAGGACAGCCGGCGCACACGAGTGTGGGCCTGCACTGGTCCCGGGAGCTCGCCTCGGGCTGGCTCGACCGGGGCTCCGTGGGCATCGACGAGGTGAGCCGTGAGGTCGCCGCGTCCTGGTCCGACGTACTCCATCGCCTATGAAAGGACGGCAACCGTGCCTTCTGCTCCGCCTTCCGACCGTCCCGTCGACTCGCCCTCCGCTCCGCCGCTGACCGCCGGGCAGCAGGCCGCCTTCGCCCGGGACGGATTCCTGTTCCCGGTTGATGCCGTGTCAGCGGCCGAGGCCGCCGGTCTGGTCACCGACGTGGAACGGCATCTGGACGAGTCCCGGCGCGCCGGCGGTCTGCTGGCCTCCCTGGCCGCCGGCCCCAAGATCCACCTGCTCCAGCCATGGGCCGACCGTCTGGTGCGCGACCCCCGGCTGCTGCGCATCGCCCGCAGCCTGCTCGGGGACGACCTGCTGGTGTGGAGCACCAACATCTTCGTCAAGCGTCCGGGCAAGCAGGTCACTTACGCCTGGCACCAGGACGCGCTGACCTACGAACTGAACCGCGGCGAACTGGGTTCCGTACGGATCTGGCTGGCGCTCACCGACACCAGTGCGGAGAACGGCACACTGCGCTACGCGGCGGGCAGTCACCGGGACGGTGTCTTCCGGCACCGTCGCGCGGCGGCCGACACGGCGACGAAGGTCGGCGACGAGGTGGCCGTCGACATCGACGGCTTCGCCCTGCACGACGTCACGCTCTCCGCCGGGCAGTGCTCCCTGCACGACATGCTCGTCGTGCACGGATCCAGCGGCAACGGCACGGACCGCCCGCGTATCGCCTTCGCCGTCGACTACCTGTCCACGCGCGTACGCCCCATCGGCGCGCTGCCGGACTCCGCGATGCTGGTCAGCGGCCATGACGAGTACGGCCACTTCCTCCCGGAGCGCGGCCCGGCGGGCCGGGACCCGCGCGAGGCGCTGGAGGACTACCGAGTGGCGGTATCGGCGCGGGTGGCCCGGCTGCGACATGCCGAACAGGAGCAGACGCGGGCCGGTCTGCTCGACATCTGCGCACCCGCCCCCGGCGTCCCGGCCTGATCACGAAACGGTCGTCCGCGGGGTCCCGGAGGGACCCCGCGGACGACCGGTCGGCTCCGGTCCCGCACCCGGGCGGGCGGCCGACCGGAGGTCAGCCCTTCAGCGCTGCCGCCGCCTTCTGCGGGCCGAGTGCGCTCCGGTGCCCCAGCTGCGACATGCTCTGGCGATACGCCCACAGGGCCCGCCCGGTGTCCCCGCCCACCTCGAAGGACTCGGCCAACTCGGCCCATGCGAAGGCGGATTGGCGGCTCGCTCCGGAAGCTTCCAGATGCGTCGCGGCGATCTCCTGGACCCGCTTGGCCTCCGCCTGGTCCCCCTTGCGGAAATGGGTGGTCGCCAGCACCAGCAGCGTGCGGGCCGTCTGGAGCCGGTGTCCGGACCCCAGCCTCTCCAGCCCCTCGGTCGCGTAGGCGATCGCGGCGTCGAAGTCCCCCAGCTGCAGGGTCGCATGGGCCAGGTTCGTGAAGACGTAGGCCAGGTCCACCGCGCCGCCGACGTCCTCCAACGCCGTTCGCGCCTGGTCGAGGAGGGTCCGGGCCATGTCGGGGCGCGGCGGATCCACGTTCAGCAGCACGGACGCGTAGGCGGTCTGCAGCCGGGCGATGGCGCGGTCGTTGTCACCCTCCGAGTACATGGCGAGCGCCCGCTCCACCATGGCCGCGGCTTCCTCGTGATGGCCGTTGCGGTGGGCCACCAGGCCCGCGTTCCAGTACGCCGCGCCGATGGCCCGGCGGTCGTCGAACGCACCCGCCTGTTCGATGGCCTCCTGGGCGAGCGACTCCGCCGTGTACAGGTCACCGCGCTCCACGTAGAGCCCGACCAGCGTGGAGATCAGCTCGATGCCCTCGACCGTCGGTACGATCTTGAGTTCGCGGAGCTCCGCGAACGCCTTCTCTCCCGCCTCGATCCCGCGATCGAGGTCGCCCAGCTCCCGCAGACACCGGCAGAGGGCGATCACCAGGGACAGGCTCGACACCTTCCCCCGGTCCGTGGGTCGCAGCCGTAGCAGCGCCTCGTACTTCCGCGCGGCCTCCTCAAGCCGGCCGAGGCCCTCCAGCGCACGGGCGACACCCCACTGCGCCTGGGACTCGTGGCGTGGCAGGGCCGCTTCCCCCGCACGTCCGGCCACGTCCTCGAATGCCTCCAGGGCCGCTTGGGGCTGCCCGGAGGCGATCGAGAGCTCGGCGAACTTCAAGTCCAGATCCAGGTCCGCCCCGGGATCCTCGTGCAGGCATTCGAGCAAGTACTCGGGCTCGCAGTTGAGCTTTCCGGCGAGCCCGCGCAACACGTCCTCGGAGGGCATGCGCTTTCCCGCCTCCAGCAGGGAGACGTAGCTCGGCGAGAGCTCGTCCCCTGCGAGTTCAGCCTGGGAGAGCCCAAGGCGTCGGCGTAGCTCCCGAATTCTGGATCCCAGCTGGTTCGCGGCTGACATCTCGGCCTCGCTCATGACTCGTGGATTTGACTCTTCATCCTACCCCTTGACGGGGCCTGTATCGAAGGGCCTTAGGTTCAGAAGGCGCCTTCGAACCCGGACGGCTCGGAAGGCTCGGACAGCTCGGACGGCCAAGGCAGTTGCAGCGGACCGGCGTCCCGCAGCAGGGCGAACCCTCGCCGCCACGCGTCCACGGCCTTCTGCCGCGCCCCCAGACCGAAACAGACCTCCGCGACCTCGCCCCAGAGAACGGCCAGCCGCCGCAGGTCGCTGCCCCCCTTGCCCAGCGCCGCGACCGCCTCGTCGCAGCGCGCCAGGGCCTCGGAGCGCCGCTTCCCCAGCGCGAGGGCCGCCGCGCTGAGGACCAGGGCCTGGGCCTGGTCCGCACCGGGCGCGCTGTCCAGCAGCGTCAGTGCGCGGTCGATGAACGCGATGGCCGCTGCTGTGTCGTCTCCGACCAGGGCACTCCGGGCCAACATCTGGTAGCAGCGGGCGGCTTCGGTGAAACGGCGGCCCCGTTCGTGTATGTCGGCCGCGCGGCGCAGGTCCGACTCGGCTTCCTGCGGGTGCTCGCCGCCGTCCCACAGCAGGACCGTTCCGTGCAGTGCCAGGGCTTCGCCCAGGACCGCCTCGCCATTGGTCCGCACAAGGAGATCCACGGCCCGGTACGCCATGCCCACGGCCTCCGTGGTCCGGCCCGCGTCCCGGGCCGCCTGGCCGGCGGCCCAGTAGGCCTGGGCCAGCTGCCAGGGGTCCCGGAGCGCCTCGCCCTGGGCGATGGCCGTGACCACCAGTTCGCGCGCGCGGGCCGTGTCCCCGCGCTGCAGATGGGCGCGGACGAGTTCGCACAGGATCTCGATGGCCGCGGCGGACGGCACGATGCCGCGTTCGCGCAGCTCGGCCAGGGCCTGCTCGCCGAGGTCGATGGCCCGGCTCGTCGCGCCCAGTTCGTTCGCACAGCGGCACAACGACCCGACGATGTCCCATCGGCAGGGGCGCTCGTCCTCCGCGAACGGGGCGTCCCGGAAGAGGAGCGAGTAGATGTCGAGCGCGTCGCTGAAGCGTTCGAGCCGCTCCAGCGACCTCGCCTGACCCCAGGCCGCCTGGCGTTCCCGTTCCGGATGAGCGGCCTCGGCCGCCTGGCGCCGGACCTCACCGAAACGCTCCAGCGCGAGAGCCGGATCCTCGCCGGCCAGAGCCCATTCGGCCTCGGCGAGAGCGAAGTCGACCGCCGCGTCGGCCTCGGCGTGGATCTCGCCCGGTGGGCAGTCGAGTCTCGCGGCGATCAGTTCCAGCGCGCGGGGCGAGGGCAGCCGTTTGCCGGCCTCGATCAGGGAGATGTAGCTGGCGGAAAACTCCGGTCCGGCCAAGTCGGCCTGCGAGAGACCGCGCATCGTCCGCAGATGTCTGATACGGCCACCGATCCCGGGATCCACTTAAGGCCCCTTCCCTCTTCATATGACTCTTTACCATGACTAGCTAAATCAATCGACCCGCATCGACGCGAGCGTCCAGCCAGCGACAAGACCAGCCAAGGCAATGAATCCAAGGGTCCACAAGATACCACGTCATGACTGATCAATGTGACAATCATCGCCTTCCGAGAGAGATTACCGCACCGCCGAAGGCTCGGATTCCGCCTCGGCCGGGTTCCTGACGTGCGGCGCCCGACCCGCAGGGCCGCCTCGGAGGTCCCGTACGCCGGGGAGACTCACAGGGCCAGCAGCACGTGGAACGCTTCCGCGGCCGTCTTCACGACCTCGTCCGGTACGGACCCGTCGGCCGGCAGCGCTCTGCCGCCGGAGATCCAGATCGTCGCCATGCCCGCCGCCTGCGCGCCCGCGATGTCGTGGCGCAGGGAGTCGCCCACCATCCACGCCCCCTCCAGATCGCGCCCGGCGTACTGCGCCACCCGGCGGAAGATCTCCGGGTCGGGCTTGCTCACCGCCTCGTCGTAGGCGTAACACACCACGTCGAACAGGTCGATCAGCCCGTCGCGCATCTTCGGCCGTTGCTCGGTCTCCATGCCGTTGGTCAGCAGCGCGGTCCGCCAACCGCGCTCGCGCATCAGCCGCAGGTTGTCCAGTACGCCGTCGAAGGGCCGGGCGAGATACGACAGGCGCCGTGCGAACGTCTTGTGCAGTTGGGCCGGTGACTCCGGGAAACCGAAGTGCTCGATCATGGCCCGGAGCGACACCTCGGGGGGAACGGGCCGCTTCTGTTCCGCGCGCAGGAATTCCAGTCCGCCGGGCCCCAACTCCCGCTCCTCGGCGAGTTCGACGAACCAGCGGTCGATCGCGGCGGTGCTGTCCACCAGGGTGTCATCGAGATCGAACATGACGAATCCGTTCACAGTCGGCCACGTACCTCAGGAGTTGACGAGTGAGGACAGCTGGTCCACGACCTCGGTCAGGCTGAGGCCGTCGGTATCGATGTGGGTGGCGTCCGGGATGGCGCCGACGAGGGCGTCCAGGCCGCGGTCGGCCAGACGGGCCCCGGCGTCCTGGCACTTGGTGTCGCCGTTGATCCGCTCGGCGAGCGTGGCGGCCCCGGCGCGCAGTCCGTAGACACTCCAGTCCCAGCGCTCGTCGGTGAACAGCCGACGCAAACGGTCGTACACCATGCCGGGCACGACCACGCCGGCGACCACGACGGAGTCCGCCCCCCACTCCTCGTACGCGGGCAGCAGCGCCGTCAGGTTTCTGGTCATGAGGTCGAACAGCGCCTCGTCGGCACGCCACGGGTGGACGGCGGCGATGGCGTCGAGATCGATCAGCGCGACGCGGCCGGGCAGACGCTTGGTCAGCCGCCGGGACACCTCCGTCTTTCCGACGCCGGGCGCTCCGGTGAGCAGGATGACGCGGGTGGGGGTGCGGGCGGGCAAGGGCCGTTCCTCACTTCTCATATCCGGCTCGACAGGTATGCCAGCCCCTGGGTGGGAGCCCCCGTGACGACGCAGCGGCGGGCCACCCCGTCGGTCCGGGTGCCCAGCACCTCTCCGCTGTGCCAGGAGGCGACTTCGGCGAGCGCCGACGGATTCGGGTCGAGCGGGGCGACCACCACCGAGCGCTCGGCGAGCGCCTGCCGTGCGTCGTCGGCGACGGTCACGTGGACGTGGCGTCTGCCGACGTAGGCGTTGAGTTCGGTGATCAGGGCCCGGTCGACCGTGTCGAGTGCGGTCCGGACGGCGGCCACGGCCTGCGTGGGGTCGTCGAGCAGCAGCTGCCACTCCTGGCGGGTGTCGGCCCGGACCAGGACGATACGACAGGTGTCACCGGCGGCCCGGGGAGCCGCGACATAGGCGAGCAGCGGCACACCCCGGGACTGCCACAGCCCGGCGTCCCGGCGGGGGGAGTCCGACCCGGCCGCGACCCGGATCCCCGTGGCCGTCAGCGCATCGGCCAGACGGGCCGCGGCAGTTCGCGCCTCGGGAGTGAAGGCGATCAGGCCCACCTGGTCCGGGGCGGTACGCGGGCTCAAGCACAGCGACCGGTCGGAGCGCAGGCCCAGCAGCAGGTGGGCGAGGACCAGCCGGCGGGTGATGGCGGCGGTCACATGGTGGGTGAAGCGCCGCTCCCCGTGGCTGCGGACCGCCACTCCGTAGGCGCGGGAGAACCGTTGCCCCTGGTCGTACAGGCAGCCCACCTGGACGCTGGCACCGGTGGGCAGCGGGACATCGCCTCCGACGGAGGCGTCGGCGACCGCGCCGTTGTTGCCCTCCCGGGGGCGGTCGGACCACAGGACCGGGACGGTGTAGTCGGCCGCGACCCGCTTCAGCGCCTCGCCCAGGGCCCGGTACTCGGACTCGGCGGCGGGCCGGTCGGCGAAACAGGCCTGGGCCTCGAACACGTCGCCCGCTTCCATGGCCTTGAACACGCTCCGCCCGGACCTGCTGCCGGTGGGCATCGGCCGGAAGTACCGGGCCCGGCGCAGGGACCGGATGGGCAGGTCCGACTCGTGGCGCACCAGGCGCGCCCAGTGGGTGTAGACGGTGGCCTCGCCGGTCGGGCTGAGCACCGCGCGCGGATTGCCCGCCGCCAGACCCGCCCGGTCGGCGGCGTACAGCAGCCGGCCCTCGACGTCGAACAGCTCGGCTGTGGGCCGGTAGATGTCGGCGGGAGCCAGGAACGGGTAGTCGTACTCGTCGTAACCCGCCTGCCGCAGGCTGGACTTGACCAGGTCGGCGAAGCGCTCGACGATCCGCACCCCGTACGGCAGAACCACGGTCGCGCCCGGCAGGGCGATACTCCTGGAATCCAGCACGCCCGTGCGGTGGAGCACTTCGGCGAACTTGCCGAGGTCCGGCCCGTCGGCCCCGGCCCGGGCGGTGGCGTCGGTCAACGCGCCGACGGTACCCGTCCGGCCTGCCTGCCAGACCGGGGCGGGACCGGTCCCCGGCCCCGGCTCGGGCGGCTGCGGCAGATACGGCAGCAGCCCGTCGGCCATGCCCGGTGGCGTCGGCGTGGTCACGCTCACCGTTTCGCCACCCCCTTGCTCACGGCGTCCGGAAGGGCCTGCTGCGCCTGTTGGGCCTGCTCGATGGTGGAGGCCCCCAGCTCACTGACGCACAGCCGGAACTTGCCGGTCGGGGAGGTCGGCATCCGGTCGAGCAGCTCGATGTCCAGGGTGAAGGGGTAGCCGGTGTGCCGGTGGATCTGGCGCCTGATCTCCGCCAGCCGTTCCTGGTCGGGGCGGCGCTCGGTGTAGATCCGCAGCGTGAGGCTGTCGGTGTCGGTCTGGATGATCTGGAACCAGAGCACCTCCTCGAACCGCATCAGCAGGTACGAGAAGAAGTACGAGTCGATCGCGGAGCCGGTCGGGGTGATGATCAGGTCCTGCAGCCGGCCGGCCACGGAGGACATGCGGGGGAACGGCCCGGTGCCGGAGTCGGGGCGCTCCTCCAGCGCGGCCACGTCGGAGGTCTCGTACCGGATCAGCGGCATCGAGTCGTTGTTGAGGGTGGTCAGGACGACGCGACCGCGTTCCCCGGGCGGGCAGGGCCTGCCGTCGTCGTCGAGGATCTCCACGACCACGTTCTCCGACTGGATGAGCATCGCGCTGTGGTCCGGGGCCTCGTGCGAGACGATGTTCGTCTCGCGGGAGCCGTACTTGTCGTACACCTCGCAGCCCAGCACCTGTCCGATGCGTTCGCGCAGAGCCGGCGGCAGTGGTTCGGAGGTGCCCTGGACGGCTTTCAGCCGGGGGAACTCCATGCCGTGCCGCTGGACCTCGCGCGCGATGAGATGCATCGCGTTCGAGTAGGTGCTGATCAGCGTGGGCTGGAAGGCGGCGAGGCTCTCCGCGAAGCGTGAGATCAGCTGGGGGGAGAGTTCGAAGGTGTTGAACTCCCGCCGGTTCGTCAGCAGATTGTCGACGCGGTCGGCGATCTGCTTGAAGGACCAGTAGATCTCCGATCCCCACAGCAGGGCGAAGGGGTCGCCCAGCCGCCATCCGTTGCACCACTGGTAGGTCCGCAGCTGGTGGGCGCGCATCCAGAGCCGGAAGTCCTGGTCCTGGATGAACTCGGCGCGCAGCCCGGTGGATCCGCTGGAGTAGTTGGTCTGCAGCGTGGGACGGTCGGCTTCCGACGACAGCAGGTCCGACTGGTGGGTGCGCAGGCCGGTGCGGGTGAGCAGCGGGAGTCGGGCCAGGTCCGCGGGGCCCTGGACATCGGCCGGGGTGAGACCGGCCTCGCCCATGACCCGGCGGTAGTACGGCACGGTCCGGTAGGCGTGCTCGACGAGCCGGCGCAGCTTCTCCGCCTGGATCTCGGCGAGTTGATCCGCTGTCAGGGTCTCGTTGTACTCCAGGACCCGCAGGCGCTCGCGGACGGCCGCACGGCCACGCAGTCGCTGCGAGGCCCAGTAGAGGTTGCGGGCGACGGGTGACGGGACGTTTCTCACGCAAGCTCTCCCTGGGGTGCACGGTGCAGGGCTCGGTATCGGTCCAGGGGCAGCGGAGCGGAGGCGGGCAGCCGGCCACCGGAGCCCGCCTCCAGGCGGGCGCGGTGCGTCCTCGACTGCTCCAGCAGGCCGTCGAGCTCGTCGTTGAACCAGGCGGCGAGGATGGACGAGTGGCTCCAGGAGTCCCCGGTGAAGGCGGGGTCCATGTTCGCGTCGTAGTCGTAGAACAGGACGTCCCGCCCGGCGCGCAGGGCCGCGTGGATCTCGACGACCGCGCGGTCGTCGGCGAGCCGGTCCAGCAGATGCAGATACGTGGGCAGGTAGATCAGCAGCCGGGCCTCGAACAGGCCGAGGACCACGTCGCCGTACTGGAAGACGGAGGCGGCGTAGTCGTAGCCGGGGAGCCTGCGCAGCTCCCCCGGCGGACGCGCCGCGGGGTCCTGGCCGAACATCGCCGGGCAGGTCTCTCCGTCGACGAGCTTGAGCCCCTGCCAGACGCTCTCGACCGATTCTGCGGTCAGCCCGGTGCCCGGGACGGGGATGCGCCAGGAGCGGTCCCGGTGGTACGGGTTCATGGTCCGGAAACGGGCCATGCCGGCCGGGGCGAAGCGGTAGGTGTCCACGCACAGATGCGTACCGGCCTCGGCGGCGGCCACGCCCTGCTCGCGGGCCACGCCGTGAGCGCGTCCGCTAGCCACGGGTGTCCGCTCCGGCGTCCGCGTACGTGATGGGCTCCCAGCCGCTCCCGGCGCCGGCGGGAACCAGGCGGGCCGCGCCGTCGAGGGTGTAGACCGCTCCGTCGGCCCGCTGTTCGGCCAGCTCCCACTGCGGGCGCGGGGTGGTCCATGCGTTGCGACGGGCCCAGTCCACGAGGCGGACCCCGGCCTCCTCGGCGGCGCTCCGCAGGGCGGGAGCCACGTAGGCGTGCGCCACGACGACGACGGGGATCCCCCAGCGGCCGTACTCGGCGATCTCGTCCAGGCGGGGCATGTCCGTCAGGTAGAGCACGCTGCGGGCCGCGACCTCGGGGTCCGGGGCGGTCAGCCGGGGGCGCAGTTCCCACAGGGGTGCCTGCTCCTGCCACAGGACGCGCTCGTTGTCGACGACCAGCAGGGCGGCGGTGCGCTGCGGGTCGGCCTCGACCTCGGACTGGAGCGGGGCCAGCCAGTCGGCGTGGGTACGGAAGTCCATCTCGTAGTCGAGATCTTCGAGTTCGAGCATGAGGGTGCTCATGTTGTGCACGTCCATGGGAGCCACCAGGGACTCCTTGGTGACCGTGATGCCGTGGGACTCCAGGAAGCGGACGCGCTTGGCGTTGTTGCTCAGCAGGTGGACGCTGTCCAGCCCGAGGTGCCGCAGGATCGTGATGACCGGGGAGTAGTCGCGCACATCGAGTTCGGCGCCCAGGTTGGCGAAGACCTCTTCGGTGTCGAGCTGCTCCACCTGGCGCATGCGGTAGATCTCGAAATGAGCGGCGGTGCCCAGACCGCGGGCGTCCTGGTCCAGGGCATAGATGATCAGGCCGCGTCCGCTCTCGGCGATGCGCCGGGAGGCCTCGTAGAGCTGGAATCCGCAGTCGCACTGGCGGGAGTTGAACACGTGGCCGAAGACGCATGCGGACTCGATGCGCAGCGGCATCGGGGCGGTGTCCTCCAGCGAGCCCGTCCAGGCGGCGACCCAGCGGCCGGTCTCGAAGGTGAAGTGCAGCAGGTTGAAGCGCTGCACGGTATCGGCGAACTTGAGCGGCAGGCGCGCCGGTCCGTCGATGCGGTATCCGTCAAAGTGTTCTGTCATGTGAATTCCCTCTTGGCACGATGGACGCCGACGCCGTTCTCACCAGCGCTTCCGGAAAGACATGTCCGAAAGACATGGCTGCGGCGCTGCCACAGCTGTCACGGTTGTCACAACGGATCCTTGCCCAGTCACATTCGGCTGTCAATATCCTTCGCATCGCTGCTGGGCGGCGCAGCGCCAGGCGGCCTCGCCGAGTGCCCGGCTGCGCGGGTCGGCGCCGACGTGGGACTGGTCCTGCACGGTGGTGTATCCGAAGGCGAGCGCGTGATCGGGATCGGCGAAGGCGACCGATCCGCCCATGCCGTAGTGGCCGAAGCAGGACGTGTCGAGTCCGCCCATGGGGCGCGTGGGGTCGGGCAGCATGAATCCCGTCGCGTAGCGGCGGAAGTAGCCCACCACCCGGTCGGTTCCCCGTGCCTGCTCGGCCGCGGCGGAACGCGTGGCGTCGTCGGGCAGCAGCCGGATCCCGTCCACCTCGCCGACGCACGACGCGTAGAGCCTCGCGAGGGAGCGCGCGTTCGAGACGCCGTTGGCGGCGGGGACCTCGGCGGACAGATACGGTCCGGTGTGCTCCACGGCGAAGATGTCCGGGTTGAGCAGCGCCTTGTGGGCGAACGACTCCGGATCCGCCAGGGCCTCGCGCAGCGCCTTCGCCCGGGGGTCGTCCCGCAGTTCCGCCGAGGGCGGCGGGGCGGGAAGGGTCTCGACCAGGCGCGGACGCACCTCGTGCGGCAGCCCGATCCAGAGATCCAGTCCGAGCGGTCCGGCCAGTTCCCGCCGCACCAGCTCGCCCACGGTCCGTCCCGTCAGGCGGCGCAGTACCTCGCCGGTCAGCCAGCCGTACGTCAGGTCGTGATAGCCGTGGGCCGTGCCCGGCTCCCAGTTGGGCCGCTGGGCTGCGACGGCCTCGACCGCCGGGGTCCGGGCGAGGACGTCCTCCACCGTCAGCCGGCGGTCCAGCGAGGTGACTCCCGCCTGGTGGGTGAACAGCCAGCGGATCGGGATACGGCCCTTGCCCTCCTGGGCGAACTCCGGCCACACCTCGGCGACGGGCAGGTCGAAGTCCAGTTCCCCGCGGTGCGCGAGGACATGGGCGAGCACCGCGATGACGCCCTTGGAGGCGGACCGGATGACCTGCACCGCGTCCGGCCGGAAGCGTCCCCCGACCAGGTCCACCACGGGGATCCCCCGGTGATAGACGCAGACGGCGGCACCGGTGTCGCCCCGCTCGCGCAGGTTCGCGCGGAACGCGTCCGCCACGGCCTCGAACCCCTTCGCGACGAAGCCTACGCAGCTGTCGTCGCTGCCTGCGCAGCCTCGCGGGGACGGCATGACCGTCTCCCCGCTCCGATCCGTCCTCACTTTGCGGTCACCTCCGTGGTGTTTTCGACGTCGAGAGAAATGGAGCGCGTCCGCACGGCCCAGCCCACCACCGGGACCATGGCGAATCCGGCGACGGCGAAGACGGCCCCGAGCACGATCCATCCCGCCGCTCCCCAGCCGAGGACGAGCGGCAGCAGGACGGAGGGCGCGATCATCTGCGCGAGCGGAAAGCTCGTGTTGAACAGCCCCTGGTACTGGCCCTGTTTGCCGTCCGGCGCCAGGTCCAGGCTGAACACCCACCCCGCGGCCGACTGCAGCATCTCCGCGTACACGTGCAGCACCGCACCGACCAGCAGGACCACCGAGGCGAGCAGTGCCGACCGGCCGGCCGAGGCGGCGAAGACCGCGCACACCACGAACAGGACCAGACCGGACCGACGCCACCACAGCAGTGCCGAGTCCAAGGTGCCGATCCGTCTGCTCACCCGCACCTGGAAGAGGACGACTCCCACGGTGTTCAACACCAGTAGTGCCGCGACCATGAACCGGGGAGCCTGTGTGTGCTGGGCCAGCCAGAGCGGAATGGCGATCTCCAGGACCTGGGCCTGGAGCAGCATGACCACGTTGAGAAGCGTGACCAGGATGTAGGGACGGTCCCGGAGCACGGGCAGCCGGTTGCCGGGAACGGCCTTCCCCGTACGCCCCTCGGGCTCCGGCAGCCTGCTCAGGATCGCACCGCACAACAGCAGGCACACGGTGTTGAGGGCGATGACGCCCAGGTACACCGGCCGCGTGTGCACGGCGAGCGCGATGCCGGCGATGCCGGTGCCCAGCGCCATGCCGATGTTGGAGATGGACCGCAGATAGGCCCGGGTCGTCACGGCCTCGTTGGTGATCACGGTGGCGAGCAGCGCTTCACGGGCCGTGCTGCCGCCCCGCTCGGTCACCGTGAACAGGCAGGTGACCAGCATCAGCGAGACGAAGGAGTCCACACACAGGTAGAGCAGGCAGGTGAGCCCGCTGAGCGCGGACAGGACGACGGCCGTCCTGCGCGGTCCGACCTGATCGGCGAGATGGCCGAACGGCACGCCGACCAGCAGGCCGATCAGCCCCGCGGTGGTCAGAGCGGCGCCCACCTCCACCGTCTCCAGGCCGACGACCCTGGTGAGGTAGACGATCAGGCACGTCACCAGGGCGCCGCGTCCCGCCGCGTTGAGGGCGTACCCCACGGACAGCAGGCGGGCCTCTCGCGACGGGGGCAGCAGCCGGTGCAGCGCACGCCGTGCGAGCGCCGCGGGGCGTCGGGGACCGGCGACGCCGTCGCCCCGCCCCCTCATGAGCGACCGCCCGTCCGGGCCAGCAGCTCGGCGATGTCCTTCTGCCCCGCGGGGTCCAGACACTTCACATACGCGTACCTCATCGACTGGCGGCAGCCGCGCGAACGCTTCGTGGCCTCCTGTTCGATGGTGTAGTCGATCAGGCGTACCCCGCGGGCCAGGGCCTCCTCGATCATCCGGTAGAAGGAGATCTCGAAGTAGAGCGGCAGTCCGTCGAGACGGTCGTAGTCGAAGCCGATCTCCCGCACGTAGAACTCGTCCCGCCACTGCAGGAAGGCCAGGGTCCCGATGGGATCCCCCTGCGCGTCACGGGCCACCAACAGTTCGTTCCTGCCGGGCAGCGCCCGCATGGAGACGTCGTGGCCGTGCTGGGTCTCGCTCTCGGTCACGTCCCAGCCGTAGCGGCGGGAGTTGGCGGCACCCTGGGCCGCGATGATCCGGGAGTTCGTCCCGTCCATCCTCTCCACGTCGATCCGCACTCCGGCCTCGTGGATCCTGCGCCGCTCCTTGCGGTACGACTTCCTCGACTGTTTGCTGAAGCGGCCCAGGTACTCCTCGAAGTCGGTGAAGTCGATGTCGAGCACGGATGATCTGCCGTTCTCGAACTCGGCGAATCCGGCCTCCCGCAGCGCGCTGCGGAAGCCGGTGTCCTCGCCGTCCACGTACAGGGCGCACACCGAGCGCAGTCCGCGCTGCCGGGCGATCTCCTCGGCCCGCGCCAGGAGGGCGCGCGTGTCGTCGGCCGCCTCCTCGCCGCGGGCGTCGGCGTGGGTGAGCACCCTGCTGTGCCCGATGGTCCGGCCACCGCAGTTGAGGGCGGGGACCAGCAGGTCCCGCAGCAAGTCCGCGGGGACGTCCGCCTCGGGCTCGGCCTTTCGGCAGGCGTTGACGACACGGTGGTCGACGCGGTTGAACGGGCTGGCACCGAGGCCCATCTCGTGGACGGTCATGCCCGCGCGCAGCCGGCCGTCGGCCCGGCGCTGGAGATAGCCCCAGGAAGCGCTGCCCATGAGCTCCACGTGGCCGAGCCAACTGCTGGAGGAGTAGAAGTCGTTGCGGCCGAGCAGGGTGTCCCACTCGGTCTCGGGGAGTTCGGCGGCGCTGTTCAGCACCGCCTCTGCCAGGGCGTCCATGGTCTTCCTGTCGTGTGAGGTGCCGACGGCCGTCAGAGCGCGTTGATCACGCCGTACGCCCGGCGCAGGCGGCGATGACGGGTGCGCTCGACGAAGGGCGTGCGGCCGTGCACGAAGCGGAAGTTGTCCCAGAGGAGGATCTGTCCTCGTTCGATCATGACCGGCGTCCGCAGCTCCGGTGTGCGGATCAGCTCGTCCCACATGTCGAGCGCCGCGGTGAGCTTCTCGTCGACCGCACCGCCCCGCCGCGCGTAGCCCTGCTCGATGTAGCGGCGCAGGTAGCGGATCCGCGGGCGGTGCGTGGACCGGTCGACGATCTCGTGCACGATCACGGGGTCCTGGTCGCCGTCGCCCGAGTGGAACGGGTGCGGGCTCCGCAGGAGGTCGAGGAGTTCCGGTGCGCTGTACGCCATCCGGTCGACCAGCGCGTGCCCGTCGACCAGGACGGTCTCGCCTCCCTCGTCCGCGGTGGACAGTCCGGCCAGCATCGCCACGTGCGGCGAGACGTCGAGGAGCGTTCCGTCGGTGTGGAACCCGCCGGTGCGGTTGGACGACGAGTAGTGGCTCGACGCCAGGGAAGGCGCGCCACTGACCTCGACCGGGTAGATCAGCTCGCCGGTGCGGTACTGGGGCACCGGCCGGCACAGCACGGTGAACAGATTCCAGGTGGCGCTGCACAGCCCGGCGTCGTCGAGACCGTCGAGCCCGGTGTCGACGACGAGCCGGCCGGAACCTTCGCGCAGCTCTCGCACGATGTCGGCGCGGGCCGTGCGCAGGGCGTCCGGGATGTCGCCGATGGCGTCCGACGGCCAGGCGTCCAGGGGCTGGTCCGCGGGGATCGAACGGGTCGTCAGAGCCTTGTGGGTCTGCTCGGGAAGGCGGTAGGTGATCACGAAGACCTCTCAGATCGCGAGGGAACGGTGGAGAACGGAAGAGAGCGGGAAGGGGGCCGGATGTCAGTCGGTGAGCGGCCAGGTGTCGAACTCGCCCCGGGCGGTGCGCAGGACATCGCGTTCAATGAGCACGTCCAGGTCGGGATGGTCGCGGGACTGCCGCTCCCGCACCGCCCGCGCGTGCAGGCGGAGTACGTCGTCCGGCAGGGGCATGGCGCCGGTCTCGGCGAACCGCACCGCACCCGTGCAGTCGCGCACCGACATCGTCCGGCCCGCGTTCCACTGGTTCGGTGAGTACGGCACGTCCAGGAGCCCGCGTTCGACGGCGAGCGCGACCCGCTCACCGAGGCCGGACCCGTCCAGGGCGAGGATCGCGTCGAGCACGGCGTGCGACTCGCGGACGATCAGGTCCTCCTCGAAGTCGGCCTCGGCGGGCACCGGCGGCACGTCGGGGCCCTCCAGGGCGGACTTGACCAGCAGCAGGCCGTCCGCGTTGTGGGCGGCGGACGGAATGCGTGAGGACTCCACGGCCGTCTTCAGCATCAGCCGGGTGGCCCCGCTCAGCCTGGCGGTGGCGGCCGAACCGTGCAGCAGGGCACGGGACTTCTCCTCGTCCTCGGGGAAGGCCGCCATGTACTGGTGGAAGACGGTGTGCACCGCCACGTCGTCATGGCCGTGGCGGTCGAGGTAGTGCCGCCCGATCCGGCGAAGGGCCCGGATCGCCCCGATGTCCTGGGCCCGGTTGCCCTGTTCCGCGTAGCCGAGGGAGACCGACTTCACGCCCTGTTCGGCCGCCAGCAGGGCCTCCAGGACGCAGGCCACCACGGCGATGCAGGCCGGCACCATGGCCGCGGTGAGCACACCGAAGAACTCCCGGTCCATGACGATGCCGAATCGTTCGTGGTACAGGCCGGTCAGCCGGTCCACGTAGGCCCAGCGGGGAACGGAGTGCCGGGGCGAGTAGTCGCGGTAGTAGGGAAGGTTGTAGGTGAGCGCGCCGCCCTCGTAGGCGGTCACTCCCGAGGCGTACGTGATCTCGGCCAGCAGCCGGGGGTCCCGGGTGGAGTGCCGCACCTGGAAGGGCGTGCCGGGGAACCGCGCCGTGATGCTGCGCCCGGCGGGGATGCCGTGGTTGACGAGCGGGAAGCCGTTGAGTCCGTGGAAGCTGTCCAGCTGGGCGTCGGCCTCCTTGAGCAGCAGCTCCACCCGGTCGTGCAGGTTGTTGCGGGTGAGGGAGTCGATCTGGAAGGACAGTACGTCCGCGCCCGCCTCGTGCAGCACGCGGAAGAGCTCGGTCTGCTCGGCGACGCCCGCGACTCCGGTGCGCGGGTGGACGAGGACGCGCCCGTCCCGCTCGGCCCGGTCCTGGACGGCGGCCAGGCCGGCGCGGGCGGCGCAGGCCGTGGCGTTGTCCTCCAGGTTCAGTGCCTGGTGCCCCGTGGGCCACTGGGCGAGCACCCCTTCACGCTGTACATCGAAGGAGCCCGGCTCGGCGAGGGGCAGGGGCACGGCTGTGCGCCGGGGGCGGTCGGGCCGGCCCGCTCCGGACGAGCGGCCGGGGCCGGTGGTGCCGCGCGGTGCCGGCCGGACCGCGTCGCGGGCGGCCAGGTCCTCGTCGAGGCAGGACACCACGTGCAGCGGGTCGACGTAGCCGAGGAAGACGCGCTGGAAGCCCAGGGCGTGCAGTTCGTCCACGGCGGCCGGCTCGTCGGTCAGGGACGGGTTGCCTCCGAGATACCAGACGCTGTCCTCGGCCCCGTGCAGGGACTGCAGGGCGCGCAGATCGCGCAGGTAGTAGGCGGCGTGGCCGTCCATGTTGGAGACGAGGACGGCGTCCGCCCCACGGACACGTACGCACAGCTCGTCCGGGGTGTTCTGGGTGGACAGGAAGTCGACGGTGAAGCCGGCTCGTTCGAGAGCACGGCGCAGGGTGATGAGGCCGACGGAGTGGGAGTCACCGCCCACGCCGCCCAGCACAATGGTGCGACCGCTGCGGTCAGTCACGAGGGACGCCCTTTCAGGACGGGGTTCGACGGAGTGATCGGTCACAGTTCTTCGAGGGCTGCGCGCAGTTCGGCGACGTACTCGTCCGCCCAGCCGGCCACCTGCTGCTCCGTGAAACGGTGCTGGTGGTACCAGAAGTTGAAGCGCGGCTCGTCCTGCCAGATGTCGATGATCAGGAAGAGTCCGGCGATCTCCACGAGCTTGGGCGCGTCGAGGCCCGTGAGCTCCTGCTCGCTGAGCGGCGCCAGGCATTCGAGCACCTCGACGCGGACGTCGTCGGAGATCTCCTCGCGCGTGTAGTTGTTGAACATGATGAACGGGTCGGTGTAGTAGGTGTCCTCGGGGAGTCCGGTGAAGGGCTCCACGTGGCGCACCAGGTCGGCCGGCGGGTAGGCGCAACGCCCGTTGACGGCGGCGACGACGCGGCTCCACTGCCCGGCGATGTCCGCCACCCCGTTGCCCGCGGTGCGCACGGAGACCGGGAAGGGCGCGACGAACGGGCCCACCGTGCGGGCGAAGGACTCGTCGGGCCGTCCGGTGACGATGGTGCCGAGGGTCACCGCGTCCCGGCCCACGATCCGGCTGACCAGCCGTGCGTAGACGGCCGCCATCAGCGAGAACGGCGAGACTCCGGTCCGTCCTGCGGCCGTGACGAGGTCCTGCCACAGCGCCCTGTCCACCTCGGGGGTGATCCGGACGGAGTCGTGGCCCCGGGTGACGGCGAGGTCGTCCGGGACGCCGGTCGTGCCGTCCGCGTCGGGCAGCACCGTCGGGCCGGGGCTGTCGGTGTAGAGGCCGCTGAAGAACGCCCGGTCCTCCCGGACGGGGCCGGCCAGGTAGCGGGACTGCCAGGCGATGTAGTCGGCGTACCGGGGCGCGGGCCGGTCGAAGGCGGGCCGGCCCCCGAGCGCCGCGAGGTACGCGGTGCGCAGGTCGTCCGTGAACACGGACACCGAGACCCCGTCGAACTCCAGGTGCTGGAGGCAGAGCACGACCAGGAAGGAACTGTCGGACAGTTCCAGGCAGTTCACGGTCCACGGCACCCGCACGGCCGGGTCCGGCATGTGGGTCCGCAGCCGCTCGGCATGCCGGGTCACCTCGGCGGCCCGCTCCCGGGAGGTCAGCCTCCGCAGATCGGTGAAGAGTTCGTCGTCGTCGGGCAGCACCTCGTCCAGGGGTACGACGATCGCCTTGCCGCCCTCGAAGCGCCAGCGCAGCACGTCGTGGCGATCGGCGACGGCGGTGAGCGCGCCGCGCAGCGCGCCGCGGTCCAGGCCGGTGCTGAAGAGAATGGGCACCAGCAGGCGCCCGTACTCGACGGACAGCAGCTTCAGCCAGCGGGACTGCTGGAGCGAGATGTCGTGGATCTCTCCCGGCGGCGCCTCGGCCGGGGAGGCCGGTGAGGCCGGAGCGACGCTCGGCGCCGGCGTGCTCGGGGCACCCGCATCCGTGCCGGCGCGGGCGTAGCCGAGCCCGGCCAGATGAGTGACCAGCCTGCGGAGTGTGGCGTGCCGGAAGCAGAGGTCGGCGGGGAGCGGCTGGGCCAGGCCGCGTTGGAGGCCGTTGCGGATCTGGATCGAGGACAGCGAGTCCAGTCCGTAGTCGACCAGGGGGCGGTCCGGGTCCACGTCCACGCCTACGCCGAGGACCCGCTCCAGCTGGCGCGAGACCTCCTGCTCCAGCAGGTGCTGCCGCTCCTCGGGAGTGGCGTCCGCGAGCCGTCCGGCCAGTGTGACGCCGGGGGCCGCGGCAGCGGGCGCCGGGCTGCCGGGCGTGCCGGACACCTCCGAGAAGAAGCCCTGGCCGGTGAGGTTGAGGTGCTCCAGAAAGGCCGGCCAGTCCACCGGGGCGACCACGATCCGCGGCTCCCCGGCCCCCAGCACCCGGTCGATCAGGGCAGCACCGCTGCGCCGGTCGATGCCGCCCATACCGATCCGCGCGAGCTTGCCCAGGGTCTCGGGGTGACCGGCCAGGAAGCCGACGTCGGACCAGGCGCCCCAGTTGACGGTGGTGGCGGGCAGTCCGGCGGTACGGCGGTGGTGGGCGAGCGCGTCCAGGCAGGCGTTGGCGGCCGCGTGGTTGGCCTGGCCGGAATTTCCGATGAGGCCGGTGGTGGAGGAGAACAGGACGAACAGGTCCAGCGGGTCGCCGCGTTCGGCCGTGATCCGGTGCAGATGCACGGCGCCGTCCGCCTTGGGGGCGAGGACGGTCTCGAACCGCGACCAGTCCAGCTGCCCCAGGGTGGCGTCGTCCAGGACGCCCGCCGCGTGCACGATGCCGCGCAGCGGACGCTCCGTGGTGGCGGCCCGGGCGAGCGCCCGGCGCACCTGCGCCTCGTCGGACACGTCCGCCTGGACGGTCTCGACCTCGTGGCCCCGCTCGCGCAGGGCGGCGATCACCGACCGGGTGCCGTCGTCGGGGCCGCCGCGCCCGAGCAGGACGATCCGTCCGGCGCCCGCGGCGGCCAGCCGTTCGGCCGCGAGCAGTCCGATTCCGCGCAGTCCGCCGGTGACCAGGTAGGTGCCGTCCGCGACGGGCGTGCGGACGGCGGTGGCCCCGGCTTCGGGGTGGGCGACCAGGCGCGGCACCGACCACTCCCCGCCGCGGACGGCGAGCTCGGTCTCGTCGGGGGAAATCGTGAGCGCGTGCAGCAGCGCGGCCGTGTCGTCGGCCGGTCCGGCGGACGGATCCAGGTCGACCCTCGTGCAGGGCCGGTCGGGGTGTTCGATCGTGGCCACCCGGGCCATGCCCCACAGGGCGGCCGGGCCGACCCCGGCCTCGGTCACCCGGCCGTCGGCGGCCTGGGTCCCCCGCGTCACCAGCAGCGTCCGGACGGGCTGCTGCCCGCTCCTGGCGGCCAGCGCCTGGAAGAGGTGCAGGGTGCCCGCGCCGACCGAGGCGGCAGGGCGGTCCGCGTCCAGTGGCAGGAGGTCGAGCACGACCTGGGGCTGTTGGGGCAGCGAGTCGAGGTAGCGCTCGACCGAGGCGCGGGAGTCGAAGCCCACCTGGTCGGCGGTGGCCACGTCGACCCGGCAGCCGGCCTGCCGGAGCCGCTCGGCCAGGGCGTCGGCAAGCCCGGCGGGACCGCCGTACAAGAGGTACGTGCCGGTCGGCGCCGGGGCGCGGGTGTCGGGTGCGGGCCGCCATACCGTGTGGTGGAGCCACTGCCGCCAGGCCGGTCCGGCGGCCTCGTGGTCGGGGCGTTCGTCGCGCGCCAGTGCGTCGATCCAGTGACGCCGGCGCTGGAAGGGGTAGGTGGGCAGGTGGACGCGGCGTGTGTCACCCGGGTTCAGGGCCTCCCAGTTCACCTCGGCGCCTCGTTCGTAGAGGGCGCCGAGGCTCGTCAGGATCAGCGTGCGGTCGTCGTGTCCCCGCCGCAGCGAAGGCAGCCAGAGCACGGGACTGTCCGGCACGGCCGAGGCGGCGATGCCGGTCAGTACGGGGGCTGCGCCCATCTCGACCGCGGCGTCGACGCCGAGTTCCGTGAGGGTTGTCAGCCCGTCCAGGAACCGCACGGGTTCGCGCAGGTGGCGGCGCCAGTACCGGGGGTCGGTGGCCTCCTCGCCCACCGGGGTCCCGGTCAGGTTGGAGATGAGGGTGAGCCGGGGCGGGCTGAGCCGGATGCCGCGCACCACGTCCTCGAAGTCGTCGAGCACCGGGTCCATCAGCGCGCAGTGACCGGCGCGGCTGATGCGGAGCTCCTTCACCTCCAGCTGCTGTCCGCGCAGGTGCTCGGCGGCGGCCCGGACCAGGTCGGCGCGGCCCGATATCACCGTGTTCGCGGGGCCGTTGACCGCGGCCACCGCGACCTCGTCGTGCCCTTCCAGCAGTGCGCGTACGGTGGCTTCGCCGGCCATGACGGCGGCCATGGAGCCGTTCGCCGCGAGGGTCTGCAGCAGCCGGCCGCGTTCGGCGACGAGCCGCAGGCCGTCCTCCAGGGAGAAGACCCCGGCGGCCCAGGCCGCCGCGTACTCGCCGAGGCTGTGCCCCATCATCACGTCCGGGTGGATGCCCCAGGACTCCCAGAGCCGGAGCAGCGCGGTCTGGACGGCGAAGACGAGCGGCTGGGTGTGCTCGATCCGGCTGATCTCGCCGTCGCCCTCGGTGGTGTAGAGGTACTCGGCCACGGTGGTACCGAGATGGCCGCGCAGGACGGGGTCGCAGGCGTCGAGGGCGTCCCTGAACACGGGTTCCGTACGGTAGAGGCCGCGCGCCATCCCCAGGTACTCACCGCCCTGCCCGCTGAACAGCGCCGCGACGCGCGGCGCTGCGGAAGCGGCGGCTGCTTCGGGGCCGTCCTGGGTGAGGCGGGTGAGGGGAGCGACGGCCTCGGCGGCGCCCGCGGCGATGATCGCGGCGCGGTGCGGGAAGTGCCGTCGTCCCAGGGCGGCGGTGGCGACGAGATCGGCGAACGGGGCCTCGGTGCCGGCGGCGAGCATGTCGCGGTAGCGTCCGGCGAGTTGGCCCAGGGCCTCGGGGGTGGCGGCGCTCAGCGGCAGCAGCCGGGCGACGGGGGTATCGGTCCCGACGTCGGGCTCCGCCGTGTCCGGCGCCTCTTCGAGGACGACGTGCGCGTTGGCCCCGCCGAGCCCGAAGGCACTGACCCCCGCACGCCGGGGGACACCGGGGAGTGCCTCCCACTCACGGGTCTCGGTCACCACGTGGAACGGTGTTTCGTCGAACCCGATCCGCGGGTTGGGCCGCCTGTAGTTCAGCGAAGCCGGGATCCGCCCGTGCCGCAGCGCCAGCACGGTCTTGATCAATCCGGCCATGCCCGCGGCCCAGCCCAGGTGCCCCACATTCGTCTTCACCGAACCGATGGCACACCGGTGCTCGCCGGGAACGGTCTCGAACGCCTCGGCCAGCGCGGCGACCTCGATGGGGTCCCCCAGCGTGGTGGCCGTCCCGTGCGCCTCGACGTAGCCGACCGTTGCCGGGTCGACGTCGGCCACCGTCAGCGCATCGCGGATCACCTGCGCCTGGCCCCCGACGCTGGGCGCGGTGTAACCCGCCTTCCGCCCGCCGTCGTTGTTGATCGCTGAGCCCTTGATCACCGCGTATACGTCGTCGCCGTCGGCCAGGGCCTCCCGCAACGGCTTCAGCAGCACCACCCCCGCGCCGCTGCCGAACACCGTGCCGGCCGCGTCCGCGTCGAAGGCACGGCAGTGGCCGTCCGGCGAGAACACCATGCCCGGCTCGTACGCGTACGCCTCGATCTGCGGCACCGGAATGCTGGCCGCACCCGCCAGCGCCGTGTCGCACTCGCCGTTCAGCAGCGCCTGGCACGCCAGGTGCACCGCGTACAACGACGTCGCACACGCCGCCTGCACGGCGACCGCGGGGCCGGTCAGATCCAGCTTGTACGACACCCGCGAGGCGAGGTAGTCACGGTCCGCGGCCACCGCCAGCTGCAGATCCGCCATCGAATCGAGGAAGTTGGCGTCCGTCCGCGATCCCCTCCGCGGATACGCGTGGTTGATCAGATACGTGCTGAGGCCGGAGCCGCCGAAGACGCCGACCGGTCCCTGGAGCCCCGAGGGCCGGTATCCGGCGTCCTCGACCGCCTCCCAGGCACATTCCAGGAACGCGCGGTGCTGCGGATCCAGCAACTCCGCCTCACGCGCGCTGTATCCGAAGAACGCCGCGTCGAAGTCCTCGATCCCCTTCAGCACCGCCCCGGCGCGTACCCGTTCCTCGCCCGGGGCGTCCCCCGCGCCGGGTGCCACTTCCACCGACTCGACCCCCTCCACGAGGTTCTGCCAGAAGCGGGCGGGGTCGGGCGCACCGGGAAATCTGCACGCCACGCCGATGACGGCGATGTCCTCGGGCCGCACCTCGGCGTCGGAGCCGGTGCCGGGTCCCGGCATGGTCGGCAGGGTCTCGTTCATGCGCTGGTGTCCTTCCTCGGGACATACGTCCGGCGGGCGGGCCGCTCGCGCCGGGTGCGGCGGGCGGCCGGCTGCCGACGGGCCGGTTCGGCCGCGGCGCCGTCCAGGTACACGGCCAGGGAACGGATGGTGGGGTTGTCGAAGAGCGCGACCAGCGGGAGGGCGCGCCCGGCGAGTTCGGGCAGCGCGGTGAGCCGGCTGTGAAGCAGGTTGATGAGGAGCGAGTTGCCACCGAGGTCGAAGAAGTTGTCGTCGACGCCGACCTCGTCCAGCTGGAGGGTCTCCCGCCAGACCACCGCGATGCGCTGCTGGAGGCCGGGGGCCGGCGCCGCCATCGCGACGGCCAGCGCGGGCCGGGCCGTGGACGGGGCGGGCAGCGCGGCCCGGTCCACCTTTCCGCTGGGGGTGAGCGGCAGACGGCCCACCGCGACGTACACGGCCGGCACCATGAACTCGGGGAGCTGTGCGGTGAGATGGCGGTGCCACTTCGGGGCGAGCCGCAGGGTCACCGGCTCGGGCGCGCCGTACTCGGCGGCGCCCGGCGCCGGTACGACGTAGGCGACCAGCTGCTGCTGACCGGCCTGGTCGGGGCGGGTGACCACGCAGCACTCGCCGACGTCGCGGTGGGTGGACAGGGCCAGTTCCACCTCGCCCGCCTCGACCCGGTGACCACGGATCTTGACCTGGCGGTCGCTGCGGCCGAGGTACTCCAGGGCCCCGTCCGGCAGTTGCCGGACCAGATCGCCGGTGCGGTAGCGACGGGTGCCGTCGTCCAGCTGTGCGAAGCGTTCGGCGGTGAGGTCGGTGCGGCCGAGATAGCCCTCGGCCACGCAGCCGCCTCCCAGGTGGAGTTCGCCCGGTTCGCCGTCCGCCACAGGGCGGCCCTCCGGGTCGAGGATCCAGGTGCGCACGTGCGGGAGAGGGGTACCGATGGGCGGGAGCGCGGGCCATGTGTCCGGTGGCCCGTCCAGGACGTGTGCGGTGACGACGTGGGTCTCGGTGGGCCCGTAGTGGTTGTGCAGGCGGCTTCCGGGCAGTGTGCGCAGCCACGCGGTCACCGCCTCGGTGACCTGGAGCTGCTCGCCCGCGCAGACGATGTCGCGCAGCGGCGGCCGGGCATCGCGGTGCAGGCCGCTCCGGGCGATCTGGTGCAGGGCCGCGGCGGGCAGGAAGAGGCGGTCGACCCGGTGCTCGGCCAGCAGGGCCAGCAGTCGTTCCGGGTCGCGCCGGACGTCCTCGGGGACCAGGACGAGGGTGCCGCCGGCGCACAGCGTGGAGAAGATCTCCTGGAAGGAGACGTCGAAGCCGACCGGGGCGAACTGGGCGGACACCCGACCCTGTTGGGATCCGTCGCGATCCGTGTGCCAGTCGATGAGGCGGGCCAGCGGTCCGTGCGGCATCGCCACGCCCTTGGGGCGGCCGGTGGAGCCGGAGGTGTAGAGGATGTACGCCAGGTCCTCGTCGGAGACGGCGGGCAGCGGCGCGTGCGGGGCTTCGGCGGCGATGTCCGGCGCGGGTTCGTCCAGACGCATCAGGTGCTCGATGGCGTCCACTTCACCGAGCGCGGGGACGGTGGTGGCGGTGGCGCGGTCGCAGAGGACGACGGCGGCGCCGGAATCCTCCAGCATGTGCCGCAGCCGCCGGCCCGGGTAGCCGGAGTCGAGGGGCAGGTAGGGGCGGCCCGCCAGCAGGGTCCCCAGGATCGCCACCACCAGGAGCGGCGTGCGCTCCAGGCAGAGGGCGACGGGGAGCCTGCGGGGACCGTGGAGTCTGGCCGCGAGCGCCCTGGCGGCGTCGAGGAGTTCACCGTAGGTGAGCCTGCCGCCGTCGGCGACGACGGCGACGGCCTGTGGGGTGCGGGCGGCCTGTTGGACGAATGCCTCGGTCACGGGAAGTGTCACGGGTGATCGCTTCTCTCCAGGAGCAGGGTTTCACTCAACGGGGTTCCGAAGTGCCGGGCGGCGACGGCCCAGCCGGGGCGCGACCGGGGCTCGACGTGCTCGTACAGCAGGCGCCCCATCAGGACGGGGCGACGGATCAGGACCCGGACACCGGGGGGTGCTGTGCGGTGGACGCGGTCCATGAGCCGGCCCTTGCCGAGCAGCCCATTGGCCACGACCACCAGGTCGTACGGGGCGAAGTCGACGGCGTCCGCGTCCTCGTGGACCACGCGCACCTCGGGTTCGGGCGCGCAGAACCGCTCGACGAGGGCGGCGGCCAGGGTCGCGGTGTCCTCGTCCCGGTCGACCCCGACGGCACGCCGGCGGACCAGGCCGCTGGCCTGGAGCGCCATGAGCGTCTCCGGGTAGGGGCCGCAGCCGAGGACCGCGCACTGTTCCACGGACCGGCCGCGCAGGAGCTCCAGCTCGCCACGGATACCCCGGTAGCCCTCGACCGCGAGCATGGAGGTGCCGTCGAGCCCGGTGCGGCCGGTCTCGGCCAGAGCCTGTCGGCTGGTCCGGGCCTCGTCGTGGCTCAGCCGCTCCGCCCAGCGGGCCGCCAGGACCTTCCGCAGCGGGTGGTACTGGGGTGCGGCCTCGACCGACCGGATGACGGCGGCGTCCGTCGTGGTCCGGCAGAACTCCCACAGGCGCTGCACGGCCGGTGCCGTCGCGGCCTCCTCCAGGGCCTCCCGCAGCTCCACCAGCTCCGCGAGGGCCCGGTCCACGGCCGTGGAGCCGGGCCGGGCTGTAACAAGCTCACTCCACAACATGAGCGAATCAAATAGAGAGTCACGGCGATTAGTCAAGCTATAAGATGAGCCGCACCCATCGCAGTCAAGCCAAGCACACCAGCTTGAGCTGGGCTGATGCCAGATCGTCGCAGATTCCGAAATCCCTGGACCTCGCACCTTGCGAGAGAGGTTAAGCCGTGACGAAGAAGATGCTAGTCAAGCCAAGCAGTCACTCCTTGCGGGATGTGGAGATACCGGTGATGGAGGCGTGCGGCCAACGGGCCGGGCCGGTCGTCACGTTGTTCGCGGGGGTCCACGGCTGCGAGTACGCGCCGATGGCGGCGCTGCGGTCCTTCATGCTCGGGCTCGACACCGAGCAGTTGTCCGGGACGGTGCGAGCGGTACTGACGGCCAACCCCACGGCGTTCCGCGAACGCACGCCGTTCCTCACTCCGGACGACGGCAAGAACCTCAACCGCTGCTTCCCCGGCAGCCCGGACGGCTCCCACTCCGAACAACTGGCCGCGTTCCTCTTCGACGAGTTCGTCCGGGGCAGCGACGCCCTGATCGACCTGCACGCCGGGGACCTGGTCGAGGCGCTGAGCCCGTTCACCCTGCACGACGCGTCCCCGGTCGCCGACCAGGCACGGGAGCTCGCCACCGCCTACGGCCTGCCGCTGGCCATCCGTCAGCAGCGGGCCGGGGCTGCCGTCTCCGGTTCCACGTGCGGCGCCGCCGCCGACGCCGGCATCCCCGCGATCATCGCCGAAGCGGGCGGCTGCGGCCTGGTCACCCCGGAGACCCTCGCCGCGCACACGGCGGGGCTGTCCCGCGTCCTGGACCACCTGGGGATGCGGCGGACGAAGCAGCCGGCCCCCGCCGGTCCCGAGGTGCGGCACATGACCCGGTTCGTCTGGCTGACCAGCCCGGTCCCCGGCTGGTGGCAGCCGGCCGTGGCCCCCGGCGCGGAGGTCACGGCCGGCTGCCGCCTCGGCGCGGTACTCGATCCCTTCGGAAAGGAGCTGGCGGAGATCACCGCTCCGGAGGACGGAGTCCTCGTGTTCCTCACCACCAGCCCGGCCATGGCCGCGAACGGCCTGCTGCTCGCGCTGGCCGGCGGCGAAGAGATCCCGTGACGGTCGACGTGCGACAGCCTGCCGGCCACCCCCGAGAACCCGGCAGGGGCCCCGGCCCCGGCCCCCTGTCCGAACCGCCCCCACCCCTCAGGAGCACCTCCGTGCCGCAGCACACCTCGAACGCCCCCAGCACCGCAGCCGTCCTCCGGATCGTCGCCGACGTGCTCGACGTCCCCGAGCTCACCGCCGACGCCAACTTCTACGACTACGGCGGCAGTTCCCTGCAGGCCATGCGTGTCTGCGCCCGCCTCGGCAAGGACTTGGGCGTCCGGGCCGCACCGGAAGCCCTCTTCGAGACAGACACCCTCGGCGACTTCGCCGCCGCCCTGGGCGCCTGAGTCCGCCCCGCCCCCCTTCTCCGGCCGTCCAGGAGAGCCCCCATGCGCCCTCGTCCCATACACGCCGCCGTGGCCGAACAGGCCCGAACACGCCCCGCCGCCCCCGCCCTCGTCCTCGGCTCCGAGCACGTCGACTACGCGACGCTCGACGCCGCGTCCGACGTCTACGCCCAGGAACTCACCGCCGCGGGCGTCCGCCCCGGCACCGTGGTCCCCGTCCTGCTCCCCCGCTCCCCTCTCCTGGTGGCCGTCCTGCTCTCCGTACTCAAGTGCGGCGCGGCCTACGCCGCCCTGGACCACCGCTGGCCCCAGGAGCGCGTCACCCTGGTGACCGACGCACTGCGCTCTCCCGTCCTGGTCACGGACCGGTCCGCCCCGGGCTCGTGGACCCCGCCCGTCGAGTCACTGGCACAGGCGGCCGCCCGCCGCACCGCGGCGCCCCTGACCGACATCGGCTCCGACGCTCCCGCCACGGTCTTCTTCACCTCCGGGACCACCGGAACCCCCAAGGGCGTGCTCTCCCCGCACCGTGCCACCACCCGCCTGTTCGGTGGCCCCGGAGCCTTCGCCGACTTCGGCCCCGGCCGGGTCGTCCTGCAGGCCGCCCCACCGGCCTGGGACGCGTTCAGCCTGGAGCTGTGGGGCCCGCTGACCAGCGGGGGCTGCTGCGTCATCGCACCCGGCGACTACCTGCTGCCCGACGCCCTCGCGGACCTGGTCGCCGAATCGGGTGTGGACACGGTCTGGCTGACGTCCTCCCTGCTCAACCTGTTCGTGGACGAGGACGACCCGCGTCGCCCCTGCTTCGCGGGCATCCGCCAGGTCCTGACCGGCGGCGAGCGCCTCTCGCCCGACCATGTCGCGCGGTTCCTGGCCCGGTACCCGGACGCCGTCCTGACCAACGGGTACGGCCCCGTGGAGAACTGTGTGTTCGCCACCACCCGCCGCGTCACCGCGGCGGACTGCGCCCGGCCCGGCGGGGTCCCGATCGGGACCCCCGTCCCCGGCACCGCCGTCCATGTTCTCGACGGCGACCGACCGGCCGCCCCTGACGAGCCGGGGGAGATCTGCCTGTCGGGGCACGGTCTGGCCGACGGCTACCTCGGTGCCCCCGAGGCCACCGCCACGGCCTTCCCCACCGTCGTGCTCGACGGCGACCCGGTCCGGGTGTACCGCACCGGCGACCTGGGGCGGCTGGACGCCGACGGCGTTCTGCATTTCCTCGGCCGGGCCGACCGCCAGGTGAAGATCTCCGGGCACCGCATCGAGCCTGCCGAGATCGAGACCGCCGCCCGCCGCATCCCCGGCGTCCGCGAGGCCGCTGTCGTGGCGGTTCCCGCCAGGAGCGGCGCGTACGAGGCATACGAGCGGCTCGCGATGTTCTACACCGCCGAGGAGGGCGACGACCCGGACCCGGCCGCCGTCCGCCGGACGCTGGCCTCCCGCCTGCCCGCCCACATGGTGCCGCGCACCGTCCGGCGCCGGGCCGCCCTGCCCACCACGGCCAACGGAAAGCTCGACCACCGCTCCCTGATCGCCTCGCTCTGACCCACCGCCCGGCACCCGGCCCGCGCCGGACCCCCACGGGTGGGCTCGGTGCCGATGTGCACGTGTTCCGTTCCCGCCCGGAGAGGCCGGCCCCATGAACCCCACCTATCCCATGTCCTTCGAGCAGGAGTCGATCTGGCTCAACGACCAGTTCCAGGAAGGCGCCTCGCGCTACCTGGAGTCCTGGACGTACCGCCTGCGCGGCGCGCCGATCGTGCCCGATGCCGTCCAGGTGGCCCTGGACGGCATCGTGATCCGCCACGAGGCGCTGCGTACCCGGCTCCATCTGGTCGACGGCGAACCCCGGCAGACCGTCCTGGCCCCCTCCCCCGTCGACTTCACCGTGCGCGCCGTCACCCCCGTGGAGCTGCCCGGCGCGCTGACCGAGGCGGCCGGCCGACCGGTCGTCCTGGACCGTCCGCCGCTGTTGCGGGCGACGCTGCTGAGGGTGGCCGGGGACGACGCCGTACTGGTCGTGGCCGTCCACCACGCGGTGATCGACGGCTGGTGCTGGAGCCTGCTGGACACCGAGTTCAGCGCGCTCTACCGAGCCGCGCTGACCGGCTCGGAAGCGGACCTGCCGGCGATCCCGCTGCAGTTCGGCCCCTACGCCGAGCAGCGGCGGGCGCCGGCCGAGTCCTCCCTGGAGTACTGGCGCCAGGCCCTGGCCGGGGCCCCGCAGGAGTCGTCGTTCCCCACCGACCGCCCCCGGCCCGTGGTGAGCGGTCCCCGCGGCGACCGGGTGGAGTTCCTCCTCGACGCGGAGCTCGGCACGGGGGTGCGCCGTCTGGCCCGTGAGGTCAGGGCCACCCCGTTCGCCGTCCTGTCGGCCGCCGTCGCCGCCCTCGTGTCGCACGCGTCGGGACAGCAGGACGTGGTCATCGGGACCCCGGTCTCCCGTCGGGACGACGAGGCGCTGGCGCCGATGATCGCCTGCCTGTCCGATGTCATGCCGCTGCGTCAACACCTCTCGCCCCAGGACTCCTTTGCCGAATCGGTGCGCGGCACCAGGACGGCGGTCTGGGGCGCCGTGGCGCACCGCGACGTCCCCCATTCCCACCTGGTCCGCGATCTGAAGGCCGAGCGCTCACCCGGCCGGTTCCCCTTGTTCCAGGTGGTCTTCGGGCTCGATGACGCTCCTGCTCCGGCCCTGGATCTGCCGGGTGTCGCCGCCGAGCGGATGTACGTGCACGCGGGGACGGCCAAGTACGACGTCTTCCTGCACATGGTCCCCGAGGGGGGTGGCTTCCGCGGCTACTGGGAGTTCTCCACCGACCTGTACGACCGTTCCACGGCCGAGCGGCTCACCCAGCGGTTCGCGGTGCTGCTGCGGGCCGTCGTGGCCGAACCCCATCGCCCGCTGGCCGAGCTCGACCTCCTGTCCCCTTCCGACCACGCGCTGCTCGACGAATGGGGGCACGGCAATACCCCCGCGGCCGGCCTGCCGCTCGCGCACGAGGCGGCCGCCGCCCAGGCCCTGCGCACACCCGACGCCCTCGCGGTGGTGCACGGCGAGCGATCGCTGACTTACGCGCAGCTGGACGCGGCGGCCGCGGCGGTAGCCGCGCGCCTGGTGGCCGACGGTGCCGCCGCGCAGCCCGTCGGCGTCTGTCTGCGCCGCTCCCCCGAGCTCGCCGTCGCCGTCCTCGGTGTCCTGAAGGCGGGGGGCTGTTGTCTGCCGATCGACCCCGACTACCCGGCCGACCGCATCGCGTACATGGCCGCTGACAGCGGCATCCGGACCGTACTGACGCAGCGCGGCCTCACCGGTGTGGTCCCGGGCGTCCGTGCACTGGCCGTGGACGAGCCCGGCTCTCCGGTCCCGGGTGCGCAGGCCCCCGCTCCGTCCCCCGACGACCTGGGCTACCTGATCTATACCTCCGGTTCCACCGGGCGCCCCAAGGGCGTGGCCATGCCGCACCGCGCCCTGGCCAACCTGATCGCCTGGCAGGGTGCCCGGTCCGGGGCCGGCCCGGGGACGCGCACCCTGCAGTTCGCCGCGCTCAGCTTCGACGTGGCGTTCCAGGAGCTCTTCAGCACCTGGGCCACCGGCGGCACCCTGGTCATGGTCGACGAGGACGCGCGCCGCGACCCCGCCCGCCTGCTCGACCTCCTAGCCGCCGAGCGCGTGGAGCGGTTGTTCCTGCCGTTCGTCGCCCTCCAGCAGCTCGCCCAGTACGCCTGTGCCACCGACCGGCACCTGCCCGGGCTGCGCGAGGTGATCACCGCCGGGGAGCAGCTGCACGCGACCCCCGCCCTGCGGAGGTTCTTCCGGGACCATGCTCCCGGGGCCGTGCTGGAGAACCAGTACGGCCCGTCGGAGACCCACGTCGTCACCGCCGAACGGCTGGAGAACGACCCGGAGGGCTGGCCCGGCCTGCCACCCGTCGGACGCCCGATCGCCGGGACCGGCATCCGGCTGCTCGACGAGGGGCTGCGGCCCGTCCCGGTCGGCTCGGTGGGCGAGCTCTGCGTGACCGGCGACGCCCTGGCCGTCGGCTACCTCGGGCGCCCGGAGCCGACATCGCGGAGTTTCCCCACCGTGGCGGGCACACGGCTGTACCGCACGGGCGACCTCGCCCGGTACCTGCCGGACGGCCGGATCCAGTACCTGGGACGACGGGACGGCCAGGTCAAGATCCGCGGACACCGGGTGGAGACCGGCGAGGTGGAGTCGGCGCTGCAGGCGCTCCCCCAGGTCACCGACGCCACCGTGGTCGCCCAGGAGTCGTCCTTCGGCGACCGCCGTCTGGTGGGCTACTACCTCGGTGCGGCCGAGCCCGACACCTTGCGCCGGGCGCTCGCCGAACGACTCCCCTCGTACCTGGTGCCCGCTGTTCTCGTGGCTCTGGACGCCTTCCCGCGCACCCCGAGCGGCAAGCTCGACCGGGCCGCGCTGCCCCGTCCCGAGCAGCTGGACGCGGCACCCACGAGCACCTTCGTCGCCCCGGCCACCCTCACCGAGCAGCGCGTCGCCGCGGTCTGGGCCGAGCTGCTCGGTCTCTCCCGGATCGGTACCCGCGACGACTTCTTCGCCCTGGGCGGCCACTCCCTGCTGGCCACCCGGCTCGTGCTGAGGCTTCGGCAGGAGTTCGGCACCGAGGTACCGCTCAGCGCGGTCACCGGGAACCCGACGGTGTGCGGGCTCGCGGCCCTCATCGATGGCGCCGGCGGGGCCGGGCAGCTCGACCTGGGCGCCGAGATCGCGCTGCCCGCGGACATCGTCCCGGCCGGGGAGGTGGTCACCGTGGTGCCGGATCCGGCGCACGTCCTGCTCACCGGGGCCACCGGCTTTCTGGGCGCCTTCACCGCGTACGCGCTGCTGGGGCGGACCGACGCCACCGTGCACTGCCTGGTGCGCGGGGCGGACCGGGAGGAGGCGGGCAAGCGGCTGCGGTCCGTCCTGGACGGATACGGGCTGTGGGACGCGCGCTGCGAGCGGCGGGTGTCCGTGATCCACGGCGACCTCGCCGAGCCGCTGCTCGGCCTGTCCGAGGGGGACTTCGACGCTCTGGCGAGGACCGTCGACGCGGTCTACCACGTGGGGGCCGCGGTCAACCTGATCTCACCGTACGGGCAGCTCAAGGCCGCCACGGTCGACGGGACGACGGAGATCCTGCGGCTGGCCGCGCGACACCGCACCGTGCCGGTGCACCACGTCTCCACCGTGGGCGTCTACGCGGGCACGGCGGACCACCCCATCGGCCCCGAGCACCCGACCGGCCCCCCGGAGGCGCTGGAACACGGGTACACCCAGAGCAAGTGGGTGGCCGAGGGACTGGTCGAGGTGGCGCGGGCGCGGGGCCTGCCGGTCTCGATGTACCGGCCGACCCGCATCACGGGACACAGCCGGACCGGCGCCTGCCAACTGGGCGACTACTTCTGGCTGCTGCTCAAGGGCTGTGTCCAGGCGCAAGCCGCCCCCGCGGGGGTGGACACCGCCTTCGACCTCGCCCCGGTCGACCATGTCGCCGACGCGCTGGTCGCGCTGTCCTGTCGCGGCGCCGCCGCGGGCCGGACGTTCCATCTGGCCTCCGGGCGCCTCGTCCGCCTGGAGACTGCTCTGAACTGGCTGCGGGCGCGGGGCTACGACTTGCCGGAGGTCGAGCCGCGGGCCTGGCTGGAGCGGATCGGCGCGGACTCCGGAAACGCCGCGTTCCCCCTGCTGGGCACACTGACGGCGGAGATCACCGAGGGCGGGTCCGAAGGCGGCCTGGTATTCGATCCCGGTGCCGCGAACGATTCGCTCGCCGGAACCGGGGTGGTCCGCCCCGAGGTGGACGAGACGCTCTTCGGCACCGGTGTCGACTACTTCGTCCAGCTGGGCTGGCTGCCCGAGCCGTAGACGCATCACAGTGACTGTCGAACTTGACATCAATCACCCTTCAGCTGTCACACGGCGTGTCGATCCGAAGTCACCTTCCAGGTCGACCCACAGGGCAATTCACCCTAAACGGCCTTCAAAGGCGCATAAATCAAGCCCTTCGACCGGGGGATCATTGACTTACCCACATGACTCGTGTTCCATTTCAACTGTCACGGGGCGCGCGGCCGTCCGATCAGTGATCTATCTCGTATTTGACTTACCACGAAGGTGGAAACTGCCATGACGAGCATTTTCACAGGCAGCGCGGTATCCATGCCTGCGGAAGCCGTTCAACTGGTCAACACATACGACGAGGAACGCCTGCTGGCAGAACTGAAATCTGCACGTGAGCACACCTGGGACAGGCAGCGCGGCTATTCCGAGGCCGGAGTCGCCGGCAAGACCGACGTCGACTGGCGCTGCCTGGCGATTCGTTCACTGGGAGGCGACGGGGATCGCACCGACCCGGGTGGGCCCGGCCCCGAAGAGTTCGCCGACACCGAGTGGCTGGACGGAATGCCGTATGTGCGGGAGATATTGAAGTCGATCCCCGCCCCCTTGCACGCGGTACGTTTCATGGCCCTGGGGCCCGATACCATCGGCAAGGATCACCACGATGCCAAAATGGGGCCGAAGTGGGGGATGGTCAGGCTCCACATACCCGTGCTGACGAATCCAGACGCGGTCCTCCACCTCGACAGTGTCCAGCATCGCTGGTTGCCGGGTGAATTCTGGTTCGGTGACTTCAGCCGTGTACATCGGGTGCAGAACACCGGAGCCGAGCACCGTGTTCATCTGGTGATCGACGCCTTGGCCACCCGGTCCCTGGCTTCGATCTTCCCAGAACATTGGCAGGAGTACTGGAACTCCGATTCCGTGCTGCACAATCGATCGGAAGTTCCACAAACCGCCGAGGACCGCAGCAGGAATCACTGTTCGTTCGATGCCCCGGCAGCATTCTTTCTGTGGGAGAAGTCCTCGACGCTGGCCACGGATGACGGACAGGTACGCGTCACTTCCGGGAGCGCCGGCACCGGACTTCAGCTCCAGCAGCCGACGAGGGGACCCATCAATCTGGTGCACGTCGGGGAGAATGAATACCGTTTGGCCGGATGGAGCGAGGAACGCACCATCCAATTCCTACTCGACGAACCGTCTCCCCAGGTGATATTTCGCCTCCGGGAAGGGGGCTCGGTACAACAGATCCACCTGCCGGCGCACTAGGCGTTCCTGAAGCAACAGACGGTGTTCGAAGCGGCACAAACCAACGAGTAGGCGGGGAACAACTATGGCTGGGGCAAAGAATGGCATCTTCAGCGAGAAGATGTCGCCATACCTGCGTCGAAAGATCCGCGAACTGGAATCCGCGGGAAGTCCGGTTCATTTCCTGGAACGCCAGTACTTGATCGATCCTTCGGAAAAGGCCGATCAGGTCCATGAAGTTGCGCGGCACTACCAGTCGGAACTCAAGATCGAGTTCGAGGGGAAAGAGCTCCGCGGTGTCGAGAGGCTGTACCGCCGAACGATTTTGGTGGAGCCCACCACCATATGCGCGGCACACTGCCGCTGGTGCATTCGCGGACAGTACGAAACATCCACGCTGGGACACGAGGACCTTGATCGCATAGCTCGGTACTGTGGCACCGGGCCCGACAACGAGCAGATCAGGGAGGTGCTCGTCACAGGGGGCGACCCGCTGATCCTTGTCGATCGGATCGAGTACCTACTGGATTCGATCGAGCAGCATGCCCCCAACGTCGAAGTGGTCCGGGTAGCGACGAGGGTGCCGCTTCAGGACCCTGGCCGAGTAAATCAGCGCATGCTTCACGCACTGCGTCCACGGACAAATTTCCGGGTCGAGATCGCTACGCACATCAATCACCCGGGCGAGTTGTTCCCGGAAGTCCGTGACGCCTATACGGCACTGCAGGAAGCAGGTGCACGCATCTACGATCAGACCGTTCTTCTGCGTGGCGTGAATGACGACCTGGACACGATGGTGGAGCTCTTCGACGAACTTCGGTACCTCGGCATCGAAGCGCACTACCTCTTCCATTGCGTCCCGATTCGCGGCATGGCCCACCACCGCACGACGGTATCGGAGGGGCTGGACCTCGCACGTCGCCTCAGCTCTTCGGGATACGCCTCCGGGCGGGTGAAGCCCCTGTTCACCCTGATGACGGACGTCGGAAAGGTGTCCCTTTACGAAGGCACGATGATCGATCGGGACGAGGACGGAAGGGTCCTGATCCAGACGGGCTACTCCTACGAGGACCGTCTGAGGTGGAGCCCGGGGTGGAAGCTCCCCCCGACTGCCCGAATCGACGGCAACGGGGACCTTCAGGTCTGGTACCTGGACGGTCACCCCCTGCAGGGAGCCGAGTGATGGCGCGGCTCTGGCTGGGAAATTCCCGAACCGAGCACATGATCGACCGCATCGACCTGCTGAGGGAAGAGAGCAGGGTCAACAACTCCCTCGTGGCCATGCGACTCGTCTGGCTTCTGGGCGATGGGGACGTCGTGGTCCTGCCTCAGCCGGCCACCAGCACGTTCATGGAATACGTCGCGCATCACACGGGAGTCGACCCTGAAAGCATCCATGTGATCAGCCCCGACTCCGACATCCTGACCCAGGATTTCCTTCACAGCGAAGACGTCCTGCAACAGATCCGCAAGCTCATCGGACCGGATTGGGAATTCTGTCCCTACATTTACGACAGGGGGGCGGCAATTTTCGCCCAGGAGCTCGGCCTGGCGCCCGACCGAGGACAGAGTTTCATGGGCCAGGGCGGGGCCGAACTCTTCAACAGCAAGGTGATATTCCGCGCCTTCGCGTCGGCCATCGGGGCTCCGATCCCGGATGGCATGCCCTGTATGACCACGCATGACCTCAGCCGTACGCTGGAACGACTGCTGGAGAACACCGACTCGGTGATAGTCAAACGCGACCGGGCCGTCGGCGGCAATGGCAATTACGTCGTCACGACCGATCCGGCGCTTGCCGCACTCGGCGCCTTCTCGGCAATCCATATCGAAAGCAGCAAGACCCTCGACGAGGCGATAGCAGCCGCGGGGCTCACCGCTACGCACGCACCGCTGGGCGAGGTCGTCGTCGAAGAATTTCACCCGGACTGCATATCGGTGTACGCAGAATTCCTCTGCGACCGAACGGATGATGCGCCCCGCATGCTCAGCTCCGGCAAGCTCAGAATGGCGGAGGATCCGCCTGTTCTGGAGGGGTTCGAGATTCCGCTGGCCGGGGTTCCCGAAGGATCACAGGAGACTTTCCTCGGCGAGGCAGCCCGGATGGCTCACGCGATCCAGAAAATCGGTTACTTCGGCCTGGTGAACATTGACGCGGTGATCTCCAGCAATGGCGACGTATGGTTCAACGAAGTCAATGCACGAATAGGCGGTAGCACGCACCTGAGCCGCATACCGGAAAAGCTGGTCGGCCCC
Organism: Streptomyces sp. NPDC001890; assembly: GCF_042891445.1. Classification (NCBI taxonomy): domain Bacteria; kingdom Bacillati; phylum Actinomycetota; class Actinomycetes; order Kitasatosporales; family Streptomycetaceae; genus Streptomyces; species Streptomyces sp. NPDC001890. The sequence goes on along the minus strand of NZ_JBIATE010000023.1, from coordinate 59,690 downwards.
GACTGGACCGCCACTCACATCCTGATGAGCGGAACGATCTCCAGCGCTCCCCCAATTCGCACTCTCACGGAACAGCTGTCGGACAATCAGCTTTCGTGGAATGCGGAGCGGCAGGAAGGAATCGTCGTCGTTTCAGCCGGCGCAGAAACAGGAGGAAAGGCCGAGTACATCGTGCTGGCGGCCGGCTGGAAGGAAGCGCGCGATCTGGAAGTGACGATGCAAGGGCTTCTCGCGCGTAACGGCTTCCGCTGAGCGCTGTCCCGCGGGGATCTTCAGCGGGTCCTCGTCGCCAGGACCCGGCTCGACCTCCGACCGCCGTCACCCCAGCCGTCAAAGATCTCTAGTTCAGGACAGCCTGATTGATCATGAGCTACCGCGAACTCGGCTCCCGGCCAGTACTGCTGTGGGGCCTCACCCTCATAACCGCTCGGCTACCAGTCGCCATCGCACCGCTCGCACTCGTCTTCCTCGTACGTGAGAGACCCTCGGGGTACGCGTTGGGTGCAGGGCTGGGCGCGTTGTACGTGCTCGGTGAGGTGGTCGGTGCCGCAATACTCGGCCCGAGGCTGAAACCCGGGCAGGAGCGCTTCCAGCTGACCGCCGGGCTGGTCACAGGTGTGGGGACGTTCATCGGCCTCGGGGCGCTGTCCGATTTCCATCCTGCCGTGCTCGGCACGCTGGGCTTCCTTGCGGGCGCCGCTCCCGCGGCCGCACCTGGCGGGCTCCGCACCCTGCTGACTTCTCACCTTCCGGCGCCGTTGGTGGTGAAGGCACTGAGTGCGGAGTCGATCCTCACCTACGCGATCTGGCTGGTGGCGCCCGCCCTCACCACATGGCTGGCGCTGACTGTGGACCTGCGGCTGCCGCTGTTTCTCGGCGGTGCGCTGATGGCTGCGGCGGCTGCCGTGCTGTGGCTGTTGCCTTCGGAGTGGCAGTTGCCCGCGGGTGACAGCCAGGGCAGGCAGATGCTGCGCACTCTGTTCCGTGCGTGGCCGGTGTATGCCGTCGGGGCCGCGACGATGTCGCTGTTCGCACTGGTCGAGTTGGTGCTCCCCGCCCTGCTGGAGCAGAGAAGCATCGGCACCGGCTGGACGGGTTCGCTGCTTGCCGGATACTCGGCCGCCTCCGCCGTCGGCGCCGCCGTGTACGGGATGCGCACGAACTGGCCCTGGGCGTTGCGCACCCAGAGTCTGGTGCTTCTCGTGGCTCTCACCGGCTTCGTGGCACTGGCAGCCACCGCACGGACGTTGACATCGATCGCGCTCGCCCTGCTCGCCGCCGGGCTCCTGCAGGCGGGCGTGCAGATGTCCCGCACCTTGGCACTGCGCGAGATCCTGCCGTCCAGCATGCACGCCGCCGGCTATTCGGTGCTGTATGCGGCGGTCGGCGTCGGCTATGCGGTGAGCGCGATCCTCGCCGGCGCGGTGCAGAGCATCGGCACTCCATCTGCCGCAGTCCTGACCGGCGTCGGGCTGACATTGCTGTTGACCACGGTCAGCGCATTCGGCGAGGTACGCATCCGGCTGGCGGTGGCTCCCCAGAAGTGAGACCGGCCCCCCGCTTCGAGATCAAGGCGGGGCCTGGCCGCCGCCCCGCGGGCGGCGGCCACCGACCGCTCAGCTCGTCAGGGTGCCCTGGTGGAAGTACATGCGCCAGCCCGCTTCCGTCAGACGCCACACGGAGCTCCGCCATGCCCGGCGCCCGCTGTGGTCGGCGAAGTACGTCAGATGAACGATGCCCGGAGCGAGTACGGCCCCCGCCATGTCGCTGACCTCGACCGGAGCTTCGGGGGCCACCGAACCGTCACTCGTCGCCGAGAGAATCGACGACGCGTCCCAGCGCCGCCCCGACGCCCCGATCTCAAGGAACTCCGGGTCCAGGAGCTCCAGCACCCGGGCCGGCGAAGCACGCACGTCAGGATCGAGAAGCCGCAACTCCGCCTCGACGGCCGCTTGAACGGCCCGCTCACTCTCGTCTCGCATGCGCGAACCCTACGGACGTTCCTCGCCACGTCACAGCGAATAGTTCACGCGCCCCGAGCGACGACCCGCTCCGCGCTCGTCGCTCGGCCGAGGTCACGGTGGACGAGTACGGCCGTGACGCCTTGACGGCAACTCCTAAGGAGTGCTCTCGGGGTCGGCCGTGGGGACCGGACCGGGGTGCGTGTCGGCTGCCTCGGCCGTACGGGTCCAGGCGCCACGGCTCCGGGTCTCGTTCTCCTGGGCCAGGCGGCGCAGGACGGCCAGCACCGGCTCCAGCAGGAGCACGACGATGGCGGCGTGCTCGGCCAGCTTGAAGCGGTCCTCGGCGTCGTCGAGTTCCTTGATCCGGTCCAGGTCGAGCTTTGCGGCGGCTGCCGCCAGTTCGGCGTAGGGCAGCAGGTCCTCGGTGCCGTAGTCGGCGCCGATGCGTCCGAGGTCCATGAGGCTCGCTGCGAGGGCGCGGCGGTGCGGCGAGTCCTCGGAGACGTTCCAGCCCATGGCCCGCACCAGCTCGTCGACCCGTGGCGCCTGCTCGTCCACCGCGTCCGTCTCGGCGGCGTCGACCGGCGTGGGGAGCGCGTAGTGCACGACACCGAGCGTGGTGAGCGGATCGAGGGGCTCGTCCATGGCCGTGAGGACGTCGCGGGTGGCGGCGATCGACAGGCCGCCGCGGGCGGTCAGGGCGCGGATCAGTCGCAGGCGCTGGAGATGCTCGTCCCCGTACAGGCTCAGCGTGGCTCCCAGTTGCCGGCCGGGCGGCAGCAGGCCCTCGCGCAGGTAGTACTTGATCGTCCCGACCGGTGTTCCGGACAGACGGCTCAGGTCAGAGATTCTCATGTGCGCTCTCGCTCGGTCTGTTCTGTGTGTGACCAGTCTCCCAGGTGCTCCCATGGCTGCCACGACTGGATAGTGTCACTATTCAGCTAGGAAGTGATACTTTCCAATGCGCCGCCCACATGCGAAGACGGCACATCCATCCCACTTGTCGATCCACAGCGCCCTCCCGGCGCGCCACCGAAGCTGGAGCCCCTCGTCATGCCCGAACCGACCTCCCTGCCCCGGGTGAGCGCCCGCGGTCTGCTGCGGCGCCGCGCGGTGTGGCTGCCGTCGGCGGTGATCCTCGGCCTGCTGTCGCTCGTCCTGTCCATGCTCTACCTGGGGGCCAACAACGACCCGGTCGGCTCGACGAAGGACCTGCCGATCGCCCTGGTCAACAGCGACCGGGGGGCGGAGGCGGCCGGAGAGCGGATCGACCTCGGCGCGCAGATCGCCACACAGATCACCGGGTCCGCCGAGATGAAGGACAAGGTCTCCTGGAAGAAGGTCGACCGCCGCACCGCCGACGACCTGCTTGCCCGGGGCAAGGTGTTCGGCGCGCTCGTCATCCCGGAGGACTTCTCCGCCTCCGTGGCCGCACTCGCCGGGCCGCCCCAGCACGAACCGCACCCGCCGACCATGACGGTGCTGACCAACCCCGCAGCCGGAAGTTTCGGCTCCGGCATGGCCGCCGAGATCAACCAGAAGGTCGTCGCCACCACCTCCGCGCAGGTGGGCCACGGGCTCACCCAGGAGCTCGGACGGCACGCCGGCTCCGCCCACGCAGGCGGTCCCGCCGCACCCGGCGCCGCTGCCCAGCTGGTGATCGCCGACCCCGTGAAGGCCACCGTCGAGGAGGGGCACCCGCTCGGCTCCCACAGCGGCCTGGGACTGAGCGCCTTCTTCTACGCCCTCGTCCTGGTTCTCGGCGGCATGCTGGGCGCCAACGTGATCCACACCCAGGTGGACACGGCACTCGGCTACATGGCCAACGACAAGGGCCCGTTCCGCTTCGTCAAGCCCGCCCAGCACATGACGCGGCTGCACCATTTCGTGGTCTGCTCGGTGCTCATGGTCGTCCTGTCCATGCTGACCTCCGCGCTCGCGATGGCCGGCGCGGTCGGCGTCGTAGGCATCGACGCCTCGCATCTGGGCCTGCTGTGGATCTTCGGAGCATGCGCCACGGCCGCGATGGGCATCACCGCGCTCGCCCTGCTCGCCGTCTTCGGTACCCCGGGCCCGATCGTCTCGATGCTGGTCCTGATCGGCCTGGCCATCCCGTCGGCCGGCGCCACCATCCCGCTCCAGGCACTCCCGGACTTCTACCGTTTCCTGGCGGAATTCGAACCGTTCCGCCAGGTGGTCGACGGCGTCAGGTCCATCCTCTACTTCGGAGCGCAGGCCGACGCGGGGCTCGGGCGCGCCTGGACCATGACCGCCATCGGCTTCGCGGGGTCGCTCGTCCTCGGCCTCGCCCTCACCCGTCTCTACGACCGCAGGGGGCTGCACCGCTCTGCCCTCCAGCCGGCCCAGCCCCGGCCGTAGCCCGATCCGCGAACGGCACCGGCCGGCTGGAGGGCCGAGCGGTGCAGCGCTTCCAGGGCCGCGGGCCGGGCGGCCCCGTGAGGGAAGCCGCCCGGCCCGGCCAGGTGATTACCGGACGTCGTAGGCGCGGGTGACCGTCTGGGTGACCGCGTTGCCGTTGGCGTCGGTGAGGGTCGCCTTCATCGTGACCTGCTTGCCGGAGGCTCCGGTGTGGTCGAGAAGGGCCGTCCAGCGGCCGTCCTGCTGCTCGGTCGGCGCCTGGGTCCAGGTGGTGCCGCCGTCGTAGGAGTAGGACAGCGTGGCCGCCGTGACAGCGCCCGGGGTGTATCCGGCGTGTCCTTCCACCGACAGGCCGACCTTCAGCCCCTTCTCCGCGGGAAGGGTGTTCATGCCGTCCGCCGGCACGTCGTACGCCGGGAAGAGGAGCGGCAGGCCGCGCGAGTAGACGTCCTGCTCCCGGTGCGAGCGGAAGCTCCACGTGGTGGTGACGGCGGTGGAGCGCAGCCAGTTCCGGTCCGAGGTGTCGATCTTCTGCATGTTCTGGGTGAGCTCGTAGGCGGAGTCCTCGTCCGGCACCTCGAACACGCCGAACGGGTCGACCTTCCGGCCGATCTCCACGCCGTCGCGCTTCAGCCGAAGGTTGCCGATGTCGCCGAAGGACCCGCCGGGGGACCAGTGGTCGCCCGACCCGTCGAGCCAGAACGCGGTCTGGATGCCCATCAGGTCGCCCTGCCGCTCGGCGGCCAGCACCGGCTTGCCGTCGGCGTCACGCGGGGCGGCAGGCCGCAGCACGCCGCGGTACCACTCCTCGGCCCGCCGCTGTCCGGCCCGGTAGGTGCGCTCCTGGTCGCCCATGAACGCGGAGAACGGGAAGCTGGTCATCGCGCCGTGGTACCAGATGTCGTCGCCGGTCGTGTAGTAGGCGGTGCGGGTCGTGGGCACGTGCACCGCGCCGTACGGGCTCACCGGGATGTAGCCGCTGCCGGCCTCGGGGCGGCGGACGAACATCGCGTCGAGGTAGTCGGCTTCCTTGCCCACGGCGTTCCAGGTCTCGGTGACCTGCGCCATCCGGGAGTCCTTGGGCCGGTAGACCCGGTCGGCCTGGAGCGGTCCCGAGCTCGGGAACGTCAGGTTGTAGACGTACGGCGAGCCGCCCTCGGAGCCGCTCGCGCGCCAGGTGGGCCGGAACTCGAAGGTACCGTTCGTGGCGCGTCCGTCGATGTCCGCGTAGAACTTCTGGACGGTGGCGTCCGCCGAGACCGAGCCGGAGATCAGCCAGGTGTCGTCCCAGGTACGGGCGTAGCTGATCGTGGTCAGGTCCACCTTCGCCGGCCGGTCGGTCTCCAGGCTCAGCCGGTGGGCCTGCCCGGCGTCGAGGACGACCGTGGTGTCGTGGGTGATCCGGAGCTGCGGCCGTGCGAGGTAGCTGACCGATTCGGCCGCGCCCTTCGCGTCGTACGTCGTCACGAAGCTGCTGAGGGAGTAGCTGCCCGGACGGACACGGTACGTCTGCTCGGGCGCCCCGGAATTCTTGCGGCGCTCTCCCTTGTCGGTGTCCAGGCTGACGAGATCCAGGGAGGAGCTGCCGGTCGCGGGCTTGCCGTTGCGGTCCAGGGTCTTGACCCGGACGGTGACCGTCTCCGCCTGGACGTACAGCGTGATCGGCACGGAGACGTGCACGTCGCCGCCGGTGGCGAGGATCCGGCCGGTGACCGCACCGTACTGGGAGTCCTGGAGACGGGCGGTGGGGTCGATCTGCACCGGCACCTGAGCGGTGGCCCCGGCGGGGATCGTCACCTTGTGCTGCCCCAGCTTGACGATGTCGGAGTGGACATCGCTGCCGTCGTTGCCGTGCACGCCGCTGACCTTCAGGCTGAGGGTCAGGTCCTTGTCGCCGGTGTTGGTGAAGGGCACCTTCACGGTGGTGCGGTCGGACGCGGCCTGCGGCCAGTTGTAGTTGCCGGCCTGGACGGCGGGCGCGGCGAGCACCTTCTGGTTCACCGCGCCGAACACGTCGAGGACGCCGGCTCCGGTGTGGTCGGCGCCCTCCACCTTCCCGCCGGTGCGGGCCGAGGAGACGAGCGCGGACTTGATCTGCTGAGCGGTCCAGTCCGGGTGGGCCTGGCGGACGACGGCCGCTGCGCCCGCGACGTGCGGGGTCGCCATCGAGGTACCGGACATCGACCGGTAGGCGTAGACGCCGCGGCCGCCCGCGCTGGCAGCCGAGATGTCGACGCCGGGCGCGGCGATCTCGGGCTTGAGGGTGTGCGTGACGGCGACGGGGCCGCGGCTGGAGAACTGCGCGGTGCTGTCGTCCCGGTCCACGGCGCCGACGGTCAGCACGTCGGGGACGCACCCGGGCGAGGAGACGGTCTCGTTGGCCGGCCCGGCGTTGCCCGCGGCGACGACGAACAGGCTGTGCGTGTTCTGCGCGAGCTGCTTCGTGGCCTGGGCCACCGGGTCGGTGCAGTCCCCGATCGACGAGTTGCCCAGGCTCATGGAGACGACGTCGGCCTTCTGGTCGACGGCCCACTGCATGCCTGCGATGACCCAGGAGTCCAGGCCGTAGCCCTCGTCGCTGAGGACCTTTCCGATCAGCAGGGAGGCGCCGGGGGCCACGCCCTTCTTGCGGCCTTCGCTGGCGGCTCCGGACCCGCCGACCGTGGACGCGGTGTGGGTGCCGTGCCCCACATGGTCGTCGGTGGTCTTGGAGTCCGTGAAGTTCTTGGAGGCGGCGACCCGGTCCACGAGGTCCGGGTGCTCGGCGTCCACGCCCGTGTCCAGCACGGCGACCTTGGTGTTCTTGCCGTCGTAGCCGGCCGCCCAGGCCTCCGGCGCGTGGACCTGCTTGGTGGACCGGTCCAGCGTGGCCTCGACCTTGCCGTCCAGCCACAGCTTCTTCAGCGCGGAGGCCGAACGCGAGCGGGAGTCGGTGACGTCCCGCCAGAACGTGGCGGCGGTGTCCTTGTCCGCCTTGAGCGCGACGCCGCCCACGGCGGGAAGCGACAGGCTGCGCTCGGAGCCGCGAGGTGCCTCCGGTGCGCTCTTGGCGACGTTCACGCTGTTGTCGTAGATGGCGATCAGCGGGAGCGATTCGGTGTGCGCGTCGTCAAATCCCTGGCGGATGAGCCCGGTGACGTTGAACAACTGCTCGTCGATCCTGCCCTCGGCGACTGCCTGGGAGGCGCCCTCGGGGTAGACGTAGAGGTCCTTGCCCGACTGGTAGGTCTGGATGAGGGGCTGCGTGCCGTCCTCGCGGGGCAGCACCGCCGCGGAGCTGCGGCCCGACTTGTCCGTGGTCACAAGGACCTTGTCTCCGGTGACGAGCGTGACCGTCGTCTGCTTGCCGCGGCCCTGCGCGGACTCGCTGCCGACGACGGGGCTCTTCCCCGAAGGGCCGTCAGACGGTGTATCCGCCGCCCCGGACGGCGTGACTGCCGTAAAGGCCAGGGCGGCGGCGGATGCCGCACCCATGGCTATACGCGTGATGGGGCGCATGAATCTCCCTACTCGACGATGAATTGCCGTGGTGCGGCTGCAGCCTGGCAGACATGCAGATGGTGTAGGGGTGCCTGGATGTGACGGGTTTCCCGCATGTCGGCATTCCGCCACGAGACCATGGGCTAGAGCCATGAGCGAGGGCCGTCGAGGCCGGCGCATTGCTGATCAGGGGCATGTGGACGAGTGCCGGGGCACCGGATCCGAGACCCCGTGTGATCCTGTCATGCTGCGCGACAAGGCGCCGGTGTCCCTGGGGACGAGCGCCTCGCGGGCGGCTGGAGTGTGGTGTGCCTGTCCGGAGAGCCGGCGATGCCGCCGATGATGGACGAGGTGCCGCACGGGAGTTCCCGTGCGGCACCGCCGCGGTGGGCAGGCCGCGCCAATTCAGCGCGTGCGCCCGGGTACGGAAACGCTGTGGTGACCCCGGGCGGGCAGGCGCCGCCCGGGGAGCTCATGTGTGGAGGGAAAGGGGGTGTGGATCAGGCCAGCGGCCGGCGTACCACGGCGACCTCGCGCGGCCCGAGGACGAGCCCGCCGTCACCGGCTGTGCCGCACAGCACCTCACCGGCGAACCCGGGGAGCGCCACGGCGCCGTCGGTCCGGTTCACCAGGAACAGGAACCTTTCCCGGGTGTTCCTGCGGACGACCAGCTCGACGCGTCCGCGTGCGGTGCCGGGCAGTTCGCTCTCGACTCCCGCCGGCTCCAGAAGACGCGGCAACAGACTCGTGAGGCCCTCGACGCCGAGGCGCGTCGAGACGTACGAGGCCGTGCCGGCGTCCGTCGCACGGCGGGTGACGGCGGGCCGGCCGGCCTGGTGGCCGGAGTCGTAGCGGGCGAGGACCTCGGTCCGCTCGTCGGCCAGGGTGATGCGGTCGGTCCACAGGGCGCCGGTCGAGCCGTCGTCCAGGGACACCGACTCGTCGGCGAGCAGCGGGCCGAACTCCTCGATGCGCAGGCCGAGCAGGTCGCGCAGGGCGCCGGGGTAGCCGCCGAGCCAGACGTGGTCGTTCTGGTCGACCACGCCGGAGAAGTAGGTGGTGATCAGGTGACCGCCGTGCTGGGCGTAGTGGGTCAGCTTCTTGGCGAGGCCGGCCGGGACCACGTGCAGGACGGGCGCGATCAGCACGTCGTGGCGCGCGAAGTCGCTTCCGGTGGTGATCAGGTCGGCTCGCACGCCGAGCGTGAGAAGCGCCGAGTACCAGTCCAGGCATTCCTGCCGGTAGTTCAGCAGGGAGGTCGGGTGGGAGTCCTGCTCGCTCGCCCACCAGGAGTCCCAGTCGAAGATGATTCCGACCTTTGCGGCCTCGCGGTCCGAACCAGCCACCGGGGCCAGGGTCTTGAGGGTGGAGCCGAGCGCGGCCACCGCGCGGAACAGCTCGCTGTCGGCGCCGGCGTGGGGGATCATCGCCGAGTGGTACTTCTCGGCGCCCGCCGCTGACTGCCGCCACTGGAAGAAGCAGACGGCGTCCGCACCGTGCGCCACGTGCAGCAGCGAGTCCCGGGCCAGCTCGCCCGGCCGCTTCGCCACGTTCACCTGCTGCCAGTTGACGGCGCTGGTGGAGTGCTCCATCAGGAACCAGGGCCGGCCGCCCGCGATGCCGCTGGTGAGGTTCGCGGAGAAGGACAGCTCGTCGCGGGACTGCGGGCCGGGGTGGACGTAGTGGTCGTTGGAGACGAAGTCGATTTCCTCGGCCCAGTCCGCGTAGTTCATGCCCTTCGTCTCGCCCATCACCATGAAGTTGGTGGTGACCGGTACGTCCGGGGTGATCTCCTTCAGGATGTCGCGCTCCGCACGCAGGTAGTCCTTCAGAGCGTCGGAGGAGAACCGCTTGAAGTCCAGCTGCTGAGTCGGGTTGGGATGCGAGGCCGCCAGGCGCGGGGGAAGGATCTGCGCCCAGTCGGTGTAGCGCTGTGACCAGAACGTCGTGCCCCAGGCGTGGTTGAGGGCCTCCAGCGTGCCGTAGCGGGCGCGCAGCCAGGTCCGGAAGGCGCGGGCCGCGTCGTCGGAGAAGTCGTAGATGTTGTGGCAGCCCAGCTCGTTGGAGACGTGCCAGGCGACCAGCGCGGGATGGTCGGCGTAGCGGGTCGCCATCTCACGCACCAGGCGCAGGGCGTGCTCACGGAAGACGGGGGAGCTGGGCCGCCAGTGCTGCCGGGCACCCGGCCACAAGGTCTCGCCGGTCGCGGTGACCGGCAGGATCTCCGGATGGGCCGTGGTCAGCCACGGCGGCGGGGAGGCGGTGGCGGTCGCCAGGTCGACGCCTATGCCGCCGGAGTGCAGAAGGTCCATGACCTCGTCCAGCCATCCGAAGTCCCACTCGTCGGGACCCGGCTGCAGGCGTGCCCAGGAGAAGATCGCCACGGAGACGACGGTGACCCCGGCCTCTTGCATCAGCCGGACGTCCTCCTCCCACACGTCCCGGGTCCACTGCTCGGGGTTGTAGTCGGCACCGAACGCGAGACGTGGGGTGAGGTCACCGTCCGCCCCGCGCCGGGTCCGGGGGTGGAGGGTGGAGATCATGGCGGTCCTTCCGAAGGTGGTGCGTGGGGGCGGCGCCGCCAGCTGCGGCGCCGCCTTGCGTTCGAACTGCTGGCGGGGCTACTTCTCGACGGTGAAGCCCTGCTCCTCGCCGTACTTGACCGACGCGTCCTGCCACGCCTTCAGGCCGTCGGCCAGCGTGGTGTCGGAGACGTACGCCTTGCCGACCGTGTCGTTGAAGATGGAGTTCGCGTACGGCTGGAAGGGCAGGTACGTCCAGTCGCTCGACACGTTCGCGGCGGACTCGGCGAAGATCCTGTTGGCCTGCTGGCCGCCGAAGTAGTCGAACTTCTTGTTCTGGAACGAGGCAGACTCCAGCTCCGCCTTGGTGGCGGGGAAGGCTCCCTGGGCGATCCGGGTGGCGACACCGTCATCGGCGTTGGCGTACTTCGCGAAGGCGTAGGCGAGTTCCTTGTTCTTGCCCAGCGCCGGGACCGCCAGCGAGCTGCCGCCGTTCTCCGCGCTGGCCTTGTCGCCCTTGGTCCAGGCCGGCAATGCCGCTGCGCGCCACTTGCCCTTGGCGTTCGGAACGCCGCTGACGAAGTTGGCGGGCATCCAGGCACCGCTGGCCAGGGTGGCGATGGTGCCGTCGGCGAGACCCTTGTACCAGTCGTCGGTCCAGCCGGTGACCGGAGCGAGCAGCTTCTCGTCGAGCAGCTTCTGCCAGACCGCCTCGAATTTCTTGGCGCCCGCGTCGTCGAAGTCGATGCCGACCTTGGTGCCGTCGAGCTTGTAGGGGCGCGAGCCGGCCTGCCACAGCATGGAGGTGGTGAAGCCCCCGTCACCGGTGTCGCTGGCGATGTAGGCCTTCGGGTCGGCCTCGTGGAGCTTGCGGGCCGCTTCCACGTACTCGTCCCAGGTGGTCGGGACGGCGATCTTGTACTTGTCGAAGACCTCCTTGTTGAAGAACAACGCCATCGGGCCCGAGTCCATCGGCAGGCCGTAGACCTTGTCGCCGTCGCTGACCGCGTTCCACGGACCGGCCGTGTACTTCGGGGCGAGCTTGCCGGCGCCGTACGGGGCCAGGTCGGTCAGCCCCTTGGTCAGGGAGTACTGGCCGAGCGCGAAGTACTCGACCTGGGCGACGTCCGGGACACCCTTGCCGGCCGAGATCGCGTTGGACAGGGCGGTGTAGTGCTTGTCGCCGGAGCGCTCACCGACCAGGTTGACCTTGACCTTCGGGTACTTCTTCTGGAAGTCCGCGGCGACGGTCTTCAGGGTGGGCTCCCAGGCCCAGACCGTGATATCCCCTCCCTTGTCCAGGGCCGCCTGGACGTCCCCGGCGGAGACCGGCTTCTGCTCGGAGCCGTCGTCCGAGCCGCCGCAGGCGGTGACGCCCAGGGCAAGGGCGGAGACGAGGGCGATGCCGCGCAGGATGCGGCTCGTTGTTCTGCGCATGATGATTCCACTTCTTCGTGGGTGGGACGGTGAGGGTGGTGCGGGTGTTTCTCACATGGGGGCTTGGCGCCGCCCGCGTCACTCCTTGACGCTCCCGGCGGCAAGACCGGACTGCCAGTACTTCTGCAGGAACAGGAAGGCGGCGATCAACGGCAGGATGGTGATCAGGGAACCCGTGATCACCAGGTTGAAGATGACATCTCCGCCGATGGTCTGCGCCTGTGAGCTCCAGGCGCTCAGGCCCAGGGTCAGCGGGTACCAGTCCGGGTCCTTCAGCATGATCAGCGGCAGGAAGTAGTTGTTCCAGGTGGCGACCGTCGTGAACAGCAGCACGGTCACGATCCCCGGGGCGAGCAGCGGCAGCGCGACCCGGAAGAAGGTCCGCGCCTCGCCGGCCCCGTCCATCCGGGCCGCCTCCAGCAGCTCGGTGGGTATCGCCTCGGCGGCGAACACCCACATCAAGTAGAGGCCGAACGGCGACACCAGCGACGGGACGATCACTGCCCACGGGGTGTCGGTGAGCCCCATCTTGCTGAACATCAGGAACGTCGGCACCGCCAGCGCCGTACCCGGCACAGCCACCGCGCCGATCACCACGGCGAAGATCGAGCGCTTGCCGGGGAAGTCGAACTTCGCCAGTGCGTAGCCGCCCAGCACCGCCAGCAGAGTGGCGCCGCCCGCGCCCAGCACCACGTACAGCAGAGTGTTCAGCAGCCAGCGCCCGAAAATGCCGTCGTGGTAGGTGAAGGTGTCCCGGATGTTGTCCCACAAGGCGAAGTCGTGGGCGAACCACAGCCCGTTGGAGTCGCCCAAACCTGCCTGGGTCTTGGTGGAGTTGATGACCAGCCAGACCAGCGGCACCACGGTGTAGAGGACCATCAGGGCCATCAGCGCCGTCAGCAGCACACTGCGCTTCGGCTTGCCGGAGGGGTTTTTGCGCGGCGTCCTGAGGCGCGTGGCGTCGGCGCTCCTGGCGGGGGATGCGGTCGTGACAGTGGTACTCATCGGTCTATGCCCCCTTGCGCATACCGCGCAGCTGCACGACATAGGCGATCACCATGGTGATCACGCCCATGATGATGGCGACCGTCGCGGAGTAGTTGTGCTGCTGGCCGTTGAAGGACAGCACGTACGTGTAGAAGTTCGGCGTGTAGTCGGTGGTGATGGCGTTGAGCGCCAGCGGACGCAGGATGCTCGGCTCGTTGAAGAGCTGGAAGCTGCCGATGATCGAGAAGATCGTCGCGATGACGATCGCGCCCCGGATCGCGGGCAGCTTGATCGAGGCGATCACCCGCCACTGACCCGCGCCGTCGATCTCCGCCGCCTCATACAGCGAGGTGGGGATGATCCGCAGGGCCGAGTAGAAGATCAGCATGTTGTACCCGACGAACTCCCAGGTCACGATGTTGCCGATGGACGCGAGGACCCAGTCGGGGGAGAGCAGGTCGGGCAGCTCGATGCCGAACGCGTCGTTGAGATCGCCGACCAGGCCGTACCTGGTGCCGTACATGAAGCCCCACATCAGGGTGGCGACCACGGCGGGCACCGCGTACGGCATGAAGATGGTGATCCGGAAGAAGTTCTTGCCGTACAGCCGCCCGCTGTCCAGCGCCAGTGCCACCAGCAGGGCGATGCCCAGCATGATCGGCACCTGGACCGCCAGGAAGAGAGCCACCCGGCCCACGGCTGACCAGAACTGGGTGTCCTGCAAGGCCTGCGTGTAGTTGTCCAGGCCGACGAACTGGTTGCCGCCGATGAGTTTGTCGCGGAAGAAGCTCAGGTAGATCGAGTACGCGATGGGGGCGAGGAAGACCAGAGCGAAGACGGCCACGAACGGACCGATGAAGCCCCAGCCCGTCCAGGAACGGCGGTCGCGTCTCGCCGGAGGCGGGGCCGGCCGCGGCTCGGCGGCGGCCGACGGTTGCAGCGTCGTCATGATCGTTCCTCGCTCGTCCACTCACGGAACCTGCAGCACCGCACGGTTCGACAGGCGACACCGCCGGTGATGATTGCGCAAACATCACCGGCCAAAAAAAGGGCGTGAGCTGGTATGTTTACGTAAACTTTTGATGGCGGCATGTCTACACTCCCCCGATGACGCAGGTCAAGGGTCTTCCGGGGAGATCGTGACCGGAGCGATGACGAAAAAGGGGCAGCGAATGGACACGACACGCGGCACACCGAAGCCGGCGCCCGCACCCGCGGCCACCGGTGGACGGCGCTCGCGCGGACGGGTCCGTGCCTCGGTCTCCATGGCCGACGTGGCACAACGGGCCGGCGTGTCGTCCCAGACCGTCTCACGTGTGTCCAACGGCTACGCGGGCGTCACCGAGGCGACGCGCCGCCAGGTTCTTTCGGCCATGCAGGAACTGGGCTACCGCCCCAACAGCGCCGCCCGCGCCCTGAAGAGCGGCGAGTTCCGTACCCTCGGCGTGATCACCTTCTCCCTCTCCACGACCGGGAACGTCCGCACCCTGGAAGCGATCGCGATCTCGGCGGCGGCCGAGGGGTACGCGGTGACCCTGCTGCCGGTCGCCGTCCCCACCCAGGACGAGGTGCGCGGCGCTTTCTCCCGTCTGGAGGAACTGGCCGTCGACGCAGTGATCGTCATCATGGAGGTACACCTCCTGGACACGGCCACCATCAACCTCCCGCCGTACGTCCAGGTGGTCGTCGCCGACTCCGATGCGGGTGAGCAGTACACGGTCGTCGACACCGACCAGGCCGGCGGCACCCGCACCGCCGTCCAGCACCTCCTCGGGCTCGGCCACGACACCGTCTGGCACCTCGCGGGCCCGGAGGGCTCCTATGCCGCCCAGCGCCGCACCGATGCCTGGCAGGCCACGCTCGCCCACGCCGGGCGCCGGGTGCCTCCGCTGGTGCGGGGCGACTGGTCGGCGGAGTCCGGCTACAGGGCGGGCCTGGAACTGGCCGCACACGACGACTGCACGGCGATTTTCGCGGCCAACGACCAGATGGCCCTGGGCCTGCTGCGCGCCCTGCATGAGCGCGGTCGACGCGTCCCCGAGGACATCAGCGTCGTCGGCTTCGACGACATCCCCGAGGCGTCCTCCTTCCTGCCGCCCCTCACCACCCTCCACCAGGACTTCGCCGAGGTCGGCCGCCTCTGCGTCCAGGCGGTCCTGCACAAGATGCGCCAAGACGGTCCGACCCACGGGACCACCCTCGTCCCGACCCGTTTGGTGATCCGCGAGAGCACGGCACCTCCGGCGGCACGCTGATGTGAGTTCTTGGGGGGGGGAGGCGGTTCATCAGGTGGCCCGTTTCCCGACGCCGGGATTGCGTGCGGACCTGCCCGGGGGCCCGGTCCCACCGTCCGGTGTCCGGCCGCTGCCGCCGGGCGAGCCGGGCCACGAACTCGTGGGTGCCGCCTGCGGAGTCGGCGCGGATCAGCGTGGACCGGCCGCGCCCGGACGGGTCACAGGACCCAGGACCGGGGCAGTTCCAGCGAAGCCTCGCCCACGATCAGCCTCGGTCGCCGGGAGTGCCATCGCGCATCGTCCGCCTGGCCGTACAGGGGCACGGTAGCCAGGTGGAAGCGGGCGTCCAGCGCGTCCAGCTCCGCTTGCCGCGCGGTCCGAATCCTGTCGGTGAACAGGGGCCATGCCTCCGCCAGCCAGCGACGGCAACGAAGTCTGTCCGCGTACTCCCAGGCGAGTTCGGCGTCGAACCCCTCTTCGGTATCCTCCACCAACGCCTCCCACGCCTCCATCATGGTGTTGAGCGTCACCATCCCGTACCGCGCCGCCAAACCTCGGCTTGCCCGGTGCACCGACTCGTAGTCCTCTGCGCCAAGGGCCTCCATGTCCATGGATACAGCCTGCCCGCTGTGACACGCCGGATGGGTGAGTCACCCGACAGGTGCAAAGCTCCGTGGCCGAGATGGATACCGAGCAGAGGGGCAACAGCCCGGATCGCAGGCCGCGGTGGAAACCGGCGAAGAGGCTGATAGAACCATCCGCATGAAGGCCAGCGGCCGGGGCAACGCTCGGTCGAGGTCACGGTGGACAGGTACGGCCGCCTCCCCCACGACGGCCGGCAACGCGGCCGTCGGACGGGCGAGGCGGCCGTGGCGCCGCACATGCTCACAGCAGGCCGAACGACTCCAGGACGCGGCGCTGACCCAGCGCCGGCTCAGCGGGCCAGTAGAGGTAGCAGACCCCGCCCGTACCGCTTCTGACCTTGCCGTTGGCGTCGTAGCGCTTGGTACGGAGCCAGATGTTCTCCCACTCCCGGCGCTTGTAGACCCGGCGCACCGCCTCGTTGTCCGGCGAGGCCGGGTCGTTCGCGATGATGTCGCCGTCGGCGGTGAAGCCGATCACGGTCATCAGATGGCCGGAGGTGCCGTAGCCGGCGCCGGTCAGCTCCTCCTTGAGGAAGGACTGCGACGTTATGGCCGGGATCCCCGCGCGGACCAGTGTCTCCAGGTCCCCCAGCGAGTCCAGCCGGGTCACCACCGAACTCATCTTGTCGTACGTCGCGGCGTAGGCGGCGTTGAACGGCCAGTTGCCGCAGCCCTCGTACTGGTAGTCGTAGGTGAACCGGGCGGCGTGGCAGACCTGCGGGTCGGCCAGGCCGGGCTTGACCCAGGCGAGGTCCTCGGCGGTGGGACGGCGGCCCCAGTACTCGATGATCATCTGCGAGGAGGTGGGGCTGCACCAGGCCTCGCCACCGTTGTCGTACTCGGGGTACTGGCCCGCGTGGACGTTCTGCGAGTAGCGCGGGACCCGCAGCTCGTGGACGAGGCCGGGGGCGCTGGCCGGCACGGTGAAGCGGTCCGGGATGTCGGAGGCCATCGCGCCGATCCGCCGGACGGTGGGCGTCAGGCGGCTGCCCGGGGTGCGGTGGAGGGTGAGCCGCAGCCGGTAGGAGTCCAGTCGTAGTCCGCTCGCCGGGTCGTCCACCGAGAAGGTGTCGGTCCAGATGGAGCTCTTGCCGTCGGACTGGTCGTCGACGGAGGTACGGCGGATGTCGCCGTCGCCGGCGGCCCAGCGGCCCATCACGTACCAAGGTGTCGAGGTGCCGTCCGAGTAGCTGCCCCGGAGCTCGATCTGGATCCAGGTGCCCGCCGGGGTGTCGGCGTTCCAGGAGGCGATCACCTCGGTCGCCGGAACCGAGGACCGGTGGACCGGCGAGGTCCAGGTCGCGTACTCCCAGGCGGCGGTCCTGCCGGTGTGCGGATCGGTGTAGTCGGTGCGCCCCGCGGCGTGGTCGATCACCAGTCCGGGGCGGCGGCCCGCGACGGCCCGCGTCCCGGCGCCGGTGCCGGAGCGCCAGTCCGTGTAGCTGTGCCAGAAACGGTTGTCCACGGCGGGGGCCTTGGCCGCGGGGGCGTGGGGCGGGGTGGCGGAGGAAGCGTCGGCGGCGGTCGCGGAGCCGGTGGACGACACCGCCCCGGCGGTGGCCGCTGCCGCCAGCGCGGCGGTCAGCACGGTTCGGCGTGAGGTCGGTCTGTTCATGGGCGAGACCCCCGGTGGGAAGCGGAAAATGGCCCTGGGTGCACGACAGTGCGCCAACTATCGCGGGTCGCGGCCGGATCCGGCCAGCGATTCGGCTCGCGTCGGCAAACCAATATTGGTCTGCACCACTGGCATGACCTGCGGCTGCTCCGGAGCGGCTCGTAGGCTGGTGGGCATGAACGACCTCTCGCTCCTCGCCGGGCGGCTGCACGCCCTGGCACCGTCCTGCGGACCGGTCCGGCTGATCGCCGTGGACGGCCACGCGGGCTCGGGGAAGAGCACCTTCGCCGCCCGCCTGGCCGCCGCGCTCGGCGGCGCCCCCGTCCTGCACCTGGACGACATCGCCGCGCACGACTCCTTCTTCACCTGGACGGACCGGCTGCGGGAGCAGGTGCTCGTACCCCTGGAGCGCGGCGAGTGCGCGTGGTACGCGCCGTACGACTGGACCGCGCGGAGCTTCGGAACGCCGCGCGGCCTGGAGCCCGCGCCGGTGGTCCTGGTCGAGGGGGTCGGGGCCGGGCGCCGGGCGCTGCGGCCGTCGCTGGCCCGGCTGCTGTGGATGGACCTCCCCGCCGCGCGGTCCTGGGAGCGCGGCCGGCGCAGGGACGGGCCGGCGCTCTCGGACTTCTGGGACGGGTGGACGGCGGCCGAGGCACAGCACTTCTCGGCCGACCCTTCTCGCCCCCACGCGGACACTCTGGTACGGCAGTTGCCCGTGGGGTACGAGTTGCTGGAGGGGACCGGAACGGCCGCAGGAACGGACCATTCCATCACGGACCGTGAGCGCGCGGCCCCGTCGTCCTGAATGGTGAGAAATCGCCCCGGAAGTGCCCCAACTCTGCTTGACCCGAGGGCGGTACAGGTCTTACGTTCTCAATGTGCGGCTTTTCGAAGCCCCCACAGACGCGAAGCCCCCGGTTGTTCCCCCGTGATCGGGGGCTTCGTTCTGCCCTCATACCCCTTGTCCCACACCGGTCCGACGGATTCCGCTCACCCTGGGTCACGGCCTCCCTTCGGCCTGCGGCGCACTTAGCCGCATACTCCCTGCGCAGGTACGATGCCTCTCGGTGCGGTCAATTCCCGTCCGTGGCAAAGTGATTCGGCGCCCCCGGGTGGGCAGAATCGTGCGGCGGGACATCCTGGGGGCACGGTTTGTGGGGGACCAGATGGACATCGGCACGCAGGGCGCACAGGCCCCGGCCGACCTCGCCTGGCTGCGCGGCGTGGACGCCTACACCATGGGCGCCTACCCACAGGCCGAAGAGGAGTTCAGGGCCGCGGTCCGGCTCGATCCCGGCATGGCGGACGGCTGGCTCGGCCTCCATGCGCTGAGGGTCGACACGACGACGGCGCTGCTGCGCATGTACCGCCATCGCGAGCGCTTCGGCGAGCAGCGCACCCGCCACCGGCGCACGCTCAACTCCTGGTACTGGCTGGGCTGGTGGGTGCAGCCGGTACTGGAGAGCGCGCGCGACCTGCTGCTGGCGCACGCCTCGCACTGGCTGGACGGCCGCCACGTCCCCGAGCTGGACCGCGCCCTCGCCGGCCTGCCGCCCGTGGACACGGACCCGCAGGTGCGCTTTCTGCACGCCTGCCGCTCGTACCTGGTCAAGGACTGGGAGCTGCTCGTACGCAACACCGAGCAACTGGTGGACGATCCGCTGCTCGGCATCGAGGCGGGGCTGTTCGGCGGCATGGCCCGGGTGCGTCTGGAGATGTACGGGCAGGCCGAGCCGTTGCTCGCCACCGCGCTGATGCGCTGCCGCAGCGAGCAGCCGCAGCGCAAGGAGCTGCGCTACTGGCTGGCCCGTGCGCACGAGGGGACCGGCCGCAGCGCCGCCGCCCTGCCGCTCTACCGGGCGGTGCACCGGATCGACCCGGCGTTCATGGACACCTCGGCGCGGCTCGCCGCGATCGCGGACTACGACGGCCTGGAGGGCTCCGACGAGGCCGCGGGTCTGGCCGCCGTGTCGCTGGCCGGGCTCGGCACGGACGGCACCGTGTCGGAGGCACAGCCGGAAGCGGATCCGCTGTTCGGCACCGATCCGGTGGACGGCCGGGAGCTGCGGCCCGGCGGCGAGGCGTCCGGCCTTCCGGGTGTCGTGATGCCGCCGCCGTCCGGCGGGGCGCGGCGCAGGGGCGCGGCGCCCGGACAGCCGCCGTCGCCGTTCCCGGCCGGGCCCAGCGACCCGGTGCTGCTCGCCGAGGCGCTGGCCGAGCTGGAGCGGATGGTGGGGCTGGAGCCCGTGAAGCGCCAGGTCAAGGCGTTGTCCGCGCAGCTGAACATGGCGCGGCTGCGGGCCGGTCAGGGGCTGCCCGTGCAGCCGCCGAAGCGCCACTTCGTCTTCTCCGGCCCGTCCGGGACCGGCAAAACGACGGTGGCCCGCATCCTGGGCCGGGTCTTCTACGCGCTGGGGCTGCTCGGCGGCGACCATCTGGTCGAGGCCCAACGGGCGGATCTGGTGGGCGAGTTCCTGGGCCAGACCGCGGTCAAGGCCAATGAGCTGATCGACTCGGCGCTCGGCGGGGTGCTCTTCGTCGACGAGGCGTACAGCCTCGCCAACAGCGGCTACAGCAAGGGCGACGCGTACGGCGACGAGGCATTGCAGGTCCTCCTCAAGCGCGCGGAGGACAACCGGGACCATCTCGTGGTCATCCTCGCGGGCTACCCGGAGGGCATGGACCGGCTGCTGGCCACCAACCCCGGGCTCTCCTCGCGCTTCACCACCCGGGTGGACTTCCCGAGCTACCGGCCGCTGGAGCTCACCTCGATCGGCGAGGTGCTGGCGGCGGAGAACGGCGACGCGTGGGACGAGGAGTCGTTGGACGAGCTGCGTTCCATCAGCGGCCATGTCGTCGAGCAGGGCTGGATCGACGAGCTGGGCAACGGCCGGTTCCTGCGCACCCTGTACGAGAAGAGCTGCGCCTACCGCGATCTGCGGCTCTCCGGCTATCCGGCGGTGCCGAGCCGGGACGATCTGGCCACCCTGCGGCTGCCGGACCTGATGCAGGCGTACGGCGAGGTGCTGTCCGGCCGGGGT
Source organism: Streptomyces sp. NPDC001890 (assembly GCF_042891445.1). Classification (NCBI taxonomy): domain Bacteria; kingdom Bacillati; phylum Actinomycetota; class Actinomycetes; order Kitasatosporales; family Streptomycetaceae; genus Streptomyces; species Streptomyces sp. NPDC001890. The sequence goes on along the minus strand of NZ_JBIATE010000023.1, from coordinate 39,387 downwards.
CCGGTGGACCGGGGGCAGCAGGAGCCGCCGATCCTGTGAGCCCCGGCCCGCCGCAGGGGCCTGCCGGAGGGACCGGGCCACGGCCCCTCCGGCAGCCCTCAGCGCACCGACGCGGTGAGTTCGCCGTAGCCGGTCGTCGTGCTCGCGGGCTCCGCCGCGCGGCGCGGCACCGCCACCCGGTGGGCCGGGTCGCGCACCTCACCGACGAGCATCTCCAGGACGTCCTCCATGGCGACCAGGCCGAGGATCCGGCCGGAGGCGTCGGCGACCTGTGCCAGGTGCGTGGCCGCCCTGCGCATCACGGTCAGGGCGTCGTCCAGGGGCAGCTCGGCCCGTACGGTCGCCATCGGACGCCATACGTGCTGGGGGACGGCCCGCTCGCCGTCCTCCAGGTCCAGCACGTCCTTGACGTGCAGGTAGCCCATGAACGGACCGCCGCCCTCCGCACACACCGGGAACCGTGAGTAGCCCGTGCGCACGGTCAGCTCCTCGATCCGGTGCGGGGTGACGGACGGGTCCACCGTCACCAGGGAGGCCCGGCTCAGGAGCACATCGGTGACGGGCCTGCTGCCCAGCTCCAGTGCGTCCTCCAGCCGCTCCTGCGCCTCCGGCTCCAGCAGTCCGGCCTGGCCGGAGTCCTCGACGAGCCGGTTGAGCTGCTCGCTGGTGAAGACGGCCTCGACCTCGTCCTTCGGTTCGACGCCGAAGATCCGGAGCACCAGCCGGGCGCAGGCGCCCAGTGCGGCGGTGACCGGGCGGCAGACGCGGGCGAAGCCGACGAGGCCGGGGCTGAACCAGAGCGCGGTCTTCTCCGGCGCCGCCATCGCGAGGTTCTTCGGGACCATCTCGCCGATGACGAGGTGGAGGAAGACCACGAGGGCGAGTGCCAGGACGTAGCCGAGCGGGTGGATGAGCCCCTCGGGCAGGTGGATCGCCTGGAAGACCGGCTCCAGCAGATGGGCGACGGTCGGTTCGGCGACGGCGCCGAGGGTCAGCGAGCAGACGGTGATGCCGAACTGGGCGGCGGCCATCATCTGCGGCAGGTTCTCCAAGCCGTGCAGCACCTGGCGGGCCCGGCCCGAGCCGGCCGCCGCGAGGGGCTCGATCTGGCTGCGCCGTACGGAGACGAGGGCGAACTCGGCACCGACGAAGAAGCCGTTCGCCAGCACGAGGAGTGCGGCGAAGAGCAGTTGGACCAGGCTCATCGCACGGCCTCCAGGACGTCCTGGGCCACCGGGGCCTCGGCGGTGCGGACGAAGCGGACCTTCTCGGCGCGGTAGTGGCCCACCTGGCGGACGGAGATCCGCCAGCCGGGCAGCTCGGCCCGGTCGCCGGGCGCGGGGATGCGTCCCAGCAGATCGGCGACGAGTCCGGCCACGGTCTCGTACGGCCCGTCGGGGACGTCGAGCCCTATCCGGCGCAGGGTGAGGACCCGGCAGCTGCCTTCGGCGTCCCAGGCCGGGCGGCCGTCCTCCGGGGCGGCGGGGGCCAGCTCGGGCCGGTCGGCGCCCTCGGCGTCGTGCTCGTCCCTCACCTCACCGACGAGTTCCTCGATGATGTCCTCCAGGGTGACGACTCCGGCGGTGCCGCCGTACTCGTCGACCACGACGGCGATCGGCTGCTCGTTGCGCAGCCGCTGGAGCAGCTGTTCGACGGGCAGGGTCTCCGGGACCAGCAGCGGCGGTACGGCGATCCGTCCGGCGGGGGTGCGCAGCCGGTCCCGGGCGGGCACGGCGAGCGCGTCCTTGAGGTGGATCATGCCGACGACCTCGTCGATCCGCTCCCGGTAGACGGGGAAGCGGGAGAGGCCGGTGGCACGGGTGAGGTTGAGGACGTCCTGTGCGGTCGCCGAGGACTGCAGGGCGCTGACCTTCACCCGTGGGGTCATGACGTGCTGGGCGGTGAGTCCGGCGAGCGACAGGGTCCGTACGAAGAGGTCCGCGGTGTCCTGTTCGAGGGTGCCGGCCTCGGCCGAGTGCCGGGCCAGGGAGACCAGCTCCCCGGGGGTGCGGGCGGAGGCCAGCTCGTCGGTGGGTTCGACGCCCAGCAGCCGTACCAGCCGGTTGGCCACGGTGTTCAGCAGGCTGATCACCGGCCGGAACAGGGCGGAGAAACGGTGCTGGGGGCCGGCGACGAAGCGGGCGACCTGGAGCGGCCGGGAGACCGCCCAGTTCTTGGGCACGAGTTCGCCGATCACCATCTGGACGGCGGAGGCCACCATCATCCCGATCACCACGCTGATGCCGGGGACGGCTCCGTCGGGCAGCCCGGTCGCGGTGAGCGGGCCGTCCAGCAGCTGGGCGAGGGCCGGTTCGGCGAGCATGCCGACGACCAGTGAGGTGATGGTGATGCCCAGCTGGGTGCCGGAGAGCTGGAAGGAGAGTTCTCGCAGGGCTTCGACGACGGTACGGGCCCGCCGGTCGCCCTCGGCGGCGGCGCGCTCGGCGTCCGGCCGCTCCACCGTGACGAGCCCGAATTCGGCTGCCACGAAGAATCCGTTGGCGAGGATGAGAAGGAATGCCGCGCTCAGAAGCAGCAGGGGGGTGGTCATGCCGCCGCCTCCGGGGAAGGGGCGGCGCAGGTACTACCGGACGATCCGTCCATTGCTGGAAGGAGTCACTCCTCGGGTCGCAGGAAAGCCCCGCCGGTCTCATGGACCTCTGGGTGCGGGGCGGGGTGCACAGGGGCACCGCCGCCCTCCAGAGTAATCAAGAAGAGGCCGGACGGGGCAGGGGGCTCAGCCGATGTCCGTTCCGGTGCCGCGGCTCTCGGCGAGGGCGCGGAGGGTACGGGCGTCGCGGATGGCCTGCTGTTTGGCGATTCCCGGCTGGATGCCGAGGGCGGGCATGCTGGTCCCGTCGCTGAGGTCCAGAAAGACCCAGGGGTCGCCGACGCGCAGGTTGACCCGGAGGATCTCCGCCCAGGACAGCCGGCGCGTACGGGTGAGATTGACCACGGTCACCCCGTCCTCGTTGGCGACGACCTTCGGGCGGCTGAGCAGCGCGAGCACGCCGAAGAACAGCAGTGCCGTGAAGACGAAGCTGGCCCGCTCCCCCGGACTCAGCTGTTCCAGGGTCAGCGCGACGGCGGTGATGACGAGGAACATCGCCGCCCCCACGGTCAGCAGGACCACCCGGGTCCGGGTCGGTCGGAACGTGACCGGGAGGGTGGGGAGTTCGGGCCGGGATGCGGGGGCGGACATGGTGTTCTTCTGTCTTCCGGGTGATCGCCCGGCCGTCAGAGGCGGCAGGCGTGGATGGCGGTGGTGAGGATGGCGCGGGCGCCGAGGTCGTAGAGATCGTCCATGATCCGCTGGGCCTCCCGGGCGGCGACCATGGAGCGGACGGCGACCCAGCCCTCGTGGTGCAGCGGCGAGATGGTCGGCGACTCCAGGCCCGGGGTGAGTGCGACCGCGCGCTCCAGGTGCTCGACGCGGCAGTCGTAGTCCATCATCACGTAGGAGCGGGCGACCAGGACGCCCTGGAGGCGGCGGAGGAACTGCTGCACCTTGGGGTCGTCGTCCGGTGCGCCGGTGCGGCGGATGACGACGGCCTCGGACTTCATGATGGGCTCGCCGATGACTTCGAGTCCGGCGTTGCGCAGGCTGGTGCCGGTCTCCACCACGTCGGCGATGACCTGGGCGACGCCGAGCTCGATGGCGGTCTCGACCGCGCCGTCGAGGTGGACGACGGAGGCGTTGACGCCGGCGTCGGCGAGGTGCTTGGCGACGATGCCCTCGTAGGAGGTGGCGATCGTCATGCCGTCGAAGTCCTGCGGGCCCTCGGCCGAGCCGGGCTTGGTGGCGTAGCGGAAGGTGGAGCGGGCGAAGCCGAGCTGGAGGATCTCCTCGGCGTCCGCACCGGAGTCCAGCAGCAGGTCGCGGCCGGTGATGCCGATGTCGAGCCGGCCCGAGCTGACGTAGATCGCGATGTCGCGCGGCCGCAGGTAGAAGAACTCGACCTCGTTCTCGGGGTCGACGAGGACGAGCTCCTTGGACTCCTTGCGCTGCTGGTAGCCGGCCTCATGGAGCATCGCCATCGCAGGCCCGGAGAGTGAACCCTTGTTGGGGACGGCGATGCGCAGCATGAGGTCAGGTTTCCTTTGCGAGGAGGGAGTACCGGTGCGGACGTGCGGGTGCGGAGGGTGGTGCTCAGAGGTGGGCGTAGACGTCGTCGAGCGAGATCCCGCGGGCGACCATCATCACCTGGACGTGGTACAGCAGCTGGGAGATCTCCTCGGCGGCGGCGTCCTTGCTCTCGTGCTCGGCGGCCATCCAGACTTCGGCGGCCTCCTCGACGACCTTCTTGCCGATGGCATGGACACCCTTGTCCACGAGCTCGGCGGTACGGGAGGTGGAGGGGTCGCCGTTGGCGGCCTTGAGCTGCAGCTCGGCGAAGAGCTCTTCGAAGGTTTTGTTCGCCATGATGGTCTTAGAGTACGGGGTCCGTACCCTGTGCTCAGCGCCAGGGCTCGCTGACCGTGCGCAGCGTGGCGGCGGTGGCGACGGCCGCGGTGACCGCTTCGTGCCCCTTGTCCTCGTTGGACCCTTCGAGGCCGGCCCGGTCGAGCGCCTGCTCCTCGGTGTCGCACGTGAGTACGCCGAAGCCCACCGGCACCCCGGTGTCGACGGCGACCTGGGTGAGGCCGTTGGTGACGCCGTGGGACACGTACTCGAAGTGCGGGGTGCCGCCGCGGATGATCACGCCGAGCGCGACGACCGCGTCGTAGCCGCGGCCCGCGAGGACCTTGGCGACGACCGGGAGTTCGAAGCTGCCGGGCACCCGGAGCAGGGTCGGCTCGTCGATGCCGAGTTCGTGCAGGGCGCGCAGGGCGCCGTCGACGAGGCCGTCCATGATCTTCTCGTGCCACTGCGCGGCGACGACCGCCACGCGCAGGTCACCGCAGTTGCGTACGGACAGTTCGGGTGCGCCCTTGCCGCTCATGTCTCTCCTGTCGCTCGTTTCCGTGCTCGTTACTGGTTGCCGCAGGTCGACGCCGTGGCGGTGTCGAGCCAGGGCAGGTCGTGCCCCATGCGGTCGCGCTTGGTGCGCAGGTAGCGCAGGTTGTGCTCGCCGGCCTGGACGGGCATCGGCTCGCGGCCGGTGACGGCGAGCCCGTGCCGCAGGATCGCGGCCGTCTTGTCGGGGTTGTTGGTCATGAGCCTGAGGCTCATGACGCCGAGGTCCTTGAGGATCTGGGCGCCGGCCGCGTAGTCCCGGGCGTCGGCGGGCAGGCCGAGCTCCAGGTTGGCGTCGAGGGTGTCGATGCCGCGCTCCTGGAGTTCGTAGGCGCGCAGCTTGGACAGCAGGCCGATGCCCCGGCCCTCGTGGCCGCGCAGGTAGACGACGACGCCGCGGCCCTCCTCGGTGATCCGGCGCATGGACGCGTGCAGCTGGGGCCCGCAGTCGCAGCGCTGGGACTGGAAGATGTCGCCGGTCAGGCACTCGGAGTGGACCCGGACCAGGACGTCGTCGCCGTCGCCGAGGTCGCCGTGGACGAGCGCGACGTGCTCGACGCCGTCGGTGGTGGAGCGGTAGCCGTACGCGGTGAACGCGCCGAAGGCCGTCGGCAGCCGTACCTCGGCCTCGCGGCGGACGGTCGGCTCGGAGCTGCGGCGGTAGGCGATCAGGTCCTCGATGGAGATGATCGTGAGGCCGTGCTTGCGGGCGAACGGGACGAGTTGCGGCAGCCGCAGCATGACGCCGTCCTCGCCGGCGATCTCCACGATGGCCCCGGCGGGCCGCAGTCCGGCGAGCCGGGCGAGGTCGACGGCGGCCTCGGTGTGGCCGTTGCGGACCAGTACGCCGCCGGAGCGGGCGCGGAGCGGGAAGATGTGGCCGGGCCGTACGAAGTCGCCGGGGCCGGCCTCGCCGCCCGCCAGCAGCCGGAGCGTGGTGGCCCGGTCGGCGGCGGAGATGCCGGTGGTGACGCCGTGGACGGCGGACGCGTCGACGGAGACGGTGAACGCGGTGCGCATCGACTCGGTGTTGTGGTCGACCATCTGCGGGAGTGCGAGCCGTTCCAGCTCGTCGTTCTCCATGGGTGCGCAGATCAGGCCGCGGCACTCGCTCATCATGAACGCGACGATCTCGGGGGTGGCCTTCTCGGCGGCGATGACGAGGTCGCCCTCGTTCTCCCGGTCCTCGTCGTCGACGACCACGACGGGCCGCCCGGCGGCGATGTCGCGGACGGCCTGCTCGACGGGGTCGAGGCGGAGGTCCTCGGAGGTGTCTTCGTGTTCCCGGTGCAACCAGGTGGGCTGGGCAGTCATGCCGTGGCTCCTTCCAGAGCGGGTGTCCGCGAACGCAGCCACCAGTCGCGCATGCCCCACAGGACCAGGGCGCCGTACACGACGTAGATGAGACCGGAGAAGGCGAGCCCGCTGTGGAAGTTCAGCGGTACGCCGACCAGGTCGACCAGCAGCCAGGCGAACCAGAACTCGACCATGCCGCGGGCCTGGGCGAGCATCGCGACGAGCGTGCCGGCGAATATGTACGCGTCCGCCCACGGGCTCCAGGAGAGCGAGGGGAACGCGGTGAACAGGCCGCCGACCGCGAGGGTGCCGAGCGCGGCGCCGCCCAGCAGGTAGCCGCGCTCGCGCCAGGTGGCGAACCGTACGGCGATGGAGCCGTCCTGGGCCTGCTGCCTGCCCCGGGTCCACTGCTGCCAGCCCCAGACGGCCACGGCGATGACGACGAGCTGCTTGCCGACGCTGCCCGCCTGGTGCACGGAGGCGTTGGCCGCGACCAGGACGACACCGGACAGCAGCTGGGCGGGCCAGGTCCAGATCGAGCGGAGCCAGCCCAGGGTCAGGGCGATCAGGCCGACGGTGTTGCCGATCATGTCGGACCAGATGATGTGCTGCCCGAAGACGGTGAACGCCTCCGAGTTCAGCCAGTGCAGGGCGGTCACCGGACCGGCTCCTCGGGCTTCTGCGCGGTGTTGCCGAGCAGCCGCTCGACGTACTTCGCGATGACGTCCACCTCCAGGTTGACCGGGTCGCCGGGCTCCTTGATGCCGAGCGTGGTCAGGGCGAGGGTGGTGGGGATGAGGCTGATGGTGAAGTAGTCGGGTCCGGCGTCCACGACGGTGAGGCTGACGCCGTCGACGGTGATCGAGCCCTTCTCCACCACGTAGCGGCTCAGGTCCGCGGGGAGGGAGACCTTCACGATCTCCCAGTTCTCGGAGATCCTGCGCTCGACGATGCGACCGGTGCCGTCGACATGGCCCTGGACGATGTGTCCGCCGAGCCGGCCGCCGACCGCCATGGGGCGCTCCAGGTTGACCCGGGAGCCGGTGTCCAGGGCGCCGAGGCTGGACCGGTTCAGGGTCTCGGCCATCACGTCGGCGGTGAACTCGCCGTCGCCGAGGTCGACGACGGTGAGGCAGACGCCGTTGACGGCGATGGAGTCGCCGTGCTTGGCGCCTTCGGTGACCACGGGTCCGCGCAGGCGGAAGCGGGAGGCGTCGGCGAGCTTCTCGACGGAGGTGACTTCGCCCAGTTCTTCGACAATTCCGGTGAACACTCAGTTTCCCTTCCGGGCAGGGCCGGGGACGGCGGTGATGCGCAGATCGGGGCCGATGCGGACGGTCTCGGTCACATCGAGGCGCAACGCCTCGGCGATGGTGGAGATTCCGGCGTCGGCGAGGGCCGCGGGGCCTGCGCCGAGGAGTACGGGGGCGAGATAGCCGACGACCTTGTCGACCGTTCCCGCGGCCACGAAGGCCCCGGCCAGGGTCGGGCCGCCTTCGAGGAGTACGGAGCGGACGCCGCGCCCGTGCAGGGCACGGAGCAGGGCGGGGATGTCCAGGCCGGGGCCGGTGGCGGCGCGCGGCAGCCGCAGGACGGCGGCTTCGGGCAGGTGCCCGGCGTCGGCGTCCTCGGCGACGGCGACCAGGGTGGGCGCGGTGGCGTCGAGGACCCGGGCGCCCGGGCGTACGGCGGTGGCGCCGGTGTCGACGACCACCCGCAGCGGCTGCGTGGCGCCCTCGATGCCGCGTACGCCGAGCTGCGGGTCGTCGGTGCGGGCGGTGCCGGAGCCGACCACCACGGCGTCGGCCTCGGCCCGCAGCCGGTGCACGTCGGCGCGGGACTCGGCGGAGGTGATCCAGCGGCTGGTGGCGTCGGCGGCCGCGATCCGGCCGTCCAGGGTCGCCGCGTACTTCCACAGGACGTACGGGCGGCCCAGGCGCACCGAGGTCAGCCAGGCCGCGTTGCCCGCCTCGGCCTCTTCGGCGAGGAGCCCCTGCTCGGCCTTGATCCCGGCCGCGCGCAGGGTGTCGCCGCCGCCGGTGGCCTGCGGGTCCGGGTCGCCGACGGCGTAGACGACGCGGGCGAGGCCGGCCTCGATGAGCGCCTGGGCGCAGGGGCCGGTGCGGCCGGTGTGGTTGCAGGGTTCGAGGGTGACGTAGGCGGTGCCGCCCCGGGCCCGGTCGCCCGCCTCGCGCAGGGCGTGGATCTCGGCGTGCGGTCCGCCGGCCCGCTGGTGGAAGCCTTCTCCGACCCGGTGGCCCGCGGCGTCGACGACGACGCAGCCGACCACGGGGTTGGGGCTGGTGGAGCCGAGACCGCGGGCGGCGAGCGTGATCGCACGGCGCATGGCGGTGATGTCGGCTGCGGTGTCCACCGGGTCCTCCTGCCTCTTCGGGCACGGACTCCGGGGCCTGTCGATGACGACAGATGAAGCGGGAACGCCACGGGGGAACGCCGGAAATGCCGGAAAACACGGATGGATCGGTCGCCCGAAAACCATCCGCCGACGGCGGCGTACCCGCGAAACGGCCCGCCGCGCACTGCCTCCCATCCGGACTTTAACCGTCGGTCCAGGAATCCCACCTGGTCAACCGGCCGCTGGATGCGGACGGGTCGCGGACTATAACCGCCGGTTCGGAATTGCACCGACCCCGGAGTGCGCTGCTGCTGGTACACGATCAGTGTGCCACGCCGGACGGTGGGCCATGCGGGTGAGTGTCTGTGGACTGGCTCACAGGCCGGCCGGCGCGAGGACGCCGCGCCCCCGGATCGAGCCGAAGAAGTTGACGCCTAAAGGTCCAGACCTATTGACGCAGTGGTCTAGTCCTTTTAATCTCTGCGTCACCTCCGAGGAACGGTCCCGCGGTGTGCGCACACCCGGGGCACCAACACGACCCACCCCTTTGCCAGTTGTGTTTCCGCCGAACCTCCCCAGGAGGAACCGAACGTGCTGTCCCCCACCCGTGCGAGAGCCACCCTGCTCGCAGCCGGCGTAGCCGTCGCCGGACTGCTGATGGGCTCGCTCGCCGCCACCCCGTCGGCCGCCGCCGACCAGGAGTCCTGTCGCCCCGACGGGCTCTACGAGACGCCCGGTGTCGCCGTGCCCTACTGCTCCGTCTACGACACCGAGGGCCGCGAGGAGATGGGCGCCGACCACCAGCGGCGGGTCATCGGATACTTCACCAACTGGCGGACCGGCAAGGACGGCAAACCCGCTTATCTCGTCCCCGACATCCCCTGGGACAAAGTCACCCATTTGAATTACGCGTTCGCCCATGTCGACGGCGGCAACAAGCTCTCGGTCGGCGCCGACGGGCCGGACAACGCCTCGACCGGCATGACCTGGCCGGGTGTCGCGGGCGCCGAGATGGACCCGGATCTCCCCTACAAGGGCCACTTCAACCTGCTCAACAAGTTCAAGAAGAAGCACCCGGACGTGAAGACCATGGTGTCGGTGGGCGGCTGGGCCGAGACCGGCGGCTACTTCGACGACAGCGGCGAGCGGGTGGACTCCGGCGGCTTCTACTCGATGGCGACCAACGCCGACGGCTCGGTCAACCAGGCCGGCATCGACACCTTCGCCGACTCGGCCGTCGCGTTCGTCAAGAAGTACGGCTTCAACGGCGTCGACATCGACTACGAGTACCCGACGACCATGAAGGACTCGGGCAACCCGCTGGACTGGACGCTCTCCAACGCGCGCCGGGCCGGTCTGGTCAAGGGCTACGCCGCGCTGATGAAGACGCTGCGCGAGAAGCTCGACCGGGCGTCCGCCGCCGACGGCACGCACTACCTGCTGAGCGTGGCCGCGCCCTCGTCCGGCTATCTGCTGCGCGGGATGGAGACCTTCCAGGTCCAGAAGTACCTGGACTACGTCGACATCATGTCGTACGACCTGCACGGCGCCTGGAACGAGTACGTCGGTCCCAACGCCGCTCTCTTCGACGACGGCAAGGACGCCGAACTCGCCCAGGCGAGCGTCTACTCGACCTCGCAGTACGGCGGCACCGGCTACCTCAACACCGACTGGGCGTACCACTACTTCCGCGGTTCGATGCCGTCCGGCCGGATCAACATCGGCCTGCCGTACTACACCCGCGGCTTCAAGAACGTGCAGGGCGGCACGGACGGACTGTGGGGCCGGGCCGCCACCACCGACTGCCCGGCCGGCGCGGGTCTGACCAAGTGCGGTGACGGCGCCGTCGGCATCGACAACCTCTGGCACGACAAGGACACCAACGGCAAGGAATCACCGGCCGGTTCCAACCCGATGTGGCATGCGAAGAACCTGGAGAAGGGTGTCGTGGGCGACTACGTCACCGACTACGGATTCCCCGCCGACACCCGGCTGACCGGTACCTACGCCCGCAAGTACGACTCGACGCTGGTCGCGCCCTGGCTCTGGAACGCCGAGAAGAAGGTCTTCCTGTCCACCGAGGACGAGCAGTCGGTGGCCGCCAAGGCGGACTACGTCGTCGACAAGGGCATCGGCGGCACCATGATCTGGGAGCTCGCGGGCGACTACGGCTGGAACGCCGCCAAGGGCCAGTACGAGCCGGGCTCCACGCTGACCTCGACGATGTACGACAAGTTCAAGTCGGCCACCCCGTACGGCGCGAAGCGGTCCACCGTCGATCTGCCCACCGAGGCGCTCGACATCGACGTGTCCTTCGACCAGTTCCCGCTCGGCGACTCGAACTACCCGATCAGCCCCAAGCTGAAGATCACCAACAACACGAAGGCGACCCTGCCCGGCTCCACGGAGTTCCAGTTCGACTACGCGACCTCCGCTCCGGCCAACGCCAAGGACCAGTCGGGCTTCGGCACGACGATCGTGCGCAGCGACCACACCGCCGCCAACAACATCGGCGGCCTCAAGGGCGACTACAACCGCGTCTCGCTGAAGCTGCCGGCCTGGCAGAGCCTGGCCCCCGGCGCCTCGGTCGAGCTCGACTTCGTCTACTACCTGCCCACCTCCACGCCGTCGAACTGGACGGTGACCTTCGGCGGGAAGTCGTACGCCCTCGCCGCCGACCTGGCGCGCGGCACCACCCTGGTCGACCCCGGCACCGGCACGTCGACGCCCTCGCCGTCGCCGGACCCGACGACCAGCCCGGACCCGACGCCCGGCGGCGGCTGCACCGCGCCCGTCTGGAGCGCGGGCTCCGAGTACGGCGCCGGTACGACCGTCTCCCACGGCTCGCACCAGTGGAAGGCCAAGTGGTGGACGAAGGGCGAGGTGCCCGGCTCCACCGGTGACTGGGGGGCCTGGCAGGACCTCGGGGCCTGCTGACGCCCCTCCCGCTGCCGCCCGGCGGTGACCGGTTCGCCCCCGGTCACCGCCGGGCTCCGCCGTGTCCGGGGGCTACCCCGCCGGTGTGAACAGCTCGTCCTGGGCCGCGTCCCGGGCGGCGAGCAGCGCGCCGCGCAGCACCGCCGCGCCGCCCAGCCGGCCGGCCCTGACCTCGGTGCGCAGCGGTGACATCAGGGTCAGCCGCTCCTCGACCCGCGCCGCGAGCGCGTCGCCGCCCGCGTGGCCGACCTCGCCCGCCAGCAGCACGCAGCCCGGGTCGAGAACGGCGGCGATGGCGGCGGCGCCGAGCGCGAGACGGCCGGCGAGCGCGTCCAGGAACCCCTCGCCGTCCCCCTCGCCCGCCAGCGCGGCCCGCACGGCCGACGCGGCTCCCGGTTCCTTGTCGCCCTCGGCCGCGCCCGGGGGCACGGCGATGCCGTGGGCGGCGGCCAGTTCGCAGACCGCGGCGGAGCCGACCAGCGAGTGGAAGCCGCCGTCGCAGTTGAGCGCCGACGGCGCGCCGGCCGTGCCGGGCACCGGCAGGAAGCCGATCTCGCCCGCTCCGCCGGAGGCTCCCCGGCGGAGCCTCCCGTCCAGCATGACGGCGGCGCCGACGCCGTGGCCGAGCCAGAAGAGCACGAAGGTGTCGCGGTCGGCGGCCGCGCCGCCGCGGTGTTCGGCGACGGCGGCGAGATTGGTCTCGTTCTCGACCAGCACGGTCGCGGGCAGCCGCTGCTGGAGCACCCGCACCAGTCGCCGGTGCCAGGCGGGCAGCCCGCTGGTGTCGCGCAGCTCGCCGGTGACCGGGTCGATCAGCCCGGGTGCGCCGATGCCGACGCTGTGCAGCGGACCGGCACCGGCCTCGCGCGCGGTGCGCTCCAGCAGTGCGGCGGCCTGTTCGGCCGCGGCCTCGGTGTCGGTGTCGCCTCCGATGGGCAGGGTCGCCTCGGCGAGCGTGGTGCCGAGGAGGTCGGCGACGACCACGGCGACGCTGCCGGTGCGTACGTCGAGTGCGGCGAGGTGGGCGCGGTCGGCGGCGATTCCGTACAGCCGGGCGTTGGGGCCGCGGCGCTCGGCGCCGGCCTCGCCGACGACCCGGATCAGACCGGCTCCCTGCAGGCGCTCGACGAGGTCGGCGACGGTGGGCCGGGAGAGACCGGTCAGGGTCTTCAGCTGTGTGGCCGTCAGCGGGCCGTCCTGCTGGAGCAGTCGCAGGGCGAGCCGGTCGTTGATGGCCCGTGCGGTGCTCGGTGATGCGGGCATGCCGGGATCCTTCCAGATCACTGACGTACTGATCGCTGACGTACGGGGCACCCAGGCGCACTATTTATCAGGCAGGGTTCCTGATAGTTTACTGCGCGCACCGTGGAGACGGGCACCGGAACCATCGCGGACAGCGGATTCCGGGAGAATCTTCCAAGGGAGGGCACGGCGGTATGACAGCGGATTCCACAGACGCGGGCTTCGGCACGGCGCAGGTGAGGCGGGCCAGGTTCGCCGTCGCCGCGGTCTTCACCGTGCACGGCGCGGTGACCGGCAGCTTCGCCACCCGGGTGCCCTGGATCCAGGACCACGCCGGGGTGAGCGCCGGTCAGCTCGGCCTGGCTCTCGCCTTCCCGGCGATCGGCGCCTCGCTCGCGATGCCGCTGGCCAGTGCGATCACCCATCGCTTCGGCGCCAGGACCGCACTGCGCGGGCTGCTCGCCCTGTGGACGCTGGCGCTGGTCCTGCCCGCGCTGGCGCCCGACCTGCTGACGCTGTGCGCCGCGCTCTTCGTGTACGGCGCATCGGCCGGCATGTCGGACGTGGTGATGAACGCCCTCGGCGTCGAGGTGGAGAACCGCCTCGACAAATCGATCATGTCGGGGCTGCACGGGATGTGGAGCGTCGGCGCCCTGATCGGTTCGGCGGCGGGCACGATGGCCGCGCATCTGGGTACCGACGCCCGGCTGCACCACACGCTGGCCGCCCTCGTGCTCACCGCGCTCGGCCTGATCGCCTGCCAGGGCGTACTGGATCTGCGCAGCGAGCCGGACGAGGAGCCGCCGCCGCGCTTCACGCTGCCGCCGAGGTCGGCGCTGATCATCGGCGCGGTGGGATTCTGCGCGGTGTTCGCGGAGGGCGCCAGCCTGGACTGGTCGGCGGTCTACCTCCGGGACATCATGGACACCTCCGCCGGGCTCGCCGCGGCGTCCACGACGGCGTTCGCGCTGACCATGGCGGTCGCCCGGATCGCCGGTGACAAGGTCGTCGACCGCTTCGGCGCGGTCAGGACCGTGCGGTTCGGCGGGGTCCTCGCGACGGCCGGCGGGCTGCTCGTGGTCGCCTCGCCGAACGCGGTCCTGGCGATGTGCGGCTTCGGGTTCCTCGGACTCGGTGTGGCCGTGGTCGTCCCGCTCGCCTTCGCGGCGGCCGGGCGCAGCGGGCCGAACCCGAGCCAGGCGATCGCGGGCGTCGCCACCATCACGTACACCTCCGGGCTGATCGCCCCGTCCGCGATCGGCTCGCTGGCCGAGGCGACCTCGCTGGTCGTGTCGTTCGGCCTGGTGACGGTGCTGGCGTTCGGCCTGGTGCTGGGGGCCGGGGTGCTGCGGGCGGGCGACCGCAGGTCGGTGTCGCACTCGGACGCCGGCGCCCCGAGCGCGGCGGCCGCCGAGCAGCGCCCCTGATCCGTCGCACCGGCGGACGGCCGGTGCCCGCTCCCCCGCCCCACCTGCGCGGTCCGTGCCCAGGAGGCCCGGCCCGGCCGCGAACACTCCGCGGCCGGGCATTACCATGACGCTGCTCATTTCCGCGGCGGCGACGTGCCCGGCTGAAGCGTGTTGCCGAGCACGACGGCGCGGGTCGGATCCCCACCCTCATGGCCCGTCCTGTCGGCATGCGCCCGAACCGCGTGTTCCGCTTGTCGTCGAGCCCCCGGTCCGGCGGTCCGGCCGGCGGATCTCAGCACCACCCCAGCAACACATCGAGGAGCAAGACCATGGCGGGCTTCGGCTGGAAGCTGCACGGCGACGGCAAGAGCCTCGCACCGGGTGAGGTCGTGAGGCCGGACGAACGGCTCGCCTGGGGGCGCACGGTCGGTCTCGGCGCGCAGCACGTGGTCTCCATGATCGGAGCCTGCTTCGTCGCCCCCGTCCTGATGGGGCTCGACCCCAACCTCGCCGTGATGGCCTCCGGCGTGGCCACCATTCTCTTCCTGCTGATCACCCGGGGTCACATCCCCAGCTACCTGGGGAGCAGCCTTTCGTTCATCGGTGTCGCCGCCGTCATCAGCACACAGGGGGGTGACGCGGCGACCCTCACCGGCGCGCTGCTGGTCGTCGGCGCGGTCCTCTTCCTGTGCGGGGCGGTCGTCCGCGCCCTCGGGGCCCGCGTCATCCACGCGGTGCTGCCTCCGGTGGTCACGGGTGCGGTGGTCATGCTGATCGGGTTCAACCTGGCGCCGGTCACCGCCGGCACCTACTGGCCCCAGGACCAGTGGACAGCGCTTCTGACCATGCTGTTCACCGGGTTCGCCCTGGTCGTGCTGCGCGGTTTCTGGTCGCGTATCGCGATCTTCCTCGGGCTGGCCTTCGGGTACGCCGTCTCCTGGGTCTTCGACCGCGTGTTCGGCAAGATCCACTCCCCCGCGGGCGGCGCCGAGGCGGTCGACCACTGGCGCCTGGACCTCTCGGGCGTGTCCAAGGCGGACTGGATCGGCCTTCCCGACCTGCATGCCCCGAGCTTCTCGCTCTCGGCCGTTCTGGTCGCCCTGCCCGTCGTCATCGCCCTCGTCGCCGAGAACGCGGGACACGTCAAGGCGGTCGGTGAGATGACGGGCGAGCCGCTCGACGACCGGCTCGGTACGGCGATCATGGCCGACGGTGCGGCGACCGTGCTCTCCACGTCCGTGGGCGGTCCCGCCACCACCACGTACGCCGAGAACATCGGTGTCATGGCCGCCACGCGGGTCTACTCGACCGCCGCCTACTGGTGTGCGGCGGGCTTCGCGATCCTGTTCGGGCTCTGCCCCAAGTTCGGTGCCGTCGTGGCCGCCATTCCCGGGGGTGTCCTCGGCGGCATCACGGTCATCCTCTACGGCATGATCGGCCTGCTGGGCGCCCAGATCTGGGTCCGTTCCCGGGTCGACCTGTCCAACCCCCTGCACCTGGTGCCGACGGCCGCGGGTCTCATCGTCGGCATCGGCAACGTCAGCCTGAAGCTCACGGACAACTTCGAGCTCAGCGGCATCGCGTTGGGCACGCTGATCGTCCTGATCGGCTACCACGCGCTGCGCGTCATGGCGCCCGCCCATATGACGGACGAGCCTCCGCTCCTCGAACCGGACAACGCGGGGTACGACCGGGGCGTGCCGGACGGATCGTGATCGCGGGCGCCGCCGTCGGTGAGGCCGTTCCGACAGGGAACGGCCTCACCGATCTGTTCGCCACGCCGATCCGTACGGCAGGCACGCCGATCCGTATGCCGCACGGACCCGTAAGCCCACGCTGATCCGTACGCCATCCGGGAGGTCGCGGTCCACGTCCGGGCCCGCGGGGTCAGACGTCGACGGACACGTACTCCTTGCCCTCGTCGTTCTCGATCACGACCTTCTGCACGTCGTCCATGGGGACGGCCGCCGAGCCGTCGAGGTTGGCGCCCTTCTTCTCGTCGGCGACGAGCCAGCTGCCCGCGATCTCGCGGCTGCCGTCCTTCGCGACGACCACCACGCGGCAGCGCTCGCCCGCCGGGATGCCCATGACCGAGGCGTTGAGGCGGATCCAGTCGACGGCCGGGGTCACCCGGAGCCTCATCTCGCTGCCGGTCGAGGCGCTGCGGCCCTCAAGGACCTTCATGCCTCCCGGCTGCGCCGGTGGCACGGTCGCCGCGACCGAGGGGGCCGGGGGTGTCGCCTCATGGGTGCGTTGGCCGGTGTTCTGTCCGATCAGGACGCCGCCGCCGAGGACGGCTGCCGCCGCGACGGCCGCGACCGCGCCCAGGACCGCTCTTCGCCGCAGCGTCTGCCCGGCGCGTTCGTTGCGGACCTGCCTCAGCGTGCGCTGAAGCAGCAGGTCACCGCCTTCCGGGGGCCCGTCGAGGAAGGCCTCCGGGGGGACTTCGCCGAGCGCGGACTCCATCTCCCGCAGCCCGTCCAGTTCGTCGCGGCACTTGTGGCACGACGCCATGTGTTCGTCGACGGTCCGCACCTCCTGCTCATCGAGCGCGCCGAGGACATAGGCGCCGAGCAGTTCGCTGTCGTGTTCCTTGGTGCTCATACCGCCACCCCCTTCAACGCCACGAGTTTCACTGTCTTCGGTCTGTCCGCATACATGTCCCGCAGGGCCTTCAACGCATAGTGTGACCGGGACTTGACCGTCCCGGGTGGTATCCCGAGGCTCTGCGCCGCCTCGGCGACGCTTCTGCCCTGGAAGTAGATCTCCATGAGCACGTCCCGGTGGTCCGGGGAGAGCTGGTCGAGCGCCTCCATGACGACCATCGAGTCGACCACGGCGTCCGCGTGGTCCTGCTCGACGGGCTGGGTGGTCACCGATTCGGCGACCTCCGTGGGGCGCGCCGCCTTGGCCCGGTACCGGTCCGTGATGATGTTGCGGGCCACGGTGAGCAGCCAGCCACGTACCGAGCCCTTGCCGTTGACCAGGGCGTCCGGATGTTTCCAGGCCCGGATCAGGGTTTCCTGGACGACATCCTCGGCGGCGCTGCGGTCGCCGGTCAGGCGTTGTGCGTATGCGAGCAGGGCTCTGCCGTGTTCCTCGTAGAGGGACCGGATCAGTGCCTCGTCACCGGTGTCCTGTCTCTGCCGACTGCGTGACCACAATGCCGCCATTCATTTTCTCCGTCCTCTCCCGGGCCGACGCGCTGAACACGGACGGCGGACCGGACCGGTTCAATGCGAAGTCGATGTGTGCTGAATCGCTGCCGGTCGGAGTTCGTACGGGGGTCCGGGTCACCCGGACTTGCACTGCCGGTCCTCGTTGATGCAGCGCACCAGCTCCGCCATGCGGTCCCCGGTCATCACGTTCACGAACATCGCGTGATCGGTGATCGGATCGCGCAGCTGCTCCGGGAACGAGTCGACGGCGAACGGCGTACCCTGCGGCAGCTCATAGGTGAGGGTGACGCGCAGTTGCGGCACGGGGAACGTGGCCCGCGGGCAGGTGCCGTCGGCGGCGGGGAACTGTACGTGCGTGCGGTGGTCGGGGCTGTCGGTGGCCAGGCCGTTCCAGCAGCTCGGGAAGTCCAGGGTGCGGGTCGGTCCGCTGCCCTGCGGGCAGCGCACGTAGTTCCGGGTGAAGCGGTCCGGGTAGCCGGAACAGCCCCACTGGGCACGGACGTTCGTGCTCTCCGTGGTGGCCGCGACCGGGTCGCCCGTGATCAGCCGCATGAAGCGGGGCATGCCGACGACCGAGCTGACCGGGTTGCCGCGGAACTCCACCCGCACCGAGGAGGCGGTGACGGCCTCGCCGGTGTTGCCGTGGGCGCCGACGCCGGCCCTGTGGGCCTCGCCGGTACGGTCGAGGCGGCGCAGCACCGGCCAGTAGTACGTGGACCGGTCGCCGCCCGCGCAGGTGGTGCCGGCGGCGGCCAGACTCCGGTCGGTGGACAGGGCGTCGGTGGAAAGATTGCCGACGTAGTCGTGGGTGTGGTGGGCGCCGTTCACGACGCCCGGGGAGATCACGACGTTGTCCATGTTGTAGTGGCCCTGTTCGTTGCGGCCGCAGTCGACGGTGTACGAGCCGGTGGACGCGTCGGGTCCGGCGGCGGGCCTCTGGGCCGGCGGAACGGTCCCGACGTCCACGTACTTGCTGTCGGCGGGTGCGTCGGACACCCTGGCGGCCCCGTCGGCGCCGAACGTGATGACACCGAGGAACACGATCAGCCCGAGCAGAACGGGCGAAATCCCCCAGAAAAGACGGGAGTTGGAGAAGGGCAGCTTGATCCGCACGGAAGCAGAGTGGCAGCAGGGGCCGGGTCAGGCAAGATTGCCCGCAACACACCCGCTGAACCTCCATCAGCTCCCTTCCGGCGAACGTCAGAGGAACAACTGCCCTCGTACGGCGCCATCGGGGAACTCCCCGGTGCGCACGTTCGAGTAGAAGCTGGTCGGGCTCCCCTTGAGGCGTGCGATCAGTTCGGTGTCGGAGGTGCTGACGCTGCCGGAGATCGCGAAGACGTTCTTCGGTACGGGAGAGACGAACAGCGGGAGCCGTACGTCGCCCCTCTCGCCGAGCACCCCCTCGTGGATGTGCCCGGCCAGCGGTGCCCCGATGTTCACCCAGGCCATGGAGTAGTCGACGCGGTCCGGCCTCGGGTGAAGGAACGTGGTGCTGTGCCCGTCCGGGTCGCCTGCCGGGACCTCCTGGCCGCCGTCCGCGAGCGCGCGCAGCTTGCCGCCCCTGATGATGCTGAGCGGGTTCACCGGCTTCGCCAGGAGCCGGAGCTGTCCGCGCACCGCGCCGCCGGGGAACTCCTCGGAGTGCAGGTCGACGTAGAAGCTTCCGGGGCTGGTACGCAGCCGTCGGGCGAGCGCGGCGGAGGACATCGTGGTCTGCCCGGCGGCGGAGTTCACCGAGGCGGGCATGGCCGTGCCGAACAGCTCGGCCTTCACCCCGCCGTCGCTGCCGGCCCGGCCCTGGTGGAGGTGGCCGCGTGTCGGCCTGCCGATGCCGTTCCAGGTGAGGGCGAAGGTGACCCGGTCGCCCTTGACCTTGATGAGCGCGACGGCCTTGCCGTCCTTGTCGCCCACGGCGGGCCCCTTCTTCTTCTGCACTCCCTGGTCTCCGGTGAGCCGGGCGATCAGGGAGACGGCCGGTGCCCGCGCCGCTTCGGCGGCGGCCGTCGAGACCCGGGCGCCGGATCCGTCCTCGGCGGACGCCGGGGCCGTACCGGCGAAACCGGTGAGACCGGCGACGAGCACGGCGACACCCGCCGCGACAGTGAGCCTGCGCATGTCTTTCGTCCTTCCGGGAGTTGGGCTTCCAGAGCCCTTCGCGTCGACCAACGGACGGATGGCCCGAACGGTTCAACGCCGTCCGCGATCCGGTGCGTCGGCAGACCGGGCGGCGCTCGCTGAACCTGCACGGCGGGCGGCACGTGTGGGCCACGGGGAAATCGCCCCGCCGCTTTTCACGACGCACGAGAGAGGTCATCACCATGCGCGCACGCAAGGCTCTGTTCGCGATCCCGCTGGCCCTGGGGCTGGTCGCCTGCGGTACCGGGAGTGACAGCGGTACCAGCGGGGACGGGAAACCGGTCGAGGCGGCGCCCGGCACCGAGGTCACCGTGGCGGATGTCGGGCTCGGCTCCATCCTGGTCGACGGCCAGGGCCGCACCCTGTACGCCTTCACCAAGGACAAGGAGGCCACCAGCAACTGCGACGCGGAGTGCATCGCCGTGTGGCCCGCGCTGACCAGCCCCTCCCCCGCCGCCGCGGGCAAGGGCGTCGAGAAGTCGCTGCTGCGCGAGGCCAAGCAGTCGGGGGGTGCCGTGCAGGTCACGTACGGGGACTGGCCGCTGTACTACTACGTCGGTGACATGGTGCCCGGTGACGTCAACGGGCAGGGCCTGGACGGCGAATGGTTCGCCGTGTCGCCCGACGGAAAGCTCGTCCGCAAGACCGCGTGACCCTGCGGGCTGTCCCTCACGCCCTTGATCCGGCGGGCCGTTGAACCGTTCCGCGTCCACGGTCGTGTGGAGCGGGGCGGGACGTGCCCGCCGGACGACGCGTACGAGGGAGGAGCCTTGGCCGAGATCGAGATGCCGGGAGACGAGGTGCAACGCCTCGGTGAACTGCTGGGCCGGGTGGTGGAGCTCATCGACACCCGGCCGTCGGGCTACAACCCCGAGGACGTCGGCCCGCCGCTGGTGCGCCCCGGCACCGACTTCGACGAAGCCTGGAAAGACGGGCGCGTACAGGTCAAGCGGAACAGCAAGGACCTCAAGGACGGCTGTGACGCCATCGTGAAGGCCTTCGCCGAATTCGACACCGAGATGGGCTCTTCGCTGAAGGAAGGCGGCAGCCAGAGCGGTGGCGGCGACGCGACACCCGCCGGGGGCGGCGCCCGGCCGTCGTCCTAGGACGACGGCCTCATCGCTTCCCCCCATCCGCCTGGCCCGACACGAGCCCGGCCCGAAACGAACTGAGGAGAACGGTCCCATGACCACTGGTTCGCAGACCTTCGGGATCGCCATCCCGGAGAACTGGACGGAGTACGACCTGCACGGCGACACGCTCGCCGAGCGGCGCGCCGAGATGCTGCGGCACGCTCCGCAGAAGGAGACCCGGGACGCCATCAACCACACGTTCCGCAGCGCGCGGCGCATCATGGAGGGCGCCCGCATGCGCGGCGCCGTGTATGCGGCGGGCACCACCGCCATGTACGAGGACGGCCTGCTGATGGCCGGGCTCATGGTGTTCAGCGTGAAGCCGCCGCCCGGTGAGGACTTCTCCGCGAAGGGCATCGCCGAGCAGTTCTCGGCCACCGGGGGCCGCCGCCGCGAGGGCACCACCCGGGCCCTCACGACGGTGACGCTGCCGAGTGTCGGCCCGGTCGGCCGGATGTCCGGCATCGAGGAGACGGAGATCTCCGACGGCATCTCGTACAAGATGGTGGTGACGCACACGTTCGTGCCGGTTCCCGGTGGTGACCGGGTCCTGATCATCACCTGCTTCAGCCCGAACATCCCGCTCGCCGAACCGCTGTGCGACCTCTTCGACGCCATCACCTCGACGTTCGCCTTCGGCGAGGAGGCTCCCGTGGCCGTCGGCGCGGCAGCCACCTGACCGGCGCCGGCCTCGCGGAGGGCCCGGCCGTTCCTCCCAGGAGCGGCCGGGCCCTCTTCATGTGCCTGTGCCGAAGGAGGTGCGTGTGCCGAAGGCTGGAGAGGACCTCCGCCCCCCGAAGGCAGGAGAAGACCTCCGCTCCCCCGGTGGCCGGAGGGGAGCGGAGGTCTTCTGGCCTTGCTCTGGTGCGGTGGTACGCCGTGCTGCCGGTCAGTCCACCGTCGTCGCGGGCACCCGGACGGTGGTGAAGCGGCCGTCGCCGAGCTGCAGATGGGCGCGGCCGGGCTCGCTGTCCTGGCCCATCAGACCGCGTGGCAGACGGGCGCCGACGAGTTCCCCGTCGCCCATCAGACGGGGCGCGAGCAGGGCGCCGCAGCGGTTGCGGCGTACGGCGGCCTGCCAGCCCCCGATGCCGCCGAGCAGCGCCTCGTTGTTGCCGGCCACGATCAGGCCCCAGCCGTCGCCGGCGCTGCCGCGGGCGAGCGCGACGAAGTCGGTGTCGAGCTCGGAGTTGATCATCATCTCGGCGTCGTCGACGAGAATGGCTCCCGCCGGGCTGTCCACCTTGCCGAGTGCGGAGCGGAAGTCCGCGACCGCGACATCGGCGTCGGTGAAGACCTCCACGACGCCGGGCTGTCCGGCGAGACCGCGCAGCGGTGAATTGCGCGGCGCGATCACCACGATCTTCGTGCCCGACTCGGTCAGCGACTTCGCCATGGTGAGCAGCACCGTGCTCCGGCCGGACCTCGGCGGACCGGCGACCACGAAGGACGGCACCTGCGACAAATCGGTGCCGATGGCGGCGAGTTCGTCGCCGCCGACGCCGATCATCGCCCACAGTGGGGAGGTGTTCCGCGGCCTGCGGGCGAGGGCCTCCGGGAAGTCCAACTCGTCGGGGAGCACATCCACGCGGAACGGTCTGCGCTCGGCGGGCACGTCGGCGTCGCGCTCCGCGACCCGTTCGGCGAGGGCGCCGAGTGCCTGGGCCTGGCCCGCGCCGCTGGCATCAGTGCCGTCAGCACCGGGGATCAACGCGACCTGGGCGCTGTCGGTGTCCTTGGTGAGGACACCGCGGCCGGCCGGGAGTTCCTCGGGGACGTTGCGGGCGTTGAGGCCCACCATGGAGTAGTCGGCGCGGTCGTTGAGGCGCAGGACCAGCTTGTCCTCGGTGGAGGAGGAGAACCGGCTCTGGCCGAGGATGCGGTCGCCGGACAGGACCAGGTGCACGCCGACACTCGCGCCCTCGCGCATCAGGAGGGTCATGGCGTCCATCAGGCTGCCCTGGTCGTAGTTGGCGAAGTCCCGCTCGAACGCCTCGAACCGGTCGACGAGCAGCAGGATGTGCGGGGGCCGCTCCGCCTCGGGCAGGACCCGGCGCAGCTCGGTGAGGTCGGCGACGCCCCGCCTGCCGAGGAGTTCACGGCGCCGCCCGACCTCGGCGACCAGGCGGTTCAGCAGGCGGGCCACCCGCTCGACCTGCCCCCGGTCCACCACGGCACCGCAGTGCGGCAGACCGCCGAGGGCCTGGAGGGCGCCGTTGCCGCAGTCGAGGCCGTACAGGTGGACGTCGGCGCAGCCGTGCGCGCCGGTGAGCGCGGCGGCGAGGGTGCGCAGCGTCTGGGACCGGCCGCTGCGCGGTGAGCCGACGATGTACAGATGACCCATCTCGTCCGGATCGAAGGCGAGTTGACGCTGTGTCTGCTCGGTGGGTACGTCGACGAGGCCGTACGCCACCGGGGTGAGCCGCCCGTCCCCGGCCGCCTCGGGGGGCGTGGGCAGGTCGGTGAGGGTGAGGGTGCCGGGCAGCGGGGGCAGCCAGGGGCGGCGGGCGGGCGGTACGGAGAGCTGGGTGGCCGCGTCGCGTACCGCGTCCACCAGGACCGACAGGTCGGTGACCGGCTGGAAGGTGTCCTCCTGCGCTTCCGGCCTCGGTATCGGGGCGCCGAGGGCCTCCCAGTGGAGTTCGGTGAGCACCGGCACCGGACGGTCCTCGTCCGTGGCCGACGCGTCGAGGCGGCGGCCGCCGATCCGGCCGGTCTGGAACGGCAGCAGCGCCGCGTGGCCGAGCCTGGCGTGGGCGCGGCCGGGGGTGCGGGGCGAGAGCTGCCCGGAGTCGGGGGCGTCGATGATGTCGCGGCTCTCGCCGGTGTCGGTGGTGCGCAGCGCGATCCGCAGGTTGGTGTTGGCGCGGATGTCGGCGGTGACCGCGCCGGAGGGCCGCTGGGTGGCGAGGATCAGATGGATGCCGAGGGAGCGGCCCCGCTGGGCGATGTTGACGAGTCCGGAGACGAAGTCGGGGAGTTCCCGCACCATCGACGCGAACTCGTCGATGACGAGGACGAGCCGGGCCATGGGGGCGAGTCCGGGGCGGCGGGTGCGCTTGTCGGTGTAGTCGTCGATGTCCTTGGCTCCGGCCTCGGCGAGGATGTGCTCGCGTCGCTTCAGTTCGGCGCCGAGGGAGACCAGGGCCCGCCCCACGAGGTGGGTGTCCAGGTCGGTGACCATGCCGACGGTGTGCGGCAGGTCCTCGCACTCGGCAAAGGCGCTGCCGCCCTTGTAGTCGACGAGGACGAAGTTCAGCTCGTCGGGCCGGTTGGCGACGGCGAGGCTCGCCACCAGGGACTGGAGCAGTTCGGACTTGCCGGATCCGGTGGTGCCCGCGATCAGGCCGTGGGGCCCGTCGGCGGCCAGGTCGACGGCGAACGGACCGTCCACGCCCTCACCGATGACGGCGCGGGTGCTGCGGGCGGCGATCACCCAGCGTGCGGCGACGGCGTCGGGGGTGGGCGGTTCGAGACCGAGTACGTCGAGGAGCCGCGCGGAGGCGGGCAGCAGGTTCTCGTCGGCGTCGTCGCCGACATCTCGGATCGGCGCGAGTGCGCGGGCCACGCCCACGCACCAGGAGCGGGTCGGCGCGTCCATGCGGACCTCGTCGACGGGGTCGGCGCTGTCCTGCTCGGCGCGCAGCCACTTGGGCCCGGCCACGGCCACGGCGCGGCATTCCTCGGGCAGGAGCCGGGCCTCGTCGTCCACGCACAGCGCGTACACGCCGACGGCCGGTCCGTCGCGGAGGATCTGGATGACGCCGGGCAGGGAGCGCAGTCTCCGGGCGCCGTCGAGGACGACCAGGAGGTCGGGTTCGCCCACGGCGCCGCCGCGCGGTGCCCGGTCGCCGGCCTGCTGCCGGGCGGCGATCACGGCGGTGAGTTCGGCGATGCGGCGGCCCACGGACTCGGCGCTCGCGCCGACCAGGGAGATGGTGTCCTCGCCGAGGGGCGCGCAGTGCGGCAGCCAGTGCACCCAGGACCAGCGGTCCGCGCCGCCGGTGCCGGACAGTACACAGATCCGCAGGTCGGACGGGCTGTGCAGGACGGCGGCCTGGGCGATCAGCCAGCGCACCAGCGGCTCGGCCGTGGCGCCGCCGGCAACGCCCATGACGCCACAGGTGCGCAGCGGCACGGTCACCGGCACGGCGTGCGTGGTGCGGTCGACCCTGCGGCGGTGTTCCGGCTCGGCGGGGTCCTGGAGCTCCACGTAGGCGGGGCGGTCGGCGACGCCGAGCCGCATCAGCAGGAAGTCGTCGTCGCGCCAGCGGCGCTCCCACAGCCGCTGCCGCGGGCCAGTGGCGATCAGGAGGGCCGACGCCGGGTCCGGGGCGGCGAGGCGCCGGGCGTGCTGTTCGGCGAGGACCGCCTCGTCCACGTCCTGTTCCAGTACGGCCTTCTTCTCCTCGTAATCCTTGAGCTGGTCCTCGTAACCCTCCTTGCCCCGGCGCTTGTTGGAGAACTGGGAGACGAGGGCGACGACCGGGGAGAGGACACCGAAGATCAGAAACCTGGGGTTGTTGAAGATGACGAACGAGACGGTGGCCATCATCAACGGCGCGAAGATCAGCACGAGCTGGAGCTTGTTGCGGGTGGGCTTTCCGGGCGGCACGGGGAGCTGGAAGCGGTTGTTGACGGGCGGGGGCAGCAGCCGGGGCGGCCGGTTGTAGTCGAGCCCCACGCCGTCGTCGGAGGGCTGGAGGGCGGCGTCGGGCACGGAGGGCGCGGCCAGTTCGAGCAGGGCCGGGCCGATGGTGAGGACACCGCCGAGCGGCCATGCGGTCCAGTCCCGCGCCTCGGTGCCGTCCCGGGTGACGCCGTCCTGGTCGACGGAACGTACGGTCACGGTGGAATCGGCGTGCACCTTCAGGCGCGCCGCGGTCTTCGCGAGCCCTTCGGCCCGGAGCTGGATGCGGCAGGACGCGGCGGAGCCGATCTCATAATCACCGGGCGACAGCCGGAACACCACTCCCGCGTCGGCGCCGCCGACGCCGCGCAGCTCCACGACGCCGTCCGGCTCCGGGCCCGCCTCGGGCGCGGGAGCGTCCAGGGACAGCAGGCTGCCGGAGCGCAGGGCGGCGGCGGCCATCGGCTGGTCGGCGGGGAGCGGGGTGGCCCCGTGGTACAGGACGGGCGGTGCTTTCGGAGTGCCGCCGCGCAGCCGCCGGTGCAGTTGCTCGGCGAGTTCGCCGGCGGGGGCCTCGGGGTCGGCCTCGATCATGATGTCCGCGGTCTGACCCTGCTCCGGGTCGACGGCGGTGACGGTCAGACGCATCGTCAGTGCTCCTTGGGCACGGGGGTCACCAGGGGTTGCCAGGGGTGCGGGACAGCCGGGCGGGCCGGGCCGGAGAGGGGTCCGGCCCGGCCGGCGCCCGGACGGGGTCACTTGCGGAGGCTGGAACCCATCTCGGAGTCGAACTGGGTCATGCCCTCGCCGTACTTCTTGATGTACTCGGAGATGCCCGTGAGGCCCTCGGTGACCTTGCCGTAGTTGTCCGTGTACTCCTGCACGAAGGGCTGGAAGTCGTTCCTCGCCGACGGGGTGTTGTAGCCGTCGGCGGTGAGCGCGTCCAGGTCGGCCTTGATCTTGTTGAGCTGGGCGACCGCGATCTCGTACTCGTTCATGGTCTGCGTGGCGGCGGCGCCGGTCTTCTCGTCGTTCACGATGTAATCAGCCATCGGAATGTCTCCTGTTTCCAAGTCGGTCGTGCGGACGGGTGTTTCATGGGGAATCTCGCGGAGCAGTTCGTGGACCCGCGCCCTACACACGAGGGGCGCGGCCATTCGGTTCAGACCTTGATGGGGGCTTCTTCCGGCGGATTCGCCAATTCGGTGTCCTGGTTGGAGTTGACGGCGCCGATGGTTTTCGTGGGAAGCGAGGCGAGGGGTACCTCGGGGCCCTTGGTCTTGAATCCGTGGTCGTTCTCGACCTTCTTGCCGGCCAGGGAATTGCCCACGCCGTAGCCGAGTTTGATGCCCGCGTTCTCCAGGGTGGTCTGCGCGTCGGCGCCGTTGGCGCCCACCTCGTAGCCGACGCTGACGGCCTGGCCGACGGCGCCCTTGAGGATGCTGGTGAGGGCCTCGTAGCCGTATTCGTGGAGTTCGGTGACGGAGGTGGGGCCGCCCGCGTAGGCGTGGTAGTCGTGGATCGGGGTGTGCTGCTCGTTGAAGGAGCCGTTCGCGTCGACCTCGGTGAGGGTCTTGCCGTTGGCGTCCTTCACCTGCACGGAGCCGTTGTTGTTGACCGTGACGTCGAACGTGGTCTGGTTGCCGCCGGCATCGGTTGTGGTGACGGTGCCTTCCACGCCGTCCTTGGTGACGGTGAACGTGGTGTTCTCGCCGGCCGCGGTGTTGCTGAACGTGGTGCTGCCGTCGGGGTTCTGCGTGATGGTGACGTTGCCCGTCTGGCTGGTGGTGGTGGCGGCGCCGTTGGCGAAGGTGGTGGTGGCGCCGCCACCTTGGGGGGTGACGACGGGCGCCGTGCCCGGCCCGCCGGTGACGGTGGTGTTATTGCTGAACGTGACCTGCGGGGGTCCGGCGGGCCCCTCCTGTCCTGCTCCGGGTTGCGCCGCCGGAGCCACGCCGGGCCCGGTGAGGGTGCCGTCCGGTCCGACGGTGACCTTGTCACCGGGCTGGTTGCTGCCGGGCACGGACACGTCGAAGGAGCCGTCGCCGTTGGCCTTCACGTCGAACGGGCCGTTGTGGACGGTGGAGTCGCCCTTGCCGCCGACCGGGACGTCCACGGAGGGCCCGCCGCCGTTGCCGCCGACCGTGAAGGTCTCGGGGCCCGGCGCAAGGCCGAGGTCGAAGGGGTTGTGCGGGCCGTCCAGGATGTCGGACTTCTGGCCCGGCGTACCGGCGTTCTCCACGTCGCCGGGGCTCTTGCCGAGGGAGCTGTTGCCGGTGCCGACGCTGGTGTTGCCGCCGTAGAAGCCGTCGTGGTGGACGACGGGACCGCCCCCGGGCGTGGGCACGGTGATGCCGCTGTTGCCGTCGCCGGTGACGGTGCTGATGGTGGTGTCGCCGGGGTTGTTGCCGATGGGGTTGCCCGCCGTGTCGATCGGGAGGTTGGTGACCGGGTCGACGTGGGTGCCGGAGGGGCCGAGGCCGGTGACGCCGCCGGGTGCGAAGGTGCCGGTGGCAGGCCCGTACGTGACGGAGAACTCGCCGCCGGGTCCGTTCGCGTTCGGGCCGTGCACGACGGTGCTGCCTGGCTCGTGGACCGGGTCGGCACCGTGCGTGGCGATCGTGGGTCCGTTCGGGCCGTTGGACAGGGTGTTCTGGCCGCCGGTCATCTCCGGTGAGCCGAACAGGCCCCAGCCCTCCTGCTGCGGGGTGTTCACCGTCACCTGGGTGTTGGTGCCGGTGATGCCGGCGCCGCTCGGCGAGTTGTTGACCGTGACCTGGCCGTTGTTGTCGACGGTGTGGCTGACGCCGGAGTCGTGGTGGACGGTGGTGGTGGCCGGACCGGTGCCGTCGTTGCCGATGGTGGTCGTGAACCCGTCGCTGGTGAACGTGATGGTCTGCCCGTCCGTCGAGAGGGTGGCGCCGTTGTTGTTGGTGATCGTGCTGGGGGCCGGTGCGGGCGCGGGTCCGCCGCCCGCGGGGTTCGGGGGCGGCGGCACCTTCGCCTCGGCCCCGTCGGGGGTCTGTGTGGTGATCGTGCCGTCGGGGCCCGAGTTGACGGTCGTGGCCGGACCGCCGGGTGTCGGGTGGTGGGTGAAGGTGACGGTGCCGCCCGGGTCGGGCGTCGTGTCGACGCCCTGGGTGCTGACGCCGTTGGTGCCGACATCGGCCTGTGCGCCGCCGGCTCCGGTGTCGGTGAAGGTGGCCACGGGGTTGTTGGCGGCGTCGGTGTTGGCGGTGATGGTCACCGGGCCGTCGGTGACGGTGCCGGTGTTGTCCACGCCGAAGTTGCCGTTGTTGTCGGCGGCGGTGGTGCCGTTCGGCCCGGTGGTGACCGTGCTGTTGGGGCCCGCCGGGGCGTTGTTGCTGATGGTGCCGTCGTTGTTGATCGTGCTGTTCACGGTATTGGTGCCGTTGACATCGGTCTGGGCGCCGTTCCCCGTCAGGGTGGTGCTGCTGCCGCCGGAGGTGGTGACCTGCGTCGGGGTGCCTCCGTCGGCCGGGTTGACGGTGACCGAGGCGGGCCCGCCCTGCGGTCCGACCGTGGTCGGGCCGTTTGCGCCTGTACTCACCGACGTACCGTTCTGGCTGACGGTCGTCACGCCGTCCGGGCCCTGGCTGACCTGGACCGGATTGATGGTGCCCACGCTCCCGCCGGTGCCGTCCGGGCCGTGACTCGCCTGGATCGGGCCATTGCTGACGGTCGTCGTGCCGTTGTTGCCGACCGTCACCGTGGTGTTGTCCGGACCGCCCGTGCTGACCGTCTGGGTGCCGGTTCCCGCGGGCGCGGACTTGGTGACGGTGCCGTCCCCGTGGACGCTGGTGGTGCTGCCGTCGGCCGTGGTGACCTGGGCGGGGTCGCCGCCCGAGGGCGGTTCGACGGTGACCGAGGCGGGCCCGCCCTGCGGTCCGACCGTGGTCGGGCCGTTTGCGCCCGTACTCACCGACGTACCGTTCTGGCTGACGGTCGTCACGCCGTTCGGGCCCTGGCTGACCTGGATCGGGTTGCCGGTGCCCACGCTGCCGCTGATGCCGTTCGGGCCGTGACTCGCCTGGATCGGGCCATTGCTGACGGTCGTCGTGCCGTTGTTGCCGACCGTCACCGTGGCACCGTTCGGGCCGTGGACGGTGACCGAGTGGCCGCCGCCGTTGTCCACGGAGATGGTGGTGTTGCCCGCGTTCACCGGGTTTCCGGGGGTCGGCTGCGGCACGGCCGGCGGGACCGGGTTGCCCTGTGCGTCGCTGGCCGTGATGGTGCCGTCGGGAGCGACGTCGATCTGCTGGTCGCCGTGGGCGATGCTCGCCGAGCCGTCGCTGTCCACCGTGGTCGAGCCGCCGATGGTGACGCCGTCCGCGCTGTGACTGATCCCGTCGACGTGGAACCTGCCGTTGGGGTCGATGGTGAACGTCGTACCGTCCGGGGCGCTGAACTCGATGTCGAGCGGCGAGAAGTCGACCTTGCCACCGGGGCCCGTGGCCGTGCCGTTGCCGTTGCCGTCGGTGGTGATCCCGCCGACGGTGACGCCGCCGTCCGGGCCGGTCGAGACCTGCGGCTGACCGCCGGGCGGTGTCACGTCGAGGCCGCCGCCGGGCTTGGTGGTGACGGCGGTGCCGTCGGGGCCGTTGAAGGTGACCGGGGCCGCACCGGACGGGCCCACGGCGATGTCCCCGTTCGGGTGGACCGTGACCGGCGGCTGGGCACCGGAGGGGTTCAGGTCGAACTGCCCCTGCGGATCGACGGTGATCGTCCCGCCGTCGGGCGTGCTGAACTTGATGTCGGCCGGCGAGAACGCCACGTTCCCCCCGCCGCCGGTGGCCGTACCGCCGCCACCCCCGTCGGTGTTGATGTTGCCGGTGGTGACGGAGCCGTCCGGGCCGACCGAGACCTGCGGCTGACCACCGGGCGGGGTCACGTCGAGCGAGTTGCCAGGACCGTTGAACTGCACCGTGTCGGGAATGGGGCCGCCGGTGTTCACCGTGAACCCGGTGTGGTCGAGCGTGGTGGCGGGCCCGCCCGGCGTGGTGATGGTGGCGCCGCCGCCCGGGGGGATGCTGGTGCTGACGTTGGTGTCGGTGAAGGTGACCGGGCCGCCCGCGTCGACCGCGGGCAGGTTGACGTTCTGGCCGCCGCCGTCGCCGTTGACGACGCTCACGTCGCCGTTGTTGCCGACACTGGCCTGCGTGCCGTCCGGCAGGGCGAAACCACCCCCGGGATTCCCCGTGTTGCCGCTGAGCGTGGTGTTGCCGAAGTTGATGTCGACGTTGCCGTCGGCGGGGTTGTGGGTCGCCACCGGCTGGCCCGCCGGGGGGCCCGCCGGGGGGCCGTTGAAGACCGAGTTGACGCCGTTCGTGTTGTCCGTGGTGAGCCCGCCACCGCTCACCGTCGTGGAGCCGCCGTTGTCGGTCAGGGTGAGGCCGTTCGGGGTGGAGACCGTGTTGTTGTTCACGGTGAACTCCGGCGTGGGGCCACCGCCGTCACCGCCGGGCGAGCTGAACGTCGTGGTGCCGTCCGGCGCCTTGGAGACCTCGCCGAACGGTCCCGAGGTCGTGAAGCCGCCGGCCGGGCCCAGCTCCGTGGAGAGCGCGGGCTTCTGCGACTGCGCGGGCGCGAACTCGCCGCCGATCCCGCCGAGGATCTTCTCCTTCGTGGTCGGGCCCTGGATCGGGGTGTCGATCGTCGTCGTGGTGCCGTTCGAGGTGATGACGTCCCCGTCCGGGCTCTTGATGGTGTTGGTGCCGTTCGAGGTCGTCGAGGTGAACCCGTCCGGTGTCGTGGTGGTCGTCGACGTCTCGGGCGCCGGGACTCCGAAGGGCAGGTCGTCGGGGGCCTGGACCTGGTCGGCCTTGGGACCGGGCGGAGTGATCTTCGTCTCGGTCTTCGCGCCGTCCGGGGTCGTGACCTTCGTCTTGACCTCGCCCGTGGTGGGGTCCGACTTGGTCTGGCCGTTGATGCCGTGGAAGCCGGTCTTCTGCGCGCCCTTGGTGTCGTTGAACAGGACGTTGCCGGGTTTGAACTTGCCGTCGACGACACCGAGGCTGTTCACGGAGAACGCCTTGTCGATGTTGCTCTTGAACTTGCCCTTGGTGGTGAAGGCGTCCTTGATGCTGGTGGCGAACTTCGTCCCGCCGAACAGGGTGAGGGCACCGGCCGTGGCGGCGCCGAGGGCGGCACCCTTGGCGGCCGAGGCCGCGTCGAACTTCTTCCCGTCGAACACCGCCGTGAGCCCGCTCGCCAGGAAGCCGAGGCTGAACTCGGTGGTCACGTCGATCGCGAACTTGGCGCCGAGGGCCAGACCTGGGGACGTCTTGAGCCCCACGAGTCCCTTGGACAGCGGGTCGATGATCTTGCGGACGAATGTCGAGTTCTTCAGGGCCGCCGAGACCGCCCCGGAAGCGGTCCCGACGCCCTTGCCCACCTTGGCCAGGAACGGCGCGAACTTCGCCAGCTTGCCCGCCGCCCCGACGATCTTCCCGAGCCCGCCGAGGAGCACACCACCGGGCACGAGGGTGAGCAGGCCGATGATGATCTCACCGGCGTCGATCTTGCCCTGCGACACCATCCGGATCACCGACACCGCGAACAGGATCGCACCCAGGATGAGACCCACGACCGGGAAGAACACGGCGACGATGCCGATGATGACACCGGCGATGATCTCCACCAGCGGGTTGTCCGCGAGGAAGTCGCCGAACGCCTTCACGAAGTCCCGGGCGGGGATGGCCTGTTCGGCGGCGTCGTCGAGGACGATCGTGGCCTTGTCGGACCCCTCCTCGCGAATCCGCTGCGCCATGCGGCCGAGCTCCTCGGCGGCGGACAGCGCCTCCTTCGCGGAGTTCACCTCGCCCTGCTGCGTCTGGTGGGTCTCGGCCTGCTCCGGAGTGGCGTCCGCCGCGAGGGCCGGGACCTCCGTCTTCGCGGTGGCGGCGACCTCCTGGCCCTGGTCGATGGCCCGGTCCAGCAGGTCCTGGGCGCTGGTCAGGGTGTTCGCGTACTCGTCGTAGGCGCCCGCGGCGGTACGGAAGGAGTCCCTGGTCTTCTCCAGAAGCCCCGGCAGGTCCTTGGTGATCCGCGTCTTCAGGGCGTCCATCGCCTGGCCCTTGCCGCGGCGCAGCGCCCCGTCGGCGCGCAGCAGATCGACCGCCTCGCCCGCCCCGTCGCCCAGTTCCTGATAGGTCTTGGCCAGTGTCCTGATCGCCTCCGGGTTCCCGGGGGTCGGATCCTCCCCGAACCCGAGCACCTCCCAGCCCGTTGCATGCCGACGCGCCATTTCCAACTCCTCCCGGCTACACGCCTGTTCGGCTCCTCCTAACGGGGTGGTCGACGTTTCGGTTCAGCTGTCGTTGAACCGACCCGGGGCCCGGCGCGTGTGACGGCCGACGCACGAGCAGTGCGCGTCACCAGGCCCCGTACGGAGGAGGACGAGAAGGATGCGCGACGCCCCGAGGACGACGAACGAAGCACGGCGGCCGGCGCCGTGGCGCACGACGGCACGGGTGACGGCGGTGTGCGGCCTGATGGCGGTCACCTGGCTGGCACTGCCCGCGCCGGCGCAGGCTCTGGGACCGGTACGGGCTCCGGATTCCGTACCGGTCCTGGCGGCCGTGCGGGCGCAGCCTTCCCGGGCGCTGCGGGCCGACGAGGTGACGAAGTACTACGTGGTCAAGTCCGCGCAGGAGAACGGCGGCGAGCAGGAGACGCTGTTCGGGATCGCGGAGCGCACTCTCAAAGACGGCGACCGGTTCGAGGAGATCCTGGTCCTCAACAGCGGGCGCCAACTGCCGGACGGTTCGGCCTTCGTGAGCCCCGACCAGCTGACCCCGGGCTTCCCGCTGATCCTGCCGGAGGACGCGGACGGGCCCGGCGTGGAGTTCGGTGTCCTGCCCGAGGAGAGCGCCGCCCCGGCGAAGCGCCCCCAGCAGAGCGCCGCCCCCACGCCCCGCGCCGTGGCCGGCCGGAACCCGGGACCGTTCGCCGGGCTCGGCGACCGGCTCGGGTCGCCCTGGCTGATCGGGGGTGTGGCCGGCGCCGCCGTACTGACCGTGATGATCGTCGCGCGGCGTCCGATCGGCCGGGCCGTGCGCGCCACCGGCTCCTGGATCGCGCGGGCCGCCCGGGTGCTGCGGCCTCGGCTGCCGCGTCGTCTGGCGCTCGCGCTGCGGCGGCGCCGGCGGGGCGCGCTCGCGCGGCGGCTCGCGGCGGACACCCGTACGCCGGTGGTGGTGCGGCAGGCGCTGCGCGAACTGATCCCCGCCGGCGCGGCGGAGGCGGAGCGTCCGGTACGGGTCTACAGCGTCCTCGCCGAACCCACGAAGCTGCTCGCGTCGTTGTCGGGGGCGCACACCGCGCCCGTGCCGTGGACCGCGCTCGAACCGAATCGCTGGGAGCGCACCGGACTGCCCTCCGTCATCGAGGGCGATCCGGCGGCCGATGTGGCGCTCGCGCTGCCGCACCTCGCCCGGATCGGGGTGAGCGAGCGGGGTGCGCAGGTCATGGTGGACCTCGGGCAGATCGACGGCGCGCTGAGCGTCAGCGGTGACCTCGTCGTCGCCCAGGACACCGTGGCGGCGCTGGTGCGCGGTCTGCTCGAACTGCCGCGGCAGCGCACGGTGGTGGTGTCGGTGGACCCGGCCGCGAGCGCTCTGCCCGGCCTCAACGGTCTGGTCCGGGTCCGCTCCGTGTCGGAGGTGACGGGCAAGGCCCCCGAGGAGATCCTCGGCTCCGCCGAGGAACTGGGCGTCGGCCTGGTGCGTGGCGCCGCCCGTACGGGCGAGGTCACCGGCTTCGTCGTTCTCCAGGACGCGCCGACCGCCGAGGAGGCGCGGGCGCTCGCGGACCTCACCGGGTCCGAGGGCGGCGGCTGGATCGTGCTGACGGTGGGCGACGTACCGGGTGCGCACTGGCGGTGGTACGCGGAGAACGACGGCAGCGTCGACCTGGGCGTCCTCGGTCTGCGGGTGCTCGTTCCCACGCAGACCCTGGCGGGGGCGGGCACCGGGCGGGTCTGACCGCTCGCGGCCCGGAAAAAGAACTTCCCGGGAATTGAACCTCCCCGCCACAGCGGCCGTTCTCACAGTGACAGTGACAGTGACCGGCCAGAAGGAATTCCGGGACCAGAAACTCCGCCCCGGTAGTCGGCCGACTCCTCCCCTGCTGCCGGGGCGGTCCATTGCTTCAGTACTTCTGCACTTCCCTGCACTTCAGAACTTCATGTACTTCAGCACTTCCTGCACTTCCTGCACTTCCTGCACTTCCTGCACCTCAGTACTTCAGCGAAAAGCCAATTCCCCAAGATTTCCGAAAGAGGGATACCCATGCGTAAATTCACCTGCGTCCCGGCCGTTCTCACGGTCGCCGCGGTCATGCTGACGGCGGCCTGCACGAGCTCCCAGGGCACTGCGGCGACCACCACCGGATCCGCCGGGCGCGCCGCCTCGACGGACAACGGTGCACAGCCCTCGCAGGCGGGCCGCCTCAGCGTCTGGCAGAGCAAGCAGCTGGGCCCGGTCGTGACCGACGGTGCGGGCTTCACCCTGTACCGCTTCGACAAGGACACGGCGAAGCCGCCCGCTTCCCGCTGCGCGGGCGACTGTGCCGCGGCCTGGCCGCCGGTGCTCGCCGACGGTGCGAAGGCGGGCCGCGGCATGGACCCCGGGCTGCTCGGCTCGGTGAAGCGTGCGGACGGCACGAGGCAGCTGACGCTCGCGGGATGGCCGCTGTACCGCTACGCGCAGGACACCGCGCCCCGGCAGACCCGCGGGCAGGGCGTCGGCGGCACCTGGTTCTCGGCCGCGCCCGACGGCACGAAGGCGAAGGCACGGGCGCAGGAGGCCCCCAGCGAGCCGGAGGACCTGCCCGCCCTGTCCACGGTCGACGACGAGGAGCGCGGCACGATCGTCCGCGACGGCAAGGGGCGTACGCTCTACCGCTTCACCAAGGACACCGCCTGGCCGATGAAGTCCAACTGCACGGGCGCCTGCCTGGAGAAGTGGAAGCCCGCCGGGCTCGTCGACAAGAAGAACATCGAGGGCATCGACCCGAAGCTGATCAGCCCGTACACCCGCCCCGACGGCACGAAGCAGCTCAGCCTCGACTGCTGGCCGCTCTACTGGTACACCGGCGACGAGCAGCCGGGTGACACCAACGGCCAGGGGGTGAACGGCACTTGGTTCACGGTGCGGGCCAACGGCAAACTTGCCAAATAGTCGCGTCGGACCGGGAAGCCGAGGCGACGGTGGCTGACAGGGGTTGTGTGTCACGGCCGTTCGCCCATTCCGATGAACCCCGGTCCCGTCGGCGCCGTCCCGGCCCCGGGGCTGGGACGCTGCCCCCATGGCGCAGTTCGAGCAGGTGCACAGCTCCGTCCCCGGCATCGCCTCCGTGATCGAGCGGATGCGCGCGTTCAGCTCCGCCTGGCCGCCGGTGGGCGGGGCCGAGGACGGGATGGCGGTCTTCAACCGCATTTATCTGACGGTCACCGAGACCGTCCGGCGGCAGATCGACGACGGCGCGTTCCCGGACCGGAGGGCCGCCGAGACGCTGGACGTGCGGTTCGCCGAACGCTACCTGTCGGCGGTCGACGCCTCCGCGGCGGGAGAGCGGACGCCCGACTGCTGGCATCCGCTCTTCCAGTACCGGCACCATCCCGGCGTACGGCCGCTGCAGTTCGCCCTGTCCGGCATCAACGCGCACATCGGCCACGATCTGCCGCTCGCCGTCGTGGACACCTGCCGCACGCTCGGCTGCGCCCCGCCCGATCTGGAGGACGAGTTCGACCGGGTGGGCGATCTCCTGCTGATGCTGGAGGAGCGGATCCGGGAGGAGCTGATGCCGGGCCCCGATCTGCTGGAACTGGCGGACCCGCTCACCCATCTGTTCGGCACGTGGAGCCTGGAGCGGGCCCGCGAGGCGGCCTGGTCGGCCGCGCTGGTGCTGTGGCGGCTGCGTGACGTGCCGCTGCTCGCCGAGGAGTTCCGCCGCCGCCTGGACGCGGGGGCCGGGCTCGTGGGGCGCTTCCTGCTCACTCCCTGCCGCTGAGAGCGCCCCGTCTTCCTGGTCCAGTGCTGTGACCGGGATGGTCCACCGTGATCGGAAGGCGGCTCGCGGGACGAGCGCACGCGCAACGGCTGGTATTACTGAGGCATGCAGGAAGAGACGGCACGCTCCGCGATCGACATGTTCATCTCCGCGTTCAACGCCTCGGACGACAGCTATGTGACTGCCCTGCTCTCCCAGGCCCTGACCTCGGACGTGGTCTTCTGGGGACCGTTGGGCCGCAGCGAAGGAATCGAGGCGGTCGAGCGGTTCGTGCTGGACATCCGGCGCCACCCCGCGGGGACCGGCACGATGGTGCGCTGTTCGGCGGTGGACATGCCGGACGAGTGGGCCCGGTACCAGTGGGTCTTCACCACGCCGGATGGAGGCCCCCGCCTGGCGGGAACGGACGTCGTCCATCTGCGGCGGAACCTGATCGACCAGGTCATCGTCTTCGCGGGAGAGATCGAGCCGTCCGCCTCCTGAGTCGTCCTTCTGTCGCTGTCCTTGTCAGAGCACTAGAACTAGAAGCAGTCGCCGTACCAGTGGACCGCGCCGGGTGCCGTGACCGTGGCCCGTACCGCCTCCTCGGTGGCGAGCAGCGGGCGCGCCATGCCCACGTGTTCCGTCACCTGCCGGGCGTCCGCCAGCAGGGCCGGCAGCGCGGCCCGGACCCCGGGGCCGTCGGGGAGCCGGACCCGGGCCCGGCTCAGCCCTGCCTCCCGGCCCCGTTCGCCGGCGGCGGCGTACAGCTCGCCCAGGCACTCGGGGGCGCCCGCGAACTCCCGCACCTCCAGGTACTCCCCCGCGTGCTGGGCCACGAGCATGCCGGCGAGCGCCCCCGACGCCGGGTCCTGCGCCACGAGCGTGCGCTCGACCGGGCCGTACCAGGCGGGCACCCGAACCGCCCAGTCCTCGGCCGCCCGCACCGAACTGAGGGGCCGGGCCTCGTTGTACGCGTGATGCAGCGCGGCCAGCTCCGCGGCGTCCCGCGCGGTGGCGGCGCGGATCCGGAACGCCCCGGCGGCGGGCGAGGGGGCGAGCCGCCCCTCGGTGTACGTACTGCCGAACTCCTGCCATCCCGAGCCCCGGTAGACGCCCGGCGTTCCGGTGAACAGCAGTGACCAGGCGCACTGTTCGGCCGTCATGGTGTGCTCCGCCGCCTCCAGCAGCCGCCGCACCAGCCCCTGGCCCCGGGCCTCGGGGCGGGTGGCGACGCTGCCGATGCCGCCGACCCGCTGCGGGGTGCCGTGCGCGTCGCGGATCCGCCTCGGTACGTACACGACGACCGCGTCGATCCCGTCTCCCGCGGCGTTCTGCGCGACGAAGGTGTGCCGGTGGCGGTCCGGGTCGAGGGCGTGCAGGTCGGCGAGGTGCGGGGCGTCGAAGCAGCGCCGCCACAGGGCTGCCAGTGCCGCGTCGTCGGCCGGGGTGGCGGTGCGGATCGTGGCGGTCACAGGGTCAGGTTCCCGTCCGTGCGCGCCGTGTCGCCGTGGGCGGGCATGGCGGTGCGCTCGGTGCCGTCCTCCACGCAGGTGGTGTGCAGGGCCGAGGCCAGGGCGTCCGGGGCGAGGTGGAGGGTGCCGCCGGTGAAGCGGCTGCCGGTCGCCGCGTAGTGGTTGGTGCCGTCGGCGATGCGGACATGGGCGGTGTCCGGGCCGGCGGCGGAGCTGCTGAGACCGCTGATGTCCCAGGTGATCCTCCCGGCGCCGGCGGCCCGGCCGAGCAGCGCCTCGGCCTTGTTGCTGCCGGTGAGGCGGGCGCCGCCGGTGATGGTGATCCGCTGGTCGCGCACCGCGCTGAGCTCGATGCCGGTGTTGTCGTACCTGCCGCCGTCGATCCGGAGCTCGGCCGATCCGACCGAGAGCGGGGCCGCGTTCTCGGCGCCGGTGACCGTGCAGTCGGTGAAGTGGACGGGGCCGGCGCCGCGCAGGATCGCGCCGTCGACGCCCTTGAACGTGCAGCGCACGAAGTGCACGGGCGCGGTGACCGGGGTCTGGACGAGGACGGCTCCGGCGGGCGGTTCGAAGGAGCAGTCGCTGATGGTGGTCGGCCGGGTGGAGCGGGCGGAGCGCTGGGCCACGGCGAAGGTCTTCGCCGTGCAGCCGCGCACCTGGGCGCCGTCGGCGTTGACGGTGAGGGTGCCGGCCTGGTCGAAGGTGGGACGGGCGATCACCGTGATGTCCTCCAGGGTCAGATCGGTGATCTTGGTGTTGGCGGTGAACCAGGAGCAGACATGTCTGCGTACGGTGATCCGCTTCGCCGAAATCCCCCACTGCGCCCCGGAGTTGGCGATGTCCATCAGTCCGGAGTTGCCGTCGAAGAGCAGATCGTGCTCGTACTGTCCGTGCGTCGTGAAGGGATTGCCGCCCGCGTCGTCGCCGTCGCCGTGGCAGTTCACGACAGTGCAGTAGGCGGAGGCGGTGAGGTCGTTGAGGTGGCGGACATTGCTGGTCGTGCAGTCCGCGACCCGCCCGTACAGGCAGTAGATCTGCTGGGTGAGGTAGCCCGCGCCACCGTACTCGACGGTGGGCGGGTTCTTCAGGGAGCAGTCCTCGGTACGGAAGCGGGTGCACCAGCGGCGCATGATGACCGGCCAGAAGGTGCCGGTGGCATGGATCCCGGAGACGTCGCAGCCCACGGCGTACTCGAAGCTGACGGGGTGGGAGCCGGTGTACTCGTCGGGCCCCGCACCCTCGAAGACCATGTTGCGGATGTGGGTGGACCGGACCGGTTCGATCCGGGTCCAGGTGAGCTTGCGGCCCTCGGCGAGTTCCCAGCCGTTGAGGTAGCCGATCCGGATGTGCCCGGCGTCGACGATCTCGGTGATCTCGACCAGCTTCTGCAGCTCGCGTTCGTCACGTCCGCCGCCCGCGACCGGGTCCACCTGCACGGCCCACCACTGGCCGACCTCGAACGCCTTGGCGTCGGGGACCGGGAAGGTGTCGGTGAGCTCGATGACCTTGCCGGAGAGCGCGTGCTCGACGGTGGTGTCGGTGACGGTGCCGCGGAAGGAGAGGACGGCGCCGAAGGGGTTGTCGTGGGTGTTCTTCTCGATGCCTTCGGTGCGTATGCGGT
>NZ_JBIATE010000022.1:0-105005 GCF_042891445.1 Streptomyces sp. NPDC001890 | reverse complement strand
GCGTGGGCGTGGCCCTGGCTGCCGTAGCCGATGACCGCGACCTTGCGGCCCTGGATGATGGACAGGTCGGCATCGTCGTCGTAGAACAGCTCGGCGGGCATGGTGCTTCTCCTTGGTCTGTGGAACGTGAGGGTGTGCGGACGGGACTTCACGGGCACGGGCTATGCGCTTCGCGCCTCGGTGGCGGCCGAGGTCAGGGGGATCGGGCGGGCCTCGCGGGCGGAGCGGTCGGCCAGGGCGCGGGAGCCGCGGCCGATCGCGATGGCGCCGGACTGGACGAGTTCCTTGATGCCGAAGGTGGCGAGCATCCGGAGCATCGCGTCGAGCTTGTCGCCGGAGCCGGTCGCTTCGAGGGTGACGGCGTCGGGCGAGACGTCGACGGTTCTGGCGCGGAACAACTCGGCGATCTGGATGATCTGGGCCCGGGTGCCGTTGCCGGCGCTCACCTTCACCAGGACCAGTTCGCGCTGGACGGCGGAGTCCGCCTCCAGCTCGACGATCTTGAGGACGTTGACCAGCTTGTTGAGCTGCTTGGTCACCTGTTCCAGGGCCAGTTCGTGGTCGACCCTGACGACGATGGTGATGCGGGACAGCTCGGGATGTTCGGTGGTGCCGACCGCGAGCGAGTCGATGTTGAAGCCGCGGCGGGAGAACAGGGCGGCGACACGGGCGAGGATGCCGGGTGTGTCCTCGACCAGGACGGAGAGCGTGTGCTGGGACATGTCGGAGGGTCCTCTCAGTCGTCCGCGTAGTCGCCGAAGTCGGGGCGTACGTCGCGTGCGGCCATGATGTCGTCGTTGGAGGTGCCGGCAGGGACCATCGGCCACACCATCGCGTCCTCGTGGACGATGAAGTCCACCACGACGGGGCGGTCGTTGATCGCGTTGGCCTTGTCGATGATCGCGTCGAGCTCGTAGGGGTTCTCGCAGCGCAGGCCCACACAGCCCATCGCCTCGGAGAGCTGTACGAAGTCCGGGACCCGGGTGCCGTGATGGGTCGCTGATCCCACTCCGCGGGTCGATCCGGTGGTGGCGTTGGTGGCGCCGTCGTGCAGCACGGTGTTGGAGAACCGCGCACCGTAGAACAGGTTCTGCCACTGGCGGACCATCCCGAGCGCACCGTTGTTGATGATCGCGACCTTGATCGGGATGTTGTTGAGCGCGCAGGTGACGAGCTCCTGGTTGGTCATCTGGAAGCAGCCGTCGCCGTCGATCGCCCAGACGGTGCGGTCGGGACGTCCGGCCTTGGCGCCCATCGCGGCCGGAACCGCGTACCCCATCGTTCCGGCGCCACCCGAGTTGAACCAGGTGCCCGGTTCCTCGTGCGGGAGGAACTGCGCCGCCCACATCTGGTGCTGGCCCACGCCGGAGGCGAACAGCGTTCCTTCCGGGGCCAGTCGGCCGATCCGTTCGATGACCTGCTGCGGGGCGAGCAGTCCCGGGTCGGCGGGCAGTTCGTAGCCGCGCCGGTAGGTGGCTCGCCAGTGGTTCAGCTCCCGCCACCAGGTGTCGTAGTCGCCGGCACGGCCCTCGGTGTGCTCGGCCCGGACGGCCTGGACCAGGGCGAGCAGGACCTCGCGGGCGTCCCCGACGATCGGCACGTCGGCGACCCGGTTCTTGGAGATCTCGGCGGGGTCGATATCGGCGTGGACGACCTTGGCGTGCGGGGCGAAGCTGTCCAGTCTGCCGGTGACCCGGTCGTCGAAGCGGGCCCCCAGGGCGACGATCAGGTCGGCCTTCTGGAGTGCGGCGACCGCCGCGACGTCCCCGTGCATGCCCGGCATCCCCACATGCTGCGGGTGGCTTCCGGGGAAGGCGCCCAGCGCCATCAGGGTGGTGACCACGGGGGCGCCGGTCAGCTCGGCCAGGGTGCGCAGTTCGGCCGTGGCCCGTGCCTTGAGCACCCCGCCGCCGACGTAGAGGACCGGGCGGCTCGACGCGCTGATGAGGCGGGCGGCCTCGCGGATCTGTTTGGCGTGCGGCTTGGTGACCGGGCGGTAGCCGGGCAGGTCCGTCCTGGGCGGCCAGCGGAAGGTGGTGGCCGCCTGGAGGGCGTCCTTGGTGATGTCGATGAGCACCGGTCCGGGGCGGCCGGTCGAGGCGATACGGAAGGCCTCGGCGACCGTGCGCGGGATGTCGTCGGCGTTCGTGACCAGGAAGTTGTGCTTGGTGATCGGCATGGTGATGCCGACGATGTCCGCCTCCTGGAAGGCGTCCGTGCCGATCGCGGCGGAAGGGACCTGGCCGGTGATCGCGACCAGCGGCACGGAGTCCATGTACGCGTCCGC
Organism: Streptomyces sp. NPDC001890; assembly: GCF_042891445.1. Classification (NCBI taxonomy): domain Bacteria; kingdom Bacillati; phylum Actinomycetota; class Actinomycetes; order Kitasatosporales; family Streptomycetaceae; genus Streptomyces; species Streptomyces sp. NPDC001890. The sequence goes on along the minus strand of NZ_JBIATE010000022.1, from coordinate 102,718 downwards.
GATCGGGGTGACCAGGTTGGTGGCGCCCGGACCCGAGGTCGCCATGCACACCCCGACCTTGCCGGTGGCCTGTGCGTAGCCGGTGGCCGCGTGCCCGGCGCCCTGCTCGTGGCGGACCAGCACATGACGGACCCGGTCCGAGTCCATCAACGGGTCGTACGCCGGAAGGATGCAGCCGCCGGGGATGCCGAACACGGTTTCCGCGCCGGCCTCTTCGAGCGAGCGGATGAGGGACTGGGCGCCCGTCACGTGCTCGGCGCCGGTGTCGGGCTGCCCGGTGGTACGGGGCAGCACTTGCGGGAGGAGGGCCGCGGGGGCCTGCTGCACAGCGTTTGACATCGTCAGTTCCAAAAGTCCGTAGGAGTGTTGGTGAGGACGTATCGGTGATCGGCAGCCGCGGCGGGAGCGGCCGGGTGGTGCGTGCCCGCCGCCGGGTGATCACCGAAACGGTGCACCCGGCGGACCCGGCGGGTGGTCAGGGCGGGGTTCTCGCCGTCTGGAGGGCGTCGCAGTCGTGCCGTACGAGATCGAGACCGGCGAGCCTGCGGACGAGCGGTCCTTCGACGGTCAGCTCGCCGCGTACCGCCACCGCCGCCGCGTAGCCCCGGTCCACCGGTACGTCGAGCAGGGTCCAGCCGGACGGCGGGTACGGCCCCTCGGGGCGCCCCGAGCCGACGTAGTCGAGCGCGGGGTCGCGTCCCAGGCCCGTGCCGAGGCCCTTGAGGTAGGCCTCCTTCCGGGTCCACAGCCGGGCCAGGGCCCGGGGCCGGGCCGGCGGGCTCAGTGCCGCCAGTTCGGCCTGCTCGTCCACGTGCAGCATCGCCGCGAGGTCGGCGGTGCCGTCCTCGTCCGGCACCAGTTCCACATCGACCCCGATGGGGGCCGCCGCGGTTCCGACGACGGCGAGGTCGCCGCGGTGGGACAGCGAGAAGAACAGCCGGTCGTCGGCATCGAGCACGGTGGGCCGGCCGTGCGGTCCGCCGCAGCAGGGGCAGGTGTCCCGGCCGAGGTGGACGTCCTCGGGGCGCAGGCTCAGGTACGAGCCGAGCAGCCGGCGAAGGGCGACATGCGCGGCTGTGAACCGGGTCCGGTCGGCGGCGTGCATGAGGGTGGCGGCACGTTGACGCTCGGTCGCGTCGAGTACCTGTTCGTCCAGGATGCCGAGGGGGACATCCGAGACCCTCAGGAGCCAGAGGTCGAGCGAGCCAGGGGGTGGCAGCTCGCGGACGACCCACGGCAGGGCTTGTTCCACGGGGTCTCTCCTGTTCGTACGAGAGTGACAGGCGAGTCGGGTCTCACGGCGTGGCCGGCGCGACCGGGAGGTCCCGCCTTCGGCGCAGCGGCCCGATCAGGAGGAGCAGCGGGGTCAGGGCGAGTCCCGCGGTGAGCAGCCACAGGGCGGGCCGCAGACCGAGGGCGGTGCCGAGGATTCCGCCGAGCAGTGAACCGAAGGGAATGGCGCCGAAGTTCGCGACCGAGACGCTGGCCGAGACGCGGCCGAGCAGCTGGGGCGGACAGTAGCGCTGGCGGAACGCTCCCTGGATCACGTTGGCGAGTACGACGCCGAGCGAGAGGATCGCGCTCCCGACCACCAGTGCGGACAGGGTCCAGTCCATCCTGGTCAGCGGGATGAGCAGGGCGAACGGGGCGCTGGCGATGGTGGCGACCAGCAGTCCGCGGGCCGATCCGAACCGTGCGATCAGGCGTTTCGCGGTGGTGGCTCCGAGGATCCCGCCGATGCTGCTCGACGCGAGGAGCCAGCCGGTGGCGCCTTCGGGGACCCCGAGTTCACGGATGATGAAGACCGGCAGGATCGCCGCCTCGGCCGTCAGCAGCAGGTTGGTGGCGGTGCCGTACAGGGTGAGGACGCGCAGGTAGGGGTCTTTGAAGGTGTAGTGCAGGCCCTCCTTGATGTCCTGTCGCAGGGCCCGGTGCCGCTCGGGTTTCTCCGGGAGCGGTTCCTTGCTCCGGATGCCGAGCAGGCACAGCGCGGAGACGAGGAAGGTCGCCGAGTTGACGAGGAGGCCGGAGGCGGCGCCGAAGGCCTGGGCGAGCAGGCCGCCGCCGCCCAGCCCCGCGACCTGGGCCACCGACTCGCTGCCCTGGAGCTTGGCGTTGGCCTCCTGGAGGTCCTCGGGTTCGACGAGGGAGGGCAGGTAGACCTTGTACGAGATCCCGAAGAACACCGCGGCGAAGCCGTTGATCAGTGCCACGGCCAGCAGTTGGGTCATCGTCAGGACCCCGAGCCAGCCCGCCACCGGAACACTGGCGAGCAGTACCAGTGGGACCACGTTGCAGATCAGCATGATCGGCCGGCGTCGCATCCGGTCGACCCAGGCACCGGCGGGCAGGCCGATGAGCAGCCAGGGCAGCCAGGGGGCGGCCGCCAGCGCGCTCACCCAGAGCGTGCTCGCGTCGAGCGTCACCACGGCCACCAGGGGCATGGCGACCCCGGTGATGTTGATGCCGACGCGGTTGGTCGTCTCGCCGAGCCACAGCAGCCGGAAGTCGTGGTGGCGGCGCAGTCCGCCGCGCGGCGGCGGCCGGTGCTCCTGGCCCGGTGCGCGTTCGGTCAGGCGGGCCGACATGATGTCACCGCCTCGGTCACGGCCCGCGAGAGCAGCGCTCCGGCGTCGGACCAGCGGGTGCGCCGGTGGTCCGATTCGGCCCTGAGCGCGTCCCGTCGGGCGTTCAGGGCGCGGATCCCGTCGGCCGTGGAGCCGGGTCCGCCGCCGTGGGCGCACGCCGCGGCCACCCGGTCGGGGGCCAGTCCGCCCTCGTCGACGGCGGCGAAGCGGGCCGCGGCCACCAGCGAGCGGCCCGATTCCAGGGCGCCGAGCACGGTCTCGCCGACCAGATGGTGCGCCGCCCGGAACGGTGTCCCGTCCAGTACGAGCCGTTCCGCCAGGTACGTGGCCGAGGTGAAGCCGTCCACGGCCCGCTCCGTCATGCGTGCGCGTTCCGGTTCGGTGCCCGCCACCACCAGGCTCAGCAGCGTCACCGCGTCGGTGGTGCTGCTCAGTCCGGGCCAGAGGTGCCGTACGGCCTCGGTGCCGACCGCGATGGCGTTGGTGTAGCCGCCGGTGGTCATCGCGGACGCCGCGCCGACGAAGGCGCCGAGGCTCGCGGTGGATCTGCCCTGGATGTGTTCGAGCAGGAACGGGTTGCGCTTCTGCGGCATCATCGAGCTGGATCCGACGAGGGTGTCGCCCACCCTCAGCAGCCCGAACTCCTCCGAGGTCCAGGTGCTCAGGTCCCGCCCGGCGCGGGCCAGCGCGACACCGAGTACGGCGGAGGCGGACAGCAGGTCCAGCACGAAGTCCCGGGAGGCCACCGCGTCGACGGAGTTGGGGGCGGCGGAGCCGAAGCCGAGCAGTTGTGCGGTGCGCCCGGGATCGATGGGGACGGACGTCCCGCCGATCGCGCCGGCGCCCAGCGGGTTGACGTCGATCTGGCGTCCGGCGTCCAGCAGCGACTCGTACGCGCGCAGCACCGCGCCGGCGACTCCGGCGAGGTAGTGGCCGTAGCTGATCGGCACGGCCGGCTGGCCGTGGGTGTAGGCGGGCATGATCACGTCGCGGTACTCCTCGGCCTTCGCCAGGAGCACCCCGGCGAGCCGGTCGACCGCGTCGAGCAGGGCCAGGTAGGGGCCGCGCGTCTTCAGCCGGGTGGTGGTGGCGTTGAGGTCGTTGCGGGACCGGCCGGTGTGCAGGATGCCGCCGGTCTCGTCGCCCAGCTTCCCGATGAGGTGGCCCTCGTACGCCAGGTAGACGCCGCGGGGCATCGGGGTGGCCCTGACCGGTGCGAAGTCCTGGTCGCGCAGTTCCTCTACGGCGCGCAGCAGGGCGGCGGCCCGGTCGGCGTCCACGATGCCGCGCTCGGTGAGCATGATCAGGTGGGCGCGGTCGACCTCGCTGATGCAGCGCAGCTCCTCGCCGAGTCCGTCCGCGGTGTCCGGCAGGTACTGGTCGTAGACGATGCGGTGCGCCTCGGCGTCGAGCGCGGCCTTGAGCCGGCCGGTGTCGACGCCGTGTGCCGTCGCTGCGGTCATGCGAATGCCTCCTGTGTGTGCAGGTCCGCGTAGGTCACGGCCCCGCCGAGCAGCGCCACGGCCCGGTCCGCGGCCTCGGCCGCCCGTACCGACCGGTCGGCGACGGCGATGGCGTGGCCGACGCGGCCCCGGAAGTCCTCGGCGGGACCGACGGGTTCGCCCGGGGCGCGGTAGAGCACCGCCTCGACGGTTCCCGGGACCGTGCGGGCCCTGGCGACGGCTTCGGTCAGTGCGGCGGACGGGGCGACGATGCCGTCCTGTTCCGCGGTGAGGAACCGGATCGAGGCGCGGGCGTATCCGGTGCGTTCCAGCTCGGGGGCGGTGCCGAGGGCGGCCAGCACCTGGGCGCGGACCAGGTCGATCCCGCAGGCCCGGCGGACGAGTTCGGGAATCATGCCGCCGGCCAGCCTGGGGTTGACCTCGATGACCTGGGCGGTCCGGGGCCCGGTCAGCCGGAGTTCGACATGGGCGGCTCCCCAGCCGAGGCCGAGTGCCCGCACGGCGCGTACGGCGGTCTCGCGCAGGGCGATCTCCTGTTCGCCGGGCAGGGCGGCCGGCACGTCGTGGCCGGTCTCGACGAAGACCGGCAGCGCGCCGACGTGCTTGGCGACGGTGACGACGGCTTCGGTGCCGAACACCTCGACGGAGTACTCCGGCCCGGTCAGGTACTCCTCGACCAGGATCCGGCTGGGTGCGGCGATGCCGCGTTCGTTCACGGTGGCGGCGAGCAGCGTCCCGGCGTGCTCGGCGACCTGGTCGAGCCCGGTGCACAGCCGTACGCCCAGACTCCCCGATCCCTGCACGGGTTTGACCACCACGGGCAGTCCGATGGAGCGGGCCGCGGCGAGTGCGTCGGGGACCTCGGCGACGACGGCGAAGTCCGGCGATCCGACGCCCGCGTCGGTGAGCATCCGGCGCTGTTCGGCCTTGTCGCGGCAGGCGCGGACGGCTTCGGCCGAGGGGCCGGGCAGTCCGAGCCGGTACGCGAGGGCGGCGGCGGCCGGCACGTAGTACTCGGAGCTGGTCAGGACGCCCGCGATGGCGGCGTCGTCCTCCAGGGCGCGGACGGTCGTCCACAGCGCGGTCTCGTCGCTGGTGTCCACGACGACGGTCCGCAGCCGGTCCTCGGCGGCGTACGGGTAGCGGTCCGGGTCCGCGCACAGCAGCACGGGCACCACACCGAGTTCGGCGGCGCGCCGGGCGAACAGCCGTCCCGTGCCGGTGGTGTTGCTCTCGACCAGGAGCAGCAGGCGCTCGCTCATGAGCCGACCACCGGCATCACCACGTCGTCGAAGCCGCGGCGGGCCCACAGCAGCCGGGACCAGGCGGCGGTGGCGTCCAGCGGGTGCTCGACGGTGAGCGGGCCGCCGGTGGCGGGGGCGGGGACGATCCCCTGCTCGCGCAGCCAGTTGTCGTTGTAGACGGTGGACTGGTAGCGGTAGCCCTCGTCGGGGAGCACCATCACGACGGTGCTCCCCGGGTTCTGCTCGGCCCACCACGAGGCCACCTGGAAGGAGGCACCGCTGGTCGGGCCCATGAACAGGCCGTGTGCGCGGTAGAGCTCGTGGGTGGCGTGGAAGGCCTCGGGGGCCGTCACCCAGTGGACCTCGTCGTACGCGGCGTGCTTGACGTTGCCCGGGTGGATGCTGCTGCCGAGCCCGCGCAGCATGCGGGGCCCGTCCGGGCTGCCGAAGATGATGCTGCCCTGGGTGTCGACGCCGACCAGGTGCAGTGCGGGGCCGGTCTGGCGCAGCGCGGCGGCGAGTCCGCCGGTGGAGCCGCCCGAACCGACCGGGCCGACCAGGCAGTCCACGGTGCCGACGGTGTTGCCGATCAGGTCGGCGACGACGCCGTACGCGCCGGGGTTGTCGGGGTTGTCGTACTGGCCGGGGACGAAGGCGTCCGGGTGCTGCCGGCGCAGCTCGGCCACGCGGGCGAGCCTGGCGCCCTGGATGCCGCCGGGCTGGCCGGTGTGCTCGACGATCTCCACCGTCGTGCCGAGCATTTCGAGCCGGGTGCGCAGGTCCCGGTCGATCGCCGAGTCGCCGACGATGGTCAGCGGGTAGCCGCGCAGGCGGCAGACCATGGCCAGGCCCAGGGCGAAGGTGCCGGAGGAGGTCTCGATGATCCGGGTGCCCGGGGAGATCAGGCCGGCGGCCTCGGCGCGGTCGAGTATGTAGCGGGCGGGCAGCAGCTTCATCAGGCTGAAGGCCGCCGCGTAGAGGTTGTCGGTCACCTTGATGATGCGTGGCAGCTCCGTCGCCTCCACGATCGAGGAGTGAGCCTTGGGGAGGGTCGTCGTCGTCATGTCAGTCACCCGTTGTGTAGTTCCACTGCTCGTGAATTCCGAGCTCTTGCAGGAGGTCCTGGGCCAGGCCGGTCCGCGCCTCGACCTCGGGGTCGTCCCGGTCGAAGAGGAGGCCGGCGATGTCCCCGCTGTGTGCCGCCTGTACGCCGACGGCCCCGGTGGTCCGCGCGATGTCCCGGATGCGGTCGAGGTCCGGGATCGGCAGATGACGCTGGTTGATCTCCGTGCTGGCCGTGGCCACGGTGCCGAGCAGGGCCACGTCCTTCATCTGGATGGCCTCCCGGAGCATGGCCTGCAGCCGGGTGAAGAGGTCGATCTCGTCCTGCCCGTAACGGGCCGGGGAGAGGGTCAGAGTGTCCACGCCCCGCCCGCCGCTCTCGGGGCGTGAGCCGAAGCCGAGGACCCGCAGGGCCGGCATCCGGTAGCCGAAGTCCTCGATGACCGTGCCCTCGCGCTGGGCGAACAGGACGGTGGACTCCTCGAACATCAGGGAGTCGGAGGCGGTCTCCGCGCGTACCGCGATCCGGGCGACGTCCTGCGGCGGCAGCGGGCTGACGAACGCATCCTTCACCGCCCAGATGGCCGCGAGCACATCGCTCGTGGAGGAGCCGAAGCCCCGGCACAGCGGTACGTCGCCGGTCAGGTCGAGGTGACCGCCCGGCAGTTCGGCGCCCGGCGGCGTCACGGCGCGCACCGCGAGTTCCGCCGCGCGCCGGGCCTTGCCCTTCCAGTCCGGCGTCACGGTGACCTCGGCGCCGGGAGCGGGGATGAAGGTCGCGCGGGTCGCGTGAATGGTGCAGGGAAGTGTGACGAGACCTCGGGTGAGCCCGCCGTCGCCGGTGAACACGCCTTGCAGGATCTCGCCGTGGTGGACGGGGGCTGAAGCTACCCCGACACGCCAGCCGGAATGATCAACCATTTCCTTGACTTTCTGTTGCCGGGAGCCGTGGCCTGCGGATGGCTTCACGCTATGCAGGCCGGAACCCGTCGCCCGGCGGCATGAGCGGCAGCCCGCGGGCAATTGGGAGCCCGGGGGCGGCGGCGCACGCGAAGGTGCCCGGGTCCGCCGTCGTGGCGGGCCCGGGCACCGGGGTGGGGCTCCGGATCAGTGGTGCGCTCCTCGCAACTCCTCGGCCAGCACCTTTCCGATCTCGCGCAGCGGCTCGGCCGTGGTCATGTCCCAGTGCTCGCAGTCGATGTCGTGCTCCTCGACCCGGCCCGTGACATGGGGGGCCCAGGCGTCGGCGCCGCCGGCCGCGGCGGGGGTGCGGGCGGCGTTGAAGAACACCGCGTCGCCGCCGAACCGCCGCCGGGGCACGTACCGGTAGCGCATCTCCAGGTTGCCTGCCGTGGCGGTCACGACCGCCGCGGCCTGGTCCGGTTCCAGGGCGCCCAGGATCGCGTCCTCGGCGCGCAGCACGGCGGCCAGCTCCCCGGCGTCCGGGGCGGTGTCGGCGCAGCGTACGTCGATCTCGGCGCCGCGGCCGCCGAGCAGGGCGGTGAGCACCTCCCGCCCGGTGATGGCGGGTGGCCGGAATCCGTCGGGCAGCGGGTAGGAGTCGAGCAGCGCCAGCAGCGCCACTTCCTCGCCCTGCTCCTCCAGTTCGGCCGCGATCGCGTGGGCGACCAGTCCGCCGAACGACCAGCCGAGCAGGTGGTACGGGCCGTGGGCCTGGACCGAGCGGATCTCGGCCACGTAGCCGGCCGCCATCTCCTCGATGCCGGCCGGCCGGTCCGAGGGGCTGGTCAGCTCCTTCGCCTGCAGCCCGATCAGCGGCCGCCGCCCGCCGATGTGCCGGAGCAGTCCGGCGTACGACCAGCTCATCCCGGAGACCGCGTGGACGCAGAACAGCGGAGCCCCGGTGTCGGTGGCGGACGCGGCCCGGATCGGCAGCAGCGTCTCCATCGGGTCGCCGCCCGTGTTCGTGGCGATGTGTTCGGCGAGCAGTACGGGGGTCGGGTACTGGAACAGGTCCCGGATGGTGACGCGGGTGTCCCAGATGGAGCGGATCCGGCCGATCAGCCGGGTCGCGAGCAGCGAGTGGCCGCCCAGTTGGAAGAAGTGGTCGTCGATGGTGACCGAGGTCAGCCCCAGGACGTCCGCGAAGAGGCCGCACAGCACTTCCTCCGCCGGGGTGCGGGGCTCCCGGCCACCGGCGGTGTCGGCCTGCGGCGGTTCGGGCAGCGCCCTGCGGTCAAGCTTGCCGTTGACCGTCAGGGGCAGCGCCTCCAGCGGCACGAACGTGGCCGGAACCATGTACTCGGGCAGGGCCGCGACCGCGTGCCGGCGCAGCTCGGGAAGGTCCGGCCGGCTGCCTTCGACGGGCACCACGTACGCCACCAGCCGTTTGTCACCGGGCCGGTCCTCGCGGATCAGCACCGCCACCTGGGCGAGGGTGGGGTGCCGCAGCAGCGCCGATTCGATCTCACCCGGCTCGATGCGGAACCCCCGCAACTTGATCTGCTGGTCGGCCCGGCCGAAATACTCCAGCGCGCCGTCCTGGCTCCAGCGTGCCAGGTCGCCGGTCCGGTACATCCGCGTGCCGGGGGCGCCGTGGGGGTCGGCGACGAACCGTTCGGCGCTGAGTGCGGGCTGTCCGATGTAGCCGTGGGCGAGGCCGTGTCCGGCCACGTAGAGCTCGCCGGGGACGCCCGGTGGCAGCATGCGGAGGTTCTCGTCCAGGACGTAGGCGTGTTTGCCGGCGATCGGCCGTCCGATCGGGACGGCGGGCGCGGGTCCGGTGAGGGTGTGGGTGGTGGTGAAGCCCATGCTCTCGGCCGGTCCGTAGCCGTTGACGAGGTGGAGGTGGGGGTGGTCGGCCAGTGCCTTGGCGGTGTGGGCGGGCGACGCCGCCTCACCGGCGGTCATGGCCTCCTTGATCCGGGAGAAGACCGCCGGGTGCTCGTCGAGCATGTGGTTGAACAGGCTCGCCGACATCTGCAGGGTGGTGATGGCGTGCCGTTCCACCAGCTCCGCGATCTGGTGCGGGTCGGTGTGCTGGCCGGGCTGGAGGACGCAGACGCCGCCGTGCAGGAGCGGTCCGAAGACCTCCAGGGCGAAGGCGTCCCAGGACACCGGCGAGCTCTGCAGACTGGTCTGCCCGGGGCCGAAGTCCAGGTAGTCGGGGCCGATGAAGGTGGCGGCCAGCGCCCGGTGCGAGGCCGCGACGCCCTTGGGGACGCCGGTCGATCCGGAGGTGAACATCACGCAGGCGATGGACTCCGGGTGCCCGCCCGTCTCGACGGGTGTCCCCGGCAGGGTGGTGATCGCGGGTATTTCCGCGGTGAGGTCGACCAAGGTGGCCGGGGTCGACAGGGCGGTCAGGTGGGCCTGGGTGACCAGTGCCGCCGGGTCGGTCTGCCCGAGCACGGTGTTCAGCCGGTCGGCCGGGAACTGCGGGTCGAGCAGGGTGTATCCGGCCCCGGCCTTCAGGGCGGCGAGCAGTGCGGCGATGAGCTGCGGGGACCGCTCCAGGTGGATGGCGACGATGCTGCCCGGGGTGACGCCGCGGGCGGTCAGGTGGCGGGCCAGCCGGTTGGACCAGATGTCCAGCTCCTCGTACGTCACCTGCTGTTCCTCGTGGATCAGCGCCACCTGGTGCGGGGTGCGGGCGGCCTGCGCCGTGAACAGCGCGTCGAGCCCGAGGCCGGGCGCCGGGGTCGGGGCGCCGCTCCACTCCCGCAGCCGCGCCCGCTCGGGCCCGGACACCATCTCCAGCTCCGCGAGGGGCAGATCGGGGGTGGCGACCGCGCCGGTGAGGAGCCGGACCAGACGGTCCGCGGTGGCCTCGATGGTGCGTGCGTCGTACAGGTCGGTGGTGTACTCGATCATGATGTCGAGGCCGTCGGGCCGGCCGTCGGCGGTGCGGTTCTCGGCGAACGCGAAGGTGAGGTCGAACTTGGCGACGGAGACCGGCGGAATGGCGAACTCGCTCTCCAGTCCGGCGAGTCGGGGCGCTTCGTCGCTGGTGTCGCCGACGGTGAGCATGACCTGGAAGAGGGGGTGCCGGGCGGTGGTGCGCTCGGGGTTGAGGGCTTCGACGAGCCGGTCGAACGGCAGGTCCTGGTGGGCCCAGGCCGCGAGGTCGGTCTCGCGGACCCGGGTGAGCAGTTCGCGGAAGCTCGGGTCGCCGCTGGTGTCGGTGCGCAGGACGAGGGTGTTGACGAAGAAGCCGACGAGGTCGTCGAGTTTCTGGTCGGTGCGCCCCGCGACGGGTGAGCCGAGCGGGATGTCGTGGCCGGCGCCGGAGCGGGACAACAGCGTCGCCACGGCCGCCTGGGCCACCATGAACAGGGTGGTCCCGGTGTCCTGGGCCAGCGACATCAGGGCGGTGTGCAGTTCGGCGGGGCAGTGCACGGCGTGTGTGCGGCCCCGGTTGGAGGCGACGGCGGGGCGGGCGTGGTCGGCGGGCAGGGTGGCTTCCTCCGGCAGCTCGGCGAGCACCCCGCGCCAGTGGTCGAGCTGGCGTTCCTCGTCCCGCTCCAGGAGTCGTTGCTGCCAGAGGGAGTAGTCGGCGTACTGGACCGGCAGCGGCTCCCACGCGGGGGCGTTGCCCTCGGTGCGGGCGGCGTAGGCGGTGGCCAGGTCGCGGAAGAGGGGACCGTTGGACCAGCCGTCGGAGGCGATGTGATGGATCACCAGCATGAGGACGTGGTCCTCGGCCCCGAGCTCCAACAGCTGGGCTCGGAAAGGGATTTCGGATGCCAGATCGAAGGTCCGGCCGGCCAGGCCGGCCAACGTCCCGGTGAGTTCCTCCTCGGTGGTGGCGATCAGGGGCAGTTCGGTGGTGGTCGGGGGAAGGATGTGCTGGTGGGGGGTGCCCTCGTGGGTGGGGAAGACGGTGCGCAGGCCCTCGTGCCGGGTGATCACGTCGGTGAGGGAGAGCTGGAGGGAACGGTGGTCGAGGGGGCCCTTGAGGCGCAGGGCGAGGGGGATGTTGTAGGTGGCGGACGGGCCTTCCATCTGGTCGAGGAACCAGAGCCGCTGCTGCGCGGACGACAGCGGGACGTTCTCCGGCCGCTCCTGGGCCATCAGCGCCGGCCTTCGTTCCCCACTGCCCTCGGCCGCGATCCGCTCGGCCAGCTGCGCGACCGTGGCGTACTGGAAGAGGTCCCGGATGGTGATCCCGGTCTCCCACACCGCCCGGATGCGGCTGATGAGGCGGGTGGCGAGCAGGGAGTGCCCGCCGCGCCGGAAGAAGTGGTCGTCGATGGTGACCGACGGCAGCCCGAGCACGGCCGCGAAGAGGCCGCACAGGACTTCCTCGGCGGGTGTACGGGGCGGGCGTCCTCCGGTGTCGGTGCTCAACCGGGGTGCGGGCAGGGCGCGCCGGTCGACCTTGCCGTTGGTGGTGAGGGGGATCTCGTCGAGCACGACGAAGGCGGACGGGACCATGTACTCGGGGAGCGTGCCGGAGATCTCGCGGTGCACCGCGTCGGTGTCGATCCTGGCACCCTCGGCGGCGACGAGGTAGGCGGCGAGCCGCTTGTCGCCGGGCCGGTCCTCCCGGACCACGACGGTCGCCTGACCCACCCCCTCCTGGGCGGTCAACGCGCTCTCGATCTCACCGAGTTCGATACGGAAACCGCGAAGCTTGACCTGCTGGTCGGCACGGCCGAGGTATTCGAGGGAACCTTCGAGGTTCCACCGCACCAGGTCGCCCGTCCGGTACATCCGGGTACCGGCGGGACCGTACGGGTCGGCCACGAAGCGCTCCGCGGTCAGCGAGGCGCGGTTGAGATAGCCCTGCGCCAGACCGGCGCCCGCGATGTACAGCTCGCCGGGGGCGCCCGGCGGGACCAGTCGCAGTGCGGCGTCCAGGACGTAGAGCCGGTGGTTGTCGAGCGGCTCACCGATCGGGATCGCACCCGCGTAGTCCAACGGGCGGTGGATGCGGTGGGTGGTCGCGAAGGTGGTGGTCTCCGTCGGACCGTAACCATTGACGACGGCGGTGTCCGGGCACTGGTCCATGACCCGGCGCACCGCCTCCGGCGGGACGACGTCGCCCCCCGCCCACACCTCACGCACCCCGGCGAACGCCCCGGGCGCCTCCTCCGCCATCACCCGGAACAGACCCGCGGTCATCCACAGCGCGGTGACCCAGTGCTCGGCCAGCAGCCGTTGGTAGTCGGCGGGGGCGAGGTGGCCGCGCGGTGCCACCACGACGGTGCTGCCGTTCAGCCACGGCACCCAGATCTCGTACGTCGACGCGTCGAAGGCGGCCGGCGAGTGGAACAGCACGCGTCGGTGGTTGCCGTTGGCGTACATGGTCTGCGCGGCCAGGTCCGCGACGTTGCGGTGCGTGACCGCGACGCCCTTCGGCACCCCCGTCGAACCCGAGGTGAACATCGCGTACACCGGCTGGTCGGGGTGGATGGTGTGGGTGGGGGCGGTGACGGGCAGCCCGGCCAGTTCCGTGGTGTCGCCCAGGACGATGACCCGCGCGTCGGCGTCCAGGACGACCTGGTGGTCCGAGAGGGCCTGGTCGGTGAGGACGACCGGTGCCCGGGTGTCGGCCAGGATCTGGACGAGGCGGCTGTCGGGGTCGGTGGTGTTCAGCGGGGCGTACACGGCGCCGGCCTTGACCACGGCGAGCAGAGCGGTGAGCAGATCGGTCGAGCGCTCCATGAGGACGGCGACCACGTCCTGCCGCCCGACTCCGGCGTTGATGAGGTGGTGGGCCAGCCGGTTGGTGACCTCGTCGAGTTCGGCGTACGTCAGATCATGGTCCTCGTCCACCAGCGCCATGGCGTCCGGGGTCCGGGCGGCCTGCGCGGCGAACAGCTCCGCCAGGCTCATGTCGGAGGTGCCGGTGGCGGTGCCGCTCCGCTCCTCCAGCAGCAGTCGCCGCTCGTGCTCGCCGAGCAGGTCGAGGACGGACAGCGGGGTGTCGGGCGAGGTGACCACCGCTTCGAGCAGCCGGTTCAGCCTGGCCATGAGGGCGTCGATCGTCCGGGCGTCGTAGAGGTCGGTGGCGTACTCGATGGTGATGTCCAGACCGTCCGGACGGCCGTCGCGAGTGCGGTGCTCGGCAAAGCCGAAGGTGAGGTCGAACTTGGCGATCTGCAGGGCGCTGTACTCGGTACGGGCGTCGAGCCCCGGGAACCCGATGACGTCGGACCCGGCCTCGCCCATGGTGAGCATCACCTGGAAGAGCGGGTGGCGGGAGGCCGAGCGCTCGGGGTTCAGTACCTCGACCAGCCGGTCGAAGGGCAGGTCCTGGTTGTCCCAGGCCGCCAGGTCCGTCCTGCGGACCCTGGAGAGCAGGTCACGGAAGCTCGGGTCGCCGCTCAGGTCGGTACGCAGGACGAGGGTGTTGACGAAGAAGCCGACCAGGCCGTCCAGTGCCTCGTCGATGCGGCCCGACACCGGGGAGCCGATCGGGATGTCGGAGCCGGCGCCGGAGCGGGACAGTGCGGTCGCCACGGCGGCCTGGACCGCCATGAACAGGGTGGCGCCGGATTCCCGCGCGAGGTGGGTCAGGCCGATGTGGATCTCGGCGGGCAGATGGACGTCGCAGGTGGCGCCGGTGTACGAGGCGGAGGCCGGGCGGGGACGGTCGGCCGGCAGCGTGGCCTCCTCCGGGAGCTCCGCCAACGCCTGGCGCCAGAAGTCCAGTTGCCGAGCCCCGGCGCTGTCCGGGTCGTCACCCTCGCCGAGCAGTTCCTGCTGCCAGAGGGTGTAGTCGGCATACTGGACCGGCAGCGGCTCCCACGCGGGGGCGGCGCCTCGGGCTCGCGCCTCATACGCGGTGGCGAGGTCCTGGAGCAGAGGCGCGGTCGAGCCGCCGTCCGACACGATGTGGTGCATCACGATGAGCAGGACGTGCTCCTGCTCGCCGAGGGCGATCAGCCGGGCCCGGATCGGCAGGTCCACCGCGAGGTGGAAGACCTGGGCGGACTCCTCGGCGAGCACGCCGGGCAGCGTCGCGGCGTCGGCCGGGACGACCGGGAGCGGGAGCTCCACGTCCTGCTCGGCGAGGATGTGCTGATACGGGGTGCCGTCCTGGTCGGGGAAGAGGGTGCGCAGGCTCTCGTGTCTGCCGACCAGGTCCAGAAGCGCCGACTGGAGGGCCGGGCGGTCGAGTTCACCGTTGAGGCGCACGGCGAGCGGGATGTTGTAGGTGGTCGACGGCCCTTCCATCTGGGCGATGAACCACAGCCGCTGCTGGGCGAATGACAGGGGAATCACTTGGTCACTCCCATCCGGCGCATCGGCCGAAGTCTGGGCCGTGCGGCCTCGGCACCGTCGAGCTTCTCGACGAGCGTGGCCACGATCGGGTTTTCGAAGAGGGTCGCCACGGAGAGCTCGACCCCGAGTACGGTGCGGATCCGGCCGACGAGCCGGGTGGCGAGGAGCGAGTGTCCGCCGAGGTTGAAGAAGTGGTCGTCGATGGTGACCGAGGGAAGTCCCAGAATCTCCGCGAAGAGTCCGCAGAGCACTTCTTCCTTTGCGGTGCGCGGTGCGCGCCCGGTGGCTTCGTTGCCGAACTGCGGGGCGGGCAGGGCGCGTCGGTCGACCTTGCCGTTGACGGTGAGGGGGATCTCGTCCAGGACCATGAAGGCGGACGGGACCATGTAGTCGGGCAGCAGCCCGGACACCTGCTTCTGTACATCCCCGGGTTCGATGCGCGCGCCTTCCTCCGCGGTGAGGTAGGCGACGAGGCGCTTGTCGCCGGGCCGGTCCTCGCGGACGACCACGGTGGCCTGGGCCACGCCCGGCCGGCCAGCGAGGACGGTCTCGATCTCGCCTGGCTCGATGCGGAAACCGCGGAGCTTGACCTGCTGGTCGGCACGGCCCTGGTATTCGAGGGAGCCTTCGAGGTTCCACCGCACCAGGTCGCCCGTCCGGTACATCCGGGTACCGGCAGGACCGTACGGGTCGGCCACGAAACGGTCGGCGGTCAGCACCGGCCGGTCCAGATACCCCTGCGCCAGACCGGCACCCGCGATGTACAGCTCGCCCGGCGTGCCCGGCGCGACCAACCGCAACCCCTCGTCCAGGACGTACAGCCGGTGGTTGTCGAGCGGCTCACCGATCGGAATCGCACCCACGTGATCCAGCGGACGGTGGATGCGGTGGGTCGTGGCGAAGGTGGTGGTCTCCGTCGGACCGTAACCATTGACCACGGTGACATCCGGGCAGCGGTCCATGACCCGGCGCACCGCCTCCGGCGGAACGACGTCGCCCCCCGCCCACACCTCACGCACCCCGGCGAACGCCTCCGGAACCTCCTCCGCCATGACGCGGAACAGGCCGGCTGTCATCCACAACGAGCTGATCCGGTGCTCGGCCAGCAACCGTTGGTAGTCGGCCGGAGCGAGATGTCCTGCGGGGGCGACGACGAGGGTGCCGCCGTTCAGCCACGGCACCCACATCTCGTACGTCGAGGCATCGAACGCCATCGCCGAGTGGAACAACACGCGTCGGTGGTTGCCGTTGGCGTACATGGTCTGCGCGGCCAGGTCCGCGACGTTGCGGTGCGTGACCGCGACGCCCTTCGGCACCCCCGTCGAACCCGAGGTGAACATCGCGTACACCGGCTGATCCGCATGCACCGACACCCCCGGATCCGACACATCACCGTGCTCGCCACCGAGCACCGGACCCAGCACCCGCACACCCGCCGGCACCACCAACGAACCCGGATCCCGATCCGTCACCAGATGCGAGACCCCGGACTCCCCCACGATCAACTCCACCCGATCCGCCGGATACCGCGTATCCAACGGCACATACACCCCACCCGCCTTCACCACACCCAACGTCGCCACCACCGCACCCACCGAGCGCTCCTGGAACAACGCCACCCGGCTTCCCGGCCGCACACCCTCGGCGATCAGCCGACGCGCCACCCCATTGGCCAGCCCGTCCAACTCCCGATACGACAGCTCACACCCCTCACCCACCACCGCAACCGCATCCGGCGTCCGCACCACCTGCGCCCCGAACAACTCCCCGAGCCCCACACCCGGACCACCCGTCACCGCACCGGCCCACTCCCCCAACAACAACCCACGCTCACCCACCGACAACAACTCCAGCTCACCCACCGGCACATCCGGCGCCGAAGCCGCAGCACCCAACAACCGCACCAGACGCTCACCCACCAACTCCACCGAACGCGCCTCATACAGATCCGTCGCATACTCGATCGTGATGTCCAGCCCACCCGGCCGCCCATCCACCGAACGACGCTCCGCGAAGCCGAAGGTCAGATCGAACTTGGCGATCTCCACCTTCGAGAACTCGTACGCCGCTTCCAGCCCCGGGAGCTCGGGGGCATCCGCTGACATGTCGCCGACGGTGAGCATGACCTGGAAGAGCGGGTGCCGGGCGGTGGTGCGCTCGGGGTTGAGGGCTTCGACCAGCCGGTCGAACGGCAGGTCCTGGTGGCTCCAGGCGGCGAGGTCGGTCTCCCGGACCCGGGTGAGCAGTTCGCGGAAGCTCGGGTCGCCGCTGGTGTCGGTGCGCAGGACGAGGGTGTTGACGAAGAAGCCGACGAGGTCGTCGAGCGCCGGGTCGGTGCGCCCCGCAACGGGAGAGCCGAGCGGGATGTCGTACCCGGCGCCGGAGCGGGACAGCAGCGTCGACACCGCGGCCTGGGCCACCATGAAGAGGGTGCTGCCGGTGTCCTGGGCCAGCGAAGTGAGCGATTCGTGCAGGTCGGCCGGGCAGTGCACGGTGTGCGTGGTGCCCCGGTTGGACGCGGTGGCCGGCCTGGGCCGGTCGGTGGGCAGGGTGGCCTCCTCCGGGAGGTCCGCCAATGTGGCGCGCCAGTGGTCGAGTTGGCGTTCCTCATCGCTCCCGAGGAGTCGTTGCTGCCAGAGGGAGTAGTCGGCGTACTGGACCGGCAGCGGCTCCCACGCGGGGGCGTTGCCCTCGGTGCGGGCGGCGTAGGCGGTGGCCAGGTCGCGGAAGAGGGGGCCGTTGGACCAGCCGTCGGAGGCTATGTGGTGGATGACCACCAGCAGGATGTGCTCCTCTTCGCCGAGGGCCAGCAGATGCGCGCGGATCGGCGCCTGGACGGCCAGGTCGAAGGCGGCCGAGGAGAGCTCGGCCAGTCGTGCGGTGAGTTCCTCCTCGGTGGTGGTGATCAGGGGGAGGTCGATGGTGGCCGGGGGAAGGATGCGCTGGTGGGGGGTGCCCTCGTGAGTGGGGAAGACGGTTCGCAGGCCCTCGTGACGGGTGGTGAGGTCGGTGAGGGCGAGCTGAAGCGCCTGACGATCGAGCCGGCCCTTGAGGCGCAGGGCGAGCGGGATGTTGTAGGTGGCGGACGGTCCCTCCATCTGGTCGAGG
This sequence comes from Streptomyces sp. NPDC001890, assembly GCF_042891445.1. Lineage (NCBI taxonomy): Bacteria > Bacillati > Actinomycetota > Actinomycetes > Kitasatosporales > Streptomycetaceae > Streptomyces > Streptomyces sp. NPDC001890. Next base: position 85,060 of record NZ_JBIATE010000022.1, on the reverse strand, counting down.
AACCACAGCCGCTGCTGCGCGGAGGAGAGCGGTACGTTCTCCGGCCGCTCGCCCGCCATCAGCGCCGGGCGGGGCAGTTCACCGCTGCCGGCGGTGACGCATTCGGAGAGCGCGAGCACCGTGGGGTTCCGGAACAGGTCCTTCACCCCGAGCTGCACCCCGAACGCCCGCCGGATGCGGCTGATCAGTCGGGTGCCGAGCACCGAGTGGCCGCCCCGGTGGAAGAAGTGGTCGTCGATGGTGACCGACGGCAGCCCGAGCACGGCCGCGAAGAGGCCGCAGAGCACCTCTTCCTGCGGTGTGCGCGGGGCACGCCCGTTGGTGGCGTGGGAGACCTGGGGTGCGGGCAGGGCACGTCGGTCGACCTTGCCGTTGGTGGTGAGCGGGATCTCGTCCAGGACGACGAAGGCGGACGGGACCATGTACTCGGGCAGGGCGCCGGCGGCGTGACCGCGCAGCCCGGTCACGTCGATCTCCGCCCCTTCGGCGGCGACGAGGTAGGCGACGAGGCGCTTGTCGCCGGGCCGGTCCTCGCGGACCACGACGGTCGCCTGACCCACCCCCTCCTGGGCGGTCAACGCGCTCTCGACCTCGCCGAGTTCGATGCGGAAACCGCGGAGCTTGACCTGCTGGTCGGCGCGGCCGAGGTATTCGAGGGAACCTTCGAGGTTCCACCGCACCAGGTCGCCCGTCCGGTACATCCGGGTACCGGCAGGACCGTACGGGTCCGCGACGAAGCGCTCCGCCGTCATGCCCGGCCGGCCGAGGTAGCCACGGGCGAGACCGGCGCCGGCGATGTACAGCTCGCCGGGAGTGCCCTGCGGGACCAGTCGCAGCCCCTCGTCCAGGACGTACAGCCGGTGGTTGTCGAGCGGCTCACCGATCGGAATCGCACCCGCGTAATCGAGCGGACGGTGGATACGGTGCGTGGTCGCGAAGGTGGTCGTCTCCGTCGGACCGTAACCATTGACCACGGTGACGTCCGGGCAGCGGTCCATGACCCGGCGCACCGCCTCCGGCGGAACGACGTCGCCCCCCGCCCACACCTCACGCACCCCGGCGAACGCCTCCGGAACCTCCTCCGCCATCACCCGGAACAGACCCGCGGTCAGCCACAGCGAGGTGATCCCGCGCTCGGTCAGCAGCCCGCCCAGGGTCCCGGGGTCGAGGTATCCGGGCGGCGCCACCACGACAGTGCCCCCGTTCAGCCACGGCACCCAGATCTCGTGCGTCGATGCGTCGAAGGTGTGCGGTGAGTGGAACAGCACCCGGGTGTGGTTGCCGTTGGCGTACATGGTCTGCGCGGCCAGGTCGGCCACATTGCGGTGCGTGACCGCGACCCCCTTCGGCACTCCTGTCGAACCCGACGTGAACATCACGTACAGCCACTGGTCGGGGTGGGCGTGGGGCGCCGGGGGCGTCGACGGGAGGTGGGCGTATCCGGCGGTGCCGTCGAGCACCACGGTCTCGGCGCCGGTCCGGGCCACGACCGGGTGATCGGCCAGCGCCCGGTCGGTGAGCAGGACCGGCGCCCCGGTCTCCGTGAGGATCCGGAGCAGACGGGCGTCGGGGTCCGCGGTGTTGAGCGGGGCGTAGACGCCTCCGGCCTTGACCACCGCGAGCAGCCCGGTGAGCAGCTCCGCCGACCGCTCCATCAGGACGGCCACGACGCTCTCCGGCCGGACGCCGAGGCCCACGAGGTGGTGGGCCAGCCGGTTGGTGTCCTCGTCCAGCTCCGCATAGGTCAGCTCCCGGTCGCCGTCGACCAGGGCGATCGCATCCGGGGTGCGCGAGGCCTGCGCGGCGAACAGTTCCGCGAGGCCCGCGCCGGAGGCGCCGGTGACCGCACCGTTCCACTGCTCCAGGAGCTGGTGGCGTTCGTCCGCGCCGATGAACTCCAGCTCGCCGACCGGGATTTCAGGACGTGCGACGGCGTCGCCCAGCAGCCGTACCAACCGGGCGGTGACTGCCTCGACGGTGCCGGCGTCGTACAGGTCGGTGGCGTACTCGACCCTGATGTCCAGACCACCGGGGCGGCCGTCGGCCGTGCGGTGCTCGTGGAAGGAGAAGGTGAGGTCGAATTTGGAGATGTCGAGCGTCGTGAAGCCCGACTCGGCTTCGATTCCCGGGAGTTCGAGGGTGGGGGTGACGGCCTCCTGGAGGGTGAGAACGACTTGGAAGAGGGGGTGCCGAGCCGTGGAGCGCTCGGGGTTGAGGGTCTCCACCAGCCGGTCGAACGGCAGGTCCTGGTGGCTCCAGGCGGCGAGGTCGGTCTCCCGGACGCGGGTCAGCAGCTCACGGAAGCTCGGGTCACCCGACAGATCCGTACGCAGCACCAGGGTGTTGACGAAGAAGCCCACCAGGTCGTCGAGCGCCTGCTCCGAGCGGCCCGCGATCGGGGCACCGATCGGGATGTCCTCCCCCGCGCCGGAACGGGACAGCGTGGTGGCGACGGCGGCCTGGGCCACCATGAACAGTGTGCTGCCGGTCTCCCTGGCCAGCCGCGTCAGCCCGTCGTGCAGCTCGGCGGGGACGTGGACGCCGTGGGTGCTGCCCTGGTAGGTGGCGACCGCCGGGCGCGGACGGTCGGCCGGCAGGGTGGCCTCGTCGGGCAGCCCGTCCAGGGTGTGGCGCCAGAACTCGGACTGCCGTTCCCCGTCCAGGGCGAGCAGTTCCTGCTGCCATAGGGTGTAGTCGGCGTACTGGACCGGCAGCGGCTCCCACGCGGGGGCGGCGCCCTCGGCGCGCGCGGTGCAGGCAGCGGCCAGGTCCCGCAGCAGCGGGGCGGTGGACCAGCCGTCGGAGGCGATGTGGTGCATCACCACCAGCAGGACGTGCTCCTGGTCCCCGAGAGCGAACAGGACTGCCCTGAGCGGTAGTTCGGATTCCAGGTCGAAACTCCGGGCGGCGTGGTCCCCGAGTTCCGCCTCCAGGGTGGCTTCGGTCGCCGCGACGACCGGCAGCTCCACCCGGACCTCGGACGCCGGGAGCTGCCACTGGTAGGCGGCGTCGTCCGCCATCCCGAAGAGGGTGCGCAGCGATTCGTGCCGCACGACCAGGTCGGTGAGCGCGAGCCGGAGGACCTCCGGGTCGAGTGCGCCCGTGAGGCGCAGCGCCAGCGGAATGTTGTACGTCGCCGACGGCCCCTCCAGGTGGTGCAGGAACCAGAGGCGCTGCTGGGCGGAGGAGAGCGGCACCCGCTCGGGCCTGACCGCCTCCCGGAGCGCGGGCCGCCGCACCGCTTCGCCGCCGGCTTCCACGTACTCGGCCAGCCCGGCCACCGTGGGGCCCTGGAAGAGGTCGCGGACGGTGATCTGGACGCCGAAGGTCTGCCGGATGCGGCTGATGAGGCGGGTGGCGAGCAGGGAGTGCCCGCCGAGGTTGAAGAAGTGGTCGTCGATGGTGACCGACGGCAGTCCCAGGACCTCCGCGAAGAGGCCGCACAGGACCTCCTCGACCGGCCCCCGGGGGGCGCGCCCGGCAGCGTCCGTGCTCTGCTGGGGTGCGGGCAGGGCGCGCCGGTCGACCTTGCCGTTGACGGTGAGCGGGATCTCGTCCAGGACCACGAAGGCGGACGGGACCATGTACTCGGGGAGCGTGCCGGAGAGTTCGCGGCGCACCGCGTCGGTGTCGATCCTGGCGCCCTCGGCGGCGACGAGGTAGGCGGCGAGCCGCTTGTCGCCGGGCCGGTCCTCGCGGACCACGACGGTCGCCTGGCCCACCCCCTCCTGGGCGGTCAACGCGCTCTCGATCTCACCGAGTTCGATGCGGAAGCCGCGGAGCTTGACCTGCTGGTCGGCACGGCCGAGGTATTCGAGGGAACCTTCGAGGTTCCACCGCACCAGGTCGCCCGTCCGGTACATCCGGGTACCGGCAGGACCGTACGGGTCGGCCACGAAACGGTCGGCGGTCAGCACCGGCCGGTCCAGATACCCCTGCGCCAGACCGGCACCCGCGATGTACAGCTCGCCCGGCGTGCCCGGCGCCACCAGTCGCAGTGCGGCGTCCAGGACGTAGAACCGGTGGTTGTCGAGCGGCTCACCGATCGGAATCGCACCCGCGTAGTCCAACGGGCGGTGGATGCGGTGCGTGGTCGCGAAGGTGGTGGTCTCCGTCGGACCGTAACCATTGACCACGGTGACGTCCGGGCAATGGTCCATGACCCGGCGCACCGCCTCCGGCGGGACGACGTCGCCGCCTGCCCACACCTCACGCACCCCGGCGAACGCCCCGGGCGCCTCTTCCGCCATCACCCGGAACAGACCCGCCGTCAACCACAGCGCGGTGATCCCGTGTTCAGCGATCAGACCTTCGTACGCTGCTGCGTCGAGATGTCCTGCGGGGGCGACGACGAGGGTGCCGCCGTTCAGCCACGGGACCCACATCTCGTACGTCGAGGCATCGAACGCCATCGCCGAGTGGAACAACACCCGGGAGTGGTTGCCATTGGCGTACATGGTCTGCGCCGCCAGGTCCGCGACGTTGCGGTGCGTGACCGCGACGCCCTTCGGCACCCCCGTCGAACCCGAGGTGAACATCGCGTACACCGGCTGATCCGCATGCACCGACACCCCCGGATCCGACACATCACCGTCCCCGCCGCCAAGCACCGGACCCAACACCTGCACACCCGCCGGCACCACCAACGAACCCGGATCTCGATCCGTCACCAGATGCGAGACCCCGGACTCCCCCACGATCAACTCGACACGATCCGCCGGATACCGCGTATCCAACGGCACATACACCGCACCCGCCTTCACCACACCCAACGTCGCCACCACCGCACCCACCGAGCGCTCCTGGAACAACGCCACCCGGCTTCCCGGCCGCACACCCTCGGCGATCAGCCGACGCGCCACCCCATTGGCCAGCCCGTCCAACTCCCGATACGACAGCTCACACCCCTCACCCACCACCGCAACCGCATCCGGCGTCCGCACCACCTGCGCCCCGAACAACTCCCCGAGCCCCACACCCGGACCACCCGTCACCGCACCGGCCCACTCCTCCAACAACAACCCACGCTCACCCACCGACAACAACTCCAGCTCACCCACCGGCACATCCGGCGCCGAAGCCGCAGCACCCAACAACCGCACCAGACGCTCACCCACCAACTCCACCGAACGCGCCTCATACAGATCCGTCGCATACTCGATCGTGATGTCCAGCCCACCCGGCCGCCCATCCACCGAACGACGCTCCGCGAAGGAGAACGTCAGGTCGAACTTGGCGAACCGCAGCCAGGTGAACTCCGACTCGGTGTCCAGACCACCGGCGACGAGCGTCGGTGTGGCCGCGTCGGTGAGTGTCAGCATCACCTGGAACAGCGGGTGCCGGGCGGCGGACCGGTCGGGGTTGAGGGACTCGACCAGCCGGTCGAACGGCAGGTCCTGGTGGCTCCAGGCGGCGAGGTCGGTCTCCCGGACCCGGGTCAGCAGCTCACGGAAGCTCGGGTCACCCGACAGATCCGTACGCAGTACCAGGGTGTTGACGAAGAAGCCCACCAGGTCGTCGAGCGCCTGGTCCGTGCGGCCGGCGATCGGTGAGCCGAGCGGGATGTCATGGCCGGCGCCGGAACGGGACAGCAGCGTCGAGACCGCAGCTTGGGCCACCATGAACACCGATGCGCCGGATTCCCGCGCCAGCTCCGCGAGCGAGGAGTGGACGTCCTCGGGGCAGTGCACGGTGTGGGTGGCACCGCGATAGGAGGCGACGGCAGGCCGCTGCCGGTCGGTGGGCAGGGTGGCCTCTTCGGGGAGGTCGGCCAAGGTCCGTCGCCAGTAGTCGAGTTGGCGGGCGGCGACGCTCTCCTGATCCGCCGGGTCACCGAGCACACCACGGTGCCAGAGGGTGTAGTCGGCGTACTGGGCGGGCAGCGGCTCCCATGCCGGCCGCTCACCGCGTGCGCGGGTCGCGTAGGCCGTGCTCAAGTCGCGCATCAGTGGCTGGTAGGACCAGCCGTCGGAGACGATGTGGTGCATGACCACGAGGAGTACGTGGTGGTGGTCCCCGAGGCTGAACAGCCTTGTGCGGAAAGGCAGATCGGCTGCCAGGTCGAAGGTCCGCTCGGACTCGGCGGTGAGCAGCGCGGCGACGTCGTCCTCGGTCGCCGGGGTGACCGGCAGCTCCACCCGGACGCTGTCGGCGGGCAGGATCCGCTGGTAGGTGCGCCCTTCCGTCTGCCCGAACACGGTGCGCAGGCTCTCGTGCCGTCCCACGACATCGGTGAACGCGGCCTCCAGGGCCGCGACGTCGAGGTCACCGCGCACCCGGACGGCGAGCGGGATGTTGTACGTCGCCGACGGCCCCTCCAACTGGTCGAGGAACCACAGGCGTTGCTGGGCCGCCGAGAGCGGCAGCGGCTCCGGGCGCTCCTGGGCGGTCAGTGCCGGGCGGGCGGACTCGCCGCCGCCGGTGGCGACGTACTCGGCGAGCAGTGCGACGGTCGGGTAGTCGAAGAACTGCCGCAGTGTCAGCTGGACATCGAGGACGGTGCGCACCCGGCTGACCAGCCGGGTCGCCAGCAGCGAGTGGCCTCCGACGGTGAAGAAGTCGTCGTCGATACCGATCGTCGGCAGTCCGAGGGAGTGGGCGAACAGGCCGCAGAGGACCTCCTCGACGGGGTTGCGCGGGGCCCGGCCGTCGGCTGCCGCGCCGGCCCGGGGTGCGGGCAGTGCGCGCCGGTCCAGCTTGCCGTTCGGGGTCAGCGGCAGGGTCCCCATCGGGACGACCGCCGACGGCACCATGTACTCGACGAGCTGCTCGCCCGCGTACCGGAGGAGTTCGGCGCCGTCCAGGACGCCTTCCTCGGCGGGTACGGCGTAGGCGACCAGGCGTTTGTCGCCGGGCCGGTCCTCGCGGACGATGACCGTGGCCTGGGCGACGGAGGGGTGGCGGACGAGCACGGTCTCGATCTCGCCGAGCTCGATGCGGTTACCGCGCAGTTTGACCTGCTGGTCGGCGCGGCCGAGGAAGACGATCTCGCCGTGTTCGTTCCAGGCTGCCAGGTCGCCGGTGCGGTACATGCGGGTGCCGGCCGGTCCGTACGGGTCGGCGGTGAACCGCTCGGCGGTCAGTACGGGCAGCCGGCCGTAGCCCTGGGCGAGGTGCGGTCCCGCGACGTAGAGCTCGCCGGTCTCGCCCGGGGCGGTGTGGCGCAGTTCGGCGTCCAGGACGTACATGGCGGTGTTCGCCATCGGGATGCCGAGGTGCAGCCGGTCCAGGGTGCGGGCCTCGGGGGTGAACGCCTGGTAGCTGCAGAAGACGGTCGCCTCCGTGGGACCGTAGACGTGCACGAACGTGGTGTCCGGGCAGTGGTCGAGGGCCCGCTGGAGTGCGGTGGCGGACAGTACGTCGCCGCCGGTCCAGATCTCGCGCAGCTGCCCCAGGGCGTCGATCGCCTCGCCGGCCATGGCGTCGAAGAGGGCGGTGGTGAAGTACGCGGCGGTCGCCCGGTAGCGGGTGATGGCGTCGGCGAGCTCACCGATGTCGATCTTCGGGGCGGGCAGTACGACGGCCAGTCCACCACGCAGCAGCGGCACCCACAGCTCGTAGGTCGAGGAGTCGAAGGGCAGCGGCGAGTAGGCGAGCACCCGTTCGTGGGCCGTGGCGCCGAAGCCCGGGTCCAGGGCCAGTTCGACGACGTTGCGGTGGGTGTTCACGACGCCCTTGGGGGTGCCGCTGGAGCCGGAGGTGAACATCATGTACAGCGGCTGGTCCGGGTGGACCGTGATGTCGGGGCCGGTGGCGGCCGTGCCGGCCGTGGCGCTCGTGTCGTCGAGCCGCAGGGCGGGCAGGTCGCCCGCGAAGCCGGTGTCCCCGGCCGGGCGGTCGGTGACCAGGAGGGTGGCCCCGGTGTTGGAGAGGATCCAGGAGAGGCGGTCCTCGGGCTGGCGGGGGTCCAGGGGTACGTACACGCCGCCGCTCTTCAGCACGGCGAGGACCGTGATGACGTAGGCGAACGAGCGGTCGAAGAGGAGGGCGACGGCGTCGCCGGGCCGGACGCCCTCGGCGACGAGACGGTGTGCGAGGGCGTTGGCCGCGCCGTCCAGCTCCCGGTAGGTCAGGCTGCGGTCCTCGCGGACGAGGGCGACGGCCTGCGGGGTACGGGCGGCCTGCGCGGCGAAGAGAGCGTGCAGCGCACCCTCGGGGAGGTTCTCGGCCGTGTCGTTGTACGCGGCGACGTGCGCGGGAACGACGACGCCGAGGGAGAGAGCTGGATCTGCTTGCGGCTGGGACATCTCGACACCTTCTCGGTAGCTCGGATCTCGTGGTCTCGCGGCGTGCCGGGAGACCGACGGAGCCACGGTGGATGACGTACGGATGGTGCGAATGGGGCGCAGTGGAGCGGAGGGGGAGGGAAGCGGGGGGTCAGGCGGTGCTGCGGGAGGCCGTCGCGGCGGCGCCGGGCAGCAGGACGTCGTCCGCTTCCAGGGCGTCCGGGTGGTACTTGCCCACGGAGCTGATCAGCAGCCGGAGTTCCAGGGCGATGGACTCGACCAGCCGGACCAGGCCGGCTTCGGCGTCCTCGTCCACGGCAAGCAGTGCGGCCCGGCCGAGGCCGACGGCACGGGCGCCGAGCGCCAGAGCCTTCGCGGCCCTGCTGCCTTCCCAGATCCGCCCGCTGGCGAGCAGGCAGTGACCGGTGCGGCCGATGCGGGTGAGGCACTCGCCGAGCGGGAGCCCCACCTGGCCGAGGAAGGCGGTCGGCGCCCACGCGGTGCCGCCCTCCGCGCCGTCCACGGTGACGGAGTCCGCGCCGGCCGCCCAGGCGGTGGCCGCGGCGTGGGCCACGTCGCGGCCGGGGTGCAGCTTCACCCACACCTTCACGCGGGGGAAGTTGTTCCGCATCAGCCGGATCTGCTGGCGCAGGATCTCCTCGGTGAAGGTGCCGGGGCTGCTGATCCGCAGCACCGAGTCGCTGTCGGCGCCGAACACCGGGTCCATGGCGTACTGTTCGGCGACCCTGTCGCCGGCCTCGCGGCCCAGGACGGTGAGTCCGCCGAGCCCCGGCTTCGCGCCCTGGCCGACCTTCAGCTCGAAGGCGAGCCGGCCGGTGGCGAGCAGCGGTTCGGACACCGGGTCGCTGTAGACCAGGTTCCACACCTCCGCGTCGGCGTCCTCGGTGGACTGCTGCACCACCACACCGCCGTGCTCTTCGTCGGCTGCGCCCGTGTACGCGGCGATCCGGCCGAGCAGCGGGGAGACTCCGGAGTCGGCGGCGGCGCGGAAGCCGTTGACCGGCACCACGTTCTCCCCGATGACCATCGGGATGCCCAGTTGTCCGGCCTGCCGTCCGGCCGCCTCGCCCAGGTCGTGGCTGGCCACCTGGGTCGAGCCGAACGCGGACACGTAGAGCGGCAGCCTGGAGGCGAACCCGCCGATGCGCGTGTCGAGTTCGACGTCCGTGTACAGCGGCTCACGGGCCAGGTCGATGAGCTTCTTCAGCCGCTCCGGCATGAACACCGGGGGCACGATCCTGGCGCGCTCCAGCAGGTCGTACGGGTCCTGCCCGGCCGGGACCGCGCCCAGCAGGCCGCTGCCGTACGACTCCAGCGCGGGGAAGGCCCCCGCCGCCCCGGCCCTGGCCCGGTGCCGCACCTGTTCCTCGGGGAAGCCCGCGGCGCTCAGTAGGGTGCTCATGCGGACACCACGCCGGGGACCTTGGGGTAGGCGCTGGCCTCCCAGGCCGCGGTGCGGCCGGTGACGTACCGGGTGAAGCGCTCCAGGCCGATGCCGAAGCCGGAGCTGGCGGGGATGCCGCGGCGGGCCAGGTCGAGGTACCACCCGTACTTCGCGGGGTTCTCGCCGGTCTCGCGCATCCGGGTGACCAGGGCCGCGTAGTCGTGCTCGCGTTCGCTGCCACTGGCCAGTTCGCCGTAACCCTCGGGTGCGATCAGGTCGAAGTTGCGGAGGACGCCGGGGCGGTCGGTGTCCTCCTGGTCGTAGAAGCCCCGCGAGCCCTTGGGGTAGTCGACGACGAAGAACGGGCGGCTGGTCTTCGCGGAGAGGATCTCCTCGCCCTCCCAGTCGATCTCGGCACCCGGGTCCTGCGGGTGGCCGAGCGCCACCAGGTCCGCGGTGGCCTCCTTGTGCGTGGTGCGGCCGAACGCCCCCCGGACCACCTCGCGGAAGGCGTCCCGGTCCCGGCCCAGGAGCTCCAGGTCCGCGGGCATCTCGCGGACGACCTCGTCGACCACATGGGCGACGAGCCGCTCGGCGAGCTCCATCGCGTCCTCGCGGCGGGCGTCGCGGATCTCCACGTCGATCTGGTGGAACTCGGCGAGATGGCGGTGCGTGACGGCCGTCTCCAGCGGTTCCAGGCGGACGTTGGGCGCGATGTAGAAGATCTTGTCGAAGGCGAGCAGCGACGCCTGCTTGTAGAGGATGGCGCTGGTCATCAGCTTGTACTTGTGGCCGTAGAAGTCGACGTCCACCTGCTTGGAGCCCCGGATGCCCGGGTCGGTGACCGGTCCGATGACCGGGGGCAGCAGCTCCTGGAACCCCTGCGCGGTCAGGAACGCGCGGGTCGCCGCGAGCATGCGGCTCTGCACCCGCAGCGTGGCGCGGGTCGGCTCGGCGATCAGGTGCTGGTCGGGAGAGGACGGGAACGAGGGCGCGACGCGGCCGTCGGGCTCGGCGATCGTGCTGGTCATGGTGCTACCTCCTGGGTGTGCTGCCGATGGGCTGCCGGGCGACGGGCCGCCGGGGGAAGCGGGGAGCGGGAAGCGTGCTGGGGAAGGACGCGGTCGTGCCGGCGCTGTACGAACGACAGGGCGTCGAACAGCCCGGCGGCGGTGAGCCGCCGGCCGCGGTCGCGGACGGGCCCGAGGGGCATCGCCCCGATCTCGGACCAGGTGAGGCGGCCGGACTTGTCGATGTGGCTCCGGGTGCGGCCCGCGTTGTCGGGGTGCAGGCAGTAGGGGACGTCGAGGTATCCGCGGGCGAAGGCCTTCAGCAGGGCCTGCCCCAGGTCGTCGTCGAGGTTCAGCACCGCGTCGACCAGGGCACGGGCCTCGGCGTACACGGCGTTGTCCGCCGGGTCGGGGTACGGGGCGGGGTGCTGGTCGGGGGCGTTTCGGGGGTGTGCGCCGGTCGCCGTGCGGTGGCGGGCGGCGGCCCGCGCGGCGACCCGCAGGGCCTCGACGTTCTCCGCCACGGTCGGGATGCGGTGCGCCTCGGCTGCCGTCTTCACGATCAGCCGGGCCGCCCCGGTCTCCACGGCCAGTTCGGCCGAGCGCTCCAGGAGGTCCAGGGAGCCGTGCCGGGTCTGCGGATAGAGGCCCATGTAGGTGTAGAGGACGATGTGCCAGTCGGTGTCCGGCAGGAACTCGCCGGCCAGCCGGTGCAGGGCGTGCATCGCGTCGCGGTCCTGGTCCGCGTTGGTCTGCTGGGCGTAGCTGAGCGAGATGCTGCGCAGCCCCGCCCGGTGGAAGAAGAGCGCCTCCAGTGCACTGATCGCGACGAGCAGGCCGGGCGGGCACAGCTGGCCGAGCATGCAGCCGCCGAAGGTCTCCAGGTGCGGTTCCGCCCCGGTGCCGCGCAGTCCGGCCAGGAAGTCGCAGCTCTCCTGCCAGTTGCGTACGGAGTCCAGGAGCGGGGTGCGTCCGTAGGGCAGGCAGTAGGAGACCGGGCCGCCCTCCGTGGCGTCCAGGCCCAGTCGGGCCAGTGCGGTGACGATGCGCTGGGGGCGGGCCGAGCCGTGCCGGATCTGCACCGGGAAGCCCGCGTCGCGGACGCCGTCGAGGACCCAGCGCGAGGTGTGCGGGCTGTAGGAGGTGATGGGGAATCCGTTGAGCGGGACGCCGCCGTTCAGGGCGCGGGCCGCGGACGCCTCGTCGTTGACCCGGGTGTAGCTGTCGATGGTCATGGTGCCGACGACCGCGTCGGCCGCCCCCTTGGTGGCCAGCAGGCCCGCCCTCATCAGCGCGGGGTCGGAGAAGCCCATGCGGGGCTGGACCACGAGGGTGCCGCGGGCCTGTGCCCCGGCGACGAAGCGGCCGAAGGAGAGCGGTCGCCGGTGCACGGTGGTGCGGCTCCCGGGGGGCGCCTCCTGGACCGGCGCGGTCACCGTTCCACCTCCTTGGGCAGTGAGTCGACGTAGGACTCGAAGGCGGCGATGTCGACGCCGTCCTGGAAGACCGCGTCGAACCCGGCCCTCATCAGGGCGTCGGCCTCTTCCTCCCCGTCTCCGGACACGCCGAGCTTGCCGCCGATGACCGCGGGCAGGCCGGTCAGCTCCCAGCGCGAGCGGATCGCGCCGATCAGCGGTTCGGCGTCGTTGAAGCCGTGCCCGTTGACGCTGCTGACGACCAGGAGGTCGGGCTGGAACTTGCAGCAGGACTCGACGATCTCGTCCTCGGGCACGCAGGAACCCAGATTGACGACCTTGTGCCCGAGGTCTTCGAGCAGCAGTTGGATGTAGATGAGATTCCAGGTGTGCGCATCGGATTGCAGTCCGGTGACAACAACATCCAGCGGCCCGGATCGATGACGAGCCGCCCATTCCGCAGGCTTCATTGTTCGCTTCGTCCACATCATTGGATGACAAGGGGAGAAAGAGGTCCGGGCTGGCCCGGAACTTCCTTTCGGCCACCACCGTAGATTCGCTCCGGAGGCGTTTCCGGCGTGAGCGGCGGCAACTGGGCGGCAGCAGAGGAGCAGTTGACCGACTGCCCGGTGCCGGGCGGACGGTGGGGCATGAGACTGGCCGCACTGCATTCCGCAGAATTCAGCGCCCGGCCCGTCGCACAACGCGCGCATCGCGCAGACCGCGCAGACCGCGCAGACCGCCGGCGAACGACCGAGGAGTCATGACATGGCAGAGACCGGCCACAGCGTCCGTGCGGCAGACGTGCTCGCGGACGTGCTCGCGGAGGTACGGGAACGGGTCGACCGGCGGGAGGCGCTCGGTGAGGCCCAGGTCGCCGTGCTCGAAGCCGCGGTGAACATTGTCCGCGCAGGTCAGCCGGGGGTCGAGGTGATGCCGGTGGAGCGTTCGGAGCTGGTGCGCGAGGCCCTCGGCGCGGTGCGCGCGGCCACCGTGGCGACCGGGGTGGCCCTCACGTACGCGCATCGCACGGCCCGGGTGGCCGCCTGACCGCTCGGTCCGTGGTGCCGCCGATCTGCCTGGGCTTCTGCCCGGCGCACCGGTCCGCGGCTCCTAGTCTCTGATGCAGGCGAAAAACTCAGGCACACCTGACGACTTCACGAATAACTTCGTCCAACCGAGGTGGAAATCATGGCAACCAACCCGTTCGAGGACTCCCAGGGCCGCTATGTAGTGCTGGCCAACGAAGAGGGTCAGTATTCGCTGTGGCCGGCCCGGATCCAGCAGCCGGCGGGCTGGGAACTGGTGAAGGACGAGGCGAGCAAGCAGGAATGCGGCGAATTCATCGAGGCGAACTGGACCGACATGCGGCCGCGTTCCGTGGTCGCGGCCATGGGTGGCTGAACCCACCGGTTCTCCCGTTCCGGAAGGGCGGGTGCGAGGCGCGACACGCGCCCGCACCCGCCCTTTCGCACGATGACGGGCCGCGGAGCATGAAGAACTCCCGGCGGACATGGGGGGCGAGCCCATGTCCGCCGGGAGCCGGGCGGGACGTTGCGGTGCGGCCGGTCAGCTCTGGATGCCGCGCACGCACCATTCGAGTACTGCCGCGGCTGCGGTCATCTTGTGATGGGCCTGGCGCCAGGCCCGGCTCGAAGCGCCGTCGAGCACCTCGTCGGTGACCTCCTCGCCCCGGACCGCGGGCAGGTCGTGGAGGAAGACGGTGCGCGGACCGGCGAAGCGGTCCAGGAACGCGCGGTTGATCTGGAAGCCGTCGAAGTCCTTGAGCCAGTCGGGGTTCTCCTTCGTCACCCCCATGGTCTGCCAGCGGCTGGTGTACACCGCGTCCACCGGGCCCTCGACCTGGTCGGCCGTGACGACCTGGCTCACCAGGGCCTTGCCGCCACTGAGTTCGGCCGCCAGGTCCAGGGTCTCCTTGGGCACCTCGTACCCCTGCGGGCACAGCAGGGTGAGACGCAGGCCGGGGGTGAGGGCGGCGGCGAGGGCGAGAGCGGCGCCCGAGCTGTTGCCCTCGCCGACGGCAAGCAGATGCAGACCGTCGAGCGAGCCGAACTCCTCGGCCAGCGTGGCGAGATCGGCGATGGCCTGGGTCGGGTGCTCGTCCAGGCTCAGGGCGTTGACGACGGCCAGGTCCGCGCTGCTGCCGAGCCGGCGGATCTCCTCCACGTCCCCGTTGGTCCGTACGACCAGGGCGTCCAGGTACTGGCCGAGGACCCGGGCGGTGTCCTCGACCGTCTCGCCGGTGGTGAGCTGGAGTTCGTTCGGACCGAAGGTGATCACGTCGGCGCCCAGCCGGGTCGCCGCGGTCCAGAAGGACGTCCGGGTCCGGGTCGAGGACTTGCGGAAGTACAGACCGACCTGTCGTCCGGCCAGCGGCTTCGGCACGATGCCGTCCCGGCCGAACGAGACGGCGCGCCGGACCAGGTGGTCCAGCTCGGCGGGCGTGAGGTCGGCGAGGGAGATCAGGTTGCGCATGGGTGCGGTGCCTTTCATGAGGGCGGGAACGGGGTGGGTGCGAGCGGGGTGGGTCCTCAGTCGCTCAGGGCGGCGGCGAGAGCGGCGGGCGCCGTCTCCCGGTCCGCTTCGAGCACCGCGCGGACCAGGTTGAGCACGGTGAAGCCGACCGGGTCGCCCGCCGTCGTGGGGAGCCGGCGGATCAGGCCGCGGACCAGCAGGGCGTGCACCTCACGGGCGGCTTCGGCCAGCGAGGTGCCGGAGGCTCGCGCGGCGCCGTCCACCGTCCACGGGTCGTCGAGCGTCGCCAGTGTGCGCAGCAGTTCGGCGGCCTTCGGGTCGAGCCCGGTGACGGCGGCCGTGAGCCGCTCGCCCAGGGTGGGGCCCGCGGCGGGATCGGCCGGGGTGACGCCGTCGAGCAGGACCAGTGGTGTGGTGCGGGCGATGTCCAGGAGTTGCTGCGGGGAGTAGAGCAGCAGCCAGGAGGCTGCGGCTTCCAGCGCCTGCGGCATGCCGTCCAGGGCGCGGCAGATGTGGGCCACGGTGGTGACGACGGAGTCGGTGGGAAGGAAGTCGGGCCGCATGTAGCTGACATGGGAGAGCGTCAGCTCCACGGCGTGGCGGTCCACGACGAGGGAGCCGCCCACCGGCTCGGCGAGATCGGCGGCGGTCGGCACCGGGAGCGGGGCCAGCGGCAGCAGCCGGCCGCCGGGCAGCTGGACCGGCCGGTCGGTGGTGGTGAGTATTTTCAGGCGCTCGCAGGCCCGCAGCAGACTGAGCAGCCGAGGGGTGGCAGAAGGTGACGCATCGTAGCCGTCCAGGACGATCAAGGTGGCCTTGGACCCTATGAGCGCGGCCAGTTCCTCGAACTCCTCGCCGTCGCGGACGAGTGCGCGCACCCATCCGGTGACGGTCGACTGCGGGGTGTGGGGAGCGGCCCCGGTGGTCTCCGCCGTGTCGTCCGGGGATACCCACAGCACCGGAATCCGGTCCCGGGCGTGGATCACCGAAGCGGCTTCCTGGGCGAGCCGTGTCTTTCCCGCTCCCGGCAGCCCCACGAGGGTCAGCAGCCGCTCGTGATCCGTGCGCAACCGGGCCGTCAGCGCCTCCAGTTCCGGTTGTCGCCCGATCAGCGGGCGCAGCGCGGGGGGCGGCGTGGCCAGGCCGACTCCGTAGATGTCCTGGAAGACGCGCCCCACCGCCTTCGCGTCGACGGCGAGTTCGAGCTCGACACGTCGCGCGTCGCTCAGCCGCATGGCATTGGCGAGGAGCTTCAGTGTTTCCCTGCGCGGGTGCTGGACCCGCCCGAGTTCCAGGTCGCGAATGGCCCGTACGCTCACGGTGGAAAGGCCGGCGAGCTGTTCCTGGGTGAGTCCCGCCCGCCTGCGCGCATTCTGCAGCAGAACATCGAGCCCGGCTGAGGGCTGGGAATTCATCATTGTCTCCTCGGTCTCCACATGCAAAAAAAAACGCAATGACCGGTTACCCGGCCGTCCGGGAATGTCCGGAACGTGCGGCGCGGCGAAGGATCTCTCGTTCCGCTCACGCTCCGTACGCCCCGCACTCTCCGTGGCAGCGAAGGCCTGCCGTCGACGAACAGCTTTCATCGAGCCATTCCCGAAATCTTCCCGGTGCGGTACCGCGAGTTCCTCATGGCAGGGACTACGATCGCCTCGCGCTGGGGAAGCGCTGCGGGTGCGCGGAGCTGAGGGGGAGGATGCGTGTCATCTACGGAAGAGTTTCGGCTGCGCTTCAACATTCTTGGACCGATAGAGGGTTGGTCCAACGGGACTCGGCTCCGGCTAGGCGGAGTCATACAAGAGCGAGTTCTGGCCACACTTCTCCTGGAGCCCGGAAAAGTACTTCCGGTATCCCGTCTGGTCGAGGCGGCCTGGGACGAGGAACCGCCCACGACGGCTCCGCACCAAGTGCGCAAGGCAGTCGCGGATCTCCGAAGACGGATACCCGGGGGCGCCGAAGTTCTCCTCACCGACGGCCCCGGGTATCGCGTCGCCCACGAACAATGTGAAATCGACGTGGCCGAATTTGGCCTGCTGATACGCAAAGCGAAGCTCGCGGCGTCCGACGGCCGTACGGCCGAGGCCGCGGAGATATTGCGCGGCGCCCTGGCGCTCTGGCGGGGACCCGTTCTGTCGGGCACCGGCGGCCCGGTCATCGAGGCGGCGTCGACCTCCATCGAGGAGCGCCGGCTGACCGCGGCGGAACAGCTCTTCGATCTCCACCTCGCACTCGGCGAGTCCGCCGAACTCGTCGTCGAACTGCGCGAACTGGTCCAGCAGCATCCCCTGCGCGAGT
Source organism: Streptomyces sp. NPDC001890 (assembly GCF_042891445.1). Taxonomy (NCBI): domain Bacteria; kingdom Bacillati; phylum Actinomycetota; class Actinomycetes; order Kitasatosporales; family Streptomycetaceae; genus Streptomyces; species Streptomyces sp. NPDC001890. Next base: position 68,214 of record NZ_JBIATE010000022.1, on the reverse strand, counting down.
CCCTGCGCGGCCAGTTGATGATCGCCCTGTACCGGTCCGGGCGGCAGGCCGAGGCCCTGGAGGAGTACGGCAAGGTACGCGAACTCCTTGCCGAGGAACTCGGCATCGACCCCGGCCCCCATCTCACCAAGCTGTACGAGGGGATCCTGCGGGAGAGCCCCGAACTGGCCGGCCCCGAGCCGGCCGCCGCCCCCGTGGTGGCCGTGGCGCTGCCCACGGAACCCCCCAGCACCCTCCCGTACGACCTCGCGGACTTCACCGGACGGGACCGGGAGCTGGCCGAAATCCTGCGTGGTGCCGAGGCCGGCGGCGAGCAGGGCCCCCAGATCGTGGCCATCGACGGCATGGGCGGCTGCGGCAAGACCTCGCTCGCGGTACGCGCCGCGCACCGGCTGGCTCCCGAGTACCCGGACGGTCAGCTCCACATCGATCTGCGCGGACACACGCCGGGCGACCAGCCGGTGACCGCGGGCATCGCGCTGGACAGCCTGCTGCGTGCCGTCGGTGTCCCGGGCAACCTCATCCCCGACGACGTGCCCGCCCGCACCGCGCTGTGGCGTGCCACCCTCGTCGGCAAGCGGCTGCTGCTCCTCTTCGACAACGCGGCCGACGCCGCCGCCATCCGCCCGCTGCTGCCCGTCTCCCCCGGCAGCCTCGTCATGGTCACCAGCCGGGCCCGGCTGGTCGATCTGGACGGCGCCCGGTGGATCTCCATCGGGGTGATGCCGCCCGAGGACAGTGCGATGCTGGTGGCCGAGACGCTCGGTGCCCAGCGCGTCGCCGCCGAGCCCGAGGCCGCCGCGGAGATCGCCCGGCTCTGCGGCCATCTGCCCCTCGCCCTGCGGATCGCCACCGCCCGGCTGCGCAACCGCCCGCGCTGGACCCTCCAGTACCTGGCGGAGCGGCTGCGTGACGAGACCCGGCGGCTCGACGAGCTCAGCTCGGGCGCCCGCAGCGTCTCCGCCACCCTGCGCCTGTCCTACCAGGCCCTGGACGAGGAGTGCCGGAACGCGTTCTCGACGCTGGCCCTGCACCCGGGCAGCGACATGGACATCCATGCCGCCGGTGCGCTGCTCGGCTCGGGCGCCCGGGACGCGGAGGACCTGCTGGAGATGCTGCTCGACGTGCATCTCGTGCAGCAGCCGGAGATCGGTCTCTACACCTTCCACGACCTGGTCCGCAGCTTCGCGCACAGCCTGCTCGTCGAGTCCCCCGAGGACTCCGCGGCGGTGGAACGGCTGCTGGGCTACTACCTGACCGCCACCGAGGTGGCGTGCGATCTCCTCTATTCCGGGCGGCGCCGGCGCAGTACCGGCATCGAGCCCTCCAAGGCCGAACTGCCCGATCTCGGCACCCCCGGGACGGCGCGGAAGTGGTTCCTGCGCGAGCAGAACTCGATCCTCGCGGCGGTCACGCTCGCCGAGCGCCGGGGGCACGACCGCTATGTGGTGTGCCTGGCCCGCAATCTCGTCTTCCAGCTCAACGACCTGGGACTGCTGGAGGAGTTCGGTGAGCTGAGCCGGGTCGCGGTCGCCGCCGCCGGCCGGCTCCAGGACCTGGCGCTGCTGGGGGTGAGCCTGTCCAACCTGGGCGTCGCCTGCTGGAAGCTGGGCCGTCTCTCCGAGGGCCTCGAAGCCGCCCGGAAGAGCCGGGACGTGGCGGTCCGGCTCGGCGATCTGCACACCCAGGCACACAGCGAGAGCATCCTCGGCCAGTTCAACAGCCTGCTCGGCGACTTCTCCGCGGCCCTGGGCCACATGGAGACGGCGATCGCGCACGAACGGGACCTGGACATGCCGCGCGCGGAGGCCGAGAGCCTGACCATGCTCAGCACTCTCTACGAACAGTGGGGACGGTACGAGGAGGCGCGGGACGCGGCCCGGCGGTCGGCCGAACTGAGCCGGCAGCTGGGACAGCACGAGGGACTTCCCGGCGCCATCACCGATCTCGCCTTCGCCCATGTCGGCCTGGGCGCGTACGAGGAGGCCGACCGCTGTCTGGCGGAGGCCCGCGCGCTGTACGGGGACGCCGGGAACGAGGTGAACCTCGCCCTGACCCTGGCGTTGTCTGCCGATGTGGAGAACCGGCTGGGCCTGGCTCCGCGCGTCCCGGACCAGGCGGAGCTCGCCCTCGACATGATGCGGACCAATCCCTCGCCGCTGCGCCGGGCCAAGGTGGAGAACATCGTGGGCCGGCTGCGCCGCCGACAGGGCGATACGGCGGCGGCGCTCGCGCTGCACACCCATGCCCATGACCTCGCCTCGTCCCTCAGCTACCGCATCGAGCAGGCCTACGCCCTGGCGGGCATGGCCGACGCCCTCGGCGACACGCCGGATTCGGCGCGGTTCCGGGCGGAGGCCGAGCAGCTCTTCGACGGGATGGGCGTTCCGTCGGACCACCGGCGCAGCTGACGACCGGCCGCCGGCGCTCGGCCTGCTCCGGGCCCGACGCCAACGAGCCCCGCACCGTGGTCCGGCGCGGGGCTCGCGTGTCGAGGCGGTGGGCTCACATGACGGGGGACGTCGGGCCCTTGTCGTCGTCGGTGCCGGTGGTGCCGATGACCGTCGGGCCCTTGTCGTCGTCGGTACCCGTGGTGCCGATCACCGTCGGGCCCTTGTCGTCGTCGGTACCCGTGGTACCGATCACCGTCGGACCCTTGTCGTCCGTGATCGTCCGGGCGATGACGGTCGGGCCCTTGTCGTCGGCGAGCACGTGGGTACCGGCGATGGTCGGGCCCTTGTCGTCGTCGGTGCCCGTGGTGCCGATGACCGTCGGGCCCTTGTCGTCCGCGAGAACCTGCTGAATGCTCCGGGCGTCGTGCGCCTGCCCCGCCTCGACCGCCGTGCCGATACCGAAGGCCAGCGTCGCGGCGACGATCCCGAAGATTCCAGCAAGCTTGCGTCCCATTGTCCCGCCCCTAAGTGGTGTTTGTGAGGTTCTGCGGTGTTCCGCTTCCCGACACCACTGATGTTGCTGATCGGCGTTCCCGGTCCGTTCCTGCCCCGATACCGCCTCCGGGAACTGCCGCGGGAACGGACCGGAAGCCGCTCGTCCCGCTATTCCGCGTCGAGCTGGCAGGCAGCGACGCGGGGGCCGAGCGGGGTGAGGACCACACGCGTACGGGCCGTTCCCGACTCGTGGCCGGCCAGGTCGAGCAGCGATCTCACCAGGGAGCGGAGCACCGCGCGCTCCGTCTCGTCCAGGACCGCCGCGGGGGCACCGTCCCCGGGCGGCCACGTGACGATCCCGGCCACCGTGTGCATGCCGTTCTCGGTTCTGGTCTCGACGCTGAGCTGGGGCCCCTCCCAGGACTCCGGCGCGGTGTACGGGTGGGACTGGACACCGGACGCCACACGCTCGGCCCACCGTTCCACGGTGGACAGGTCCTGGAGGGCCTGGCGCAGTTCCGTCCCGTCGGGCGAACGATCCCTGGGGTCCTTCACGTGAGTACTCCTTCTGCAGACAACTACAGAAGGAGCCTTGCCTTCCCGGCTCCCGGTTCCCTCCCGATCCGTTCCCGCTTCCTTCCCGTTCCCGCGTTCGCGAAGGGAACGCAGCGGTAATCGGCCGCCGCATGATGACCCCGTTCGATTCAGACAGGGATCCGTGGTGATCCGCAGAGGACGCGACATCCTGGGGGATTGAGGCGTGGCAACCACACCGTTCGACGGCTCCGGCACCGTGTGCCGGATGCCGGTGCACAAGGGATCCGGGTCGTGATGGGCACCCGGATATCAACGGACATTCCCGGCCGTTTCTCGGGAATGGGCCCCTTTCTCCTCGTCTGGTCCGGTCAGGCGGTGTCCCTGGCGGGCAGCGCGGCGGTCCGGTTCGCCTTCATCGTCGAGGTCTGGTCGGCCGGCGGGAGCGCGACCGCCGTCACCATCCTGTCGTTGTGCGCCATGCTGCCGCAGGCCCTGTTCAGCCCCGTTGCGGGCGCAATCGTCGACCGTATACCCAAGCGCTCCGCGCTCCGGATCGCCGATGCCGGCGGGCTCCTCGTCGTGGGCACCCTGGCCCTGCTCCACTATCTCGGCGCCTTCCATGCCTGGCAGGTCTATCCGGCCACCGTGCTGCTCGGCATCTGTGCCGCCTTCCAGTTCCCGGCCCTGTCCTCGGCCGTTCCCCTCCTGGTCCGCAAGGACCAACTGGACCGCACCAACGGGCTGTTGGCCGGCGCGAAGAGCGCCGCCGGGATCGGCGGCCCCGCACTGGGCGGTCTGCTCGTCACGCTCTTCGGGATCGGCCCGACGCTCCTGGTCGACCTGGCCAGCTACGCGTTCGCCCTGATCGGCATCCAGATCGTGCGTTTCAACGGCGACCGGGTGACCAAGAACCCCGACGCGCCGCGCCGGCGGATCACCGCCGATGCCGTCGAAGGGCTGCGCTACCTGTTCCGGGTGCCCAGCCTGCGCGATCTGATCGTCAACTTCTGTGTCGTCAACCTCGTGATGGTCTTCGGCTTCGCCCTCATCTCACCGATGGTGCTGCTGCGGGCCGGCAACGGCGCGCTCGCCGCGGTCAACACCTCGGTCGGCATCGGCGGAGTGGCCGGTGCCCTGCTCATGGCCGCCTGGGGCGGACCCGCGAACCGGGGCCGGGGCATGATGATCGGCATCGTCGGCATGTGCCTGTCCGCCCTGGTGGTGATGGGCCTGATGGACACCGTGACCGGCTGGTGCCTGGCCATCCTGGTCGGTGCCCTGCTCATGACGGTGGTCAACGCCTCGATGCAGACGATCGTGCAGACCAAGGTCCCCCACGCATGGCAGGGCCGGGTGTTCGGCGCGGTGATGTTCCTGTCGCAGATCTCCGTGCCCCTGGCGATGGCGGTCTCCGGGCCGCTCGCCGACCACGTCTTCGAACCGATGGCCGCCCGGGGCTCCGGGCTCTTCACCGTGCTCGGTCCCCTCGTCGGCGACGGTCCGGGCAGCGGCATGGCGGCCATGTTGTTCCTGGCCGGTATCGGCGGGACCGCGGTCGCCCTGTGGGGCCTCGCCAGCCGCTCGATCAGGGACATCGACACCCTGCTCCCCGACCTCGACGCACCCGAGGACCCGGTCGAGCAGGGCGAGCGCCTGGGAGGTGAGCGGGATGAGGTGCGTGCATGAACTGTTCGAGGAGCAGGCGGCGCGGACGCCCGGCGCGACGGCGCTGATCGACGGCGGCGAACGGATCGACTACGCCGGACTCGACGACCGGGCCGACCGGTTGGCGGGCCTGCTGGCCGCGCGGGGCATCCGGCCCGGCGACACGGTCGGCGTGTACCTGGAGCGCTCCGCCGCGCTCGTCGTGACGGTCCTCGGCATCCTCAAGGCCGGCGCCGGCTATGTGATGCTCGACCCCGGTTTCCCCGCCGAACGGCTGCGCGCGATGGCCGAGGACGCCGGGACCGCCGTGGTCGTCACGGCCCGCGACACCGCGTCCGGGGCGCTCGGCCTGGCCCGGGTGCACATCGAGGACGCCGCCGGGGCGCGGCCGCTGCCGCGCGGCTCCGTCCCGGTCCGGCCCGACGACATCGCCTGCGTGATGTTCACCTCCGGTTCGACCGGGCGGCCCAAGGGCATCTCCGCGCCGCACCGGGCGATCGGCGCCACCCTCACCGGGCAGAGTTTCGCGTCCTTCGGCCCCGGCGCGGTCTGGCTCCAGTGCGCCCCGCTGTCCTGGGACGCGTTCGCCCTGGAGCTGTGGGGGCCGCTCATGAACGGCGGGACCTGCGTACTGCACCCCGGCCGGCGTCCCGACCCGTTCCTGATGGCCCGGCTCGTCGCCGAGCACGGCATCACCTCCATGTACCTCTCGGCGTCCCTCTTCAACGTCGTCGTCGACGAGTACCCGCAGGTGATGGACGGCTTGCGGGAACTCGTGGTGGGCGGCGAGGCCATGTCGGTGCCGCACGCGGCGCGCGCCCTGGAGCGCCGGCCGGAGCTGCGGCTGAGCAACGGCTACGGCCCCGTCGAGTGCATGGTGTTCCTGACCGTCCACCCGGTGAGCGCCGCCGAGCTCGGTACGGGCCCGGTGCCGATCGGCCGGCCGCTGGCGGGCAAGCGGCTGTACGTCCTCGACGAGGAGCTCCGTCCGGTGGCGGACGGGCGGACCGGTGAGATCTACGCCGCCGGGGCGGGCCTGGCCCGCGACTACTGCGGGCGGCCCGTGCTGAGCGCCGAACGCTTCGTCGCCTCCCCGTCCGGTGAGCGCGTCTACCGCACCGGTGACCTCGGGCGGCGACGTGCCGACGGCGTCCTGGAATATCTCGGCCGGGCCGACAGCCAGGTGAAGATCCGGGGCTTCCGGGTGGAGCCGGGCGAGGTCGAGAGCGTACTGACCCGGCACCCCGGCATCGACCGGGCGGCCGTCGTGGCCCATGAGCACCCGGCCGGCGACCGCCGGCTCATCGCGTACGTCGTACCGGGCGGAGGTGGCCGGCAGGGCTTCCGGGAAGCGGAGTTGCGTGCCCACGCCCGCGAGGTGCTGGCCGACTACCTGGTCCCGGCGGTCTTCGTACCACTGGACGAACTGCCGCTGACCCCCAGCGGAAAGCTGGACCGGGCCGCCCTGCCCGGGCCCGGAACCGCGACGGCCGCCACCGGCCGGGCGGCGGCGAGCGGCACCGCGGCCACCTTGTGCGAGCTCTTCGCCCAGGTGCTGCACACCGAACGGGTCGGCCCGGACGACGACTTCTTCGCCCTCGGCGGCCACTCCCTGCTCGCCGCCCGGCTGCTGGGCCGGATCCGTACCGCGCTCGGCGTCGAGATCGACATCCGGGGGCTCTTCGAGGCGCCCACCCCCGCGCTCCTCGCCCCGTTCATCGACACCGCTCCCCCGGTGCGCCCCGCGCCGGGTGCCGCGCCCGGCGACACCTCCGGGACGCTCCCGGTGTCGCACGCGCAGCACCGGCTGTGGTTCCTGGACCGGATCGGGGCCGGTGCCGCCTACAACCTGCCGATGCTGGTCCGGCTGCGGGGTGCGGTCGACGCGGCCGCGCTGGACGACGCGCTGGCCCTGGTCGCCGGGCGTCACGATGTGCTCCGCACCGTCTTCGAGGAGTGCGACGGCTCGCCCGTACGCCGGGTGCTGAGCGGGGCGGCCGCACGTCCTGTGTTCCGGCAGCTGCGGATCACCGGGGACACGATGGACCGGGAGATCGAGCGGGAGGCCCGGCACCGCTTCGACCTGCGGACCGAACTCCCGGTGAGGGCGACGCTGTTCACCTCGCTGGAGCGGCCGGACGAGCACGCGCTGCTGGTGCTGGTCCATCACATCGCCGGGGACGGGTGGTCGCTGCGGCCGCTCTTCCGTGATCTCTCGCGCGCCTACGGGGCCCGGGTCCACGGCACGGACCCGGCCGGGCTCCCCCCGCTCGCCGTCCCGTACGCGGAGCACGCCCGTCACCAGCTGGAGCGGCTCGGCTCGCCGTCCGATCCGCACGCGCTCGCCGCCCGTCAGCTCACGTACTGGCGCAAGGAACTGGACGGGCTGCCGGCCGACGGCCCGCTGCTGCCGCGTCGTGCCGGGCGCCCCGCCGTGCCCGGTCCGGACGCGCGGGTCGTGGTGCGCCGGCTCGACGCGGCGGCGCACGCCCGGGTGGTGGAGTCGGCCCGCGCCCGGGGCGCCACGCTCTTCATGGCCCTGCACGCCGCGCTGGCCACCGTGCTGGTGCGGGCCGGTGCGGGCGAGGACCTGGCCATCGGCGCCCCGGTGGCCGGACGCGCCGGCGACGCCGGCGTCGAGGACGTCGTCGGGTTCTTCGTCAACATGCTGGTGCTGCGCACCGATCTGTCGGGCGACCCCACCGCGGCCGAGGTGCTCGCCCGGGTGCGGGAGACGGACCTCGCCGCGTTCAGCCATCAGGACGTGCCGTTCGAGGACGTGGTCGGCGCGCTCAACCCGCCGCGGACCCCGGGCCGTCAGCCGTTCACCGATGTGGTCCTGGCGCTGCAGAACAACGCACGGGCCGAGGTCACGCTGCCCGGTGCCGAGCAGGGCGTCGAGGTCGTGCGCACCGGCGCCGCCCGGTTCGAACTCCTGGTGGACGTCACCGACTCCACCTCGGACCGGGGCGCGCCGGACGGGCTGACGCTGACGTTCGAGTACCGCGGGCAGGCGCTGGAGGCGGAGTTCGTCCAGTGGCTCGCCGACGCGCTCCCCGAGGCCCTGGAGGCTGCCGCTGCCGCCCCCGGCACCCCCTTGTCGCGGCTGGGCCCGACCGCACCGCCGCGGCGGGCCGGTGAGAGCGACCGGATCGCGGTACCGGTCCGGCGCCGGTCCGCCCCGCAGCGCCCGATGACCGCGCTGGAAGAGGAGATCGCCGCCGTGTGGTGCGAGGTCCTCGGTGTGTCGAGCGCCGGCCCGGACGACGACTTCTTCGCCCTCGGCGGCAACTCGCTGCGCGCCGTGCGCGCGGTGGCCCGGCTCGGCGCCGGACGGCAGTTGACCGTGGCCCAGCTCTTCGCCGCGCCCACGGTCGCCGCCTTCGCCGTCGAACTGGAACGGGCGGTCGCCCTCCCCGCGCCCGCCACCGCCTCCCCCATCCCGCGCCGCCCCCGGGTGCCGCGCCGTCCGCAACCCCAGCCCCAGACCGGCAGAAAGCAGGAGGAGTCGCAGTGGACCTCAGTGTGATGTTCTTCGGTGCGGACAGCACCACCGCCGGTGGGACCCGGCACACCGAGACGTACGAGGACATCCTCGCCGTGGCCCGTACCGCCGACCGGCTGGGGTTCCACGCCGTCTGGACCCCGGAGCGCCACTTCCAGCAGGTGGGGCAGGTCTTCCCGAGTCCTCCGGTGCTCAGCGCGGCACTCGCCGTCGCCACCGAGCGGATCGGGATCCGCGCGGGCAGCGTCGTCCTGCCGCTGCACCACCCGCTGAGCGTGGCGGAGGACTGGGCGGTCGTGGACAACCTCTCGCACGGCCGGGTCGGACTCTCCGTCGCCACCGGCTGGCACTCCAAGGACTTCACGCTGGCCCCCGAGCGGTACGAGGACCGCCGGCGGACCGCCCTGGAGACGATCCCGCGGCTGCGTTCGCTGTGGGCGGGCGAGCCCGCCGAGTACCCAGACGGCACGGGCACCCCGGTCTCCGTCACGCCCCAGCCCCGCCCGGTGCAGGACACCTTGCCGCTGTGGATCACCACGTCCGGCAACCCGGAGACCTGGGAGGCGGCCGGACGGCTGCGTGCCGGAGTGCTCGGCGCGACCGTCGGGCAGAGCCGGGACGAGCTGGCCGAGAAGATCGCCCGCTACCGCACCGCCTGCGCCGAGGCCCCCGACCAGCGGGGCACCGACGCCCACGGGCGGGTCACGCTGATGGCCCACACCTACGTCGGCACCGACGACGCGGAGGTCCGCCGGATGGCGGGCGCGCCACTCAAGACCTATCTCGCCTCGTACGTACGCCAGACCGCGGCGAACCGCGCCGCGGACGCCACGACCGCGGGCCTCACCGAGGAACAGACCGCGATGCTCGCCGACTTCGCGTTCGAGCGCTATCTCAGCTGGGGCAGCCTGCTCGGCTCCCCGGGCCACTGCGCCAAGATGCTCGCCGATCTGGCGGAGCTGGGCGTCGACGAGGTCGCCTGCTTCATCGACTTCGGCATCGGACGGGACGACGTACTGGCCGGGCTGCACCGGCTGGCCGAACTGAAAGAGAACCTGTGATGAGCGCCCCCACCGTTTCGCGCACCGTCCCGGTCGCGGCATCCCCCTCCATGGCCGACCGGTTCGTGGCACTGGGCCGGGAACAGCGGGTCCGTCTGCTGCGTCGTCTGCTGGAGGCGGGGCGGGCCCGCGAGATACCCGCGGTGATACCGCCGCGCGACCCGGCCCGCCGGGTGCCGCTCAGCCCCGCGCAGCACGACCTGTGGGTGTACGACTCGCTGTATCCCGGTACCCCCGCGCTCAATCTGTGCGCCGCCTACCACTTCGAGCGGCCCGTCGACCCGGCGCATCTGGAGGCGGCGCTGACGCTGATCCAGCGTCACCACGACATCCTGCGGACCCGGATCGTGACGGACCCGTCGGGCGAACTGCATGTCGAGTTCCCCGACGACGGGCCCTTCGACCTGGAGCGCGAGGATCTGCGGGGCACCGGCAGAGCGATCGACGAGGCGTTCGAGACCTTCCGCAGCCGCCCCTTCGACCTCGGCCGGGACAAGCTGATCCGGGCCCGGTTCGTCCGGGTCGACGAGCGGCGTTCCACACTGATGCTGAGTCTGCACCACACCATCAGCGACTGGTGGTCGTTCGACGTGCTGCAGAACGAGTTCGCGCAGGCGTACGGCGCGCTGCGCGACGGGCTGGAACCGCCGCTGACCCGCCCGGCCGTGCAGTACGCCGATTTCTCGTCCTGGCAGAGCGAGTTGGCGGAGTCGGGGGTCTTCGCGAGCCGGCTGGACTTCTGGCGGCGCTATCTCGCCGACCCGCCCGGTCCGCTGACCGTGCCGGGCAGCACCGGCGGTGTCACCGGGGGTGAGGACATCGCTCAGGTGCCCTTCCACATCGACGCACCGACCACCGCCGCCGTGCGGGCCCTGGCCCGGGAGCGCGGCGCCTCGGTGTACGTCGTGCTCATGGCCGCCTTCGCCGTCCTGGCGCACCGGGTCAGCGGCGCCGAGGACCTGGTGATCGGCACCCCCATCGCCAACCGCGCGGCCAAGGGGCTCGACCAGGTCATCGGCTATGTCATGAATGCCGTGCCGACCCGCTGGAAGGTGGACGCGGACCGGTCCTTCGCCGATCTGCTCGCCGGGTTCGCGGTCGACTTCCCTGATCTGATGGCCAACGCGGACGTGCCGGTGGGCCGGATCGTGTCGGCCGCCGCGCCCGAGCGCAGCGCGGGCCGGGCCCCGCTGTACCAGTGGGTGTTCATGCACCTGACGCAGCAGCCGAGCGTCTCGGTGATGAAGGAGTTCGCGGAGCCCGAGCGGATCCACACGGGCGGCGAACACGACCTGGTCGGCGTGATGAAGGACAGCGGTGACGGGATGGAGGGCAGCTTCGGGCTGCGCACCGATGTCTTCAGCCCCGCGACGGTGGCCCGCTGGACGCAGTGCTACGTCGAGTTGCTGAAGCGGATCACCGCCGATCCGGCCGCGCTCATCGGGGACATCGACGTGGTGCCGGCGGCCATGCGCGGTGAGCTGCTCGCCGGTTCCGCCGGGCCCGTCGCCCCCGCCGCCGTCCCGCTGCCCGAGCTGGTGACCCGGCAGGCGGCCCGCACACCGGACGCGCCTGCCGTCGAGTCCCCGGGGTACACCCTGAGCTATGCCGGACTGGACGACCGGGTGGCCCGGTTGGCCGGACAGCTGGTGCGCCGGGGGGCCGGTCCCGGGCGGATCGTGGCCCTCGCCCTCCCCCGCGGCAGCGACTGGCCGGTGGCGGCGCTGGCCGTGCAGCGCGCCGGCGCCGCCTATCTGCCGGTCGACCCCGCCCACCCGGCCGAGCGCATCCGCCGGGTCCTCGCCGAGGCCGCGCCGGTGCTCCTGGTCACCGAACCCGGCGCCGCACCGCTGGACACCGGTGTGCCGGTCCTGGTCCTCGACGAGGACGCCTGGGCCGGGGAGCCGCTGCCGCCGGGCGGTCCCGGACTCCACGACACCGCCCATGTCATCCACACCTCCGGCTCGACCGGCGCCCCCAAGGGCGTCGTGGTCAGCCATGCCGGGGTGGCCGCGCTCACCCGGTCCATGGTGGAGGGCGTCGCGCTGGACGCGGGCAGCCGGGTGCTCCAGCTCGGGCCGCCCTCCTTCGACATCTCCGTCGGCGAACTGTGTCTGGCCTTCGGCTCCGGCGGAACGCTGGTGCTGCCGCCCCGGGGCCCGCTGGTGGGCGAGGAACTGGGGGCGGTGCTGAGCGGGCGGCGGATCTCCTGCGCGTTCGTCCCGCCGTCGGTGCTCGCGACCGTGCCGGCCGGACCGCATCCGGAGCTGCGCGCCCTGGTCGTCGGCGCGGAGGCCTGCCCGCCGGAGCTGGTGGCCCGCTGGGCCGTCGCGGGGCGGCGGTTCCACAACGCGTACGGGCCCACCGAGTCGACCGTCGTCTCCACCGTCTCACCGCCGCTGGACGCCGATGGCACGGCGCCGCCGATCGGCACACCGGTGGCGGGCACCACCGCCTACCTCCTCGACGAGCGGCTCCGGCCGGTGCCCACCGGGGCGGGCGGTGAGCTGTATCTGGCGGGTGACGCGCTCGCCCGGGGCTACCTGGGGCGTGCCGCGCTCACCGCCGAGCGGTTCGTCGCCGACCCCTACGGTCCGCCCGGCAGCCGCATGTACCGCACCGGCGACCTCGCCCACCGCGACGACCACGGGAACACGTACTACCTCGGGCGCGGTGACGAGCAGGTGAAGCTGCGCGGGCTGCGCATCGAGCCCGGTGAGGTCGCCGCCGCCCTCGCCGAACACCCCACCGTGGAACGGGCGGTGGCCGTCGTACGGCACGACCGGGGCAGCACGGCGCAGCTGGTCGCGTACGTGGTGCCCGCGCCGGGAGCGGCGGTCGACGAGGACGGGCTGCTGCTGCACGCCGCCGGGCGGCTGCCCGCGGCCATGGTCCCGGCCGCCGTGGTGGCGCTGGACGCGCTGCCGTTGTCGTCGCACGGCAAGCTCGACCGGGCCGCCCTGCCCGCACCCGCCGCCCGGACCACGGACACCGTCCGGCTGCCCGGGTCGGCGCGCGAGGAGGTGCTGTGCGGGCTCTTCGCGGAGCTGCTGGACGTCGAACAGGCCGGCGTCGACGACGACTTCTTCCGGCTCGGCGGCGACAGCATCATGGCGATCCAGCTCGCCGCGCGGGCCCGGTCGGCCGGTCTGGTCCTCTCGCCGCACGATGTGTTCACCGTGCGCACCCCGGCCCGGCTGGCCGTGCTGGCCCGTACGCCCGAGGACGACACCCAGGAGGCGGAGGACACCGGGACCGGGCGGCTGCCGCTCACCCCGGTGATGCACTGGTGGCTCGAACAGGTCCGGGACACCGCCGCGTTCACCCAGTCCATGCTGTTCCCCCTGGGCTCCGGCACCGGACTCGCGGCGATCGAGGAGGCCCTCTCCGTACTGACCGCGCGGCACGCGGCGCTGCGGATGCGGCTGGTGCGCGGGGACGACACCGGCTGGGAGCTCCAGGTGCCCGAGGAGGGCGAGCCGTGCGGTGCGCGGGCCGTCCGGGTGGCCGTGCCCGCGGACGCCGACCTGCACTCCCGGGCGACCGAGCTCGCACGCACCGTCACCCTGCGCCCCGAGGACGGCGAGATGGTGCGGGCCGTGTGGCTCGACCCCGGCCCGGCCCGGCCGGGCGCCCTGCTGCTGACCCTGCACCACCTGGCCGTGGACGGGTTCTCCTGGCGGGTGCTCGGTCAGGAGCTCGCCGCAGCACTGGACGGCGGACCCGGCAGCGACTCCGCACCCCCGAAGAGTGCCTCCTTCACCCGGTGGGCCCGGCTGCTCTCCCAGGAGGCCGGACTGCGACTCAGCGAACTCCCCTGGTGGGAGCGGCAGTTGGCGGACCATACGGCCCGGCTCACCGATGGCCGGGCGGTGGAAGGCCGGCGGGAGACCGTCACCTTCGATCTGGATCCCGGGCTCACCCGCAGTGTGCTCCTCACCCTGCCGGGCGCCTTCAACTGCCGCCCCGACGCGGTGATGCTGACCGCCCTGACCGCCGCGGCCGTCCAGCGGCGCGGCACCGGTTCCTCGCTCGTCGTCCATCTGGAGGGCCACGGCCGCGAGGCCGTCTCCACCCCGGTCGACGTGTCCGGCACCGTCGGCTGGTTCACCACGCAGTACCCGGTCCGCCTGGACATCGGTGCGGCGGCGGTGGCGGCCGGCGGTCAGCCGGGGGAGGCCCTGAAGTGCGTCAAGGAGCAGCTGCGGGCGGTGCCCGCCGGCGGGCTCGGCTGGGGTCTGCTGCGCTACCTCCACCCGGAGACCGGTCCGGCACTCGCCGCGCTCCCCGCCCCCGATGTCCGCTTCAACTATCTGGGCCGGTTCGCCGGGACCGACACGGCGGGCGGGCGGCTGCTGGAATCCGGCCCGGACGCCGTGCCGCTGGCGCACGCCCTGGAGGTGGATGTGCTGGCCCGCGAGGAGCACGGTGAGTCCGTGCTGGAGGCGAGCTTCTCCTACCCGTCCGGGGTGTTCACCGAGGACGAGGTGCTCGCCCTGGCCGGGGCCTGGTCCGAGGCGCTCGGGGTCCTCGCCGAGCACTGCGGGCCGGACGGCGCGGCCGCCCACGCCCCGTCCGACTTCCCGCTCGTCGACCTGACCGGGGACCAGCTCGAACTGCTGGCGCGGGAGATGGACTTCGGCGACCTCGACGCCGCCGACGAGGAGGGCCTGCGATGAACGCGCGCATCGCGGACGTGCTGCCGCTCTCCCCGCTCCAGGAGGGCCTGCTGTTCCACTCCGCCCGGCAGACCGAGGGCCCGGACCCGTACCTGGTGCAGGCGCGCTTCCGGATCGGCCCTGCGATCACCGGGGACACCGTACGGGCCTCGGTCGCCGCGCTCCTGGACCGGCACCCGAATCTGCGCGCCTGCTTCCGGCACGAGCGCCTGGACCGGCCGGTCCAGGTCGTGCCGAAGTCGGTCGGGGTGCCGTGGACCGAGGTGGACCTGACGGGTCTCACCCCCGACGAGGCGGCCACGCGGACCGAGGAGGTACTGCGCGAGGACGCGGCGCTGCGCTTCGACGTGGCCCGCCCACCCCTGGTCCGTGCCACGTTCCTGCGGCACGGCACCGGCGCCGAACTGATCGTGTCCTTCCACCACATCCTGCTGGACGGCTGGTCGATGCCGGTCGTCGAGCGGGACCTCGAAGCCCTCGTGGCGGGCCGGCCGCTGGAGCCCGCCGCGCCCTACCGGGACTACCTGGTGTGGCTGGGCGGTCAGGACCGGCAGAAGGCCGAAGCCGCGTGGTGCGAGTCGCTGGAGGGCCTGGAACGGCCCGCGCTGCTGGCCCCGGCCGGACCTGACACGGCGCCCGACCGTTCGCGGCTGTGGCTGACCACCGGCCTCACCGAGCGGCTGGTCCGGCGGGCCGCCGGGGCGGGCGTCACCCTCAACACCCTGGTCCAGGTCTCCTGGGCGCTGGTCCTGGCCCGGCTGACCGGCTCCCGCGACCTGGTCTTCGGGGCGGTCGTCTCGGGGCGCCCGCACGACCTGCCAGGTGTCGAGTCCATGCTGGGCCTGTTCATCAACACCCTGCCGGTACGGGTCCGGCTGCGCGACGGCGAGCGGGTGGACGAGCTGCTCCGCCGGATCCAGGACGAGCAGTCCCGGCTGCTGGAACACCACCACGCCCGCGCCGCCGAGGTGCAGCGCGCCGTGGGGGCCGGTGAGCTCTTCGACTCGGTCATCGCCTTCGAGAACTTCCCGCGCGGTCTTGGCGGCGACGACGGTCCCGGTGCCGTCCGCCTGGTGAGCGTGAACGACGCGACGCACTACCCGGTCACGATCGCGGCGGTCGCCGAGGACCGGCTGCTGCTGTCGGTGAGCTGCCGCCGGGGCATCCCGGCGACCGCGGTCACCGAGCGCCTCGCGCACGTGCTGGAGCAGCTGGCCGGCTCGCCGCGGACCCCGGTGGCGGACATCGACGCCCTGCCCGTGGCGGAGCGGCACCGTCTGCTGGCCCTGGCCGACGGCCCGGCCCGCACCCCCGCCGGACCCGCCACGCCGACCGGGCGGTTCACCGACCAGGTGGCCCGCACCCCGGACGCACCGGCTGTCGACGCCGACGGCGAGACGCTCAGTTACGCCGGGCTCGACGCCGCTTCGGACCGGCTGGCCGGCCACCTGGTCCGGGCCGGGGTGGTGCCCGGAGACACCGTGGCCCTGCTGCTGCCCCGCTCGGCGTCCGTGGTCGTGGCCCAGCTCGCGGTCCTCAAGGCGGGCGCCTGCTGGCTCCCGCTGGACCCGGCGCACCCGGCACGGCGGCTGGCCCGGCTGATGGCGGCGGCGAAGCCCGCCCTCGTCCTCACCGAGGGGACGGACCCGGCCGCCGCCCGACTGCCGGCCGGTGTCGCGGTGCTGGACATCACCGAGGCGTCCGGGGACGCGCCCTTCGACCGGGTCGACAACCAGCCCGGGGCCGCCGCCTGCGTGATCTACACCTCGGGCTCCACCGGAGAGCCCAAGGGGGTGGTCGTCCCGCACCGGGCGATCGCCGAACTCGCCGCCGACGGCCGTTTCGCGGGCGGTGCCCACGACCGGGTGCTGCTGCACAACCCGTACACGTTCGACGCCTCGACCTACGAGGTGTGGGTCCCGCTCCTGAACGGCGGGACCGCGGTCGTGGCCCCCGCCGAGGCGGTCACCCCCGAACTGCTGGAGCGGGTGGTACGGGAACGGCGGGTCACCGCGCTCATGCTCACCCCCGAACTGCTGCGCACCGTCGCGGAGATCGCGCCCGGCGCGCTGTCCGGACTCCGCGAGGTGTGGTCCGGCGGCGACGTCCTGGCGCCGGACACCGTGCTCCGGATCCAGGAGCACTGCCCGGACACGGTGGTCGTCAACGGCTACGGCCCCACCGAGACGACGGTGTTCGCCACCGCGCACACGGCCACCGGCCGGTCCGCGGGCCGTCTGGTGGCCGTCCCCATCGGGCGCCCCCTGGACAACACCCGCGCCCATGTCCTGGACGCCCGGCTGCGCCCCGTCCCGGTGGGCTCCACCGGTGAGCTCCACATCGGCGGCAGCGGTCTCGCCCAGGGATACCTCGGGCGGCCGGCCGCCACCGCGGAGCGGTTCGTCGCCGATCCGTACGGGCCGCCCGGCAGCCGCATGTACCGCACCGGGGACCTGGCCCGCTGGACGGCGGACGGCGTCCTGGAGTTCGCGGGCCGGGCCGACGACCAGGTCAAGGTGCGCGGCTTCCGGGTGGAGCCCGCCGAGGTCGAGGCCGCGCTGACGGGCTGCCCCGGCGTGGCGCGGGCCGTGGTCGGCGCCCGGCGGGACGCGGCGGGCGGCAAGCTGCTGGCCGCCTGGCTGGTGCCGTCCGGGGGCGGGGGCGGGGAGGAGCAGTGGCGACGGACCCTCGCCGGGGTGCGGGCCCATGCCGCCCGGCAGCTGCCCGCGCACCTGGTGCCGTCCCTGTGGGCCCGGATCGACGAGGTGCCGCTCACCCGCCACGGGAAGGCGGACCGGGCCGCGCTCCCCGACCCCGGGGCCACCGGGGAACCGGTGGCCCACCGGGCGCCGCGCACCCCGCGCGAGCGGGCGCTGTGCGCCCTGTTCGGCACGGTGCTCGGGGTCCCCGCGGTCGGGCCCGACACCGACTTCTTCCAGGCGGGCGGCCATTCGCTGACCGCGCTGCGCCTGAAGTCGAAGATCGAGACGGTGCTCGGCGTACGGATCCCGCTGTCCGCGCTGTTCGACGCGCCCACCCCGGCCGGTCTCGCCGCCCGGCTCGACGCGCCGCCGACCGCCGACGGCCCCGCCGCGCGGACACCGCTGCGCCGCACCCGCGAACGCCCCGGGTCGGCGGCCGCGCCGGACGGGCCGCACCACAACAGCCTGGAGCATGTGCTCACCCTGCGGACCGGCGGCGACCGCACCCCGCTGATCTGCGTGCACCCGGGGCTCGGGCTCAGCTGGTCGTACGTGAACCTGCTGCCGCACCTCGCCCCGGACCGCCCGGTGCACACCCTGCAGAGCCCGGCGCTGCTGACCGGGGCCGGTCGACTTCCGTCCACCATGGGCGAGATGGCGGATCTGTATCTGCGCAGTGTGCGTGAGCTCCGGCCGCACGGACCGTATCTGCTGCTGGGCCGGTCCTTCGGCGGTCCGCTCGTCCACGAGATCGCGGTGCGGCTGCGCCGGGCCGGCGAGGAGGTCGGGATGCTCGCCGTGGTGGACGCCATGCCGATGCCGGAAGGGATCAGGGGCACACCATTGGACCCGGCCGCTGTCGAGGACGAGATGCTGCGCATCCTGCACCGCTCCCATGCGCCGGAACTGCCTCTGCCCAATGGTCCGTTGGACCGTTCCACGTTGTTCGCCCAGGCCCGCGCGGACACCTTCGACGGTCTTTCCCCGGCGCAGCTCCACACCCTCGTCGACACCGGGGTTCATCACACCCGGCTCGTGCGGGACTGGAATCCGTCCCCCTACGACGGAGCGACGACGCTCTTCTCCGCGACGCACGACGACTGGCCGACGACGGCCGAGAAGACCGGGGCCTGGCAGCGCGTGACCGCCGCGCTCGATGTGCACGAACTGGACTGCGGTCACAGCGACGTACTCACTCCGGGCCCGGCGGCCGAGATCGCCGCGGTCCTCGAAACCGCCCTCCGAGGGGACTGAGAACCATGACCGTCGACTCCGTCGAGCTCATCGACCTCTATGCCGGGGAGGGCTGCGGGGACGAGGAGTACGAGTTCCCCGCCTCCGACGCCCAGAGCCGTCTGCTCGTCCTCGACCAGCTGAATCCGGGGTCCCCCCAGTACAACGTGCCGGTCGCCTTCGCGGTGCACGGCCCTTTCGACACCGCCGCGTTCGGCCGCGCGCTGGACGCGCTGGTCGCCCGCCACGAGGCGCTGCGGACCGTGTTCCGGACCGCCGACGACGGCACCCCGGCGCAGCGCGTCTCGGCCCTCGGGCGGGTGCGGCTCACCGTCCGGCGGGACGTGCCGGCCGCCGAAGCGGAGGCATTGGTGCGCGCCGAGGCCGCCCTCCCCTTCGACACCGCCGCGGGTCCGCTGCTGCGCTGCACCGTGTACGCCGTGGCGGACGGCAGCCACCGGGTGCTCCTCGTCGCCCATCACCTGGTCTGCGACGGCTGGTCGCTCGGGCTGATGCTGGACGAGCTGTCCGAGGGGTACCGGCACGAGGCCGGGGGGATGGCGTACCGGCCGGCCGAACCCCCGCTCCAGTTCCCCGACTACGCGGCCTGGCAGCGGGAGCGCGCCGCGGACGGCGCGTTCGAGGCGGCCGTGGAGCACTGGACCGACCGGCTGCGCGGCGCGCCCACCACCATGGAACTGCCGCTGGACCGCCCGCGCCCGCCGGTCCGTACGGCCTCGGGCGGCACCGAGCGCTTCCTGCTCGGGCCCGAGGTCAGGGAACGCCTGGCCGAGGTGGCGGCGGCCTCGGGCGCCACCCCGTTCATGACGATGTTCGCCGCGTACGCCGCGTTCCTCTCCCGGCTCTCGGGCGGCGAGGACCTGGTCGTCGGCTATCCGTCGTCGGGGCGCGAACGGCCCGAACTCCAGGAGATGGTCGGGATGCTGACCAACACCCTGGCGATGCGGGTGGACCTGTCCGGCGACCCGTCGCTCGACGAGCTCACCCGCCGCGTCCGGGCCTCGATGCTGGCGGCACAGCCCTACCAGGACGCGCCGTTCGAGGCGGTGGTCGACACCCTGGCCCCGGTCCGTGAGACCAGCCACGACCCGGTGGTGCAGGTGGCGCTCAGCTACGAGGACGAGGCGGCGTCACAGCTGCGGCTGACCGGCGCCACCATCGAACGGCTCCCGCTGACGCTGGACACCGCGAAGTTCGACTTCCACCTGTTCGTGGAGCGGTGGGACGCGGGCCTCGCCGCCCAGTTCATCTACCGCAGCGAGCTGTTCGACGCCGCGACGGTCCGCCGCTGGACGGAGAACTTCCGCACGCTGCTGGCCGGGCTCCTCGCGGACCCGTCCGCACCGCTGTCCCACGTGGAGCTGGTGCCGGCCGACGAGCGGCGCCGCACCCTCGCCGGCGCGGACCGCCTCGCCGAGGCGGCGCCGCTGGACCGCCTGGTGCCCGACCTGATCGCCGACCGGGCGGCCGAACGCCCCGATGCCACCGCTCTGGTCTGCGGCGACCTCCGCCTCAGCTACGCCGAACTGCTCTCCCGGGCCGACGCGCTGGCCGCCCGGCTGCGCGCCGCCGGGGTGCGGCCCGGCTTCCGGGTCGGTCTGCTCCTGCCCCGCTCGGCCGACCAGGGCATCGCGGCGCTCGCCGTGCTGCGCGCGGGCGGCGCGTACGTACCGCTGGACCAGGCCCACCCGGAGGCCAGGCTCCGCCACATGCTGGACAGTTCGGGCACCGGGCTCCTGCTGACCTCGCGGGAGACCGACGGGAAGGCGGCGGGCCTGGAGGTGCCGTGCATCCGGGTCGACCGGCCGGCCGTCACGGACCCCGTCGTACCGGGGGCCGTCACGAGCGGTGGGACGCCGGCCCCCGAGGACCTCGCCTACGTCCTGTTCACCTCGGGCTCCACCGGCGTCCCCAAGGGTGTCGCCATCGAGCACCGGGCGCTGATCAACCTCACCCGGGCGGTCCGCCACTCCTTCCCGGTGAACGCCGACGACCGGGTATTGCAGTTCGTGTCGTTCGGCTTCGACGTCGCCGTCTCCGACCTCTTCTTCCCCTGGGTGGCCGGAGCGGAGCTGCACGTCCCGGGCGAGGACGAACGGATCGGCGAGGCCCTCCTGGACCGGCTGCGGGACTCCCGCATCACCTATGTGTTCCTGCCGCCGTCCGCCGCGATGCTGCTGCCCGACCTGACCGGGCAGCTGCCCGAACTGCGGACCGTCGCGGTCGGCGGCGAGGCGTGCCCGGCCGAGCTGGTGGAGCGGCTCGACGCGCCCGGACGGCGGATCGTGAACGCGTACGGCCCCAGCGAGGTGACCGTCTACGCGACCACCGGGGATCTCTCCCCCGGTGAGCCCGTGGTGCTCGGCGGCGCCGTGCCCGGGGCCCGGGTCTATGTGCTCGACGAGCGGCTCCGGCCGGTCCCCGCCGGGGTCGCCGGTGAGATCTACGTGGCGGGTGCCTCGCTGGGGCGCGGCTACATCGGCCGCCCCGCCCTGACCGCCGAACGGTTCGTCGCGGACCCGCACGGCGCACCGGGCACCCGGATGTACCGCACCGGCGACCTGGGCCGGATCGACGCGCGGGGGCTCATCCACTACCTCGGGCGCTCCGACCTCCAGGTCAAGCTGCGCGGCGTACGCGTCGAGCTCGGCGAGATCGAGACCCTGCTGGCCGGTGCGCCGGGCGTCGCCCTGGCGGCGGCCACCGTCCGCGGCACGGGCACCGCTCAGCGGCTGGTGGCGTACGTGGTGGGCCGGGACGGGGCGGCGCCCCCGGACGCGGAGCTGCGCGCCCATCTCGCCCGGCGGCTGCCGGGATCCATGGTGCCCGAGGTGTTCGTGCGGCTGGACGAGATGCCGCTCAGCAGCAACGGCAAGATCGACCGGGCCCGGCTGCCGGAACCCGCCACCGTGCGGTGCCGGCCGGACGGGTCGACCACCGTCGCGGGCACCCCGACCGAGCAGCTGGTGGCCGGCCTGTGGGCCCGGGTGCTCAACCTCGAACTCGTCGCCGTCACCGACCACTTCTTCGACCTGGGCGGCAACTCGATCCGGCTGCTGAGCGTCCTGTCCGCCCTGCGCGAGATGGGTACGTACGGCGAACTCGGCCTGGTCGACCTGTTCCGTCACCCCACCGTCAGCGCCCTGGCCGCCCACTTGGACCGGGCGGCCCTCGGGGCCGCCGCCGGGGCTCCGGCCACCGCTCCTCCCGCCGACACGGCCGCCGCGCGCGGCGGTGACCGGCATGCACGACGCACCGCCGCCGCACGCCGACTCAACGACCGGAAAGGCTCCACACGATGACCGAGAACGCAAGCGCCGCCGAGCCCCTCGCAGCCGACTCCGCGATCGCGGTCGTCGGGATGAGCGGGCGCTTCCCCGGCGCCCCCGACCTGGAGACCTACTGGGAGAACCTGCTCGGCGGGCACTGCTCGGTGAGCGACTTCACCGAGGAGGAGCTGATCGCCGACGGCGCCGACCCGCAGGAGGTGCGCGGCCGCGACCACATCCCGGCCAAGGGCCATCTCGCGGACGCGGACCGCTTCGACGCGGAGCTGTTCGGCTTCAACCGCACCGAGGCCGCGGCCCTGGACCCCCAGCACCGGCTGCTCCTGCAGACGGCCTGGTCCGCGCTGGAGGACGCCGGCCGCAGCCCGCTGGGCGGGCAGGCCCGTACCGGCGTGTACGTCGGCGGCGGCCCCACCGAACACATGCTGGCCGCGCAGACCGACCCCCGGCTCGCCGCGTCCCTCGGGGCGCTCCAGGTGCGGATCCTCACCGACCGCGAGTTCCTCGCCCCGTGGATCTCCTACCGGCTGGGCCTTGAGGGCCCGAGCCTGACGGTGCAGACGGCCTGCTCGACCTCGCTGACGGCGGTGCACCTCGCGGTGCAGTCCCTGCTGCTCGGCGAATGCGACACGGCGCTGGCCGGGGGCGTCGCCGTGGACACGGTGCGCAAGCGGGGCTACGTCCACCAGCAGGGCGGCATCTACTCGCCGGACGGCCGCTGCCGGCCCTTCGACGAGCGGGCCGGCGGGACCGTGCCCGGCAACGGGGTGGGCGTGGTGGTGCTGCGCCGGCTGTCCGACGCACTCGCCGACAACGACCCGGTCAGGGCGGTCATCCGGGGCAGCGCCGTCACCAACGACGGTGCCACCAAGGTGGGGTTCACGGCGCCCGGCGTCGACCAGCAGACCGCCGCGATCGTGGAGGCCTGGACGGCGGCCGGTCTCGACCCGGCCGATGCCCAGTACCTGGAGGCGCACGGCACGGCCACCGCGCTCGGCGACCGTATCGAGGCGGCGGCGGCCACCGCCGCGTTCAAGGGGGCGCTCGGCACCGGGCGGATCGGGATCGGCTCGGTGAAGTCGAACATCGGTCACCTGGACGCGGCGGCGGGCGTGGCCGCGCTGATCAAATCGGTGCTCATGCTGGAGCACGCGACGCTGGTGCCGAACGCCGACGCCGGCCGCCCGCACCCCGAACTGGGCTTCGACGACTCGCCGTTCCACCTGGTCGGGCGGGCGGCCGACTGGCCGGAGCCGGAGCACGGTCCCCGGCGGTCCGGGGTGAGCTCGGTCGGTATCGGCGGCACCAACGTGCACGTGGTCCTGGAGGAGGCGCCGCGGCGCGTCGACGCCGGACGGCCGGAGAACGGGGGCGCGCCGGAGGTCCTGCTGCTGTCGGCCCGTACCCGGGAGGGCCTCGCCGCGGTGGCCGAGCGGCTGGCCGGGGCGCTGCGGGCCCCGGGCGCCCCGTCGCTCGCCGATGCCGCGCACACGCTCCGCGTGGGCCGTGCCCCGCTGGCCGTGCGTGGCTATGTGCGGGCCGAGGACCGGGCGCAGGCGACGGAGCTGCTGGCCGAGCTGGCCTCCGGCGGTGCGGTGGGGCTCGGCGGGCCCGACCCGCTCGGCGAGGCATGGCTGGCGGGTGAGCAGGTGGTACGGGAGGGGACCGGCCGACGGGTCGCGCTGCCGACATACCCCTTCGCCGGTGAGAGCCACGGCGCGTACCGCCTCGTACCCGTCGCGCCGCTCGCACCGGGCGGGGAGCAGCCGGAGCCGGGTGGCCGCTCCGCGGACCTGGAGCGGGACGTCCGCGCGCTGATCGCCGAGGCACTGGGGCTGGAGGACGCCGACGATCCGGAGATGACGTACTTCGCGGCCGGCGGCGACTCCCTGACCGCCGTCCACCTGGTCGGCTGCCTGCGGGACGACTTCGACCTCGATGTCCCGATCACGCTGTTCCTGGAGCAGCTGACGCTGCACGAGATGGCCCGCCGGATCGTAGCGGCGCGAGACGGCGACGACTCCCTGGACGCCCTGCTCTCGGAGTTCGAGGCGGAATGAGTGACGTGGCACAGGGCCTGGGCCCCGACCCCCGGAAACCTCCGGGGAGTCGGGGCCCAGGCCCTGTGCCACGCACGGTGTCAGACGCCCGTGCGCGCCGTCCGTCCGGGCACGTGCGCGGCGATGAGATCCGCGACGCGGGGCAGGTGGTCGCCCAGGAAGAAGTGCCCGCCGGGCAGTACGTGCCGCTCGAAGGGCCCTTCGGTCTCCCGTTCCCACACCTGTACGGCGTCGACGGCGACCCGGGGGTCGTCGTCGCCGGTCAGCGCGATGACGGGGCAGCGCAGCGGCGGCCCGGGAACGTGGACGCGCCGGGTCAGCATGGCGTAGTCGGCGCGCAGCGGCGGCAGTGCGAGTTCGAGGATCTCCGGTTGGGTCAGCAGCTCCTCGTCCGTGCCGGACAGCAGCCGCATCTCCCTGATCAGGTCGTCGTCCCCGGGCGGTTCGGGCAGCCGTACGCGCCGCGGCAGCGAAGGGGCCTCGCTGCCCGAGACGAACAGCGCCGCGGGCTCCCGCCCCGCTGCCGCGAGGCATCGTGCGGTCTCGTACGCCAGGAGCGCGCCCATGCTGTGGCCGAACAGAATCAGCGGCCGGCCGCCGTTCGCGGGGAGCGAGGCCAGTACCGCGTGCACGACATCGCCGAACCGTTCGGCGAACGGTTCGGCGATGCGGTCGTGCCGCCCGGGGTACTGCACGACCAGTGCTTCCGCGACCCCCGCGACCTGCGTCGACAGCGGGACGTAGGCACTGGCCGAACCACCTGCGTGCGGGAAGCACAGCAGCTGTGCCGCGGCGTCGGGGGCCGGGCGGAAACACCGTGTCCAGTTGTCCACGACATCCCTTCTCTCATGTTCTCGGTCCGGCCGTGGGCCGGCTCCGTGAACGGTATCGGCTCATGGTGCGGCGGCGATCCAGTTCTCCAGTTGTTCGCGGGTGGTCGCCGGGTCCGCGACGAGAACGGCGAGTTCGTTGTCGCGGGGTTCCAGTGTCGTCAGGGCCGGGCAGCGGTGGCAGGCCTCGACACCGGCCTGGTTCCACCACTTGCAGTGCGGGCGGAGGTGGCACCGCGGCACCGCGGCCGGACCGGGCTCGGCCGGTACGGTCGTGACGCGTTCGATCAGCCCACAGGCCTCGCCGACCCGGTTCGCGCAGTCCGACACGCAGTGCGAGGCGAACCGCAGCACCCGGTTGGGGGCGATCCCCTCCGGAATGCTGCCGAGAACATCGGCGGCGGGTACGGGCTCGGCCAGGTAGGCGACCTGGCCGTGCTCCCCGGACCGCACGCCGAGAACAACGCTCTCCGGGCGGCTCGCGTCGCCGCTCGGACACCATCTGAGGGGGCTTTCCTGCCCGTCCCGGGCAAGGTCCGCAGTGCTGTCCACGGTGCTCACCTCCGATTCGTCAGCAGGAACGCAGGCTGGTCGGGTTGATCACTATGCCGCCGATGACGCCGTCGGTGACGGCGCCCTTCTGCTGCTCGGCCGCGACCGCCTGCGCGATGCTTCTGGCGAGCTGCTCCTGGCTGGTGATCCGCTCCGGACGCTCGGCGGCGGCAGCACCGGTGGTGCCGCCCACCGTGACGAGACCGGCAACGAGGGCTGCGGCGGCGGCCGCGGTACGCATGCTGTTGTTCATCCCTGTCCTCCATGGCATCGGTGATGGCTTGCAGGACACGACGCTAGGGTCCGCGGCCCGCCGCGATCGGCAGTTGCGGCGGCGGCTCGGAGGCTTGTTCCACGGCTTGCGGGGCTTGTTCCACGGGCTCGGGGGCCTGTTCCACGGCCTGCGGGCACCGGTCCGCCCGCTGGTTGCCCAGGGGTCGCGGCGTCAATAGCATCGCCGGTATGTCGTCAAGCCCCCAGCGGAAGCGGATCCGGAAGTCACCGTCGGACCGGCGTGCGGAAATCGTCGCCGCGGCGGCCGCCGTCGCCCTGTCCGAAGGGCTGGAGTGCATCACGCTGCGCCGGATCGGCGAGCAGCTCGGCGTACGCCCCGGTCTCATCAGCCACTACTTCCCGGCGGTCGAGGACCTCGTGGCCGAGGCGTTCGGCACCGCCGCCCAAGCCGAGCTGAACACGCTGCTCCCGGCGGAGCCGGTGGCGAAGTCGCCCACGGACCGGCTCGCCCGCTTCTTCGCGCTCGCGACGGGCCCGGCGTACGACGACATCAGCCGGTTGTGGATCAATGCCCGGCACCTCAGCCGCTACCGCCCCGCGCTCCGCGACCGGGTCGGCCACCAGGAGGCCCTCTGGCGGGGCCGCCTGGAGGACCTCGTCCGTGACGGCGTCCGCTGCGGCGAGTTCCGCACCGCCGACCCGTATGTGACGACGATTCAGATCCTGGTCGTCATCGACGGCCTCGGCGCCCACGCCAATACCGAGGCCGCCGACCGCCCCGAGGCGGTCAAGCGGATGGCCGTCAGCACGGCCGAACGCGAACTCGGCCTGAAGGACGGCACCCTCACCGGGCGCGGCGCCGCGCTCGACGCCGAGCGCGGCGACGACCCCGCGGACCCGACCGAGGTGTCAGAGGCGGCTCGTAGAGTCCTGCCATGAGCGACTCGGCGAACAGAACACCCCGCACGACCGCCACTCCCGACCCCGTCGTGGTGGAGGGCGGGCCACTGCCCATCGACATGGCGGCCGCCCGCCGGGTCGCGGAGGCGATGCGCGTCACGCTGTCCGATGCCTGCCGGGCCGCCGGGGTCGCGGACGACAGCGGCTGGCTGACGGAGTACGCCCGGCCGGACTTCGACAGCTTCCAGGACTTCGTCGCGGGACTGCGCGACGATCCCGATCCCGACCACGTGCCGCTGATACCGCAGTTGTGCGGGCGCCTGCTAAGGGCTCTCCCGTAATCCCTGGTGGATCAGCGTGCGGCGTCGGACGCGGTGCATCGCAAGGCGGAGGGACGCCCGAATACTGGATGTATTCGGGCGTTCCGACAACGCGGCGAGGTGCCGTGGCCGTCGTCGCACGCCCGCCAGGGATTACGGGACAGCCCTTAGGCGACGACGCCCGTACGGACCGTGCGCTGACCGGCGACCAGGAGATCGGCGAGCCGTTCTTCCACCACGGCGACCTCATGGTGCGGGGCCACCTCGACGTGGTGGCGCCCTTCGTGGTCACCGGTTCGCTCGTCGTCGAGGGCTGCCTGACCGACTGCGGCCCCGACTCCGTCGTCGCCGTCCGCGGCGATGTCACGGCCCGCGCGGTGCACACCGACGGGGAGATGTCCGTCGGCGGTGACATCGGGGCCGAGATCGTCTACCCGCCTGCGCGAGGGACGGCCGGTCTTCCGCGCCGGCGAGGGCTCGTCGGCGAACTGATCCGGTCCGGTGCCCGCGGACAGCCACGGCCACCGGCTGCCACCGGCTCAGGCCGTCCGGGAACGGGGGTGCTGCGTCGCGCCGGCCGGTCTCAGCTCCGCCAGGACTCTGCCGCGCAGCAGCTCGTACTCCTCGCGCAGCCGCACGATCTCCGCCGGCCGTACGATCACCTCCCCGCCGACGACGATCTCCTCCGGGCGGAACTGCTCGCGGGTGAGATCGACCTCGACGCCCATGCCCAGCCGGTTCCACCAGTGGTAGTCCACCCGCTCGCCGTCCACATGGACCTCGCCGCGGATCAGATCGCCGCCCAGGAGGTCGTGCACCACGAGCGCGGTCACTCCGCACTGATCGCGCGCCGGATTGTCCGGGGTCCACTCCGCCCGGTGTTCCGGTGTCGTGGTGTCCGCGCCCCAACTCCTGCGAACGGCCTGCTCCAGGTCGGTGAAACTGCTCAGTGTCATACCGCTCAGCGTGGCAGACGCCACTGACAGTCCATGCCCCTCGTTCCGTCCCCGGGCGCACCACCTGTCATGGTGTCGCCATGATTCCGACCAGCGACGCCACGACCGACGACACGACGGACGACACCCACCGCTTCCCGGAGCAGTTCGGGCGGACCCACCGGTTCTCGCTCGGGGTGCCCCGCGGCTTCACCGTCTCACCGGACGGCGCACGGGTGCTCTTCCTGCGTTCCACGTCCGGTACCGACCGGGTCAGCCGGCTCTGGCTGTACGAGGACGGAAAGGAGCGGCTGCTCGCCGATCCGCTCGGGGCCGGGCACGGCGGCCGGGCGGGCGGCCGGGTGCCGCCGGAGGAACTGGCCCGCCGCGAACGGGCGAGGGAGACGTCGTCGGGTGTGGTGTCCTACGCGACGGACGCACAGGTACGGCTCGCGGCCTACGCGCTCGACGGCGAACTCTGGGTGGTGCGGACGGACGGCGGCACCCCGCACCGGATCCGGACCGCCGGCCCGGTGGTCGATCCCCGGCCCTCACCGGACGGCACGCTGATCGCGTACGTCTGCGGTGGCGCGCTGCGGACCGTCACGGCTCAGGGGACGGACGACCGGGTGGTCGTCGCCCCGGACGGCGAACAGGTGACGTACGGGCTGTCCGACCACGTGTCGGCCGAGTCGATCGGCCGCTCGCGCGGCTACTGGTGGTCACCGGGCGGCGATGCGCTGCTGGTCGCGCGGGTGGACACCTCGATGGTGGCGCGCCGGTACATCAGCGATCCGGCCCATCCGGAGCGGCCGGCCCGCGAGATGGCGTATCCGGCGGCGGGCACGGCGAACGCGGAGGTCTCGCTCCACCTGGTGCGGATGTCCGGGGAGCGGCTCGCGGTCCGGCTGCCGCGCGAGGCGGACACGGACCATCCCGAGGGTGTGTGGACGGACCGGTCGTTCGAGTACGTGGTGTCGGCGGCGTGGGACGGGCACGGGCCGCTGGTCTCCGTACAGACGCGTGACCAGCGTTCGGTGTACGTGCTCGCGGTCGATCCCGGCACGGGCGGGACGAGCGTCCTCAGCCGTGCCCACGACCGGGCATGGGTCGCACTGCGGCGCGGGACGCCGTCACGGCTGCCCTCCGGTGCGCTCGTCGTTGCCGCGCGTCCCGGCGGCGACACCCAGGGGCTGGAGGTCTGCGGCGTGCCGACGCCCCCGGGCCTGGAGGTCCGCGAGGTGGTCGGATCGAGCGGCGGGAGAGTGTTCTTCACCGCGAGCGAGGAACCGACCGAGGTCCATGTCTGGTCGTACGGGCCGGCGGCCTCCGGTGCGGGCGCCGCCGCTCCGGTGCGCGTCAGCGAGGCCCCCGGCGTGCACACGGCCGCGGTCGGCGGCCCCACCGTGGTGCTGGACAGCAGGACCCCGGACGGTCAGACGGTGACCGTGCTGCGGGACGGAACACCCGTGGGACGGATCGCGGTCCTCGCCGAGACCCCGCTGGTCGTCCCGCGGCCCGCGGCGCTGAGCCTCGGGAAGCGGGAGCTGCGCAGCCGGCTGTACCTGCCGTCGTGGCACCGGCCGGACGACGCCCCGCTGCCGGTGCTGCTCAGCCCGTACGCCGGCCACGGCATGCAGGTCGTCCTCAAGGTGCGTACCTGGTGGGTGGCGGTCGCCCAGTGGTTCGCCGAGCAGGGCTTCGCGGTGCTGGTCACGGACGGCCGGGGTACTCCGGGACGGGGTGAGGCCTGGGAGAAGTCGGTGCACGGGGACCGGCTGACGGCTGTGCTCGATGACCAGATCGATGCGCTGCACGCGGCCACCGCGCGGTGCTCCGCACTGGACCCGGCCCGGGTCGCCATGCGCGGCTGGTCGTTCAGCGGGTATCTCGCCGCGGCCGCCGTGCTGCGGCATCCGGAGGTCTTCCGGGCCGCGGTGGCCGGGGCCGCGCCGGCCGACCGGCGGCTCTACGACACCCACTGGGAGGAGCGGTTCCTGGGCCACCCGGACGTACTGCCGGAGAACTACGAGCGCAACTCGCTGCTCGCTGAGGCGGCCGGGCTGACCCGCCCGCTCATGCTGGTGCACGGACTTGCCGATGACAATGTGGCCGTCGCCCACATGCTGCGGTTCTCCGCGGCGCTGCTGGCCGCGGGCCGGCCGCACACGGTGCTGCCGTTGTCCGGGGCCGGTCATCTGGTCACCCGGGAGGCGGCGGGCAATCTGTTGCTGCTGGAGCGGGACTTCCTGAGAAAGTCCCTGGGTGTTGAACACAGGGGTCCCGCCGTGCGTACCCCTGGTCGTACACCGAAGTCGTGAACACCGCCGTCGCGAGGAAGGGAAGAGCCAGTATGAACACCACGCAGAACCACGAGGGCCGTCCCGGGCGGCGGGCCGTCGTGGTCGCGGCCGGGGCCGTGTCGGTGACCGCCGTACTCGCCGCCTGCGGCAACCAGAAGGACTCGGACGGTGCGGATGTGGTCAAGCCCGCCGCCGATGGATCGAAGGACGGCGGCGGCGCCGCTCTGGCCCGAACGGACGACATCCCCGAGGGCGGCGGCAAGATCTTCGCCGACCAGGGGGTCGTGGTGACGCAGCCGAAGGCGGGCGAGTTCAAGGCGTTCTCGTCGAAGTGCACCCACCAGGGATGCGCGGTGTCGGGCGTCGCGGACGGCACCATCGACTGCCCCTGTCACGGCAGCAGGTTCGACGCGTCGACGGGCGCCGTGAAACACGGCCCCGCCACCGAGCCGCTGCCCGCCATGACGATCACGGTCTCGGACGGCACGATCACGCTCGCGCCCTGATCGCACCGCCCCGGTGGGGTCAGGCTTCCACCACCTGCTCCGGCCGGTCCCCGGCGCCGCGCCGCGGAGGCGACCTGGCAAGGTGCAGAACCGCCTCCCGGTGACCACGGCGCCGGCCTTCGCGCGCACCACCGGCGACCCACGGAGCGCCGGATCCCGACCGCGGCCGAACGCGCGGCGGCGGGTCGACCGTTGCACACGGAGGGACCGATTTCCGTCAGGAACCGGTCCTGCGGGACGCGCGGTTCAGCCAGCAGCCCAGTATCTCGTCGGTGGTCGTGATGGTGGCGACGAGGGCGAGGGTGTTGCGGATCATCGCGGGGGTGTAGTCGGCCGGCACCCCCGCGATGGCGTCGGACGGCACCACGGCGGTGTAGCCGAGGTTCACCGCGTCGAACACGGCATTGGGAATGGCGACATTGGCCGAGACCCCGGTGACGACGAGGGTCCGGCAGCCGAGGTTGCGCAGCAGCGCGTCCACATCGGTACCGGCGACGGGCGAGAGGCCGTGCAGCCTGCGTACGACGAGATCCTCGTCGGCCACTTCGATCGGTGCGGCGATCCGTACCGCCGTGGTGCCGCGGTGCTGTTGTACGGGCAGCCGGCCGGCGGCCCGGAAGAGCCGGGCGTTGGTGTTGGCGCCCCGCCCGTCGGGGCGGCGTTCGGCCACCGCGTGCAGCACCTGGACCCCGGCCTCGTGCGCGGCCGCGACCAGCCGGGCGATCCGGTCCAGGGCACCGGAGGAGCGGGCCTGGTCGGCCAGTTCGGGCAGCGCGCTCCCCGGGCCCACGACCCCCTGCTGGCA
Organism: Streptomyces sp. NPDC001890; assembly: GCF_042891445.1. Classification (NCBI taxonomy): domain Bacteria; kingdom Bacillati; phylum Actinomycetota; class Actinomycetes; order Kitasatosporales; family Streptomycetaceae; genus Streptomyces; species Streptomyces sp. NPDC001890. The sequence continues at coordinate 37,191 of NZ_JBIATE010000022.1, read as the reverse complement.
TTCGACCGTCAGCAGCGCGGTGGTGGCCGGATCGAGCTGCTCGGCGAGCTGATTCTTCGAGGGCACGGCTGTCCCTTTCTGCGGCGGACCGGGCGCGCGAGGCTAACCGCCATTGCGCGACGAGGGAAGAGACCCCATGATTTCTGACACACAGTCAGACAACGGGAGGGGGCGCCTCCATGGCCGCCATTCAGCGACGGGGCCGTCGGATCATGATGACGGACGACGAACGCGACACCTATCTCGCCGAGCAGCGCACCTGCCGGGTCGCCACCGTGTCCCCGGACGGCCACCCGCACGTCGGCGCCCTCTGGTTCACCTGGGACGGGACCTCGATCTGGCTGTACTCGATCACCCGCAGCCTGCGCTGGTCGCAGCTGCGCCGGGACCCGAGGATCGCGGTGGTCGTGGACGACGGGGTGGAGTACGGGGAGCTGCGCGGGATCGAACTCTCCGGCGAGGCCGTACCCGTGGGCGAGGCCCCGCGCACCGGCGAGCCGTACCCCGAACTCGCCGCCCCGGAGCGGCTGTTCGCGGCGAAGTACTTCGGGATGGACACCATGCCGCACGACGGCCGCCACGCCTGGCTGCGGCTGACCCCGCGGGCCATCACCTCCTGGGACTTCCGCAAGCTCGCGGACCCGCCCAGGGTGTGAGAGCCCCCCTTCCGCGACCGCATCCGCGTCCGGGCGCGCCCGGCCTGTTCCACGGCGTCCTCGGAAGCGTCTCCAGGGGCTTCCTCGGAGGCGTCCTCAGGAGCATCCTCGGAGACGTGCTCAGGGGCTTCCTCGGAGGCGTCCTCAGGGGCGTCTCAGCAGCCCCCGTTCCATGGCCACCACCACCGCCCGCGTCCGGTCGCTCACGTCGAGCTTGGCGAACAGGCGCAGGAGGTGGGTCTTGACCGTGGCCTCCGCGATGACGAGGCGTCTGCCGATCTCGGCGTTGGTCAGCCCGTCGGCCACCGCGTCGAGCACGTCGGTCTCGCGGGCGGTGAGCGGCTCCTGGGCCGGGCGTCGCATCCGCGCGATCAGCTTCTCGGCCACCCGGGGCGCGAGGACGGTCTCGCCGCGCGCCGCCGAGCGGATGGCGTCGGCGAGCTGTTCGCGGGTGGCGTCCTTCAGGAGGTAGCCGATGGCGCCGGCCTCGACCCCGCGCTCGATGTCCTGATCGGTGTCGTAGGTCGTCAGGATCAGGACCCGGGTGCGCGGGTACCGGGCGACGATCCCGGTGGTCGCCCCCACCCCGTCCAGCACCGGCATCCGCAGGTCGACCAGGGCGACGTCGGGGTCGTGCCGTGCCACCAGGTCGAGGGCGTCCCTGCCGTCCGCCGCCTCCCCGACGATCTCGATCCCGTCCTCACCGGCGAGCAGGGCGACGACACCCGCCCGCATGACGGTGTGGTCGTCCACCACGACCACCCTGATCCGGCCGCCGGTCATCGCGTCCCCTCGCTCTCCGCGTCGTTCGCCACTTCGCCGTCCCCGGGCGCCGGTGCCGGCGGGATCACCCCCAGGACCCTGGTGCCGTCGCCGACGGAGCTGGTGACCGTGAGCCGGCCGCCCAGTTCCGCCAGGCGTTTGCGCATTCCGTCGAGCCCGAAGCCCTTCGACTCGCCCGGCACGAATCCGATGCCGTCGTCGGTGATCTCCAGTTCCACCCCGTGCGGCCCGAGGGTCAGCAGCACGCCGACCGTGGAGGCGCGCGCGTGCTTGCGCACGTTGGCCAGGGACTCCTGCGTACAGCGCAGCAGCGCGATCCGGGTCTGCTGGTCGCACTCGACGTCCGCCAGCTCGCCGGCCACCGTGAGCCCGGTGTCCTCCGCGAAGCGGTCCAGGATGCGGCGCAGCGTCCGCGCCACCGACCCGGCCTGCGCTGCGCCCTGCTGCCGGGCCGAGCCGACCAGCTCCCGGGCCTCGGCGAGGTTCTCCCGGGCCGTCGACTCGATCGAGCGCAACTGCTGGGCGCTGCGGGCCGGCTCCGCGTCGAGCCCCGCCCGCGCCGCCTCCGCCAGTACGACGATCGACGCGAGGCCCTGCGCGAGGGTGTCGTGGATGTCCCGCGCCATCCGCTCCCGTTCGTCCGCCGCCCCCTGGCGCTGGTGCGCCTCGGACAGCTCCGCCTGGGTCCGTTCCAACTCGACGATCAGCCGCGCGCGTTCGGTGCTCTGCGCGACCACCGAGTGCGCCCACAGACCGATCAGGACCCCCACGGCGACGACGATCAGGGTGGACACCATGGTCTCGGCGAAGAACTGCAGCGACCCGCCCTCCCGGTACCAGCTCCCCGCCAGCGTCGCCGCCGTCGCCAGCCCCAAAAACCCCATCGAGTTCCTGGGGGTCCGTCCGAACATCCAGTAGTGCGGCAGCGTCACCATGAACAGCGCCGCGTAGCTGCCGCCCAGATGGGCGAGTCCGCCGAGCGCGAGCACCAGCACACCGAGGTAGACGTGCGGCCGCACGACGGGGTTGTCGGGGAAGCGGTCGAGGAGCGCGTAGCAGAGCACCACACAGCCGAGCAGCGCGAGCGAGGCGTACCGGTCCCGGACGGATCCGTCCATGGCGGCGAGCCCGGCGGCCATCGCGGCGAACAGCACCCAGCACACCGCGTTCCAGCGGCGCAGCGACGAGGTCCAGAAGGCGTCGGCCGAGGTCCCGGCGAGAGCGGTCATGCCGATCAACGTACTTCGGCCAGTGGCTCGTCGTGGACGGTCCGGTCCGATCCGGCCGGGGCGGGACGCGACGGCCACCAGGTCGCCTCGCCCAGCAGCAGCAGTGCCGCCGGCAGGATCATGATGCGGACCACGAAGGCGTCGAGCAGCACGGCCGCCGCGAGCACGAATCCGATCTGCTTCATCTCGATGATGTGCAGCAGGACGAAGCTCACGAAGACGGTCGTCATCACGACCGCGGCGCTGGTGACCACGCTCGCCGACGTGCGGAGCCCGTCCAGGACCGCCTGCCGTGTGGGGACACCGGCGAGCACGGCCTCCCTGATCCGGCTCACCACGAACACCTGGTAGTCCATGGAGAGTCCGAAGAGGATCACGAAGAGGAAGAGCGGGACGCGCGAGCCGATCGAGCCGGTGGAGTCGAAGCCCAGCAGCCCTTCGGCCCAGGTGCCCTGGAAGACGAGGACGAGCAGTCCGAGGGCGGCCGCGGCGGAGAGCAGGTTGAGTACGACTCCGATCAGGCCGAGCACCACGGAACGGAAGGCGTACACGGTCATCGCGAAGGTCACCAGCAGCAGCGCCCCGAGGACGAACGGGATCCTGCCGTTCTGATGGGCCGGGTAGTCGGCGTACCGGGCGACGTCCCCGCTGACTCCGTACTCCGCGCCCCGGACCCGTCCGACGGTGGCGGGCAGGTACTCGTCCCGCAGGTGTCCGAGGGAGTCGTGGGCCGGTGCGGAGTTGCCGAGGTGCGGCACCTTCAGTCGCAGCACGCTGATCCGGTGGTCGGCCGAGGTCTCGATGCGCGAGCCGTCGGTGAACAGCGGGTCCCCGTCGGTGAGCCGGGCCAGTTCGCGGAGCGCGCCGGTGACTTCTCCGCTGCGCGAGGCATCGGCGCGCACGACGACGTCATGTGTCACCCGCTGCCCGGGAAACGCCTCGTTGAGGCGGTCGTACACCCGCATCGCGGGAATCTCGCGGGAGTGCGTGTCCCGGCTCATCTCCGTGATGTTCAGTCCGGCCAGCGGCAGGGCGAGTGCGATCAGGGCGAGGACCGGGACGCAGAGGGTGGCGAGGGGGTGCCGGGCGGCGGGCCGCAGCAGTGCCGTCCAGATCCGGCCCGCACCCTCGCGGCGGGGGCGCGGGGCGGGCTTGCCGTGCTCCGCGCGGCGCCGTGCCCGTCGCTCCGCCCGCTTCCCGAGCACGGTCAGCAGCGCGGGCAGCACCGTCAGGGAACTGGCCACGGCGACCAGGGTGACCACGATGGTGCCGGTGGCCAGCGAGGAGAAGATCACGTCGGAGGCCAGATACAGCGTCGCGGTGGAGACGACGACCGCCAGCCCCGACACCACGACCGCCCGGCCCGAGGTGGCCGCGGCCAGTTCCACCAGCGCCTCGGTGCTCAGCCGGCCACCGCTGCGGGCCCGTTCCTCGCGCTCCCGCTTGAGATAGAAGAGCGTGTAGTCGACTCCGACGGCGAGACCGATCATCAGGATGACGTTGGTGCCGACCCCGGCGTCGGGCGAGACGTGCGAGACCACCATCGACAGGCCGATGGCCGCCGCGATCGATGTGAGGGCGAGCAGCAGCGGCACCGCGGCCATGACGACCGACCCGAAGGCGACCAGCAGGGTGATCAGGGTGACGGGAAGGGTGATCTTCTCGGACAGGGCCAGGTCGTCTCCACGCTGCTGGTCGACCCCCTTGCTGATGGAGGGACTGCCCGTCTCCTCCAGCAGCAGCCCGGGACGGGTCTTCTGAACGGCCGAGGTCTGCGCCGCGACGGCGTCGACCTTGTCCTTCGCGTCCCGCTCCTCGCCCTTCAGGGCCACCTCGACCAGGAGGATCCGGCCGTCGCCGGACCAGAGCGGCGCGGCCACGTCCGCGACCTCCGGCAGCTTCCTCATCCGGTCCGTGAGATCCCGCGCGGCCGCTTCGGCCGACTGCTTGTCGGGAGTGCCCGACCGGGTGGAGATCAGCACCTGCTCGGTGGAACGGCGCTCCAGGCGTCCCTCGGCCGCCATGGCCTCGGCCCGGCCCGCCTCGCCGACACGGTAGTCGGCCGTCTTCGCGCTGTTGGTGCCGACGGCTCCGCCGACGACCAGGCAGAGCACCACGAACACCAGCCAGCCGGCGACCGCCCGCCAGGGGTGCCGCGCGCTTCGGCGCGCCATGCGCACAGTGAATGAATTCATGCCCGAAAGCCTTGTTGAACAGGGCAGTTGACGGACAGAGGTGTCAGGTTGAACTTGCCGTCCACCGATCGGTGGACGCCGGTGCTGGGGTAATCCCCCGCATGCCGCGCCGCTACCCGTGGCTCACGGCGCGTCCAGCTCCAGCCCCGCCGCGCGCAGGGCGGCCACCGCGGCCCTGATCGACGGGCGCCGGTCCGCGTCGGTACGCCAGACGGCATGGACGTGACGTCGCATCTTCTGCCGTACGGGCACCAGCCGCACCCCGTCGGGTACCGGCCCGCGGCCCAGCCTCGGCGCGACACAGACACCCATCCCGGCGGCGATCAGGGCGAGTTGGGTGTGGTGCTCGCCCGCCAGGTGCGCGATGCGCGGTTCGATTCCCTTGGACCGGAGGGTGAACATCAGCCAGTCGTAACAGAATTCGCCCTCGGGCCAGGAAACCCAGTCGTCGTCGGCGAAGTCCTCCAGGTCCACCTGGTCCCGGCCGGCGAGCCGATGACCGGCCGGCATCGCGATGTCCGGTGCGTCGTCCAGGAGTTCGGCCTTGGCCAGGCCGGCGGGCACGGGCAGCCGCTTGTTGCTCCAGTCCAGCACCACCGCGAGGTCGATGTCGCCCCTGATCACCGCACGGATTCCGTCCTCGGGCTCCAGTTCCCGGGTACGGACGCGCAGTTCGGGGTGGTCCCCGCGCAGCGCGCGGAGCGCGGCGGGGAAGAGGCCGCGTGCCGCGGTCGGAAAGGCGCCGAGCCGGATCTCGCCCACCACCTCGCCGCGCTGTGCCTCGATGTCGGACTGGGCCAGCTCGACCTGGGACAGGATCCGGGCGGCGTGGTCGGCGAGCAGCTGTCCGGCGTCGGTGAGCCGGACCCCGCGCCCGTTCCTGGCCAGCAGCTGCTGGCCCACCTCCCGTTCCAGCTTCGCCATCTGCTGGGAGACCGCCGACGTGGTCACGTGCAGCCCCTCGGCGGCGCCGCCCACGGAACCGTGCCGGGCCAGTGCGTCCAGGGTGCGCAGGCGCTCCAGATTCAACATGTAAGCAATGCTACGCAGACGCCCGTACGAAGTCTCGCTTGTCCTACGCGGTCGTCGCCGCCATCGTTGACTCCATGAGCGCCATCGCCGCACCGGGAACCGCCGCATCGGGAACCGCCGCACCGGGAACCATGCCCGCCACCGAGCCCGCCGCCCCGAGCCCGCCCGTGCCGCCCGCCGCCCGCCCCGCGCTGGACTGGCGGATCCGCTTCGGGGCACTCTCGCTCATCTGGGGCTTCAGCTTCCTGCTGATCAAGGTCGGCACCGACGGGTACGCCCCGTTCCAGGTCACCCTGGGCCGTCTGCTGTCCGGCACCGCGGTGCTGGCCGTCGCGATGGCGGTCCGGCGCGAGCAGCTGCCCCGGGGTGCCCGCACATGGGGGCATCTGGCGGTCGCCGCGTTCTTCCTGAACGCGCTGCCGTTCTCGCTCTTCGCCTATGCCGAGCTGACCATTCCGTCGACGCTGGCGGGCATCTGCAACGCGACATCACCCCTGTGGGGCATGGCGCTGTCGCTCGTCGCGCTCTCCGAGGACCGGCCGACCCGTCGCCGGGTCGCCGGACTCGGGCTGGGCTTCCTCGGCGTGCTGACCGTGCTGGGCGCCTGGCAGGGCTTCTCCGGGCTGGACTTCGGCGGCACGGCGATGGCCCTGCTCGCCTCCCTCAGCTATCCGATCGGCTGGATCTACGTCCGCCGGACGCTGGCGGGCAGCGGCTCGTCGACGCTGGCGCTCACCGGCAGCCAACTCTTCCTGGGCACGGCGCAGATCGCCCTGGTGACCCCGCTGTTCACCTCGGCACCCGACGGGTTCCCGCTGCTCCCGACCCTGGCCGTGGTCGCCCTCGGGGCGCTCGGCACCGGCCTCGCGGTCCTGTTGCAGTACGGCCTGGTGACGGAGGTCGGGCCGACGACCGCGCAGATGGTCACCTACTTCATCCCGGTCATCGCCACCGCCGCCGGGGTGCTCGTGCTCGGCGAGCAGCTGAGCTGGAACACCCCGGTGGGCGCCCTCGTGGTCCTGGCGGGCGCCGCCCTCACCCAGAGCAGGCCCCGGACCGGCCGAGCACCCGGCGGCGGGCCCGGCGCAGACACCGGAATCGGGACCGAGGCCGGGACCGGGACCGGAATCAGAGCCGGGGATCACCCGTAGGCCAACGGCTTCACCGGTCCCGCCGCTGCCGCCACCGCATCCGCGAGCGGTCCGATCTCGTCCTCGGCGAGCGACGAGACGGTGAGCCGGATCCCCTGGGGCGCGGCCAGCCGGAACCGCGCTCCGGGCGCCACGGCCCAGCCGGCGTGCAGCAGCCTCGCCACGACACCGGTCTCGTCTCCGACCGGCACCCACACGTTCATCCCGCTGCGGCCATGGGCCGCCACGCCCCGCTCCGCCAGCGCCCGCACGAGACCGTCCCGCCGCTTCGCGTACGCCCCCGCCACCGCCCTCGGATCGACGGCGCCGGAGGTCCACAGGTGCACCACGACCCGCTGGAGCAGTCTGCTGACCCAGCCGGGGCCCAGCCGCTGGCGCCCGGCCACCCGGTCGGCCGTGACCCGGTCGCCTGTCAGCACGGCGACCCGCAGGTCAGGCCCGTACGCCTTGGCCACGGACCGCACGAAGGCCCAGCGGTCCGTGGCGCCCGACAGGGGATGGAGCGGCAGATCGACGATGCCGTGCCCGTGGTCGTCCTCGATCAGGAGTACGCCGCGGTGTCCGGAGAGGACACCCCGCAGCTCGAAGGCGCGTCCGGCGCCGATGGCCGCCCCGGTCGGATTCTGCGCGCGGCCGGTGACCACGAGCGCGCGGGCGCCGGCGTTCAGCGCGTGCTCCACGGCATCGGGCACCGGCCCGTCGTCGTCGACCGCGACGGGCACGGGACGCAGCCCCAGCGCCGGCACGAGGTCCAGCATGCTGCCCCAGCCGGGGTCCTCGACGGCCACCGCGTCGCCGGGTCTCAGGTGCGCGACGAGTACGCGCTCGATCGCGTCCAGCGATCCCGAGGTCGCGACCACGGGCCCGGCCGGCACCCCGTCCGCGTCCAAAGCGGCGCGGGCGAGCGCGGCGAACTCCGGGTCCACCGGCGCCTGCCCGTACATCCCGGGCTCCCGCGCATACTCCCGCGCGACCGCCGCGAAGGCATCCCCCAGCGCGGGCAGCAGCACCGGATCGGGGTTGCCCGCGCCCAGGTCGCGTACACCCACCGGCGCCTCGACCCGGATCGAACCACGCGCCGTACTCGCGGGACGCGGCCGTACCCGGCTGCCCCGACGGCCCGCCGTCTCGATCACCCCACGCTCGCGGAGCGTGCGGTAGGCGGCTGCCACCGTATTCGGGTTGACCCCCAGCTGATCCGCCAACTCCCGCATGGGAGGCAGCACTTGACCTGGTTCGAGCTCACCGAAGCCGACCCCGCGCTCCACGCTGGCGGCAATCTCCGATGCGCGCCGCCCCACAATCCGATACTCTCCTAGCACAAATCAGATTATGCACTAGTGCAATGGAGTACGCAATGTCGGACACCGCATCGCCGCAGACCACGGCCCCGGACGGCGCAGCAGCCGGATACGAGCCGACCGAGCGCACCATCCCGACCCGCTCCCGCGAACGGGCGGCATACGACCGGGAGGTGGTGCACTCGATACTCGACGAGGCATACCTCTGCCACCTCGGCTTCGTCCGTGACGGCGCACCGGTCGTCCTGCCCACGCTCTTCGGCCGGATCGGCGACCGGCTCTACGTACACGGCTCGACGGGCTCCCGTCCGCTGCGCGAGGCGGGGCGCACCGACCCCGGTCTGCCCGTGTGCCTCACGGTGACGCATGTCGACGGGCTGGTGCTGGCCCGCTCCGCCTTCCACCACTCGATCAACTACCGCTCCGTGGTGGTCCACGGCATCGCGCGCACGGTCACCGACCCCCAGGAGCGGCGGACCGCACTCGACGCCATCGTCGACCATGTGGTGCCCGGCCGCTCCGCCGATTCCCGGCCCGCCGACGAGAAGGAGCTGGCCGCGACCGCGGTGATCCGGCTGGACCTGCGGGAGGTGTCCGCGAAGATCCGTACGGGCGGCCCCAACGACGAGCCCCGCGACCTCGCGCTCCCTCATTGGGCGGGCGTCGTCCCGCTCGCCCGCGGCTATGCGACGCCGGTCCCCTCGGACGACCTCGACCCCGCGATCGGCGTGCCGGACTACATCACCGAACTCTGACGCACACCGGGTGACGGGCGGGCCCGTCGGGCGACGGGTCCGCCCGTCACCCGACGCGGGTACCGCAGGACGTCAGCAGGACGTCACGTGGCGGCGCGACCGGCGGACAGCTGCCCCTCGGCAGCGGCCGGGCCGGTGCCCGAACCCTCGACAGCCCCTGCGCCCGGCCCCGACGCGACGGGCCCCGAGGGCGTCCGCGGTGTCGACGACTGGGCGATGAAGGCACCGATCAGCACCATGGCGCCGCCGATGAGCTGGGGCGCCGACAGGTGCTCACCGAGCATCACCCAGGCGAGCACCGTGGCGATGACCGCCTCAAGACAGGCGACCACGCCCGCCACCGCGGGGGAGAGCAGCCGCACCGAGATCACCCCGGTGACGTATGCGATCACGGTCGCCAGCAGCACGATCCAGACGAGCAGCAGCCAGGCCGGAACATCCGTGCCGTCCATGCCCGCCGTGCCGCCCAGGACCGACCAGTCCATGCCCCAGGGCTGCGCGACCACGGTGAGAACGGCCGCGCCGATCAGCAGCCCGTACGCGATGACCCCGACCGGATGCGGCGGTTCGACACCATCCGCGCCGTCCGCACTCCCCTGGTCCGACAGAACGAAGTAGCCGACCTGACAACAGGCGGCACCGAGCGCCAGCAGCAGTCCGACCACGTCGAAGCTCAGCCCCGACCAGACCTCGACCACGCACGTCAGTCCGCCGACGGCGAGCACCACTCCGACCGCGGCCCGCCGGGTGACCGGCCTGCGCTGGACGAACCGGACCCAGCCGAGCACGAGCGCGGGCGCCAGGTACTCGACGAGAAGCGCGACCCCGACCGGGATCCTGGAGAGCGCGGCAAAGTAGAAGGCCTGCACACCCGCGACGGCGAGCAGCCCGAAGCCGAGCAGCAGAACCGGCCGGCTGCGTACCAGGTCCCGGTGGCGCCAGGCCACCGGCAGCATGACCAGCGCCGCGCCGGCCACCCGCAGCCACACCACATGGAGTGGATCGAGCCCCGCCTCGATCAGCGGCTTGGCCGCCACCCCTGAACCACCGAATGCGAACGCCGAGGCCAGGGCTAGTCCCAGGCTGGCGCTTCTCCCCTGAGACGCGTGCATCGGCCCATCATGACAGCTGCGGTCAGGGGCGTCACCCCCGGTCACCCCTGACAGGCCCGGCCGCCGGGCGGACAGCCCCACACCCCCCGTCCGGACGGCCCCGCCCCCTCATCCGGACGGCCCCGCACCGCCGGCCCGGACGACTCCGAACCTCCGCCCCCGCCGACCTCAGGACCGGACGCTCAGACTCCGCCCTCCGGCACACCCTGCCCGGCGACATCCGCGACCCGGGCAGCGAGCCGGTCCGCGTCGACCCCGCCCCGTACCAGCACCTCCACGGCCCGGCACTCATGGTCCGTGGCCAGTGCCGCGAGCAGATCGAGCCCCCCGGCCCGTACGTCGCCGCGTGACTCCGCCCGGTCGAGCGCCCCGGCCATCGCCGATGCAGCCGAGGGCGACCAGCCCTCCATCCCGGTGTCCCGGAAGACGGGATCCACGCCCCGCCCGACGGCCCCCGGGGCCGGGACGACGGGAACGGCGCCGGAGTCCTCGACCGAACCCTGCCAGCGGAGTCCGTATCCGATACTGCGCTGGACGAGGTAGCCGAGCACCCTGGCCAGCTGGGGCCCGCCCTCGAAGGCCGCCCGCACCGCGGGATCCGATTCGATGAGGGAGTGCAGCAGATGCGCCGTGTCGATCTGCCGGTCGCCGTCGCGCAGCGCACGCCTGCGGGCGCCCGTCACCACGGCGGCCAGCTCCACGGTGAGTCTGGCGTCGAGCTCGGCGCGGTTCGGTACGGGTTGCTGGGGGATCCGCGGCGTCCGGTTCTGCACACCTCTCACCCCATCAGGCCCGCGGCGCGAATACATCCCCGGATGGGCCCATCCAGGCATCCCACGCAAGTTGGGCACACCCGAACGGTTTCTCCTCCTTGCGGATGAGATCTCGCCATTTCTGGATCCGATCCGCACAAAGGGCGCGCGCCGCCTTGCCACGCGCTCCCCGGGCAACCGGAAACCGCCCCCTGGACGTCCCACAGGCCATACCCCCATGCGACAGTCGGAAGGGAGCCCGCGCACGTGTCCTGGTTGGTCGCCCTGCCGGCACTCGACGGACGGGAGTACGTGTACCGCGTCCACGCCCCGGCCGACGCGCTGCGCGCCGACCTCTTCTGGGCCGCGTTCCACTGCCACGACGACGGTCCGCACCCCCGCGCCTTCGACCGGTTCGACGCCGCTCTCATCTGGCGCGCGGGAACGGACGGGAACGGCAGCTGGATCTGACAGTTCATCAGTATTGAATGTTCCAGCTACTGCGGCTACGTTCCGCGACACCGTAACCCGCCGAGAAGGGGTGGTCGCATGGCCGAAGTCAGTGCAGAGGCACGCATCGAAGCACCGGCCGAGAAGGTGTGGGCCCAGCTGACGGACTTCACCACGTACGGTCAGTGGAACGCCACCCACACCAGCTTCCCCAAGGGCGGTCCGGCGACCCTCGAACTCGCCGCCACCTACGAGGAGAACATGAAGCTCATGGGCTTCCCGGCCGAGGTGACCTGGACGGTGGCGGAACTGGAGACCGCACGCCTGCTGGCCACCAAGGGCAAGGGCCCGATGGGCGTCAACCTGGCCATGCGTTACTCACTGACCCCCGACGGGGACGCGACCACGGTCCGCATCGACGGGGAGTTCACGGGCGCCGCGGTCTCCCTGATGGCCGGAAAGCTCAAGGACTCGGCGACGGCCGCGCTCGTCGAGTCACTGCGCAAACTGGGCGGGCTCATCGCCGCCTGACGCCACCCGGCCGACGGAAAGGGCCTCGCGGCTCGGCCGCGAGGCCCGGGGCACCGCATGCACCACACCCACGGGCAGCCACGCCCCTGGCCTCAGTGCTCGTCGGCAAGGATCAGGTACAGCTTCTTGCGGGCGTCATTGATGACCGTGAGAGCCTTCTCCCGCTGATCGGCGGAGCCGGTCTTCCAGACCTGACCGAACGCCTCCATCAGGCCGAATCCGGCCTGCCGGATCTCGTTGACGCTCTCCCAGTCGACCCCGCGACCGGCTTCCTCCCAGGGCGCCTCGGGCCCCGACTCCGCCTCGGCGCGGCCGGTGTCGGTAAGCGTGAACAGCTTCTTGCCGCCCTCGCTCGCACTGACGATCAGGCCCTCGTCCTCCAGCAGCTGAAGGGTCGGGTAGACCGAGCCCGGACTGGGCCGCCAGGCCCCGCCACTGCGCTCGCCGATCTCCTGGATCATCTCGTACCCGTGCATCGACCGGTCCTTGAGCAGCGCCAGGATCGAAGCGCGTACGTCACCACGCCGCGCCCTCCCCCGGCCGCCGCCCCGACCGCGCCCGCCCCCGAAGGGGCCACCACCGAAGGGACCGCCCCCGAACGGCGGCCCGAACTGCCCGAAGGCCGCCCGTCGCCCCTCGAAGTCACCACGCCCCTGATGACCGGGCCCGCAGTGCCCGTGTCCACGCCCGAATCCGAACTCTTGCTCGTGCCCATGTGAACGCATCGCTCTACTCCTTCTATCGTTGATCTGTCGCGATGCTTCAACGATATATCGGAACCGATCGCCTGACAATCCCGGCGGCGACCTGGACCTGCCCCGGGTCGGTTCCGTCGAGAGGTGAGCGGCACGGGAGTGCTGTGCGTCACAAACAGCCGGCCACGGTACGACTAGCGTGGCTCCGCATGACGCACTCCGAGATCGAAATGACCGCGGACCTGGTCCTGGAACTGCTGCACGACCAGCACCCCGACCTGGCCGACCACCCCGTGCGGCTCGGTGCGCGCGGCTGGGACAACCAGCTGTGGCGGCTCGGCGACGACCTCGCCGTCCGATTGCCCTGGGCAACGGAGTCGGCGGACGAGCTGCTGCGCAAGGAGTACGCCTGGCTGCCCGGTCTCGCCCCGCACCTTCCCCTTCCGGTCCCCGTCCCACAGCGCATCGGTGAGCCCTCGGCGCGCTTTCCGCGGCCTTGGACAGTCACCACGTGGGTGCCCGGCACGCCCGCCGACCGGGCCCCCGCCACACGCGTCGCAGACTCCGCCGACGCCCTGGCCGCCTTCCTGACGGCCCTTCACCGACCCGCCCCCGACGGGGCTCCGGCCGGCCGTGGCCGCGGAGGGCCGCTGGCCGGCCACACCGAAGGGTTCACCCAGCAACTCGCCGCGGCCACCGAGCAGGGACTGATCCCCGACCCGGACGCCGTCCGAGCGATCTGGGAAGACGCCGTCGCCGCTCCCGACTGGTCGGGCCCGGCGCTGTGGCTCCACGGCGACCTGCATCCCGCCAACGTCCTCACCGAGGAAGGGACCTTCTGCGGTGTGATCGACTTCGGCGACCTCTTCGCGGGCGACCCGGCCTGCGATCTCGCCGCCGCCTGGATCCTGCTGCCGGACGGCGCCGTCGACCGCTTCCATGCCGCCTACCGACCGGCCCCGGACCCCGCGACCCTGCGCCGCGCCCGCGGCTGGGCGGTGGTGAAAGCCCTCGTCTGCATCCTCATCGGAGAGGCAGGCGTCCACGGCCGCCCCGGCGGCAAGGCCACCTGGGGCCCGCCCGGACACGCCTCGCTGAACCGCCTCATCGCCACGGCCCGCCACTGATCACGCGTCGCTCGCCGACATGCGCCAGGCCGGCCTGCGGGGGACCGCCCGCTGGTTCCTGATCGCCCTGGTCCTCTACCACATCGCCGCGTACGACCGGGTCCGGTGGTTGCTCCACCACTGACCCGGCGCGGCGAGCCGCGCCTCGTACCCGCGGCGGACAAAATGCGTTGGCCGGTCGCCGTCGAACTGCGACGATGCCCCTGTTTCTCAAGTGGAGGGCATTTGTTCGTATTCGTATGTGCGGGGTGCGGCGCCACGCTGACCGCCCCGCTGTCCGAGGTCGCCCTGCCGGCCCACGCCCACCAGACGTACGGGAACGGGACTCAGCTCCCGGTCCTCATGGAGTCCGGCACCTTCGCCGTGGAACCGGAGCCCTGGGGGCCGCCGTGGCGGAAGTGGGAGGAGATCGATCCGGACGAGGCCGAGGCCCGCGGCATCTACGCACGGGTCCACGGACTGTCCGACGCCCCACCCGGCACGGTCGTCATCGCCCCCGGGGACATCCGCGGCACCGTGCTGATCCCGGAGACGGCCGGCGGATACTGCTGCGGCCTCGACGCGTCCGACGGCCCCAACACGGCCTGCGAGGCGTGCGGCCTGCCCGTGGCCAGCAGGATCGACGACTGCTCGCTGTGGCAGGCGGTGTGGCTCGCCCCGGACGCCGTACGCCGTCTCCCCGTCGACAGGACCGCCGCCGCACCGTTCTCCTGGGCGGAGTTGATGGCGCGGGGGACGGGCACGCCCCCGTACGAGCCGCTCACCAGCTGGGGCCAACCGCTGGGATCCGGCCACCGGTGGTCCTGGAGCCCGCAGTGGGAGGCGGCGGCCGGCCGGGCGCTCGCCCACCTGCTGGTTGCCTCGGGAGGCCGGCCGGTGACCGTCCCGGACGGCCTGATCGCGGAGGTGTTCCAACGCGCCCTCGACGCCCTGCTGCCCGCGCGCCCGCCCGCGCGGCGCGCCGTCCTGGCCGGACCGGAGCTGCCTGCTCCCGACCCGGAAGCCGACATCCTCCTCGTGCCGGTCCACCCGCAGACGGGGAAGACCTGGACCCCGGACGGTCCGGCCGTCTCCGCGTACCCGGTGCCGCTGCCGTTCGGGGTGTGGCTGTGGCTGGTCGCCCCCGAGCCGGACCTGCCCGTCCCCACATCGGGGGTCATGCCCGAGGGCGTCCTCGACGTGGACCCGCCCCTGCCGCGCCCCGACCACCTGTTCCGGGCCGACTCGGTGGTGTTCCATCACACCCTGGTCCGGCTGCCGGCCGTCCGCAGCCCGTGGCTGCGCGAGGTCGCGGAGTACACGCGCAGCCTCAACTTCTGAGGGCCGTCCCGGTCAGGGGGTGGCGACGAGTTGTCCGGGTCGCGTGGCGAGCCACGGCCTGCGTCCGCCGGCCCGCATCCCGCCTCGCGCGATCGCCTTCCAGATCGGCGTGCGCCGGAAGGAGACCAGCAGGAACGTGGCCGGCGCCGCCGTGATCGTGCAGTCGTACGTGCGCGGCGGGGCGTCACGGGTCACCGTCATCGTCCCGCCGTCGACGACGACCGCCAGCCGCGGGCCGCCCTTGATCGGGAGGTCGAGCGCGATGCCGACGCCCCGGGCCTTCGCCGTGTCCAGGGCCGGCGCCATCATCGTCGGCATCGACTGTCCGAGCACCAGGCGCGCCTCCTCCGGGCCGATCGCCCACGGGAGTCCGGCGCCGCGCGCGATGTCCAGGCCGTGCACGAGGCTCTCACTGAGCATCAGACCGGTCGACGTGGCCGGCGTGATCGTCGCCCCCTGCGCGTACCAGGGCACGGTGACGGGGGTGTCCGGGGCGAGGCCGTCGGTGGTCCGCAGGAACGTGCGGACGGGCCCGCAGATTACCGCCGGGCACTCCGATGGCGACAGGGTTCCCGGGATCCCGATCCGCCGCGCCGGGGCACCGCTCAGGCGTGCCGTGCTCCGACCGTCATCCGAGGAAGAGCGGGAACTTCGCGGCCCGTTCGCCCAGTGCCGCCCGCTCCGCACCGGTCGGCGCACGCCGTCCCGTGCCGATCAGCAGCGCGTCCTTGTCGGGGAACGACGCGGGGAACACCGCCCCGGCGATGCTCTCCAGCATCTCCCGGGACCGGGCGAGCCCCTCCGCGGGGGGTTCGGCCGCGCCCGGAACGTACGCGACGAGATCGAGGTGGTGCAGCGTCCACTCCAGGACGTACGCACCGAGGTAGTCGCCCGCGGTGAGGACCACATCACGGGTGCCGACCCGGAGAGCCGGGTCGGCGAGCACGGCGGCGCGGCCGGCGGCGGAGCCGACGTCGTCGAGGTGGAACCTGAGCAGGCGCGGCTCCTCGTACGCCGCGGCCAGCCGGACGATCAGCGCATCCAGCGGGTCGTCACCGGTCGGCGGCGTCCCGGAGACGTTCCAGTAGGTCACCGCGTCGCGGGTCGGTTCCGTGCCGGCGGGCGTCGCGAGGGTGATCAGGACGTCCTGGGCATCGATGACCAGATGGCACACCAAGTCCCTCACCAGCCAGCCGGCACAGCCGGACGGTCGCGCGAAGTCCTCGTCGGGAAGCTCGGCGACCGCCCTGCGCAACGCGGTCCAGGAACGTGAGAAGAGATCCACATCGGCAAGGTAGTGCGGTGCGGCGAGGACGGTCCAGTTCCGCAGAGGTCCAGGGACACGGAATTGGCCTTGGCATACGGCTGCGCACGGTACGTAGGGTCGCGGCATGAGGATTCGAATCGTCGACACGTTCACCGACCGCCCCTTCACCGGCAACCCGGCGGGAGTCCTGGTCCTGGATTCCGGCGCCTTCGCCGACGACGACCGCCTCCAGCGGATCGCCATGGAAGTGAACCTCTCCGAGACCGCCTTCACCCATCCGCTGCCTCCGGGCGGCGAGGCCGACTGGGCGCTCCGCTGGTTCACCCCGACCACCGAGGTCGACATGTGCGGGCACGCCACCCTCGCCACCGCGCACGTCCTGCACACCACCGGAACGGCGAGCGGCACGGTCCGCTTCGCGGCCCGGTGCGGGATCCTCACCGCGACCGCCCGCCCGGACGGCGCGATCACCCTCGACTTCCCCACGTCCCCGTTGAAGCCCGAGGCCGCCCCGGCCGGGCTGGCCGCCGCCCTCGGCGCGGAACCGCTCTCCGTCCACGACACCGGCCCGCACATCGGCGACCTGCTCGTCGAACTGTCCGACGAGGCGACCGTACGAGGGCTGACCCCCGATATCGCCCGGCTGGCCGACGTGTCCCGGCGGGGCGTCATCGTCACGGCCGCCGCGCAGGACCCGGCCCGCGGCTACGACTTCGTCTCGCGCGGCTTCTTCCCACGCGTCGGGATCGACGAGGACCCCGTGACCGGCAGCGCCCACACCGCGCTGGCCCCCTTCTGGTCGGCCCGCCTCGGCCGTGACGAACTGACCGGGCTGCAGGCCTCCGCCCGTTCCGGCCTGGTACGGACCACTCTGTGCGGCGACCGCACCCTGCTGACGGGCGACGCCGTGACGGTCATCGACGGCGAACTGCTCACCTCGCTCTGAGCCTCGGCCGGGGTGCGGGGCCGGCGGACCGTTCCCCCTTCCCCGGCCTTCACGGCGTGGGCAGCCAGCCCACCTTCCCCGCCAGCAGCGCGTATCCGACGAACGCCCCGATATCCAGCAGCGCATGCGCCGCGACCAGCGGTCCGACCCGCCCCCAACGCCGGTACAGCAGTGCGAAGACGACGCCCATCACCATGTTCCCGATGAAGCCGCCGATCCCCTGGTACAGATGGTACGAGCCGCGCAGCACCGAACTGGCGGCCAGCGCCGCCATCGGTGTCCATCCCAATTGCCCCAGTCTGCGCAGCAGATACCCGACGACGATCACTTCCTCCACGACGGAGTTCTGGATCGCGGACAGGATCAGGACCGGGAACTTCCACCACACGTCGGGCAAAGACTCCGGGACCACGGTCAGGTTGAATCCGGCGGCCCTGGCCACCAGGTAGAAGGCGAGGCCGGCGCTTCCGATCCCCGCCGCGACCAGCGTGCCGCGTCCCAGGTCCGGCCACGGCCTGGTGCGGTCGAAACCGATGGCGCGCAGGCCGGTGCCCTCCCTGATCAGCAGATGCGCGACCAGGGCGACCGGCACCAGGGCCGTCGTGATACCGAAGAGTTGCCAGGCGAGATCCAGCCATGGACGCCCCGGCGCGTACGAGCTGTTGAGCGTCGCCGCCTGATCCTTCAAACCCCCTGGTTTCGTCAGCGATCCGACAAAACTGATCAGGGCAGACACTCCACTGGCGCCCAATGAGAGAGCCAGCACGAGGACTGTTTCGGACCGCAGGATCCTTCGCGAAAGAGTCTCCCGGGGGAAAGAATCAGCCATAAGCCCCACCTCCACCTGTACACCTGCCTTGAGTTGTGCATTCATGCCCCATCCTGCTCCCCCTCCGGCTAGGGTCTCGAATACAGGTACGAAGATCATGCGCGACAGGCCGGGGGACAACCACCATCGCCGATGGTGTGGTCCCCCTTTTTCCTTGTTCATCCTCAAGGAGGGGCACCACCGACATGGGACGTCACAGCTTGCCCGATGACTACGCGGGAGACGGAAGCGGGGACGGATCACCACCACGCCGGCGGCGTACCGTTGTGATCGCCACGACGCTCGTCGTCGCGGTGGCGGCGGGCACGGCCGTAGCGGTGCAGGGCGGCCTGTTGTCGTTCTCGAAGAGCTGCGAGGGCTCCGCCGTACGTCTGTCCATGATGGCCTCCCCGGACATCGCCCCCGCCGTTCGCGCCATCGCCGACAAGGCGCGCAAGGACGAGGTGCGTTCCGACGGTCGCTGTCTGTACGTGACGGTGGTCGCCCGCGACTCCTACAAGGTCGCCGATGCCCTCTCCGACGGCACCCGTACCCCGGACTTCCAGGTCTGGCTGCCCGACTCCGACCTGTGGCCCGACCGGGCCAAGGGCTCCGGTGACGGCGTCCCGGTCACACCGGGCGACTCCATCGCGTCCTCCCCCGTGACCCTGGCCATGGTTCCGTCCGCGGCCAAGAGCCTCGGCTGGCCGAAGAAGAAGTACTCCTGGGCGGAGTTGACGGCCGCCGCCATGGAATCGGACAAGGTACGCCTCGGCTCGGCCGACCCCGCACGCAGCGCCACCGGTCTGCTGGCCCTCACCAGCATCGGCGCGTCCTCCGAGAAGCAGGGCGGGGACAGCGACACCAGGGTCGCGGCGACCGCCAAGCTGCTCGCACAGCGCATGTCGGACGGTGACACCCAGGTGCTGGAGACCCTGGCCCAGGGCGACTCGGGCGCCGAGCAGGGCAACCCGGACCGCAATCAGGCGGTGCTCCTCTCCGAGCAGGCGGCGTTCACGCACAACGCGGAGTCGACCGGCAGCGGAAAACTCGATCTCTTCTACCCCGAGGACGGCACACCGCTGCTCAACTATCCGTACACGCTGGTCGACGAGACCAGCATGAGCACGTCCGAGGGCAGGGCGGCGCTGCGGTTCAGGACGCTGCTGGACGAACCCGCCTCGCAGGCCACGCTGGAGAAGCACGGCTTCAGGAACGTCGACGGCACCGCGGGCGAGTCGGTGGTCGCTCCGGCCGGTGGCAAGAAGCCCCAGCCGTACGCCACCGCGGCCGCCACCGCACCGACCGCCGAGGAGCTCCAGCAGACCCTCGGCATGTGGACGATCACGGTCCAGAGCGCCCGGCTGACCACGGTCGTCGATGCCTCGGGGTCCATGGCCACGATCGTCCCGGGACGCAACCAGTCCCGGATGGACGTCACCAAGGCGTCCCTGATCCAGGCCCTCAACCAGTTCACCCCGAACGACGAGATCGGGCTCTGGGAGTTCGCCACCAGGCTCGACGGCGACAAGGACTACCGCAAACTGGTCCCGGCCACCAGGCTGGGCGATCCGGCGAAGGGCGGCGGCACCCACCGCGAGAAGCTCTCCGCGGCCTTCGCGTCGCTGGAGCCCGTTCCGGGCGGCGCGACCGGTCTGTACGACACCATGCTCGCCGCCTACAAGGACGCCCAGGCGACCTATGTGAAGGGCAAGTTCAACGCGGTCGTGATCCTCACCGACGGCTCGAACCAGGACAGCCTCTCCATCTCCCGCAGCGCACTGATCGCGGAACTGAAGCGGATCGCCGATCCGGAGCGTCCGGTGCCGCTGCTCGCCATCGCTGTGGGGCCCGAGGCCGACCGCGAAGAGGTGAACGAGATAGCCAAGGTGACCGGCGGCGGTGGCTACCAGGTCATCGACCCGGCCGAGATCCAGACGGTGATCCTGCAGGCCATCATGACGGCCGGCCAGAGCGGTCACGCCGGCCAGGGCTAGGGCGTGTCCGCGGAGTCCCGCCCGGCTCGCGACGCCCTCCGGGCGTACGACGGGACTTCACGGACACGGCCCGGGGCCTCTCGTCCGGATCACGACAGTCTCGCGTGGGAGCCCGGCCACGGCATCCGCGGTGCCCGGGTCAGGGCTTGGGAGCACCCGTCGGCCAGCTGTGCACGGGCTCCCCGCTGTGCATCAGCTCGGCGTACCGCCGGGTCGTCGCGGCCAGCGCCGCGTGCCGGTCGAGCCCGCCCTCCCGTGCCCGGTGGTAGGTGTCCGCCTGCCAGGACGCCCCGTTCACCCGCCGTTTGCAGCGCTCCTCGATGACGCCGAGGTAGCGGTCGCGGTCAGCGGGCTCGATGTTCCAGGCATCGAGCCCCGCCGCGGCCAGCGGCAGCAGCTCGTCGCGTACCAGCTTGACGGCGGGCACCCGGGTGAGCCCGCCGGCACGGCCGGGACGCGGCCAGGTCAGCTCCGCGTCGATGCCCAGACGGCACGCGGTGTCGAAGTTCTCCGCCGCCGCCGCGAACGGCAGCCGCGTCCACACCGGCCGGGACTCCTCGGCGAGCGCCCGCACGAGCCCGTAGTACAGGGCCGCGTTGGCGATCAGGTCGGTGACCGTGGGCCCGGCGGGCAGGACCCGGTTCTCCACCCGCAGATGGGGTACGCCGTCGGCCAGCCCGTACACGGGCCGGTTCCAGCGGTAGACCGTGCCGTTGTGGAGCACCAGTTCCTGCAACCGCGGCACCCCGCCGTCGTCCAGGACCCGCAGCGGCTCCTCCTCGTCGCAGATCGGGAGCAGCGGCGGGAAGTAGCGCACGTTCTCCTCGAAGAGCTCGTACGCCGAGCCGATCCACCGTTCACCGAACCAGGTCCTGGGCCGCACTCCCTGGTTCTGGAGTTCGGGCGGCCTGGTGTCGGTGGCCTGCTGGAAGAGCGGCGGCCGCGACTCCCGCCACAGCTCCCTGCCGAACAGGAACGGCGAGTTGGCGCCCAGTGCGATCTGGACCCCGGCGACGGCCTGGGCGGCGTTCCACACGGCCGCGAATCGCGCGGGTGTCACCTGCAGATGGAGCTGGACCGAGGTGCAGGCGGCCTCCGGGGTGATCGAGGCGGAGGTGGACACCAATCGCTCCACGCCGTGGATATCGAGGGAGAAATCCTCGCCCCGGGCGGCCACGATTTGATCGTTGAGCAGTGTGTAGCGGTCCGCGTCCGAGAGGTTCGCCGCGACGAGGTCCTCGCGGCGCAGGGTGGGCAGAATACCGATCATCATGATCCCGGCGTCGACCTCGCCTGCCTTCCGGTGGGCATATCCGAGACCGGTCCTGAGCTCTTCGGCCAGCTGGTCGAAAACCCGCCCGTCCAGGCGGTGCGGGACTATGTTCACCTCCAAATTGAACATCCCGAGTTCCATCTGGAAATCACGGCTCGCGATGCGCGGGAGGACCTCCCCATTCATCATCTTCGGCATGCCGTCGGCGCCCGCGAGATTCAGCTCGATCTCCACGCCCATGAGGTTGCGCGGCCGGTCGAACCTCCGCTCCGCCAACAGCCGCTCCAGCCCCTCCAGGCACTGGTGGAGCTTCCTCCGGTACCCCTGCCGATCGGACAGGTCAAAGGCGCCCGCCACGACCTTCTCCCCCATCGGAGCGTCCCTCCCTCAAGTGGGCGGCCCGCGGCCCAGGCCGCTCGCGTCACGATCGATAATGCCCAGGCCGGGTGATCCATAACGCCCCCGCGAACGCCGCGGACCCAGTAATCTGAGTGCGCCCGCCCGAGGCACATTCCATGGGCATGGTGCAGCACTGGTTTCCCCGCCCGGCGCACTGCGAATACACGGTCGCGTTTCAGCCGTCCGCGCTTGGGGAAAAATCCCAGGCGGCGGCTGCGCCGCTGACGCAAAATCAGCAGATTCTCCGCATAATAAAGTCTCGATACCGCCTTGTCGGCAATACCTGCGACGGCTAGTGGAATCACCGCGTGAACACGTGTCGTATAAACTCCGCGGACGAGGCAGAGAGTTGACGCACCGGCCCAGTCACCGGCCTCCTCTGGCCCCGCATGCCGACAGCGCCGTCTGCACCCGCCCACGCACCACCGTGTCTCCGAAGTGAGAGGCGACCCACTATGCCGCTGCATGTTCCCCCGGCTCCCGCGCCCGCTCTGCGCAGCGTTCTCGCGGCACTCGGTTCACCCACCGCAGTCCGCGAGGCCCGCACCCCAGCCCTCCGATCCGCCGAGGGACCGCTGAGCCCCGAACTCCCGCTCCCCGTCCATGTACTGGACCGGATCGGGCCGGGCGGGCTCGCACCCGCCACCAGGCTGGCCGGGTGGCGGTTCCTGATCCGCAGCTCGGAACAGCCCGTCGCCGCGGCGGACACCATGCTCACTCCGGACGGCTGGACCTTCTCGCACTTCTTCGAGGGCCCCTACATCACCTCGACCGAACTCGCCCTGCGCCAGGCCGAGACGGTCACCAGCCACTACCAGCCACGGCTGCTGTCCATCCCGGAGCTCTACATGCTCGCGCTGTGGCTGCACGGCGACGCCGAGGCCGACGCCGCCGGCGGGGCGCTCGCCCCCGCCGATCTCCTGGTTCCGCTGGCTCCCGCGCCGCCGGGCATCGCGGCCCATCGCTCGCACCGGGTCGCCGATCTGCTGCGCGTGATGACGCTGCGCATCACCCCCGGCCCCGGTCCCCTGCTCGGATCACCGGCCTGAGGACCGGACCCGCAGGAGAACACTGTGCCCCGCCACCATCCCTGGTGGCGGGGCACAGTGCTGGGGGGCGCACTTCGATGCCCGACCGGACTAGCCCGATCCGGCCACCCCGAACCACCCGAAGTGACAGCGCAGTTGCGGTGAACCGTCCGCGCGGGTGATGCGTCCTTCGAGTAAGGACAAGTGCTGCTGCGAAATCCCTGCGGAATGACGCCCGTGGGGCAACACTGGGACCGGACCGATCGATACGGGGGGCGGCCATGAACACCTCATCCAGCCGCAGGACATTCACTACAACGCAGCGAAAGAACCCAGCCATGTGCCAGCACCAGCCACCATGCCCGACCGCCGACTCAGCCGACCGGGAGGCCGCCCGCCTGACGGCCCACCACCCCGAGCAGGGCTGGAGCCTGCTGTGCAACGGAGTCCTGCTCTTCGAGGACACCGGCGAGCTGCTCCCCGACGGTCAGATCATCGCCCCGCACCGGCCCCTGGGGACCGACCGGGTGATGAAGGCCGCCTGAGCGCGGCCGGTACGAGCTGGGGCCGGCCCGGAGAATTCTCCGAACCGGCCCCGACGCATGTCCGCGTCACTCCCCCACGCTCATGACTCAGTTGTCGTACTCGTCCAGCGGCGGGCAGGAGCAGACGAGGTTGCGGTCGCCGAAGGCACCGTCGATCCGGCGCACCGGCGGCCAGTACTTGTCGGCGGCCGAGACTCCGGCCGGGAAGACCGCCACCTCACGGCTGTACCCGTGCTTCCACTCCCCGCCCAGCATCGCCGCGGTGTGCGGCGCGTTGTGCAGCGGGTTGTCGTCCGCGCTCCACTCGCCGGAGGCCACCTTCTCGACCTCGCCGCGAATGGCGATCATCGTGTCGCAGAACCGGTCGAGCTCCGCGAGGTTCTCGCTCTCGGTCGGCTCGATCATCAGCGTCCCTGCGACCGGGAACGACATGGTCGGCGAGTGGAAACCGTAGTCGATCAGACGCTTGGCGATGTCGTCGACGCTGACGCCGGTGGCCTTGGAGATCGGCCGCAGGTCGACGATGCACTCGTGCGCGACCAGACCGGCCGGGCCGTTGTACAGGATCGGGTAGTGCGGCTCCAGACGCTTGGCGATGTAGTTGGCGGCGAGCACGGCGACCTGCGTCGCACGCTTCAGCCCCTCCCCGCCCATCAGCCGTACGTACGCCCAGGAGATGGGCAGGATGCCGGCCGAGCCCCACGGGGCGGCCGAGATCGGTCCGACCCCGGTCTCGGGGCCCGCGGCGGGCTGCAGGGGGTGGTTCGGCAGGTACGGCGCGAGGTGCGCGCGCACCCCGACCGGGCCGACGCCGGGGCCGCCGCCGCCGTGCGGGATGCAGAAGGTCTTGTGCAGGTTCAGGTGCGAGACGTCGCCGCCGAACCGACCCGGCTTGGCGAGGCCCACCAGCGCGTTGAGGTTGGCGCCGTCGACATACACCTGACCGCCGGCGTCGTGCACCTCGGCGCAGATGTCGGCGACGTGCTCCTCGAACACACCGTGCGTCGACGGGTACGTGATCATGAGTACGGCGAGCTCGTCGCGGTGCTTCTCGATCTTGGCGCGGAGGTCCTCGACGTCCACCTCGCCGTCGTCGGCGGTCTTCACCACGACGACCTTCATGCCGGCCATGACGGCGCTGGCCGCGTTGGTGCCGTGCGCGGAGGACGGGATGAGGCAGACGGTGCGCTGGTCGTCACCGTTGGCCCGGTGGTACGCGCGTACGGCCAGCAGGCCCGCGAACTCGCCCTGCGATCCCGCGTTCGGCTGGATGGAGACCGCGTCGTAGCCGGTGACCTCGGCCAGGCGCTCCTCCAGCTCGCGGATGAGGGTGAGGAAGCCCTGCGCCTGCTCGGCCGGTGCGAAGGGGTGCAGCGCGCCGAACTCGGGCCAGGTGATCGGCTCCATCTCGGTGGTCGCGTTCAGCTTCATGGTGCAGGAGCCGAGCGGGATCATGCCGCGGTCCAGTGCGTAGTCCCGGTCGGCGAGCTTGCGCAGGTAGCGCAGCATCGCGGTCTCGGAGCGGTGCTGGTGGAAGACCGGGTGGGTGAGGATCTCGTCGGTGCGCAGCAGCGCCTCGGGCAGCGTGTCGGCGACGGTGCCGTCCAGCGCCTCGATGTCCCCGTCGGCGCCGAAGGCGGCCCAGACGGCGGCGATCTGCGTACGCGTGGTGGTCTCGTCGCACGCGACGGAGACCAGGTCGGCGTCGACGAGTCGCAGGTTGACCCCGCGCTCGCGGGCGGCGGCGACGGTCCGGGCCGCCTTGCCCGGGACGCGCACGGTGAGGGTGTCGAAGAAGACGCCGGTCACGACGTCGACCCCGGCGGCGCGCAGGCCCTCGGCCAGGATCGTCGCGTAGCGGTGCGTGCGCCGGGCGATCGTCCGCAGCCCGTCCGGGCCGTGGTACACCGCGTACATTCCGGCCATGACGGCGAGCAGCACCTGGGCGGTACAGATGTTGCTGGTGGCCTTCTCGCGGCGGATGTGCTGCTCACGGGTCTGCAGGGCGAGCCGGTAGGCCTTGTTGCCGTCCGCGTCGACGGAGACACCGACGAGGCGGCCCGGAAGGCTGCGGGCGAACTTCTCACGCACGGCCATGAACCCGGCGTGCGGTCCGCCGAAGCCCATCGGCACACCGAAGCGCTGCGTGGTGCCGACCGCGATGTCCGCACCCAGGTCACCGGGCGAGGTGAGCAGGGTCAGGGCGAGCAGGTCGGCGGCGACCGTGACGATCGCACCCAGCTCGTGGGCCTGCTCGATGACGGGCTTGATGTCCCGGACCGCTCCGGAGGCGCCCGGGTACTGCACCAGTACGCCGAAGACACCGCGCTCGGCGAGCTCCGCCGGGATGCCCTCGGACAGATCGGCGACGACGACCTCGACACCGGTCGGCTCGGCACGGGTCTCTATGACCGCGACCGTCTGCGGCAGGGCGTCGGCGTCGACCAGGAAGACACCGTCCTTCACCTTGCCGACGCGCCGGGAGAGCGCCATGGCCTCGGCGGCCGCGGTGCCCTCGTCGAGCAGCGAGGCGCCGGAGGTGGGCAGCCCGGTCAGCTCGGCGACCATGGTCTGGAAGTTGAGCAGCGCCTCCAGGCGGCCCTGCGAGATCTCCGGCTGGTACGGCGTGTAGGCCGTGTACCAGGCGGGGTTCTCCATGACGTTGCGCAGGATCACCGGAGGGGTGAAGGTGCCGTAGTAGCCGAGCCCGATCATCGGGGCCAGCACCTGGTTGCGGTCCGCGAGCTCACGCAGCTCGGCGAGGACCTCGGCCTCGGTGCGCGCGGCCGGCAGTGCGAGTGCCTCGGCGCTCTTGATGACATCGGGCACCGCGGCGGCGGTGAGTTCGTCCAGCGAGCCGTAACCGACCTGGGCGAGCATCTTCGACTGCGCCTCGTCATCGGGACCGATGTGGCGCTGCTCGAACGGAATGCCCTGCTCCAGCTGGGAGAGCGGAGTGCGACGGGGGGTCATGGTGGAGGCCTCCTGGTCTGTCACGACCTGCGAGGGGCACCACGGCGCGGGTGCCCGAACGGCCTCCCCCTCTGTCATCTCAACCTGAGAGCTTCACCGGCGCACCTTGCGGCGTACCGGCTTTCACCGTCGGTGAGGAAGGGAATCGCACCGGCACTCGGCCGCACGAAACCCGCCCTGCTTTCCAGAGTGACCTCGTCCGTGCGGTACGGGGGCCTGAGAGATTCCGGGGAGGATTTGCTCCTTCGGCGCCTTCGGATCAACTCCGGAGGACTCTCCCGCACGGGGTCAGCAGCCATCACCAGCCTACCAGCGGGGTTCGTGGCTGATTTCTCGAGTGGCCAACCACCCGGATCTGCCTTTTTGTAGTGCTTGTGGAGTAGCCGCGACCAGTGGGAGGGACCGTGCAGACCGACATCGATCCGCGCCGCCTGATCGGCCGCAAGGCGTTCGACCGCAAGGGCACCAAGATCGGGACCGTGGACGAGGTGTATCTCGACGACGCGACCGGTGTGCCCGAGTGGGCAGCCGTACGTACCGGACTCTTCAGCCGGGACGCGTTCGTCCCGCTGGAACCCAGCGAATTCGTGGAGGACACGCTCCGCATCCCCTTCGACCGTGCGCTGATCAAGGACGCGCCGGACTTCGGTGTCGGCCGTCATCTCTCGCCGGAACAGGAGCTCCAGCTCTACCGGCACTACGGTCTGGACTCCCCGCCCGAGGAGCTCGGTCCGGACCGGGACTTCGGCAGGCTGGCAGGCCAGGACGAGTAGTCCACCGGGTCCCTCACCAACGGCAGCGGATCGGCGGGCCGCAGGTCCGGGTCGTCGATCCGGAACGTCCGCACCCGGCCGGGCGTGGACCCCGGTTCCTCGAACCGCACCGTCACGCGGCCGACGCCACTGCCCTGCACCCAGCCATGGCCGTACGTCTCGTGGAGTACGTCGTGTCCGGCGGGCCAGCGCCGGGCTGCGCGCTGCTCGGCGGTCTCCGGGACCGGCGCCCCGGGATCGCCCGGCGGCTCTCCCCCGTCGTCCCCCGCCGGTGCCGACGCCTGCGCCGGTTCCTCCGCCGCTTCCCTGGCGGCTTCCTCGGCCGCGGTCCGCTCCCCGGCTGCCTGGGCGAAGAGATCCTCCTGGGTGTAGTCGGCGAGCCCCGTCACACCCACTCCCAGGAGCCGGACGCCTCCGGTGGTGTCAACGGCCTCCAGGAGCCGCGCGGCGGCCTCACGGACCACCGTGGGGTCGTCCGTGGGCCCACGGAGCGTCTCGGACCGCGTGAGCGTCGAGAAGTCGTACCGGCGCACCTTCAGCACCACCGTGCGCCCGGACCGCCCCGCGCCCCGCAAGCGCTGCACGCACCGGTCGGCCAGCCGCTCGACCTCCGTCCTGATCCGCACCCGGTCGTGCAGGTCGGCGTCGAAGGTGTCCTCGACGGATACCGATTTGGCGTCCCGCTCCGCGACCACCGGCCGGTCGTCGTACCCGAACGCCATGCGGTGCAGCGAGCCGCCGTGCGCCTTCCCCAGCAGGCGTACGAGCTCGTCCTCGCCCGCCTCGACCAGGTCGTCGACCGTCGTCATCCCCGCCCGGCGCAGATGATCCGCCGTCGCCGGCCCGACCCCGGGGAGGATCCGCACCGGCATGGGTGCGAGCAGCGCCCGCTCCGTGCCCGGCTCTATGAGCAGCAGGCCGTCCGGCTTCGCCTCCTCCGAAGCGATCTTGGCGAGCATCTTGGAACCGGCGAGCCCGACCGATCCGGTGAGCCCGGTGACCGCCTTGATGGCCGTACGGAGCTGCTCACCGATCTCCCGCGCCGAAGCCGCGTCGTCGGCCGTCCCCCCGGCCTCCAGGTCCACGAAGGCCTCGTCCAGGCTGAGCGGCTCCACCAGCGGCGAGAGCCGGGCGAGCAGCTGCATCACCTGGTCGCTCACGGTCCGGTACAGCTGGAATCGGGGCACCAGATAGGCCGCGTTGGGCGCCAGCCGCCGTGCCTGCGCCGTGGGCATCGCCGAGTGCACCCCGAAGCGACGAGCCTCGTACGACGCGGTGGCGACGACTCCGCGCGGCCCGAGCCCGCCCACCACGACCGGCTTGCCGCGCAGGCTCGGCTTGGCCGCCTGCTCGGCGGAGGCGTAGAAGGCATCCATGTCCAGATGCAGGATGGTGGGCGCGGCTCTCACATCAATCGATGCTGCCCTACGGCACTGACAATCGCCGCGCCCGGACCGCGAGCCGCGTCAGCCGGCGCGGTTGCGCCGCCGCGCGAGCTCGTCGGTGGGGTTGTTCCCGATGAGGGTCTCGCCGGTGTCCACCCGCTCACCGTGCAGCTGCGAGAGGGCGGCGTCGACGTCCTGCCACACCACCCCCACCGCGATCCCGAAGACCCCCTGGCCCCCCTGGAGCAGGCTGACGACCTCGTCGGGCGAGGAGCACTCGTAGACCGTCGCCCCGTCGCTCATCAGCGTCATCCGCTCAAGGTCCTGGAATCCACGGGCCCGCAGATGCTGCACCGTGGTGCGAATGTTCTGGAGTGCCACGCCGGTGTCCAGGAAGCGCTTCACGATCTTCAGCAGGACCACGTCCCGGAAGCTGTAGAGCCGCTGCGTGCCGGAGCCGTACGCCGGACGCACGCTCGGCTCCACCAACCCCGTGCGCGCCCAGTAGTCGAGCTGCCGATAGGTGATCCCGGCCGCCGCACAGGCGGTCGGCCCCCTGTATCCGATGTCGTTGGCCGAAGCCACTCCGTCCCCCGCCACCGCCGCCGGTTGAACCGGTTGCACGATGGTGTGGTCGGCTGTACTCCCCTGCTGCGGATACGGCCCACCCGCTGCCGTACCGTCGCCGCTGCTTCTCACGCCGACCTCCGTCCTTGACCTGCCATCTCGAAGGTAGGCAGTCACTCGGGGTGCGTCAACGATCGCCACACTCGGCACGCCGAGTGATAATCACCCTGAGGGTGGTTTCCCGTGTCTCTTGAGCGGGAAAGGCTTGCCGGATGCGCTGACGGCGACCCCGAAGAACGGTCACTGACTGTTGGTACCGAAATCCTCCGGGGAGATCTGATCGAGGAACTCGCGGAATTTCTCCACCTCGTCCTCCTGCTCGTCCGGGATGGCGATGCCTGCGTCGTCGAGCACCCCGTCACTGCCGTAGATCGGCGTTCCGGTGCGCAACGCGAGCGCTATGGCGTCGGACGGCCGCGCGCTCACCTCGACCCCGCTGGCGAAGACCAGCTCCGCGTAGAAGACCCCTTCCCGAAGGTCCGTGATGCGGACCTCGGTGAGCTCCTGGCCGACGGCCTCGAGCACGTCCTTGAAGAGATCATGGGTCAGCGGCCTGGCCGGAGCCATGCCCTGCTGGGCGAAGGCGATCGCGGTCGCCTCACCAGGACCGATCCAAATGGGGAGGTACCGGTCGCCTCCCACTTCACGCAGGAGCACGATCGGTTGGTTCGAGGGCATTTCCACCCGGACACCCACAACGTCGAGCTCGTTCACACAGCAACCCTAGGACGTGCCCGGCAGGTTTGGGTAGTCGGGCAGCCCGGCGATCAGTGGAGCCGGATGTGCAGGGCGCTCTGTACCAGGGCCGAATGAAGCCTCACGGACAGCTCCGCGAGTTCTTTCGCAGTGGCCTCCGCATGGGCTCTGGTCTGCGGATTCCGGTGCCGACGCAGGGGTGCGACCACCTGCTCGATGAGCCCGACCTCGCGATCCGCAGCGGCCCGCATGGCACGCAGGTGACGCGGCTCCAGACCGAACCTGCCCAGTTCCGCCACAAGCCTGGCCACGGTCACCATCTCGGCGTCATATCCGCCCTCGGCGGTCGGAACCACCAGACCGTACGACTCCCACTCGTCGAGGTCGCTCTCGGTGACCTCGGCGGCCGCCAGCAGCTCCGCACGGCCGATCCGGGCCGCGGTGGCCCGTCCGGGCTCCGCGTCCCAGCCGCCGGTCAGGTCCCGCGGGCCGCCCCCGGAAGGCAGGGCGGCCTGTTCACCACGGGCGAGGGCATCCAGATGCTCCCGGATGACCTTCAGCGGGAGGTAGTGGTCCCGCTGCATGCGCAACACCTGCGCCAACCGCTCCACATCGGCGCCGCGGAACTTGCGGTAGCCGGAAGGGGTCCGCTGCGGCTCGACGAGCCCCTCGGCCTCCAGGAAACGAATCTTGGAGATCGTGACCTCGGGGAACTCGTCCCGCAGCCGCAGGAGCACCGTGCCGATGCTCATCGGGCGGTCGTCGGCGGAGGCGGTGCCGGTCACGGCACCGCCCGTCGGTGTTCTCAGCATGGACCTTCCTGGGGATCCCCCCGACGGAGTCAGGGGGCGGGTCAGATACCGCGCTGGCTCGCGTAGAAGACCAGCCGGTACTTACCGATCTGCACTTCGTCGCCATTGGACAGGGCGACGGAGTCGATGCGCTCACGGTTGACGTAGGTGCCGTTCAGGCTGCCCACGTCCCCGACCGTGAAGCTGCCGTCGGGGCTCCTGCGGAACTCCACGTGCCGACGCGACACCGTCACGTCGTCGAGGAAGATGTCGCTCTGCGGGTGACGGCCGGCCGTGGTCAGCTCACCGTCCAGCAGGAAGCGGCTGCCGGAGTTCGGACCACGACGCACCACCAGGAGCGCCGAGCCGAGCGGAAGGGCGTCCACAGCGGCCTGGGCCTCGGGCGAGAGGGACGGCACAGCCGTCTGCCCGGTGGCCTCCGCCTCGTACGCTTCAAGACCGGAGATGGAGATGGTCGACGTCGTCTCCGAGGCACGCTCGGGAACCCCACCCCTCAGCGGAGCACCGCAGTTGGAGCAGAAACGACTGGCCTCGGCATTGCGATGCCCGCACCTCGTACAGACCGGCATGGACGAACCCTCCTGCCTGGGGGCGAACTCTCCACCCGAACTCGAGGTCGACGATTCCCCGAAACCTATGCGGCCGGGACCGGCAGGGTCAACAGACGACGCGCCGGATACTCCCGAATTGTCACTGCCCGTACCCGACACCTGATCGCGGAAGAGCGGGCGCTCCGTGCCCTGCTCCTCCGCCTGGCCATGGCGCGGCGCGCGATGGCGGGCGGCCTCGTCGCGAGCGCTCTTGCCGAACAACTTCCCAAACAACTTCACGGGCGATTCCCCTTGACCGAAATAGACCCGCCCGTGGGGCAGGACGAACCCTGAATGAACACACCTGCCGACCCGGACATCCTCACAACGTCCGTATCCACCCGACAGTTTCCACCACGCGCCACCAATACGATGCGGCGACCCCCCGCAACCTTGCGCCCGTCTCCTTCGCCCCTTCCGCACCGCCGCCTCACGGGGACGACGACCGAGCGTAGTCAGGCTGCTTCGCCGGTCGCAAGGCGTCCACGACGATGTCGTCCGCCTGCTCCACCTGCACGGTGGCCTGCTCCTTCTCCAGCGTCTGCACCACGCCGCCAGGGATGTTCAGCGCCGGCTCCAGATCCTGGGGCTTGCCGATCACCTCGAAGACGTATGGCGCGGTGATCTTACGGTCGTCAACGCTGACGTTGCCGCCGTCACCGGAGAAATACGTGTTGGCCACCACGCGCACCCCGTTGACCTCGATCGCCTCGGCGCCCGCCGCACGCAGCTCCTGCAGCGCGTCGAGCAGCATGTCCGCCTTCACCCCGTCCCCGGGGTCGTTGATGGTCAGCGTGATCCCGGGCCCGTGTGCCGCCACGGTGCCCGCGAGTACGCCGAGTTGCCGTTCCTTCTCCACCGTCTGCTTACGCGCCTCCTCGGCCTGGTCGGAGCTGTTCTCCAGCTCCGTGCGCTGAGCGCCCAGCCGCTGCTTCTCGTCCTCCAGGCGCTGGGTCCGGTCGTCCAGCTCGTCGAGGATCCTGACCAGGTCCTCCTGCCGGGCGCCCCGCAGCGCACTGTTGTCGCTGTTGGACCTCACCTGAATGGCCAGGCCGAGACCGAGGACGAACAGCAGTAGCGCGACGACGAGTTGGGCCCGCGTCACCCGCGGCGGCCAGAGTCCGGCGATCAGCCGCTGACGACCGGTGAGCTCATTGGCGGAGCCTGACGCACGCTCTGCGGCGTGCTCCGTCTCCTCGGGAAGTTCTTCGTTGCTCATCGGCCTCAGGCCCGGAAGACGTGCCGGCGGATGGCCGCGGCGTTGGAGAAGATCCGGATTCCGAGCACGACCACCACACCGGTGGACAGCTGCGCACCGACGCCCAGCTTGTCGCCCAGGAACACGATCAGCGCGGCCACCACGACGTTCGAAAGGAACGACACGACGAACACCTTGTCGACAAAGATCCCGTCGAGCATGGCGCGCAGACCACCGAAGACTGCGTCGAGGGCAGCCACGACTGCGATCGGGAGATAGGGCTCGACCACCGCCGGCACCTCGGGCCGGACCAACAGTCCGACCACGACTCCCACGACGAGGCCCAGTACGGCGATCACGATGTGCCCTTCCCTGTGTCTGCCGCACCACTGCCGGTGTCTGCGGCCTTATAAGGCTCTGCTGTGCGTACGATCAGGCTCGGCGCGACCGGAAGGCTCACCTTCTGCTGCACGGACAGGCTCGTCCGCACGTCGAAGGTGTCCTTGAGCGCCTGAAGATACTGACCGTCTGCACTGTCCTGGAACGCGGTGCCGAGTTGCTTCCCGTTCCCCACCGCCAGCACCGTGTAGGGCGGGACGAGCGGTCTGTTGTCGACCAGTATGGCGTCGCCCGCCGCACGGATCGCCGACAGGGCCGTCAAGCGCTGCCCGTTGATCGCGATCGCCTCGGCACCCGACTGCCACAGGCCGTTGACGACCCGCTGGAGGTCCCGGTCGCGGACCCGCCCGGTGTCGGCGAATCCACTGGTCTCCCGCGGTCCGCCGCCGCCCTGGTCGGTGTCCTTGGCGTCGTCGATGACGAGCTTCACGCCGGGCCCCTCCACGGGGGTCGCGCCGGCGAGCAGTGCCACCCGCTCCCCCTGGTCCCCGCCGTGCTTCTCCAACGCCTTGCGCTGGCGCCGGCCCACGTCGTCCCGGAGCTCGTCCACCTGGGATTCGAGATCGTCGGCCGCCGCCGTCTCGTCGTCGATGCGGTCGATCAGCTCCTGGCGCTCCTTGGCGAGCACCGGCGCCGACACGCGCGCCTCCGCGGCCCCGAGCGTGACCACGAGGGCGGCCAGCACCAGACAGGCGGCGAGGCCGAGTTTCGACTTGAGCGTACGGGGCAGGCCCGCGGTCCCGTCGGCCTTGCGACGCGCCGATGCCTCGGCGTATCCGTCGTCCAGGCTGTGGTCCATCACGTTGGTCAGCAGCGACATGGACGCATCGGGACGCGCGGGAGGCGAGGCGGTACTCCGATCGGGGGGCTGCTGCGACATGCCGCACATCGTCGCACGTCGCCACGGCTAGCGCCGAATGGCCCCACCGGTGTGCCCGCCGACGCCGCCGGGCGCCGCCGGACACACCGGAAGAACCGTCACTGACCTGCGCTGTCCACCACTGCCGCCCATTCGTCCAGCAGCGCCTGCGCGGAGGCGTCATCCGGACCTTCGGCCCACAAATGGGTGACCGCTTCGGCCGGGTCCGGCAGCACCATCACCCACCGCCCGTCGGCCTCGACCACCCGCACCCCGTCCGTCGTGTCGACACTGCGGTCACCGGCGGCCTCCACGACCCGCCGCATGACCAGCCCCTTGACGGCCCAGGGGGTGGCGAGATCACGGCGCAGGACATGGGCACGGGGGATGCGGGCATCGATCTGGCTCAGGGTGAGCTGGGTCCTGGCCACCAGACCGAGGAGCCGGACGAACGCAGCCGATCCGTCGAAGACGCTGCTGAATTCGGGAACGACGAAGCCCCCACGCCCGTCTCCACCGAAGATGGTGCCTTCCTCACGTGCCACACGGGTCAGGTCGTCGGGCGATGTCGTCGTCCATTCGACCTGCGTGCCGTGGTACGCCGCGACCTGCTCGGCGACGCGTGTCGTCGTGACCGGCAACGCCACCCGCCCGCTGCGCCGCTCGGCCGCCACGAGGTCGAGCATCACGAGGAGAGCCCGGTCGTCCTCGACGATCCTGCCCCGCTCGTCGACCAGGGAGAGCCGCTCGCCGACCGGGTCGAACCGCACGCCGAACGCGGCCCGCGCCGAGGAGACGATCTCGCCGAGCCGCACGAGTCCGGAGCGCCGGCTCTCGGCGGATTCGGTGGGCCGTGATTCGTCGAGGCCGGGATTGATGGTCAACGCGTCGACACCGAGGCGTCCCAGCAGGCTGGGCAGCACGAGCCCGGCACTCCCGTTGGATGCGTCGACGACCACCTTGAGACCTGCATCGGCGATCCCCGCGGTGTCCACGCTCCGCAGCAGCGCTCCGGTGTACGAGTCGAAGACGCTGGACGGGAAGTGCAGATCGCCGATCTCGCCCGGGAAGGCACGGCGGTATTCCTGACGTGCGTAGACCCGGTCCAGTTTCCGCTGCCTCGCCTGCGACAGGTCCGCTCCGCGCTCGTCGATGAACATGATGTCGACCGAGTCGGGCACGCCCGGAGACGTACGGATCATGATCCCGCCGGCGCTGCCGCGAGCGGTCTGCTGGCGGGCGACGGGCAGCGGTACGTTCTCCAGGTCCCGGACGTCGATGGCGCTGGCCTGAAGGGCCGAGATCACCGCTCGCTTCAGGGCACGGGCACCGCGGGAGTGGTCACGTGCGGTGGTGACCGTCGAGCCCTTCTTCAGAGTCGTGGCATAGGCACCGGCCAGCCGGACCGCCAGTTCCGGGGTGATCTCGACGTTGAGGATCCCGGACACACCGCGCGCGCCGAAGAGATGGGCCTGTCCGCGCGATTCCCAGATGACCGAGGTGTTGACGAAGGCGCCGGCCTCGATGGTCTTGAACGGGTAGACGCGGACATTGCCCTGGATGATCGACTCCTCACCGATCAGGCATTCGTCCCCGATGACCGCGCCGTCCTCGATGCGGGCCGCCCGCATGACGTCGGTGTTCTTACCGATCACGCAGCCGCGCAAATTGCTGTGCTGACCGATGTACACGTTGTCGTGCACCACGGCCTTGTGCAGGAATGCGCCGCTCTTGACGACGACGTTCGATCCGATGACCGTGTGCTCGCGAATCTCCGCTCCGGCTTCCACCTTCGCGTAGTCCCCGATGTAGAGAGGTCCACGAAGAACCGCGTCGGGATGTACCTCCGCACCTTCCGCGACCCATACGCCGGGCGAGATCTCGAAGCCGTCGATGTCGACATCGACCTTGCGTTCAAGGACGTCGGCCTGTGCCTTCACATAGCTCTCGTGCGTACCGACGTCCTCCCAGTAGCCCTCTGCGACATAGCCGTAGATGGGCTTGCCTTCCTTCATGAGCTGCGGGAAGACATCACCGGACCAGTCCACCGAGACATCGGCTTCGACGTAGTCGAATACCTCGGGCTCCATGACGTAGATGCCGGTGTTGACGGTGTCCGAGAAGACCTGACCCCAGGTGGGCTTCTCCAGGAAGCGTTCGACCTGGCCACCCTCGTCCACAATCGTGATGCCGAATTCCAGAGGGTTCGGCACACGTGTCAGGCACACCGTGACGAGACCGCCCTTTTCCTTGTGGAAGGCGATCAGATCGCTGAGATCGAAATCGGTGAGAGCATCACCGGAAATGACGAGGAAGGTGTCGTCCTTCAGCGCTTCCTCGGCATTCTTCACGCTCCCCGCGGTACCGAGTGGTTTCTCCTCGTTGGCATAGCTGAGCTCCATCCCGAGCTCTTCGCCGTCCCCGAAGTAGTTCTTGACCAGCGAGGCGAGAAACTGGACCGTTACGACGGTCTCATTCAGCCCGTGCCGCTTGAGCAGCCGAAGCACGTGCTCCATGATCGGCCGATTGGCTACGGGCAGAAGCGGCTTGGGCATGCTCGAGGTCATGGGGCGAAGGCGTGTGCCTTCGCCGCCAGCCATCACGACGGCCTTCATGTCGGAAACGTCCTCCTTGAAGAGACGACGGTCTAGCCGACTTCGCCCGTCAGGGCACCATCCGGGTCATCAGCGGCGGGCCGGCCACACTGCACGGCACCGCATCAACGAGCTCAATCGGCTGCTACATCCGCCTTGACGAGCCGGCGGACCTGAACCACGTAGAGGATCCCTGCCCACCAATAGAGCGTTGTACCCCAACCTGCGAACGCCCATCCGAAAACAGCGGCCAGCGATGCAAGCCAACCACTTCCGTCGCTGAGCAGCAACAAGGGGAACGCGTACATCAGGTTGAACGTGGCCGCCTTGCCCAGGAAGTTCACCTGGGGCGGCGGATAGCCGTGACGCCGCAGGATTCCTACCATCACGAGGAGCATCAGCTCACGTGCGACAAGTGCTGCGCTCAGCCACAGCGGCAGGATCTCCCGCCAGGTGAGGCCGACGAGGGTCGAAAGGATGTAGAGGCGATCCGCAGCGGGATCCAGGAGCCGGCCGAGGTTGCTGATCTGGTTCCACCGGCGGGCGAGCTTGCCGTCGAGGTAATCGCTGATACCGCTGAGCATCAACACCAGCAGGGCCCAGCCGTCGCTCTGCGGCCCGCCGAACACGGGGCGAAGAATCAGCCACAGGAAGAGCGGAACCCCGACAAGGCGAGCCATGCTGAGGATGTTGGGGATGGTGAGTACCCGGTCCGTCTGAACCCGAGTCTCCTGGACCTCCACCCGGGGGCCTCCTGTGAAGAAAGTGCCAATGATGCCCCCTGACCTTACCCTCAGCCACCGCTCTCGGATGCACAGGGGTGAGGCAAGGGCCTCGTGAACGCAGAAAAGCCCCGTGTCCACAAGGACACGGGGCTTTCCCGTAAAAGGAGTTCGGCGGCGTCCTACTCTCCCACAGGGTCCCCCCTGCAGT
>NZ_JBIATE010000021.1:0-110748 GCF_042891445.1 Streptomyces sp. NPDC001890 | reverse complement strand
GGAAACGCCCGGTTACATTCCGAACCCGGAAGCTAAGCCTTTCAGCGCCGATGGTACTGCAGGGGGGACCCTGTGGGAGAGTAGGACGCCGCCGAGCAATCTTTCAAGGACCCTTGGTCCCAGCGTTCACGCTGGGACCAAGGGTCCTTTTGTTTTTGTCGAAGCGCGTCGGATGTCCGGCTGCGCCAGAATGTCTTGTAGTACCCAATGACAGGAGTCACGCAGATGTCCACCAACTCTCCCGACGATCGTTCGGAGCGCGAGCCGCGTCGCCGGGACGGTGGTGACCGAGGCGGCTTCAGCGGCCGTCGGGACGACCGTGACCGGGACCGTGGGCCGCGTCGTGACAACGACCGTGGTGGCTACCGGCGTGACGACAGCCGGCCCGCCGGCGGAAGCGGAGGCGGTGGCTTCCGCCGCGACGACCGCGACCGTGGACCTCGCCGCGACGACAGCCGTGGTGGCGGCTCCGGTGGTGGGTTCCGTCGTGATGACAGCCGTGGTGGTGGGTTCCGGCGGGACGACAGCCGTGGCGGTGGGTCCGGTGGTGGGTTCCGTCGGGACGATCGTGACCGTGATCGGGACCGTGGGCCGCGTCGTGACGATGAGCGTGGTGGGTTCCGTGGGCCGCGTCGGGATGATGAGCGTGGTGGGCGTCCGTCGGGTGGTTTCGAGCGGCGTGACGATCGGCCGCGTGGGCCGCGTCGCGACGACGACAGCCGTGGCGGCGGTTACCGTCGTGATGACAGCCGTGGTGGTGGGTTCCGGCGGGACGACAGCCGTGGCGGTGGGTCCGGTGGTGGGTTCCGTCGGGACGATCGTGACCGTGATCGGGACCGTGGGCCGCGTCGTGACGATGAGCGTGGTGGGTTCCGTGGGCCGCGTCGGGATGATGAGCGTGGTGGGCGTCCGTCGGGTGGTTTCGAGCGGCGTGACGATCGGCCGCGTGGGCCGCGTCGCGACGACGACAGCCGTGGCGGCGGTTACCGTCGTGATGACAGCCGTGGTGGTGGGTTCCGGCGGGACGACAGCCGTGGCGGTGGGTCCGGTGGTGGGTTCCGGCGGGACGATCGTGACCGTGATCGGGACCGTGGGCCGCGTCGTGACGATGAGCGTGGTGGGTTCCGTGGGCCGCGTCGGGATGATGAGCGTGGTGGGCGTCCGTCGGGTGGTTTCGAGCGGCGTGACGATCGGCCGCGTGGGCCGCGTCGCGACGACGACAGCCGTGGCGGCGGTTACCGGCGCGACGACAACCGCGGCGGCGGCTTCCGGCGGGACGACAGCCGTGGCGGTGGATATCGCGGGCAGCGGGACGACCGTGGGGGCCGGGGTGGCTACCGCGGGCGCGACGACCGTGGTGGGTACGAGCGGCGGGACGACCGGGACCGTGAGCCGATCAAGCGGCTGCCGATTCCCGAGGACGTCACCGGTGACGAGATCGACAAGGACGTGCGGCAGGAGCTGATGAGCCTGCCGAAGACCCTGGCCGAGGATGTCTCGCGCAACCTGGTCATGGTGGCCCGGCTGATCGACGAGGACCCGGAGCAGGCGTACGCGTATTCGCGGATCGCGCTTCGGCTGGCCTCGCGGGTGGCCGCGGTGCGTGAGGCGGCCGGGTTCGCCGCGTACGCCACGCAGAAGTACTCGGAGGCGCTGGCGGAGTTCCGGGCTGCCAAGCGGATGACCGGGTCCGTGGAGCTGTGGCCCGTCATGGCCGACTGCGAGCGTGGACTCGGGCGGCCCGAGCGGGCGATGGCCATGGCCGGCGAGCCCGAGGTGCAGAAGCTCGACAAGGCCGGACAGGTCGAGATGCGGCTGGTCGCCGCCGGGGCGCGCCGGGACATGGGGCAGCTCGACGCGGCCATCGTCACGCTGCAGAGCTCC
Organism: Streptomyces sp. NPDC001890; assembly: GCF_042891445.1. NCBI lineage: Bacteria > Bacillati > Actinomycetota > Actinomycetes > Kitasatosporales > Streptomycetaceae > Streptomyces > Streptomyces sp. NPDC001890. The sequence goes on along the minus strand of NZ_JBIATE010000021.1, from coordinate 108,864 downwards.
GAGCTCGCGTCGAACGCCGTGCACCCGTGGACGGCGCGGCTGCGCTACGCGTACGCCGACGCGCTGCTGGCGGCCGGGCGTGAGGACGAGGCGCGCGAGTGGTTCGGAAAGGCGCTGGAGGCCGACAAGGACGGCTCCACCGATGCGTCCGACCGGCTCGCCGAGATGGACGGCGTCGAGTTCGTCGACGCGCTCGACGAGGACGAGGACGAGGGCGAGGGCGGGACCGACGCGGCTTCCGGGTCGGCTGCCGCTGCGAAGAGCAGCGAGGACGAGGACCGTACGCCCGAGGCGTAGGGCATGAGAGAGGGCGGCTCCCCGGGAGGGGGGCCGCCCTTTTTTTGTTGCTGTCGTCCCAGCGTTGCCGCCGGGTCAGCCCAGGTCGAGGCTGCGCAGGACCAGGCCCGTGGCCGGCTTGGGGCCGAAGGAGGTCGACTTGCGGGGCATGGTGACGCCCTGACGGGCCAGGTCCCGGACTACTTCCTCGCGTACCGGATGCATCAGGACCGCCGTCGCGCCGTGACGCTCGGCCTGTTCGACGGCGGCCGCGGTGTCGTGGATGTACGCGATGTGTTCCGGCGCGTCGGGGATCCGCCAGATGTGGTCGAGCAGGGCCGAGTGCAGGACTGTCGCGTCGAGGGTCTGCCAGGCGACCGGGCGGCCGGTGGGAATCGTCCGGGACAGCAGGCCGGGGTCGGGGCGGTCGATGAGGTGGAAGCCGCCGTCGCCGGCGAGCAGGAACGCGTTGCCTTCGGCGGCCGCCTCGGCGAGTGCGTCCAGGGCCCGGGGAAGCGGCCCGTCCAGGTCGCGGATGCGGAAGAGGCCGTCCAGCGCGGCAAGTGCGTCGGCGACCGGGAGGCGGTGCAGCAGCCGGTGTATGGCGCGGACCCGGAGCGGGTAGCGGGCCGTGTCGACGAGGAGGACCAGGCCGAAGTCCCAGGGGCCCGGTGCGCTGTGCTCCTGCTGGAGGCGGAGATAGGTGGCCCAGCGATGGTGGCCGTCGGCGATCAGGGCCTGGTGGCGGGCCAGGTCGGTCTCGATCTCGGCGCGGTCGGCCGGGTCGGTGACCGCCCAGAGCCGATGGCGGTAGCCGTCCTCGGTGGTGGTGGCGAGCAGCGGCGGGCGGTCCGTGGTCCGCTCGATGACGGAGGTCGCGCCGGGGCCGTCGTCGTCGCTGCGGTAGGTGAGCAGCAGCGGTTCGAGGTGGGCGGCGGTGGTGCGCATCAGGTCGGCCCGGTCCTCGACGACATGGGCCATCACGTCCTCGTGCGGCAGGACGATGCCGTCGGCGGGGGCGGACAGCGCCAGCGCTCCGACGACGCCGCGTTGCAGGATCTCGGCGTTGCGCTGCTCGTAGACGTACAGCGCGGGCTCGCTGTCCGGCGCGAGGACGCCCTCGGCCAGCCAGCGCTTCAGGGTCTGCGCCGCCTGCTGGTGACGGGCCGCGGCCGTGTCCGCCTGCGGCAGTATCAGCCGGACGATGTTGTACGGATCAGCCGACTCCAGGTGGTGCAGACCGTCGGGGCGCACGACGACGTCGTACGGCGGTGAGGTCACCGCGGCGAGACTGCCGACCCGCTCGGGAACGTACCGCAGTCCACGGAACGGAATCAGACGCAGTCCCTGGACGGCCGGACCTGATGTGTTCATTTCTGCATCGTATGTGGGCGGACGGTATGCGCGATGATCTGAACAGAAAGCATGGGACGAGGAGCGCAAAGAATGAGTCAGGCGAGCAGGAGCAGGCCCAGCGGCAGCGGTACCGCGTTGAACGAGGCGTACGACACGGCGCTGCTGGATCTCGACGGGGTGGTGTACGCGGGCGGTCACGCGATCGTCCACGCCGTCGACTCGCTGGGGGCGGCGCGGGACGGCGGGATGCACCTGGCGTACGTGACCAACAACGCCCTGCGGACGCCGGCCGCGGTGGCCGCCCACCTGACCGAGCTCGGCGTACCCGCGGAGCCCGCCGATGTGATCACCTCGGCGCAGGCGGTGGCCCGGCTGATGGCCGATCAGCTGCCTGCCGGGGCGCGGGTGCTCGTGGTGGGCGGTGAGGGGCTGCGGGTCGCGCTGCGGGAGCGCGGTCTGGTGCCGGTGGAGTCGGCGGACGACGAGCCGGTCGCGGTGGCGCAGGGGTACGGCGGCCCCGACATGGCCTGGGGGCGGTTCGCCGAGGCCGCGTACGCGATCGCGCGCGGGGTGCCGTGGTTCGCGTCCAACACGGATCTGACGATCCCGAGTGCCCGGGGGATCGCACCGGGCAACGGCGCGGCGGTGGAGGTCGTACGGATCGCCACCGGGGCCGAGCCGCAGGTCGCCGGGAAGCCGCTGCCGCCGATGCACCGGGAGACGGTGCTGCGGACCGGGGCCGAGCGCCCGCTGGTGGTCGGCGACCGGCTGGACACGGACATCGAGGGCGCGTTCAACGGTGGGGTGGACTCCCTGCTGGTGCTCACCGGGGTGACGGACGCGGCGCAGCTGGTCGCCGCCCCGCCGGAGCACCGGCCGACATACGTGGACGCGGATCTGCGGGGGCTGCTGACCGGGCAGCCCGAGGTGGCGGAGAGCGACGAGGGCTTCGTGTGCGGGCAGTGGACGGCGTCGGTGCGCGGGGACGAACTGGTGCTGGCGGGGGACGGGGACGTGCTCGACGGGCTGCGGGCGCTCTGCGGGGCGGCCTGGGCGTACGCCGGGGACGGTTCGTGCGGACTGGACGCGGGCAAGGCGATCGCCAGGCTGGGGCTGTAGCTGTAGCGGAGGGCCCCAGGACAGCAGCGTAAACAGGGTAGGCTAACCTAACTTTGTTTTGCTCGGTGTGTCGTCGCCCGCACCCGATCACCTGCGACTCCGGGAGTACGACCATGCAGCGCCTCACCGCGGACTCGGTGACCCTCGGCTACGACCGGCGGGTCATCGCGGAGAATCTCTCGGTCGAGATTCCCGACAACTCGTTCACGGTGATCGTCGGCCCCAACGCCTGTGGCAAGTCGACCCTGTTGCGCGCGCTCTCGCGGATGCTGAAGCCGGACAGCGGTCGGGTGCTCCTGGACGGACAGGCGATCCACGGGATGCCGGCGAAGAAGGTGGCCAGGACGCTGGGGCTGCTGCCGCAGTCCTCCATCGCGCCGGACGGCATCACCGTCGCCGACCTCGTCGGGCGTGGCCGGTATCCGCACCAGGGGCTGCTGCGCCAGTGGTCCCCGGACGACGAACGCATTGTCGAGGAATCGATGGCGGCGACCGGCGTCGCTGCGCTCGCCGATCGCTATGTCGACGAATTGTCCGGCGGGCAGCGGCAGCGTGTCTGGATCGCCATGGCGCTCGCGCAGCAGACGCCGCTGCTGCTGCTCGACGAGCCGACGACGTACCTCGACATCCAGCACCAGATCGATGTCCTCGACCTCTGTGCGGAGCTGCACGAGGCGCAGGGGCGTACCCTGGTGGCCGTCCTGCACGATCTGAATCACGCCGCGCGGTACGCCACCCACCTCATCGCGATGCGGGACGGCGAGGTGATCGCGGAGGGGGCACCGGGCGAGGTCGTCACCGCGGAACTGGTGGAGCGGGTCTTCGGGCTGCGCTGCCAGGTCATCGACGACCCGGAGACCGGCACCCCGCTGGTGGTGCCGGCCGCGCGCAAACCGCGCGGTGACGGGGCGGGTGCGTGGCGCGAGGCGACGGCCGAACCGGCCGCCGGGGCGACGGCCGCGGGCTGACGAGTCGGGCAGGGCCGGAACAGCCCGTCCGGCCCGAAAGCCCCGCCCGGCTACAGGAGCGATCTCAGTCTCAGCAGGTCGCGGAAGCCCGCCTCCAGGCGGACCCGGCCCGACCCCCACGCCTTGGCGAAGTTCAGCTCGCCGTCCACCATGGCCACCAGGTCGTCGCCGGTCATCGCGAGCCGGATCTCGGCCTTCTCGCGGGGCCCGCCGTCGACCGTGTCCAGGACCTGGATCCGGCCATCGGCCAGCCGGCCGGTGAAGGTGATGTCGAGGTCCTTGATGTGGCAGCTCAGCGAGCGGTCGAGGGCGGCCGCGCCGCGCACGTCGCCGTCGGCCCCCGCGAGGTTGTCGGAAAGTCTGTCGAGTGCGCTGCGGCACTCCGCCATGGTCGCCATTGCGACCGACGGTACCGCAGCCCCGCGCGGTAGCGTTTCCCGCATGAGCGACTCGACGCCGCAACCGGGGACGGCAGCCGGAACACCGCCCGGGAGCGAGGCGGAGGACCCGGCCGCCGGGGCCCCGCTCGACCCCGCCGCGCCCGCGCCCCTCGGCGTCGTGCGCACCCCCACGGGCGACGCCGCGGTCGACGCGGAGCTGGCGCGTCTCGCCGATGCGGACCACCTCCCGGCGGACGGACACATCGAGGTGTACGAGGATGTACACCGTGGGCTGCGCGAAACGCTGACCGCGCTGGACGCAGGGCCCGCACCCGCACCGGTACCCGCACCGATGCCCTCGTACGACAACAGGAGCTGAACCGAACGTGGCAGGAGTGGCACGTCGCCGCCTCGACGCCGAGCTGGTACGCCGTAAGCTCGCCCGCTCGCGCGAGCATGCGAGCCAGCTGATCGCCGCAGGGCGGGTGACCGTCGGCGGGAACACCGCGACCAAACCCGCCACCCAGGTCGAGACCAGCGCCGCCGTCGTCGTGATCAAGGACGACAGCGACCCCGAGTACGTCTCGCGCGGCGGGCACAAGCTCGCGGGCGCCCTCGCCGCCTTCGTCCCCCTCGGGCTGAAGGTCGAGGGGCGCCGGGCGCTGGACGCCGGGGCGTCGACCGGTGGCTTCACCGACGTGCTGCTGAGGGCCGGCGCCGGCCATGTCGTCGCCGTCGACGTCGGCTACGGGCAGCTCGCCTGGTCGCTCCAGTCCGACGAACGCGTCACCGTCAAGGACCGCACCAACGTACGGGAACTGACGCTGGAGGCGATCGACGGCCGGCCGGTGGACCTGGTGGTCGGCGATCTGTCGTTCATCCCGCTGGGTCTCGTGCTGCCCGCCCTGGCGCGCTGCGCCGCCCCCGACGCCGACCTGGTCCTCATGGTCAAGCCGCAGTTCGAGGTCGGCAAGGAACGGCTGGGCAGCGGCGGCGTGGTGCGCAGCCCCGAACTGCGGGCCGAAGCGGTACGGGAGGTGGCACGCCGGGCCTGGGCGCTGGGGCTCGGGGTGCGGGGGGTGACGGCGAGCCCGCTGCCGGGGCCCTCGGGAAATGTCGAGTACTTTCTCTGGCTGCGGGCAGGAGCACCTGAACTGGATCCCGCAGATGTCGACCGTGCAGTGGCGGAGGGGCCTCGTTGACGACGAATGCGGCACGAACTGTCTTTCTTCTGGCACACACCGGCCGCCCGGCCGCGATCCGCAGTGCCGAACTGGTCGTACAGGGGCTGCTGCGCAGCGGCCTGGGCGTACGGGTACTGGCGATGGAGGCGGCCGATCTGCCGCTGCCGTCGTCCGTGGAGACGGTCACGGACACCACGCCCAAGGCCGTGGACGGCTGTGAACTGCTGATCGTGCTGGGCGGGGACGGGACGCTGCTGCGCGGCGCGGAGTTCTCCCGTGCGTCCGGGGTGCCGATGCTCGGCGTCAACCTCGGCCGGGTCGGCTTCCTCGCCGAGGCCGAGCGGGACGACCTGGACAAGGTCGTCGACCGGGTCGTCACCCGTGCCTACCAGGTCGAGGAGCGCATGACCCTCGACGTCCTGGTGCACAGCAACGGCGACATCGTCCACACCGACTGGGCGCTGAACGAAGCGGCCGTGCAGAAGGTGTCGCCCGAGCGGATGCTGGAGGTCGTTCTGGAGATCGACGGCCGCCCCGTGACCGGGTTCGGCTGCGACGGGATCGTCTGCGCCACCCCGACCGGATCGACCGCCTACGCCTTCTCGGCGGGCGGTCCCGTCGTCTGGCCCGAGGTCGAGGCGCTGCTGATGGTGCCGATCAGCGCCCACGCGCTGTTCGCCAAGCCGCTGGTGACCTCCCCGACCTCCGTGCTCGCCGTCGAGGTCCAGCAGCACACCCCGCACGGAGTGCTCTGGTGCGACGGCCGCAGGACCGTCGAACTGCCCGCGGGCGCACGGGTCGAGGTGCGGCGCGGCGCGGTGCCCGTACGGCTGGCGCGGCTGCACCACGCCTCGTTCACCGACCGGCTGGTCGCGAAGTTCGCCCTGCCGGTCTCGGGGTGGCGGGGCGCACCGCACTGACCGTCGGACATTCCCCCGGAGGTGTGGCGAATGATGCGTGAACACAAGGGAGAGTGAGCCCCGGGAGGCGGGGTCCGTCGCACAGCGGCGCCCGGACCTCGTAAGGTCGTGTCCGTGTTGGAGGAGATGCGGATACGGTCGCTCGGGGTCATCGACGACGCGGTGGTGGAGCTGTCACCCGGTTTCACCGCGGTGACGGGTGAGACCGGCGCGGGCAAGACCATGGTCGTCACCAGCCTCGGGCTGCTGCTCGGCGGGCGCGCCGACCCCGCCCTGGTACGGATCGGGGCCAAGGCCGCCGTCGTCGAGGGGCGGATCACGGTGTCCGACGGCGACACCGTCGCCCTGCGGGCCGAGGAGGCCGGGGCCGAGATCGAGGAAGGTGCGCTGCTGATCAGCCGTACCGTCTCCGCCGAGGGGCGCTCCCGGGCGCATCTGGGCGGCCGGTCGGTGCCGGTCGGGGTGCTCGCCGAACTCGCCGACGAACTCGTCGCCGTGCACGGCCAGACCGACCAGCAGGGGCTGCTGAAGCCGGCCCGGCAGCGGCAGGCGCTCGACCGGTACGCGGGCGACGGGGTCGCCGGGCCGCACGCGAAGTACGCGGCGGCGTACCGGCGGCTGCGGGCCGTCGTCACGGAGCTCGACGAGCTGACCACGCGGGCCCGGGAACGCGCCCAGGAAGCCGATCTGCTGCGCTTCGGGCTGGGCGAGATCGCCGCGGTCGATCCACTGGCCGGCGAGGACGTGGACCTCGCCGCCGAGGCCGAACGGCTCGGCCACGCCGAGGCGCTCTCCTCCGCTGCGGCTCTCGCGCACACCGCGCTCGCGGGCAATCCGGAGGACCCGGAGGGCGTCGACGCCACGACCGTGGTCGCCGCCGCCGGACGGTCCCTGGACGCCGTGCGCACCCATGATCCGGCGCTGGCGGCGCTCGCCGACCGGATCGGCGAGATCTCGATCCTGCTCTCCGACGTGGCGGGCGAACTGGCCGGGTACGCCGACCAGTTGGACGCCGATCCGCTGCGGCTCGCCGCCGTGGAGGAGCGCCGCGCCGAGCTCACCGCGCTCACCCGGAAGTACGGCGAGGACATCGGCGCCGTGCTCGCCTGGGCCCAGGAGGGCGCCGCCCGGCTCACCGAGCTGGAGGGCGACGACGACCGGATCGGCGAGCTGACCGCCGAACGCGACGCGCTGCGGGACGAACTCTCTGGCCTCGGCCAGGCGTTGACCGACGCGCGCAACCGGGCGGCCGCGCTCTTCGCCGAGGCGGTGACCGCGGAGCTGGCCTCGCTGGCCATGCCGCACGCCCGGGTCTCCTTCGACATCCGGCAGGCCGAGGCGGCCGACGAGGCGTCCGGCATCGAGATCGACGGGCGGAGCGTGGTCTACGGGCCGTCCGGCGCCGACGAGGTCGAGCTGCTGCTGGCCCCGCACCCCGGCGCCCAGCCCCGGCCGATCGCCAAGGGGGCCTCGGGCGGTGAGCTGTCCCGGGTGATGCTCGCCGTCGAGGTGGTCTTCGCGGGCGCCGACCCCGTACCCACGTACCTCTTCGACGAGGTCGACGCGGGCGTCGGCGGCAAGGCCGCGGTCGAGGTGGGGCGGCGGCTCGCCAAGCTCGCCAGGTCCGCCCAGGTCGTCGTCGTCACGCACCTGCCGCAGGTGGCGGCCTTCGCGGACCGGCAGCTGCTGGTCGAGAAGACCGTCGACGGGTCGGTGACCAGCAGTGGGGTCACGGTCCTGGAGGGCGAGGACCGGGTACGGGAGCTGTCCCGGATGCTCGCGGGCCAGGAGGACTCCCAGACGGCGCGGGCCCACGCGGAGGAGCTGCTGGCCGCGGCGCGGGCCGACGGGTAGGGGCGGGCCCGGGGCCGCCCTTAGGGTGGCGCGCATGGGAGCAGCGTTCAGCAGGGCCGCGAAGTCCGGTGCGGTCGCCGTCGTCGTCGCGGGGGGTGTGTACCGGGCGCTGCGGGCCCGGTCGCGCCCGCTCCGGCAGCGCACCAACTACGCGGGCCGCACCGTGGATCTGTACGCGGGTCCGGCCGCCGTCCTCGGCACCGCGGCCGGAGCGGCCGTCCTCCCGCTGCCGGTCCGTACCCGGTGCGCCGCCGTGCTCGCCGTGCTGGCGGCCGGTGGCTGCGGTGCGTACGACGACCTCGTCGGGGCGGACGATCCGCGCCGCGGGTTCCGCGCCCACCTGGGTGCGCTGCGGGAGGGCGAGGTGACCTCCGGCGCGGTGAAGCTCCTCGGGATCGGGGCCGCCGGGCTCGCGGCCGGTGCGCTGATCGAGGAGCGGCCCGTCGACCGGGTGCTCGCCGGGGTCGTGATCGCCGGAACCGCCCATCTCGTCAACCTGGTCGACGTACGGCCCGCGGCGGCCGCCGTCACCGTGCTCGCCCTCGGGGCCCCCGGCCTGCCGCGGGGCGGGCTCGCTGCCGCGCCGATGGGCGCCGTGGCCGCGCTCGTCGCCGACGACCTGGGGGAGCGGACCATGCTGGGGGACACCGGGGCCCATGCCCTGGGGGCCGCCCTCGGGGTCGCGATCGTCGCGGGCCGGGGCCGGGCCGGACTTGCCGCGCATGCCGCGGGGCTGGTCGCGGCAGCGGCGTACGGGGACCGGATCGGCCGACTCGTCCAGGTGGTGGCGGGTCGCTGACGGAGGAAGCCGCGGAAACGCGTGAGTCAATCGTGTGCCGGTTTCTCGCCCGTGCGAGTGATAGGTCGGGTCCGGTTGTTGCGGTGCGGGCCGCAACGGCGGCCCGACCGTGCAGGAACGCGCGTACGGACTGGCATCCTTGGCGGTGCCATCACAGCCCTTCGGGAGTCCCGGGAGCCAATTCAACGTGTCACAGCTGCGTACGGTCCAAGTCCTGGGCGGCGGCAGCGCGGGCAGCAGTGCCCACGTCAGCTCGCTGGCCGCGGGACTCGTGGCGAGGGGCGTGCACGTCACCGTCTGCGCCCCGGCCGAACTGGACCACGCCTACGACTACTCCGGCACGGGCGCCGAGTTCGCCCCCGTGCCCCGGCGCAGTGACCCCGCCTCCGTCGCCGCACTGCGTGCCGCCTGCCTGACGGCGGACGTCGTCCACGCGCACGGGCCGCACGCCGCCGTGCGCGCCGCTCTCGCGCTCGGTGGCCGGCGCGTCCCGCTGGTCGTCACCTGGCACGCCCGCGCCCATGCCGAAGGGGCCCGCGGCCGGCTGATCCGGCTGATGGAGCGAAGGGCCGCCCGAGCGGCGGCAGTTGTGCTCGGCACGACGTCCGACCTGGTCGACCGAGCCCGCCACCGGGGCGCGCGCGACGCCCGGCTCGCACCCGTCTCCGCCCCCGTCCCCCGGCTGCCCGCCACCGCCCACGCGGGCAAGGCGCGGGCCGAACTCGGGGCGGTGGAACGGCCGTTGATCATCACCTGCGGAAGTCTCGTACCGCATCACGGGTACGGCGCACTGCTCGACGTCGCACGCCTGTGGCGCGAGCTCGACCCCGCACCGCTCCTGGTCATCGTGGGCGAGGGGCGCGAACGGTCCGCCCTGCAGCGCCGGATCAGGAACGAGGAGCTGCCCGTCCGGCTCGTCGGCGGCCGGGACGACCGGATCGAACTGCTCGCCGCGGCGGATCTGGCGGTGCTGTGCAGCAGTTGGGAGGCACGTTCGGTGTCGGCGCAGGAGGCGCTGCGGCTCGGCGTCCCGCTGGTCGCCACCGCGGTCGGCGGCGTGCCCGAACTCGTGGGGGACGCGGCGGAGCTCGTGCCGTACGGGAACACGGAGGCGCTCGCGCGGGTGGTGGCCAGGCTGCTCGGGGATCCCCGGCGGCGCGCCGAGATGGTGGCCGACGGGCTTGCACAGGCGGCGAGTTGGCCGACCGAGGACGACACGATCGCCCAGGTTCTCAGCGTGTACGACGAGTTGACCCAGCCACTGGCGGCGCGGGCGCGGTGAGCCGGCCGCCCGGCCCGGCTACGCGATGTGGCGGCGGGCCCGGAGAGCCAGGCTCAGCGCCAGTACCGCCTGCGGGTCGTCCAGGTCGGTGCCGAGCAGCTCGCCGATGCGGGCCAGCCGGTTGTACAGCGTCTGACGGTTCAGATGGAGCTCGCGTGCGGTCTCCGCCTTGCGGCCGGCGTGGGCCAGATACGTCTCCAGCGTCGGCAGCAGCGCCGGGCGCGAGGTGCGGTCGTGATCGCGCAGCGGGCCGATCGCCCGGTCCACGAAGGCCGCCAGATCCGGGTGGTCCCGCAGCCGCCACAGCAGCAGGTCGATGTCGAGGCGCCGGGCGTCGTACCAGGGCCGGTCGCTGAGGCCGTGCGCGGCCGTCGCCGTCTCGGCGGCGTGCCGCAGCCCCGCGCCGGCCGTCGCCCAGCCGCCCGCCACACCGACCACCACGACCGGCGGATGCGAACCGGCCCGCTCCAGCCCGGCCCGCTCCACACCGGCCCGCAGCGCCGCCGCGACCCGGTCCGCGACCGCCGTGCGCTCCGTCTCGGACCGCAGCCCCAGCAGCACCGGAACCCGGCCCTCCACGGGCCGTACGCCCAGCAGCACCGGCACCCCCACCGACGAGAGCTCCTCCAGCACCGCCCGCGCCAGCAACGCCCAGTTCCCGGACACCGACAGCTCGGGGGCCAGCCGCATCACCACCGGCAGCAGCGGCATCTCGGCCGGTTTGAAGCCCAGCACGCGGGCCTGCGCGGGCGCGTCCTCCGGCGTGATCCGGCCCTCGGCGAGATCGGTCAGGAAGTCGCCCCGACCGCGGGCCGCGAGCTCCTCCTCCTGGCGGGCCTGCATCAGCACCACGGCGAGGATGCCCGCCGCCCGCTCCGCCGCCATCCGGTGCACGGTCACCAGCGGCCCGGACACGGCGAGCAGCACCAGCCTGGCCCGTACCGAACCGGTGCCCGGGCCGCCGCCCGGCACGTCCACCAGCACCGAACCGGTGGGCGGCGTCTCGCGCGCCGCCCGGCCGCCGCGCATCCCGTCCCACACCTGGAGCGGATCGGCGCCGACCGGGCCGGACCCGGGGCCCGCCGCGTACAGCAGCTGGCCGTCCGCCGTCTCCAGGAAGACCGGATTGGCCGCGAAGTCCGCCAGGATGCCGAGCACCTGGGGCACCCCGCCGCCGCCCAGGAGCGCCTTCGTGCACCGGCGGTGCACGTCCTCGGCCTGCCGCAGCAGTGCGTAGTGACCGTTGACGATCTCGGTGTGGATCTCCTCGGTCACCGTCACGAAGGGCACCTCGCGGTGCAGCTGCACCAGCGGCAGTCCGGCGGCGCGGGCGGCGTCCACTATCGACGCGGGCAGTCTGCTGAAGCGCGGCCCGAGCTCCACCACCAGGGCGGCGATGCCCCGGTCGGCGAGCCTGCGGACGAAGGCGCGCTGCTCGGCCGGGCGGGTGCCGAGTCCGAGACCGGTGGTGAGCAGCAGCTCACCGCCCTTGAGCAGCGAAGCGATGTTGGGGACCTCGCCCGCGTGCACCCAGCGCACCGTGCGGTTCAGCCGGTCCGCGCCGGCCACCACCTCCGGGAGCCCGCCGCGCAGCCCCGGCAGTTCGAGTGCTCGCTGCACGGTGATTCCGCCTTGCGTCTCCACTGGCTCTGGCCTCGCGTTTCCCCTCGGGTCGGACGGCGGTCGCCCTGATCAGGAAGGTACCGGCCCGGGGCGCCCGAGGCGTCGTCGGGGGAGCCGCGGGAGAGCTGTTGACACGGGACGAGCGCCGCTGCGATCTTGTGGACGCCGCGCAGCCGGGGCCGATCGGTCCGGCGTACCGGGCGGCCCCGACATCCGGACCGGCCTTGGAGCAGACGTGGGCGACGAAGCGACGGAGCACCCGAGCGGTCCACAGCTTCCCGGCCCGCTGGTCGGGGTCGACTGGCTGGCGCACCGGCTCGGCCGGCCGGGACTGGTGGTCCTCGACGCCTCGGTCGGCGCGCACCGGGGCGGCGAACGCCGCATCCCGGGAGCGCGGGCCTTCGACATCGACGGGGCGCTGTCCGACCACTCCGGCCCGCTGCCCCACACGATGCCCGGCGCCGCCCGGTTCACCGAGGAGCTGCGCGCGCTCGGTGTGAACGGCTCCGACACCGTCGTCGTCCTCGACGGCGCGGGCGTCTACTCCAGCGCGCGGGCCTGGTGGATGCTCCGGGCGATGGGATTCGACCGGGTCGCGGTGCTCGACGGCGGCCTGCCCGCCTGGGCCGGGGCCGGACTGCCGCTGGAGAGCGCCCGGCCCGAGCCCGCCCCCGTGCCCGGCGACTTCACCGCACGGCCGCGCCCGGGAATGTTCGTCGGCGCCGAAGAAGTGGCGGCCGCCCTGGCCGACCCCGCGGTGGTGGTCCTCGACGCCCGTACCCGGGAACGGTTCACCGGCAGCGTCGCCGAACCCAGGCCCGGACTGCGTGCCGGACACATGCCGGGGGCGGTCAACCTGCCCTTCGGGGAGCTCCGGCGCGACGGGCGGATGCGTCCGGCGGACGAGCTGCGCGCCGTGTTCGCGGCCCTCGCCGGGGAGCGCGAGCGGCTGGTCCTCAGCTGCGGATCGGGCGTCACCGCGTGCGTGCTGGCCCTGGGGGCCGAACTGGCGGGGTACCGGGGACAGGCCGTGTACGACGGGTCCTGGAGCGAATGGGGGCTGCCGTCGCGGCGGCCCGTGGTGACCGGGGCGGACGGATCCCCGCCCGCCCCGTGATGCGGCCTCAGCCGACGTACGCCCCGCTCGCCGTCAGGCGCAGCGCCGTGTCGATCAGCGGAACGTGGCTGAAGGCCTGCGGGAAGTTGCCCACCTGGCGCTGGAGCCGGGAGTCCCACTCCTCCGCGAGCAGACCCAGATCGTTGCGCAGCGACAGCAGCCGCTCGAAGAGCTGGCGGGCCTCGTCGACCCGGCCGATCATCGCCAGGTCGTCCGCCAGCCAGAACGAGCAGGCCAGGAACGCGCCCTCGTCGCCCTCCAGACCGTCCACGCCCGCGTCCTCGCCCGAGGTGGGGTAGCGCAGCACGAAGCCGTCCTCGGTGGACAGCTCGCGCTGGATCGCCTCGATCGTGCCGATCACGCGTTTGTCGTCCGGCGGCAGGAAGCCCATCTGGGGGATGAGCAGGAGCGAGGCGTCCAGTTCCTTCGAGCCGTAGGACTGGGTGAAGGTGTTGCGCTCCGGGTCGTAGCCCCGCTCGCAGACATCGCGGTGGATGTCGTCGCGCAGCTCGTGCAGGCGCTCCAGCGGCCCTTCCGCGTCCCCGGACTCGATGAGCTTGATGGTGCGGTCGACGGCGACCCAGGCCATCACCTTCGAGTGGACGAAGTGGCGCCGGGGCCCGCGCACCTCCCAGATGCCCTCGTCCGGCTCGTCCCAGTGCTTCTCCAGGTACTCGATCAGCTTGAGCTGGAGACCGGTCGCGTAGTCGTTGCGGGTCAGGCCCGTCATGTGGGCGAGGTGGAGCGCCTCGGTGACCTCGCCGTACACGTCCAGCTGGAGCTGGCCCGCCGCGCCGTTGCCGACCCGGACCGGGGCCGAGTTCTCGTAACCGGGCAGCCAGTCCAGCTCGGCCTCGCCCAGCTCGCGCTCGCCCGCGATGCCGTACATGATCTGGAGGTTCTCCGGGTCGCCGGCGACCGCCCGCAGCAGCCACTCGCGCCAGGCGCGGGCCTCCTCGCGGTAGCCGGTGCGCAGCAGCGAGGAGAGGGTGATCGCGGCGTCGCGCAGCCAGGTGTAGCGGTAGTCCCAGTTCCGGGAGCCGCCGATGTCCTCCGGCAGGGAGGTGGTGGGCGCGGCGACGATGCCGCCGGTCGGCGCGTACGTCAGGGCCTTGAGGGTGATCAGGGAGCGGACCACGGCCTCGCGGTAGGGCCCGTGGTACGTGCACTGCTCGACCCATTCGCGCCAGAAGTCCGCGGTCGCGTCCAGCGAACCCTCCGGGTCCGGCAGGCCGGGCGGCTCGTGGTGCGAGGGCTGCCAGCTGATGGTGAACGCGATCCGGTCACCCGGCGCGACCGTGAAGTCGGAGTACGTCGTGAGGTTCTCGCCGTACGTGTCGGCGGGGGTGTCCAGCCAGACGGAGTCCGGGCCCGCGACGGCGACCGTGCGGCCGTCGACCTTGTGCACCCAGGGGGTGACCCGGCCGTAGCTGAACCGCATGCGCAGCTCGGAGCGCATCGGCACCCGGCCGCTGATGCCCTCCACGATCCGGATCACCTGCGGCGCACCGTCACGCGGGGGCATGAAATCGGTCACTCTGACCGTTCCGCGCGGGGTGTCCCACTCCGATTCCAGGATGAGGGAGTCCCCGCGGTAGCGGCGGCGGTCCGCGGCCGGCGGCTGCGTCCCGTCCGCCCGCGCCGGGCCCAGGCGCCAGAAGCCGTGCTCCTCGGTGCCCAGCAGTCCCGCGAAGACGGCGTGCGAATCGAAGCGGGGAAGGCACAGCCAGTCCACTGTGCCGTCCCGGCAGACCAGGGCGGCGGTCTGCATGTCTCCGATGAGTGCGTAATCCTCGATGCGCCCGGCCACGTGCGTCTCCAGTCGAACGGCCATGTCGCCCCGTAGGGCATTACTGCGGGTGAAGAGGTCGTCGCAAGGGGGTGTTGTGGGGGAACCTGCGAACGCGTCACCTCGCCCGGGGCGAGTGCCGGGGCGAGTCCGAGCAGGATACGACGCACCCAGGTGATCCGCGCGACGGTCTTGACAACCGGTCTCGCCCGAACGGGTGTGTGCGCGGACACTCGTGGTGATCATGCGAGGTGGGCGTCGGGATGCGGCCGGAAGCGGGCTCCCCTCGGCGCTGATACCCTGGTAGCCCGTGGACCGGTGGTCGTCCGCAACCGCAGACGAGGCCCCCGAACCGCAGCGACGGCGCCTCCGGAGTCTCCGGACGAAAACGCCGGTACGCACCTCACGATCGCGACCACGGGAGCCCCCTTTGGCTATGCAGCCCACATCCACGACGACCAAGCACATCTTCGTCACCGGGGGTGTCGCCTCTTCCCTCGGCAAGGGTCTGACTGCCTCCAGCCTCGGTGCCCTGCTCAAGGCGCGCGGCCTTCGGGTCACCATGCAGAAGCTCGACCCCTACCTCAACGTCGACCCCGGCACGATGAACCCGTTCCAGCACGGTGAGGTGTTCGTCACCAACGACGGCGCCGAGACCGACCTGGACATCGGCCACTACGAGCGCTTCCTCGACGTCGACCTCGACGGCTCCGCCAACGTCACCACCGGCCAGGTCTACTCGCAGGTGATCGCCAAGGAGCGGCGCGGCGAGTACCTCGGTGACACCGTGCAGGTCATCCCGCACATCACCAACGAGATCAAGCACCGCATCCGCCGCATGGCCACCGACGACGTCGACGTCGTCATCACCGAGGTCGGCGGCACGGTCGGCGACATCGAGTCGCTGCCGTTCCTGGAGACCGTCCGCCAGGTCCGCCACGAGGTCGGCCGGGACAACGTCTTCGTCGTGCACATCTCGCTGCTGCCCTACATCGGCCCGTCCGGCGAGCTCAAGACCAAGCCCACCCAGCACTCCGTCGCCGCGCTGCGCAACATCGGTATCCAGCCGGATGCCATCGTGCTGCGCGCCGACCGCGACGTACCGACCGCCATCAAGCGCAAGATCTCGCTGATGTGCGACGTCGACGAGGCCGCCGTGGTGGCCTGCGTGGACGCCAAGTCGATCTACGACATCCCGAAGGTGCTGCACACCGAGGGCCTGGACGCCTACGTGGTGCGCAAGCTCGACCTGCCCTTCCGCGATGTCGACTGGACGACGTGGGACGACCTGCTGGACCGCGTCCACAACCCCGACCACGAGATCACCGTGGCGCTCGTCGGCAAGTACATCGACCTGCCCGACGCCTACCTCTCGGTCACCGAGGCCATCCGGGCCGGCGGCTTCGCCAACAAGGCGCGGGTCAAGGTCAAGTGGGTCGCCTCGGACGACTGCAAGACCCCGGCCGGTGCCGCCAAGCAGCTCGGCGACGTCGACGCGATCTGCGTCCCCGGCGGCTTCGGTGACCGCGGTGTCAACGGCAAGATCGGCGCCATCCAGTACGCCCGTGAGAACAAGGTGCCGCTGCTCGGCCTCTGCCTCGGCCTCCAGTGCATCGTGATCGAGGCCGCGCGCAACCTCGCCGAGATCCCCGACGCCAACTCCACCGAGTTCGACGCCGCCACCTCGCACCCCGTCATCTCGACGATGGAGGAGCAGCTGGCGTACGTCGAGGGCGCGGGCGACCTGGGCGGCACCATGCGGCTCGGCCTGTACCCGGCGAAGCTCGCCGAGGGCTCGCTGGTCCGCGAGGCGTACGACGGCGAGCCGTACGTGGAGGAGCGCCACCGCCACCGCTACGAGGTCAACAACGCCTACCGGGCCGAGCTGGAGAAGAAGGCCGGCCTGGTCTTCTCCGGCACCTCCCCGGACAACAAGCTCGTCGAGTACGTCGAGTACCCGCGCGAGATCCACCCCTACCTGGTCGCCACCCAGGCCCACCCGGAGCTCCGCTCCCGCCCGACCCGCCCGCACCCGCTCTTCGCGGGCCTGGTGAAGGCGGCCGTCGCGCGCAAGACGGGTGCCGCGGCCGGTGACGGCAAGGGCAAGCCGTCGGGCAAGTAGTCCGCCGCCGCACAGGCGTTAACGTTGACCGGGGTACGTGTCCTTCGAGGACGCGTACCCCGGTTTCTGTTTTTCGTGGGAGGACGTAGATGGGTTTCCAGGACACGCCCGAGGAGTGGCAGGTCACCGCGACCGAGACGCCCTTCACCGGCAACAAGACCAGCGTCCGCACCGACGAAGTGGTGATGCCGGACGGCACGGTGGTGCGCCGCGACTACCAGGTCCACCCGGGCTCGGTCGCCGTGCTCGCGCTCGACGACGACAACCGGGTCGTGGTGCTGCGGCAGTACCGCCACCCGGTGCGCCACAAGCTCTGGGAGATCCCGGCCGGACTGCTCGACGTCCCCGGCGAGAACCCGCTGCACGCGGCGCAGCGCGAGCTCTACGAGGAGGCGTACGTCAAGGCCGAGGACTGGCGGGTGCTGACCGACGTCTACACCACACCGGGCGGCTGCGACGAAGCCGTACGGATCTTCCTGGCCCGGAATCTCTCCGAGGCCGACGGGGAGCGCTTCGAGGTCTCCGAGGAGGAGGCCGACATGGAGCTGGCCCGGGTGCCGCTCCAGGAGCTGGTACGGGGCGTGCTCGCGGGCGAGCTGCACAACAACTGCCTCGTGGTGGGCGTCCTCTCGCTCGCCGCGGTGCTCGCCGGTGACGGGATCGATTCGCTGCGCCCGGCCGACGCGCCGTGGCCGGCCCGCCCCTTCGAGGCCTGACGGGCGGCAGGACCGCCGGACGGCGCACCGGGGCCCGACGAGCCGCGGTGCCGCCTGGTGGCGCACACCCGGGGCCCTTCGATCGGACAAGATGCTGATCCGATCGGGGGACCTCGGTGTCGTGCCCGGTCCTGCTCCGGACGGAACGTCCACACGCCTGAACTACGCTCACCATGCCCGGACCGGAGTCCCGGCGGGCGACGCGTGCAGCGAAGTGGAGCGTGGCCCGTGACGGATCAGGCGGTGGACACCAGCGGCCCGGCCGAGGCAGCGGGAACCGAGGAGCCGTCCGGCACCGCCCCACCCCAATTCTTCGGCCGCGCCCGTGAGTTGAAGGCGCTGCGGGCCGACATCGAACGGGCCGGCCTGGACACCCTGGCCGGTCGCAAGGCCGCCCGCGCCCGGGTCCTGCTGATCGCCGGACGCCCCGGATCCGGACGCACCGCGCTCGCCGAGGAACTCACCCGCGGGCTGCTCGCCGAGGGCGACCACCCCGACGGACTGCTCCGCGTCCGGCTCACCGACCCCGGCGGCGCACCGGTGCCCACCGAGCGCACCGCGCGCGAGCTGCTCGACCGGATGGGGGTGACCGGGCCGCCCGGCGCGGACGGGGACGAACTCTCCGGGATGGTCCGCGAGGAGCTCGCCGGACGCCGCGCCCTGCTGCTCCTGGACGACGCGGCGGACGCGGAACAGGTCGACCCGCTGCTGCCGGACAACCCGGACTGCCTGGTCGTCGCCACGTCCGAGGGCCCGCTCACCGGCATCCCCGGCGTCCGCCCCTGCACCATCGGCGGCCTGGACGCGGGCTCCGCCGTGCGGCTGCTCGCCCGCACCATCGGAGAGGTCAGGATCACCGTCGACCCGCGGACCGCCGAGACCCTCACCGAGGAGTGCGGCGGGCTGCCGGCCGCCCTGGTCATGGTCGCCGGCTGGCTCGCCGCCCGCCCCATGGCATCGGTCGCCGATGTCACCAAGCAGCTGCGCGAACTGCCGGACGACACGGAGCAGTCCACCGGCTCCCGCCCGCTGGCCCGCGCCTTCCGGCTGGCCCATGACTCGCTGCCGCCGACCGCGGCCCGGATACTGCGACTGCTCGCCCTCGCCCCCGCCGGACTCGCCGACGCGCACACCGCCTCCGCGCTGGCCGGCTGCTCCGTCTCGGCCGCCCAGACGACCCTCGACGACTTCGTGGCCCTGGGCCTGCTGCACACCAACGGGGCGGACCAGCCGCAGTACGAGGTGCCCGGCTGCCTCGCGCCGCTGCTGCGGGCGCTGCTGGAGGCCAGGGACCGGCCGGCGGAGCTCCAGCTGGCCAGGGCCCGGATGCTGGAGCGGACCGTACGGCTGCTCCAGTCCTGCCGGGCGGTCACCGAACCCGAGGGTTCCCCGGCCCGCCGCAAGCTCGCCGGGCTCCCGCGCTCGCTGCGCTTCCCGGGCCCCGAGGCGGCCGCCGAATGGCTGCGGATCCGCCGGCCCGCCCTGCTGGCCTCGGCCCGGATCGCCGTCGAGGACGGTGAACTCGACACCCTGGCGAGGCGGTTGGTGGCCGCCCTGGTGCGGGCACTGGCCGTGCACCAGGGCACCGAGGCCGCCGCACCCGAGCTGTACGGGCTGCACGGTCTGGTGCTGGCCGTGGCCGAGCGGCGCGAGCTGCCGCGCGAGCGGGCCGCGGCGCTGCTCAACCTCGCCGACCTCGACGCCAGGACCGGCCGCACCCGGGAGGCACTGGCCCGCTACCGGGCCGCGCTGGACGCCGGACGGGCCGCGAAGGACCCGTACGCCACCGGCCGCGCGATGGAATCCGTAGGCGGCGCCTATGCCGAGCTGGGGGACTTCCAGCGGGCCTCCGACTGGTACGGCCGCGCGCTGGCTCAGCGGCTCACCCAGGGGGAGCGGGCCGACGAGGCGCGGCTGTACGGGCGGCTCGGCGCGGTGCACACCTACGCCGGGCGGTACGGCGAGGCGCTGCGGAACTGGCGCGCCGCGGCGGCCGGGTACCGCAGGCTCGGCGACGTGCCGGCCCAGGCGCGGGCGCTCAGCGAGGCGGCGCGGGTCCAGGAGTACGCGGGCCGGCCGCACGAGTCCCTGCACACCTGCCAGGAGGCCGTCGAGTGGGCCAGGCGGGCGGGTGACGTACGACTCCAGGCGGCGCTGGAGCTCCGGCTGGCCGACACGCTCGACCGGCTCGGCGACCCGGCCGCGGCCAAGCTGCACCGGGGTCTGGCCGACAGATTGCTGGGCCAGGAGAGCGTGACCTGCGAAATCCGTAGTGCGGCGACAGAAAAATAATGCTTTGTAAGGCTAGACAGCACGAAACCCTTCATTAGACTGGCTCTGCCGCGTGTGTTCGCGGTGTCTCCATTTACGTAGTGTCTATCCGGGTATGTATAGATATGCCCGGGTAACCCTCTGAGCCAAGGACCGTGATCGACGTGAAGGTCGGCATCCCCCGCGAAGTCAAGAACAACGAGTTCCGCGTGGCGATCACGCCTGCCGGTGTGCACGAGCTCGTCCGCCACGGCCACCAGGTCGTCGTCGAGGAGAACGCCGGGGCCGGCTCCTCCATCACGGACGAGGAGTACATCGCCGCCGGGGCGCAGATCCTCCCCACCGCCGACGAGGTCTGGGCCACCGCCGACCTGCTGCTGAAGGTCAAGGAGCCGGTCGCCGAGGAGTACCACCGCCTCCGCAAGGACCAGACGCTCTTCACCTACCTGCACCTCGCGGCCTCCCGCGAGTGCACCGACGCGCTGATCGAGTCGGGCACCACGGCCATCGCCTACGAGACGGTCGAGACCGCGAGCCGCGCGCTCCCGCTGCTCGCCCCGATGTCCGAGGTCGCGGGCCGGCTGGCCCCGCAGGTCGGCGCCTACCACCTGATGCGCTCGGTCGGCGGCCGCGGCGTGCTGCCGGGCGGCGTCCCGGGCACGGCGCCCGCCGAGGCCGTCGTCATCGGTGGCGGTGTCTCCGGCTGGAACGCCACGCAGATCGCCGTCGGCCTGGGCTTCCACGTCACGCTGCTCGACAAGGACATCAACAAGCTCCGTGAGGCCGACAAGGTCTTCGGCACCAAGGTGAAGACCGTCGTCTCCAACGCCTTCGAGCTGGAGAAGGCCGTCATCGAGGCCGACCTCGTCGTGGGCGCCGTGCTGATCCCCGGCGCGAAGGCGCCGAAGCTGGTCACCAACGAGCTCGTCGCCAAGATGAAGCCCGGAAGTGTACTTGTCGACATTGCGATCGACCAGGGTGGCTGCTTCGAGGACTCGCACCCGACGACGCACGCCGAGCCGACCTTCAAGGTCCACAACTCGGTGTTCTACTGCGTCGCGAACATGCCGGGCGCGGTGCCGAACACCTCGACGTACGCCCTCACCAACGCCACGCTGCCGTACATCGTGGAGCTCGCCAACCGCGGCTGGGTCGAGGCGCTGCGCCGCGACGCCGCGCTCGCCAAGGGCCTCAACACCCATGACGGGCAGGTTGTTTACCGCGAGGTGGCCGAGGCGCACGGCCTGGAGCACGTCGAGCTGAGCTCGCTCCTCGGCTGACGGGTCAACACCTTCCGTCAACCTCACGCGTACGGCCGGACCTTGCCGAGCAAGGTCCGGCCGTACGCATGCCGGGCCCCTTCGGCGACCCCGTTCAACTCGTCTCGAACGTAACCCTTTAACCGATTCGTACACCCGTTAAATCTGTGCCCCGGTGGCCGCACGCCCTTGACAGGGGCGTGTTCGATTGCCGACACATCGGGCCGGGTCCGGCGGATTGTGTTGCTGCGAAGCGGTGACACGCCATAGAGTCGCCAATCGTCGGCATGGTGCCACGCTGACCTATCGATAAGTTTCCTGGTCACGTCCAAGGAGGTAAGACGACTTGTGAATGAGTCGACATTTACTCCCGGGGGTGTTCATCCAGGGATGCCTGCACGGGGCCAGAGCCCGAACGGGCTGGAGGCTGTCGGCTCCGTCGCTGTCCGCACCTTCGCCACCCAACAGCACATGACGACAGCCCCCCAGATGATGGACGGCCTACACGTGAACGCCATGGCCGGCAACGAGAGTGGCCGGGAAACCGCCCACTTCGCCGACTTCGACGAGGTGCCCCAGGGGCACTTCTACGACCCCGACGCCGAGTACGAACCCGATCCGGAGTACGCGGCCACCCTCGCGCCCGACGCTGCCCGCCAGCGCCGCGAGCGGATCGGCCCCACCGGCCGGCCCCTGCCCTACTTCCCGATCCCGGGACCGCTGACCGATCACGGCCCCGCGAAGATCATCGCGATGTGCAACCAGAAGGGCGGCGTCGGCAAGACCACGTCGACCATCAACCTGGGCGCCGCACTCGCGGAGTACGGACGACGCGTCCTGCTCGTCGACTTCGACCCGCAGGGTGCCCTGTCGGTCGGGCTCGGCGTCAACCCGATGGAGCTCGACCTCACGGTCTACAACCTGCTCATGGAGCGGGGCATGTCGGCCGACGAGGTCCTGCTGAAGACCGCGGTCCCGAACATGGACCTGCTGCCCAGCAACATCGACCTGTCGGCCGCCGAGGTGCAGCTGGTGAGCGAGGTCGCCCGGGAGTCCACGCTGCAGCGCGCCCTGAAGCCGCTGATGGCCGATTACGACTACATCGTGATCGACTGCCAGCCGTCGCTCGGCCTGCTCACCGTGAACGCCCTCACGGCCGCCCACAAGGTCATAGTGCCGCTCGAATGCGAATTCTTCGCGCTGCGTGGTGTGGCGTTGCTCACCGAGACCATCGAGAAGGTCCAGGAGCGCCTCAACCCCGATCTGGAGCTCGACGGCATCCTCGCCACCATGTACGACTCCCGTACGGTGCACAGCCGTGAGGTCCTCGCGCGCGTCGTCGAGGCATTCGACGACCACGTCTACCACACGGTCATCGGGCGCACCGTGCGCTTCCCGGAGACCACTGTCGCCGGTGAGCCCATCACCACGTACGCCTCCAACTCGGTCGGTGCCGCCGCCTATCGCCAGCTCGCCAGGGAGGTGCTCGCCCGGTGTCACGCCGAGTGAGTCTGCCCGGGGCCGACGAACTGTTCCGTACCACCGGAGGAATGGGGCTCCAGGCCTCGTCCCCGGCGGACCGGCGACGCAAGGCGAACGGTGAGGCCCGGGTGCCCGGTCCGGCCGGGGAGAACGATTCCGGGGCGGACGGATCCGGCGCGGAAGCGGCGCGGGACGCCGACGGCTCCTCGCGCGAGGAGCACTCCGCGGCGGACGCCGACGCGGGGGAGTCGCGCAGCCGCGACGCCGACCGGGTCGCGGTGGCCGCACAGGCGGGCCGCAGGCCCCAGCAGTCCGTACCGGCGGCCGCACCCCCGTCCGTGACGCCCGCCGCGTCCTCGTCCGCGCAGGAGGCGGTTCCCGCCCCCGCCGTCCAGCAGCAGCGCAGGCGCGGAGGCGGGCGCGGGGCGAACCGCAGGCCCAGCGGCCGCGAGCGCCACGACGAGAAGATCACCGTCTACGTCTCGGCCGAGGAACTGATGGACCTGGAACACGCCCGCCTCGTGCTGCGCGGGGAGCACGGGCTCGCCGTCGACCGCGGGCGGATCGTCCGGGAGGCGGTCGCGGTGGTGCTCGCGGATCTGGAGTCGCGGGGCGACGCGAGCATCCTCGTACGGCGGCTGCGCGGCCGCTGACCGGTGCGGCGCCGGTAGCCTGCCCGGTGGGCGGCCGCCGGACGAGCGGTCAGGCCCCTTCCGTACGGGCCCCGGCCCGCCGCCCGTATCCCGCTGCCCCTGGACCCTCATGCCGACGACCGACGAGCCCGCCCGCACCCCACGCCGCCCCCTGGGGCGCGGCCCGGGCGGCGCGGCCGTGCCGGAGGCGTCCGAGGCGTCCGAGGCGCCTGAGGTTCCCGAGGCGCCGGAGGTGCCAAAGGCTCCCGAGGCGCCTGTTGCGGCCCCCGGGCCTGCCGGGAGTCCCGGGCCCGCCGAGTCTCCCGGTCCCGCCGAGTCTCCCGGGCCCGCCGACGACGGGCGGTTCACCGTCCGGCTGGCGAACTTCGAGGGGCCGTTCGACCTGCTTCTCCAGCTCATCGCCAAGCACAAGCTCGATGTGACCGAAGTCGCGCTGTCGAAGGTCACCGACGAGTTCATGGCGCACATCCGAGCCATGGGGCCGGACTGGGACCTGGACCAGACCACCGAGTTCCTCGTCGTCGCCGCGACCCTGCTCGATCTGAAGGCGGCCCGGCTGCTGCCCGCCGCCGAGGTGGAGGACGAGGCGGATCTGGCGCTGCTCGAAGCGCGGGACCTGCTCTTCGCCCGGCTGCTCCAGTACCGCGCGTACAAGCGCGTCGCGGACATCCTCAGCGAGCGGCTGGCCTCGGAGGGCCGGCGCTTCCCGCGGACCGTGGGGCTGGAGCCGCACCACGCCGAGCTGCTGCCCGAGGTCGTGATCAGCATCGGGGCGCAGGGGTTCGCCGCGCTGGCCGTGAAGGCGATGCAGCCCAGGCCCGAGCCGCAGGTGTACGTCGACCACATCCACGCGCCGCTGGTCAGCGTGCGGGAACAGGCCGGGATCGTGGTGGCGCGGCTGCGGGAGGCGGGCGAGATCAGCTTCCGTACGCTCACCGAGGACGCCCCGGACACCCTTACCGTCGTCGCCCGGTTCCTCGCGCTGCTGGAGCTGTACCGGGAGAAGGCCGTCGCGCTCGACCAGGACGAGGCGCTCGGGGAGCTGATGGTGCGCTGGGCCGGGGGAGCGGGGGCCGGGCCCGTCGTCACGGACGAGTTCGACCCCGAGACAAGGGACGTCCAGGAGGATGGGAAGGCATGAGTCAGCAGGAGAAGACCGGCTCCGGCGTCGCGGATCTCGATCTCAGGCCCGCGCTGGAGGCCGTCCTCATGGTCGTCGACGAGCCCGCCACCGAGGAGCACCTCGCAAAGGTGCTGGAGCGGCCGCGCCGGGCCGTCGCCGACGCGCTGCGCGAGCTGGCCGACGAGTACACCCTGCAACGGCGCGGTTTCGAGCTGCGGCTGGTGGCGGGCGGCTGGCGCTTCTACACCCGCCCCGAGTACGCCGAGGCCGTGGAGGGCTTCGTCCTGGACGGCCAGCAGGCCCGGCTGACCCAGGCGGCGCTGGAGACCCTCGCGGTGGTCGCGTACCGCCAGCCGGTCAGCCGTTCCAGGGTCTCCGCGGTCCGCGGTGTGAACTGTGACGGGGTCATGCGGACCTTGTTGCAGCGGGGGCTGGTGGGGGAAGCGGGCGCGGAACCCGAAACAGGTGCGATCCTGTACAGGACGACGAACTACTTTCTGGAGCGGATGGGCCTGCGCGGCCTGGATGAGCTCCCGGAGCTCGCGCCCTTCCTCCCCGAGGCGGACGCGATCGAGGCTGAGACGCTAGAGGGTGTGCCGTCGTTCGATCCGGACGCACCGGACACCCCGGATACTCACGCAGACGACAAGACGGAATTTTGATGCGAAGCAGTGGCAGGAACAGCGGAAGCGGCAGCGGCGGCAAGAGCGGCGGCAGCCGGAATCCCCGCGGCGCCGGCGCCGGGCGCGACGGCAAGCAGGAGCAGCGTCCCCGCCGGCCCCGCCCCGAGGAGCGCCGCTACGACGTGGGCTCCGCCGGGGAGAAGAGCGGCGACGGCCCCCGCAAGGGGCGCGGCGCGGCAGCCCGCGGCGGCGCCAAGGGCGGCCCGAAGCCCGCGCAGGCGGGGAGCGGGCGCAGCGGCGGTCCCCGTCGCCAGGGCGCCCCGTCCCGTCCGCGTGAGCTCGACGCCAAGATCGAGCAGCGCAACCGGGACCGGTACGCGGGCAAGGCCGACATCAGGACGCCCAAGACCCACCCGGGCGCCGAGCAGGAGGGCGAGCGGCTGCAGAAGGTCCTCGCCAGGGCCGGCATGGGCTCGCGCCGGGCGTGCGAGGAGCTGATCGAGCAGGCCCGTGTCGAGGTCAACGGCGAGATCGTCCTCGAACAGGGCATGCGTGTCGATGTGAACCGGGACGAGATCAAGGTCGACGGTCTGACCGTCGCCGCCCAGTCCTACCTCTTCTTCGCGCTGAACAAGCCCGCCGGCGTCGTCTCCTCGATGGAGGACCCGGAGGGCCGCCAGTGCCTCGGTGACTACGTCACCAACCGTGAGACGCGGCTCTTCCACGTCGGCCGGCTGGACACCGAGACCGAGGGCATCATCATGCTCACCAACCACGGTGAGCTGGCCCACCGCCTGACCCACCCCAAGTACGGGGTGAAGAAGACCTATCTGGCCGCCATCCAGGGACCGCTCCCGCGCGACCTGGGCAAGCGGCTCAAGGACGGCATCCAGCTGGAGGACGGGTACGCCCGCGCCGACCACTTCCGGGTCGTCGAGAACACCGGCAAGAACTACCTGGTCGAGGTGACCCTCCACGAGGGCCGCAAGCACATCGTCCGCCGGATGCTGGCCGAGGCCGGCTTCCCGGTCGAGCGGCTCGTACGGACGTCCTTCGGACCGATCCCGCTGGGCGACCAGAAGTCCGGCTGGCTGCGCCGCCTCACCAACACCGAGGTGGGCATGCTGATGCGCGAGGTCGGCCTGTAGCCCTGCCTGCGGCCCTCCTCCGTCCGCTCCACGGCCCGCGGCCGGTTCCTGTCTTCGATTTTCGGACTTCGATTTTCGAACAGGAACCGGCCGCGGGCCTTTTCCTGCGCTCCCTCCCCCTTTATAGTCAGAGTGACTATTAAGGAGGCGGGCGTGAGTCTCGCGGATTTCCTCGATCCCCTGCAGCAACCCCTGGTGACGGTGCTCGACACCCCGGTCAGCTGGACCGAGGTGCTCGGCTTCGGCAGCGGGGCGCTGTGCGTATGGCTCGTGGCCCGCCAGCACCTCGCCAACTGGCCGATCGGCATCGCCAACAACCTCTTCTTCATCCTGCTGTTCACGCAGTCCGGTCTGTACGCCGACGCCGGACTCCAGATCGTCTTCATCGCCCTTGCCGCGTACGGCTGGTGGACCTGGACCCACGGGGGTGGACCGGGCTCACCGGACCTGCCGGTGCGACGCACCACGCGCACCGAATGGACCTGGCTGCTCGCGGCGGGGGCGGTGGGGGCCGTCGCCCTCACCGTCCTGCTCGACCACGCCACCGACTCGACCGTGCCCTTCTGGGACGCCCTGACGACCGCGCTGTCCCTGACGGCGACGTACGGGCAGTGCCGCAAGCTCGTCGAGTCCTGGTGGCTCTGGATCGCCGCCGATGTGGTGTACATCCCGCTGTACGCGTACAAGGAGCTCTATCTGACCTCGCTGCTGTACATCGGCTTCCTGACGCTCTGCCTGCTCGGCCTGCGCAACTGGCGGCGTGATCTCGCCGGGCAGCGGCGGCAGTTGGCGGAGGCGACGGCATGAAGCGCTTCGGGCACGGGCTGGTCCTCGGCAAGTTCTACCCGCCGCACGCCGGCCACCACCACCTCGTCCGCACCGCGCAGGACCGCTGCGAGCGGCTGACCGTCCTGGTCTGCGCCGCCTCCGTCGAGTCCGTGCCGCTCGCCGACCGGGTGGCCTGGATGCGGGAGGTGCACCCGGACGTACGGGTCGTCGGCGCCGTCGACGACATCCGCATGGACCTCCACGACCCGGTGATCTGGGACGCGCACATGGCCGTCTTCACCGGGGCCGTGCCCGAGCCGGTGGACGCCGTCTTCACCTCGGAGTCGTACGGGGACGAACTCGCCCGCCGGTTCGGCGCCGAATCCGTCTGCGTCGACCCCGACCGCACGGTCTTCCCGGTCTCCGGCACCGCCGTACGCAAGGACCCGGTCGGCTGCTGGGACTTCCTGGAACCGCCCGTACGGGCCGCCCTCGCCCGCCGGATCGTCGTCCTCGGCGCGGAATCCACCGGCACCACGACCCTGGCCCGTGCCCTCACCGACCACTACCGCGCGCGCGGCGGAGTCTGGGCGCGGACGGGATACGTCGCCGAGTACGGGCGGGAGTTCAGCGAGCAGAAGCTGGCCGCCCTGCGCGAGCGGTGGCCCGGGGCCCAGTGGGAGGACGTCAGCTTCACCACCGACGACTTCCCGCGGATCGCCCGGACCCAGAACGCCAGGGAGGAGGCCGCCGCGCGCACCGGGTCGCCGGTCCTCTTCTGCGACACCGACTCCTTCGCCACCACCGTCTGGCACGAGCGGTACATCGGCGGACGCAACCCGCTCGTC
Organism: Streptomyces sp. NPDC001890; assembly: GCF_042891445.1. Classification (NCBI taxonomy): domain Bacteria; kingdom Bacillati; phylum Actinomycetota; class Actinomycetes; order Kitasatosporales; family Streptomycetaceae; genus Streptomyces; species Streptomyces sp. NPDC001890. The sequence continues at coordinate 81,184 of NZ_JBIATE010000021.1, read as the reverse complement.
GAGGAGACCGCGGACCGGGTCGCCCACCATCTGTGGCTGCTCACCGACCACGAGGGCGTCGCCTTCGAGGACGACGGACTGCGCGACGGCGAGGAGCTGCGGCCCTGGATGACCGACCGCTTCCGGGCCGAACTCACCCGCACCGGAAGAGAGTTCGTCGAGCTCACCGGGACCCGCCAGGAACGCCTGGCCACCGCGGTCGCCGCCGTGGACGCGCTGCTCGCCGACAGCTGGAACTTCGCCGCGCCCCTGCCGGAGCGCCGATGAGCCCCGAAGTCCCCGAAGGCTACGACCCGCACGCCTTCGAACCCTTCGCCGTCACCGTCGATCTCGCCGTCTTCACGGTCCGCGACGGCCGGCTGCACGTCCTGCTCGTCGAACGGGGCGAGGACCCGTACAAGGGGCACTGGGCACTGCCCGGCGGCTTCGTGCTGCCGCGGGAGTCCGCCGAGACCGCCGCCCGCCGGGAACTCGCCGAGGAGACCGGATTGACCGAGGGCACCGTCAGCGCCCTCCACCTGGAACAGCTGCGCACCTACAGCGATCCGGACCGCGACCCCAGGATGCGGGTCGTCTCGGTCGCCTACGCCGCACTCGTACCCGACCTGCCCGAACCGCGCGGCGGCGGCGACGCGGCCAGCGCCCAGTGGTGGGACGCCGGGGCACTCGGTCCGCTCGCCTTCGACCACGACCGGATCCTCGCCGACGCGCACGACCGGATCGGCGCCAAGCTCGAATACAGCTGTCTGGCCACCGCCTTCTGCCCGCCCGAATTCACCCTGGGGGAACTCCAGCAGGTGTACGAGACGGTCTGGGGCGTCGAGCTGGACCGGCCCAACTTCCGGCGCAAGGTCCTCACCACGCCCGGCTTCGTCCAGGCCGTGGAGGGATCGCCGCGCCGCACCGGCGGACGGGGGAAACCGGCCGCGCTCTACCGGGCGGGTGCCGCTACCGCCCTGCACCCACCACTGCTGAGACCGGAAGGAAGAAGCACGTGATCGTGACCAGGACCATCACCAAGCAGGCCGCCACCGGCGCGCTGACCGGGCTCGCGCTCGGCGACGCACTGGGCTTCCCGACCGAGTTCAACAACGTCCCGTCGATCCTCGCCAAGTGCGGACCGTGGCGCACGATGCGGCTGCCGAAGCCGGCGCACGTCACCGACGACACCCAGATGACGCTGGCCCTGGGGCGGGGCATCCGCACCGCCATGGACCGCGGGCTGCTCACCCCGCTGCGGCTGACCCGCCCGGTGCGCGAGGAGTTCGTCGACTGGTACCACTCGCCCGACAACAACCGCGCCCCCGGCCGCACCTGCATGACCGCCTGCCGGCTGCTCGACAGCGACCGGCTCTGGCAGGAGGCCAGCCAGACCGGCTCCAAGGGCTGCGGCGCCAACATGCGGGTCGCGCCGATCGGACTCGTCCCCGGACTCAGCGACGAACAGCGCTCCGGTGCCGCCCAGTTGCAGGCGGCCCTCACCCACGGGCACCCGACCGCGCTCGCCGCGTCCGACCTGACGGCCCGCGCCGTGCACCTGCTGGCGCAGGGGGCGGAACCCATGGGCCTGGTCGGCCAGTTGCGCAGTTACGCATACGAGAACAGCGGCCGGTACCTCACGCGCTGGCTCGGCGACCTCTGGCGGTACGCGGGCGACTCCTCGCCCGAGCTGTACATCCAGCGCGGCTGGGACGAATGCCTGGGCGCCCTGGCCCGCGTCCAGGACGCGCTGCGCCACCCGTCCCCGGAGACCGACCCCTGCGAGCTGACCGGCGACGGCTGGATCGCCGAGGACGCCCTGGCCACGGCGCTGCACTGCTTCCTCCTCTTCCCCGAGGACCCCGTCACCGCGCTCCGCCGAGCCGCCTGCACCCGGGGCGACTCGGACTCCCTCGGCTGTCTGACCGGCGCGTTCGCCGGGGCGCACCTGGGGGCGGCGGCCTGGCCCAAGGAGTGGGCGGAGCGGATCGAGTACCGGAGCGATCTGCTGTCGCTGGGGGCGCTCTGGGATTCTTGATCCATGCGCATGGACACCAAGCACCTGAAGGAAGCCGGGCTGCCGGTCACCGACCTCGGCCCGGTCCTCGCCGGGGAGCGCCACCCGTTGCTCTTCGCCACGGTCTCCGGGGCGCATCTGTACGGGTTCCCCTCCAAGGACTCGGATGTGGACCTTCGGGGGGTCCATCTCCTGCCGGCGGAGGACCTCGTGGGACTGCGCGAGGCCGAGGAGACGCGCTCGCGGATGTGGGACCGGGACGGGGTCGAGATGGATCTCGTCACGCACGACCTGCGGAAGTTCGTCCGGCTGATGCTGAAGCCCAACGGCTATGTGCTGGAACAGCTGCTCTCGCCGCTGGTCGTGCACACCAGCGAGCCGCACGCCGAACTGGTGGAGCTGGCGCCGGGCGTGGTCACCCGCAACCACGCCCACCACTACCGGGGGTTCGCGGGCACCCAGTGGCGGCTCTTCGGGAAGACCGGTGAACTGAAGCCGCTGCTGTACACGTTCCGGGCGCTGCTCACCGGGATCCACCTGATGCGCAGCGGTGAGGTGCGGGCCCATCTGCCGACCCTCCTCGGGGAGGTGACGGCGCCCGCGTACCTGCCCGAGCTGATCGAGGCGAAGGCCGAGGCGGAGCACGGGGGAGCGGGGGAGGTGGACGGTGCGATGGTGTCGCGGGACATCGAGGCGCTGCACGGGGTGCTGGACGGGGCCCAGGCGGAATCGGCGCTTCCCGCGGCGGCCGGCGGGTTCGACGCGCTGCACGACCTCGTGGTGCGGGCGCGGTTGGCGGGGGTCTCCTGAGGACTGTCCCGTAATCCCTGGCGGGACAGCCCTCAGGCCCGGTCCACGGACGCCCGGCGCGTACGGATCAGGAAGTCCTCCACCCGGGCCCGGTCCGGCTCCGGAGGGAGCGGGGAGTTCCGCGCGGTCTCCTCGCACTCATCGGTCAGGCGGTTCATGCGGCGTTCGACCTCCTCCCACGGCACCTCGCCCCGCTTCACCGCCAGCAGTTCGTCGCGGGCCGCGCCCACCTCGATCGTGAGCTCGCCGGTGCGCAGCAGGTCCCGGCCGGAGCTCAGCAGCCGCAGCAGATGCATGGCGTGCTTCCAGCGCGGCACCCCGTACTGCCGTACGTCCGCCTCCAGCTTCCTGCGCTGGCCCGACGCGTAGCGGACGAACGTCCGGTGGGCCTGCCGGGACAGGAACGCGCCGCGCAGGGAGAGGAGTTCACGGCCCACGTCGTCGATGTGCTCCACCAGCGGCGAGTGCAGGCACTCCAGCACATTGGGGTTGGCGCGCAGCGCCAGCTCGCAGAAGCGCTCCAGCTCCCAGGAGAACTGCTCCGGTGCCGGGCCGTCGACATGCGTCGGCGGCTTCTCGAACCGCCAGAACAGCGGGGTCGGTGCGAGGAACACACCGCGCCGGTCGGTGTCGCTGTCCTCCGTGGCAAGCCCGAAGGCGCGCGAGCCCATCACACAGGAGTAGACCGTGTGGTCGCGGACGAGAGCCTCGGGGCCGGGGGTGATCATGCGGGCGAGGGTACGTGAGCGGGGCCGGGGCGCACCGGGGATTTCGACGTCGCCGCCCTGGCACGGAGTGCCGCGCTCAAGTGGCACAAGCCCGGGTTCTGATCGACATTGTCGATAAATCATCCCCTCTGGAGAGGCAGAACCATGGCAGGAAACGATCTCGGCAGCCTGCTCGGCGGCTTGCTGGGCGGCAGCGGCCAGAGCGGCGGTCAGGGCGGCGCGGGGAACATCCTCGGCGCGCTGCTGGGCGCACTAGGCGGCGGCCAGGGCGGCCAGGGTGGTACGGGCGGCGGGAACGCCCTCGAAGGGCTGATCGGGATGCTCACCAGGTCCGGCCTCGTCGACCAGGCCCACTCCTGGGTCGGCACCGGGGCGAACCAGCCGGTCAGTGGCGCCCAGATCGCCGAGGCGCTGCCGGACGAGACCCTGCGCAAGGTCGCCCAGGAGGCAGGGGTCAGCCCGGAACAGGCGGCCGACCAGATCGCCCGGTCGCTGCCGACCGCGGTCGACAGACTGACCCCGTCGGGGGAGGTGCCGGAGGGCCGCTCGATCGAGGACCTGGTCCGCGAGCAGCAGCTCTGAGGTGGAAGCGGCCCGGGGGCCTGCCCGGCGGATCACGGCCGGCGGGAACCGGGCCGCGGTCGTGCGCCCGCCCCGTCTCACGGACAGAGCACCCCGGACCGTCCGCCCCGTCACCCCTCTAGGCTGATCACGCAGAGATCGAGTACGAAGAACCGAGGAGCACGACGTGGCGGTACGAGCGGTCCGCGGAGCCGTCCAGCTGGAGCGGGACGAGGCCGGACACATGGACGAGCAGGTCGGAGCCCTGCTGACCGCCGTTCTCGAACGCAACAGCCTCGTCGCGGACGACCTGATCAGCATCTGGTTCACGGCCACCCCGGACCTGCACAGCGACTTCCCGGCCGCCGCCGCGCGGGGGCTCGGTATCGTCGACGTACCGCTGATCTGCGCCCAGGAGCTGGACATCGTGGGTGCCATGCCCCGCGTGGTGCGTGTCCTCGCGCATGTCGAGACCTACCTTCCCAAGTCCGAGATCGCCCACGTGTACCTCGGTGCCACCGCCGCACTCCGCAAGGACATCGCCCAGTGAGAACCGCCGTCGTCATCGGAACGGGCCTCGTCGGCACGTCCGCAGCCCTCGCCCTCGCCGGGCGCGGCATCCGGGTCCACCTCGTCGACCACGACCCCCAGTCGGCGCGCACCGCCGCCGCGCTGGGCGCCGGTACGGACGAGGCGCCCGAGGACCGGGTGGACCTGGCGATCGTCGCCGTGCCGCCCGCCCACGTGGCCACGGTCCTGGCCACCGCCCTGCGGGACGGCATCGCCCGCGGCTACCTGGACGTCGCCAGCGTGAAGGGCGGCCCGCGCCGCGAGCTGGAGGCGCTCGGCCTCGACCTCACCCCGTACATCGGTACGCACCCCATGGCCGGCAAGGAGCGGTCGGGCCCCCTCGCCGCCACCGCGGACCTGTTCGAGGGCCGGCCCTGGGTCCTCACCCCGACCCGCGACACCGACACCGAGGTCCTCAACCTCGCCCTGGAGCTGGTCGCGCTCTGCCGGGCCGTCCCGGTCGTCATGGACGCCGACGCGCACGACCGGGCCGTCGCCCTGGTCTCCCACACCCCGCAGCTGATCTCGTCGATGGTCGCCGCCCGCCTGGAGGAGGCCGACGAGACCGCCGTACGCCTGTGCGGCCAGGGCATCAGGGACGTCACCCGGATCGCCGCCTCCGATCCCCGGATGTGGGTGGAGATCCTCTCCGCCAACCCCGGCCCGGTCGCCGACGTGCTGTCCGGGGTGGCCGCCGACCTGGACGAGACGGTACGGGCGCTGCGCGGCCTGGAGTCCGGTGACGACGACAAGCGCCGCGAGGGCACCGAGGGCATCGAGGACGTCCTGCGCCGCGGCAACGCCGGCCGGGTCAGGGTGCCCGGCAAGCACGGGACCGCCCCCACCGCGTACGAGATGGTGTCCGTGCTGATCAGCGACCGGCCGGGCGAACTGGCCAGGATCTTCGCCGACGCCGGACAGGCCGGGGTCAACGTCGAGGACGTGCGCATCGAGCACGCCACCGGGCAGCAGGCCGGTCTGGTCCAGCTGATGGTCGAGCCGAGCGCGGTCCCCGCACTGAGCGCTGCACTGCGCGAGCGCGGCTGGTCGATACGGCAGTAGGGCAGGGGCGCGGCGGGACCGGGAGGCAGTTGTCCACAGGGGTGCGGAGGCCGGCCCCGACACTCGGTAACCTTGTGCGGGGCGGATTCGCACACGCCCCCGTCCCGCCCACCCCGTGTACCAGGAAGGTGTCCACCACCGTGGAAACCCGTACGGCCCCGGCCGCAGTGATCGTCGCCATCGACGGGCCCTCCGGCACCGGCAAGTCGAGCACGTCCAAGGCCGTCGCCGCGCAGCTCGGCCTGAGCTACCTGGACACCGGCGCCCAGTACCGGGCGATCACCTGGTGGATGCTGAACAACGGCATCGACGTCCAGGACGCGGTGGAGGTGGCGACCGCGGCCGCCAAGCCGGTCATCGTCTCCGGCACGGACCCGGCCGCCCCGACGATCACCGTCGACGGCGAGGACGCCTCGGGCCCGATCCGTACCCAGGAGGTCACCTCCAGGGTCAGCGCCGTCAGCGCGGTCCCCGAGGTGCGCACCCGGATCACCGAGCTGCAGCGCACCATCGCCGCCGCGGCCGAGCGGGGCATAGTGGTCGAGGGCCGTGACATCGGCACCACGGTGCTGCCCGACGCCGATCTGAAGATCTTCCTCACCGCCTCCCCGGAGGCCCGCGCCGCCCGGCGCAGCGGAGAGGTCAAGGGCTCCGACCTCGCCGCCACCAAGGAAGCACTGATCAAGCGGGACGCGGCCGACTCCGGCCGCAGGACCTCCCCGCTCGCCAAGGCGGACGACGCCGTCGAGGTGGACACCACCGAGCTGACCCTTCAGCAGGTCATCGAGTGTGTCGTCACCCTCGTCGAGGAGAAGCGGGCCACGAAGTGACCCAGGCCACGGGCCGCCCCTCGCCGCGCGGAGCGGCGGTCGGGCGCGGGATCGGCATCGGGCTGATGTACGGGCTGTGGAAGCCCCGTGTTCTCGGTGCGTGGCGGGTCCCCGCCTCCGGACCCGTCATACTCGCGGTGAACCACTCGCACAACATCGACGGTCCGATGCTGATGGGCACCGCGCCCCGGCCCGTCCACTTCCTGATCAAGAAGGAGGCGTTCGTCGGCCCGCTCGACCCGTTCCTGCGCGGAATCGGTCAGCTGAAGGTGGACCGTACGACCGCCGACCGCACCGCCATCACCCACGCCCTCGGCGTGCTGGAGGAGGGCGGGGCGCTCGGGATCTTCCCCGAGGGCACCAGGGGCGAGGGCGACTTCGCCTCCCTGCGCGCCGGACTCGCGTACTTCGCGGTACGCAGCGGGGCGCCGGTCGTGCCCGTGGCCGTCCTGGGAAGCACCGAGCGCCGCGGACGGTTGATATCGGCACTGCCGCCGTTGCGCAGCCGGGTCGACGTCGTCTTCGGCGACGCCTTCGAGGCGGGCGACGGAACCGGTCGGCGTACACGCAAGGCGCTGGACGAGGCGACGGTGCGGATCCAGGCGCGGCTGACCGCCCACCTGGACGAGGCCAGGCGTTTCACCGGGCGCTAGGTAAGACTTGAGTAGTGGGCCGCGCAGTCGTGGCCCATCGATGATGATGCAAAGAGGAACGGACTTCATGAACGACCAGATTCACTCCGACGGCTCGGACCACGAGCACGGAGCGCTTGGCGACGCCGAGTACGCGGAGTTCATGGAGCTCGCCGCGGAGGAGGGCTTCGACCTCGAAGAGGTCGAGGGCGCCATCGACGAGGCCGGTCACGGACCGCTGCCCGTGCTCGCCGTCGTCGGCCGCCCCAACGTCGGCAAGTCGACGCTGGTGAACCGGATCATCGGCCGCCGCGAGGCCGTCGTGGAGGACAAGCCCGGCGTCACCCGTGACCGTGTCACCTACGAGGCCGAGTGGGCGGGCCGCCGCTTCAAGGTCGTCGACACCGGCGGCTGGGAGCAGGACGTGCTGGGCATCGACGCCTCCGTCGCCGCCCAGGCCGAGTACGCCATCGAGGCGTCCGACGCGGTCGTCTTCGTGGTCGACTCGACGGTCGGCGCGACCGACACCGACGAGGCCGTCGTCAAGCTGCTGCGCCGGGCCGGCAAGCCCGTCGTGCTCTGCGCCAACAAGGTCGACGGACAGAGTGGCGAGGCGGACGCCACCGCCCTGTGGTCGCTGGGTCTCGGCGAGCCGCACCCGGTCTCCTCGCTGCACGGCCGCGGCACCGGCGACCTCCTCGACGCCGTGCTCGAAGCGCTTCCCGAGGCACCGGCGCAGCGCTTCGGCACCGCGATCGGCGGCCCGCGCCGGATCGCGCTCATCGGCCGTCCGAACGTCGGCAAGTCCTCGCTGCTGAACAAGGTCGCCAACGAGGACCGCGTCGTCGTCAACGAGCTGGCCGGCACCACCCGTGACCCGGTCGACGAGCTGATCGAGCTCGGCGGCATCACCTGGAAGTTCATCGACACGGCCGGTATCCGCCGCCGCGTCCACCTCCAGGAGGGCGCGGACTACTACGCCTCGCTGCGTACCGCCGCCGCCGTGGAGAAGGCCGAGGTCGCCGTCGTCCTGATCGACGCGGGCGAGTCCATCAGCGTCCAGGACCAGCGCATCATCACCATGGCCGTGGAGGCCGGGCGCGCCCTGGTCATCGCGTACAACAAGTGGGACAAGCTCGACGAGGAGCGCCGCTACTACCTGGAGCGGGAGATCGAGACGGAGCTCGCGCAGATCGCGTGGGCGCCGCGGGTCAACGTCTCGGCCGTCACCGGCCGGCACATGGAGAAGCTCGTCCCGGCCATCGAGACCGCCCTCGCCAGCTGGGAGACCCGCGTTCCCACCGGCCGGCTGAACGCCTTCCTCGGTGAGATCGTCGCCTCCCACCCGCACCCGGTCCGCGGCGGCAAGCAGCCCCGGATCCTCTTCGGCACCCAGGCCGGCACCAAGCCGCCGCGCTTCGTGCTGTTCGCCTCGGGCTTCCTGGAGCACGGCTACCGGAGGTTCGTCGAGCGTCGGTTGCGCGAGGAGTTCGGCTTCGAGGGCACCCCGATCCACATCTCGGTGCGGGTCCGCGAGAAGCGCGGCCGCAACAAGTAGCACGCACGGACGCGCGAAAGAGCCCCGGGCCGTCTCGGACAAGAGACGACCCGGGGCTCCGTCATGCGGTCGGGCGCCCGCGAACGTGACGTCAGGCGCCCCGTGAACCCGGGGGCAGGGCCGCCGGCTGGGTGCGCCCGGAGTGCCGGCCCACCCGGTGCCAGGAACCGAGGCCGCCGGAGCCGGCACCGGTGCCGTGTCCCGTGGCACCGCCCGCCACGGCGAGACCGGTGGAGAAACCGGCGGAGTGGCCGGAGTGGCCGCTCAGCGGGAGGCGGCTGCCGAAGAGACTGCTGCCGAAGGCCGTGAAGCCGAGATTCTCCTCGCCGCTCCGGTCACCCGGCAGCGCCCGGAACGAACGGCGGTACTCGGAGTACAGCGCGTCGTAGATCGGGGTGTGGGACTCACCGCCCGATGGCTCCTGAGAGGGCCGCATGGCAGGGATCGGGCTCGGGCGCTGGTGGGAGGAGTCGTATGAGTGCACGTAGGTGCCAACGACACCGGTGTCGGTCGGATGCGGGCGCGGCGGAGAAATAGCTGTTCGCCGCTGCCGGGAGGAGCCGTCGGCCACGATCAGGTACCGGCCAGCGGCATCGCGGCGGCGACCAGGAGGCCGTTGGCCGCGGCCTTGTCCAGGGCGTCGCGCAGCAGATCCTCGCGGGGCTGCTGACCGATCGACCCGGCCGGGGCGGCGAAGACGAGGACGGTCTGCGACTTGTTGGCCGCGGTCCGCCAGCCCTCGGTGACCTGGAGCGGCGCGTGCGCCTGCCACCAGGCGACCGGCGCGCCGCCGCCGGTGCCCGGCTGGAGCACGGCGTGCAGCTGGCCCATGGCGAGCAGGACCGACCAGCCGTGCAGCACGGCGGGCACCTGGTCCATCCGGTGGGCCGGCTGGAAGCCCTGCTCCAGCAGCAGCTGCAGGAATGCGTCGCCCCCGCTGCCGTCCGTGCCCGGCCGGACGATCGCGCCGGCCGGCTCGACGACGAGGGCCGGGTGGAGCTCGTCGTCGATCAGGACGAGGCCGCTGGTGATGCCGAGGACGGCCTGCTCGGCGGGGGCGCCCTGCGGCCGGCCCGCGCCGCTGCTCTCCGGGCCCTCGCCGCCGGTGATGCTGCGTACGGCGCCCTGGAGCTGCTCCTCGGCGACCTGGACGACCTGGGAGGGGATGCACGTCGCGTGGGCGAAGGCGAGGACGGCGGTCTCGTCGCCGACGAAGAGCACCGTGCTGGTGCGCTCCTGCTCGGAGTCTCCGGGGGTGCGGCAGGAAGTGCAGTCGTAACTGCCCGGGGCGTTGTCGCCGACGAGCAGCCGGTCGGCTTCGGCGTCGCCGATCTCGGCGCGTACGTCCTCGCTGACGTCGAGCATGCGCGGCACGGGTGGCTCCTCGAACTCGGTACGTGCGCCGGGCGGTTCCCGGCTCATGGAAATGACAACGGGCGAGCCGCGGCCGGGGTCACGCGAGAAAGGGAACGTAATCGAACCGACCGGCCCGGAGAGTGAATCTCCGGGCCCGGGAGCGCACTTGGGGCCGTTCGCGCCGGTCCGGCGTGTCGGGGTGTGGTCGACTCGGCGGTACAGCGGTGCGCCGAATACGGCAACAAGGCGACAAAGCGGGAGAGTGGACGCGTTCACAACTGACCGGAATTCGCCCCCACCCGGAGTGAACCGCCGACGGGCCTGTGCCGTCCTGGCAAGTGCAGCCTGCCGCTGATCAGCCGAACCGGGAGACATGGCGTTTCATGCACATTTCTTTCCTGCTCCACAATGCCTACGGAGTCGGGGGCACGATCCGCACGACGTTCAATCTCGCCGGGGAGCTGGCCGGGCACCATGACGTGGAGATCGTGTCGGTCTTCCGGCACCGTGACGTTCCCGCGCTGGGCGCCCCCGGAGGGGTGCGCATGAGCCATCTCGTCGATCTGCGGAAGAAGAGCCCGACGTACGACGGCGACGCCGCCGAATACGCCCGTCCCGCGACCGTGTTCCCGCGCGGTGACAGCAGGTACCGGCAGTACAGCAGGCTGTCCGACGCACGGGTGGCGGACCATCTGCGCTCCCTGGAGGCGGACGTGGTGGTCGGCACCCGGCCGGGGCTCAACGTGCACATCAGCCGACAGGCCCGCCGGGGACCGGTACGGATCGGGCAGGAGCACCTCACCCTCGACAGCCACGGCTACCGGCTCCGCCGCGAGATCGCCCACCGCTACCCGCTGCTCGACGCGATCACCACCGTCACCGAGGCCGACGCCCGCGCCTACCGGACCGGGTTCAAACTGCCCGGCGTACGGATCGAGGCCATCGCCAACAGCGTGCCCGGACCGACGCTCCCGCCCGCCGACGGCGACCGCAAGTGGGTGATCGCCGCGGGCCGGCTGCACAAGGTCAAGCGGTACGACCTGCTCGTCCGGGCGTTCGCCGACGTGGTCGCGGTCCGTCCGGACTGGCGGCTGCGCATCTACGGCGGCGGCGACGCGACGGGGAACGAGCGAGCGGCGCTGCTCGCGCTCGTCGCGGAACTCGGGCTGCACAACCACGTGTTACTGATGGGACCGGTCAACCCGCTGGAGGCCGAGTGGCCCAAGGGGTCGATCGCCGCGGTCACTTCGGACCGCGAGTCCTTCGGCATGACGATCGTCGAGGCGATGCGCTGCGGCCTGCCGGTCGTCGCCACCGACTGCCCGCACGGCCCCCGCGAGATCATCGACGACGGCACCGACGGACGGCTGGTGCCCGTCGGCGACACGGCGGCCGTGGCCGACGCGCTGCTCGGACTGATCGGCGACGACGAGGCACGGCACCGCGCGGGGCGCGCCGCGCTGACCGCGTCGCAGCGGTTCGACCCGTCACGGATCGCCGAACGCCATGAACGGCTCTTCACCGAACTCGCCGCGCGGGGCCCGCGCGACCGCGCGCACGGCGCGCTGAGCACCGCACTGCACCGCGCCCGGGGCACCGCGCTGGACGGGGCGTACGCCCTGCGCTACAAGGCGGCCGCCGTGATCCGCAAGGGGAAGACCGCATGACCGACTCCGCAGGGCGAAGGACACCCCGGGCCGACTGCACCGCGGGACCCGGCGGCGGGATCACCTTCGATCTCGACCTCGGCCGCCGCGAGGACGGCCAGGCCCCCGAACTGCTGCTCCGGCTGCGCGGCACCAAGGGTGCGGGCGGCGAAGCCGACACCGTACGGCTGCCGCTGAGTCCGCTGCGCGACGGACGGCAGCGCGCGGTGCTGCCGGCGGCCGTGGAACCCGCCGAGGGACGCTGGGACGTCTATCTGCGGGAGCCCGGCGCGGACGACGACGGGGCGGTGGCCGTCGAGCCCGGCATCCGGGACCTGCGGCTGCTCGTCGACCAGGCGCCGGACGGCGGGCGGATCGCGGTCCGGATCCCGTACCCGACCCTGGACGGGCGGCTCGCCGTGCGCTGCTGGCTGCGCGCACCGCACGCCGAGGCCGGACCGGTGACGTTCGACGGGCCCGGGATGACGGTCGAGGGCACGCTGTACGGGACCGGCCTCGGCGCCGGTGCCCGCGTCGAGGCGCGACAGCCCGGCGCCGACGGCCGGGTCCTGCGGGTGCCGGTCACCGGTCAGGAGGGCACCTTCGCCTTCACGCTCCCCCTGGACCGGCTGGCCGAAGGGCCCGTCACCGCACCGCAGCTGTGGACGCTCTGGCTGGTCCCCGGGACGGCGGAGGACGGACCGGCCGGCGGCGTACGGATCTCCCGCATCCTCGACGACGTCTGGGACCGCAAGAAGATCTTCGTCTACCCGGGCCGCGACACCGGAGCGGGCGGCCGGGCCACGCCCTGCTACTCCACCGACAACGACCTCTGCGTACGGCTCGAACCGGAACCGGCGCCCTGAGACCCAGCCAGGGGTTGCGGACCGGGGCTGTCCGCAACCCCTGGCAGACTCGCCGCCATGTTGGAGACCTCGGCACGACTGCTGCGACTGCTCTCACTGCTCCAGGCACACCGCGACTGGTCCGGCGCCGATCTCGCCGACCGGCTCGGGGTCACCCCGCGCACCGTACGGCGTGACGTCGACAAGCTGCGCGAACTGGGCTACCCGGTCAACGCCAGCCCCGGCACCGGCGGCGGGTACCAGCTCGGCGCCGGTGCCCAGCTGCCGCCGCTGCTGCTGGACGACGAGGAGGCCGTCGCCGTCGCGGTGGGCCTGCGCACCGCGGCGGGCAACGGCGTCGACGGCATCGGCGAGACCTCCGTTCGCGCCCTGACCAAGCTCGAACAGGTGCTGCCGGACCGGCTCAGGCGCCGGGTGAACGCGCTGAACACCTTCACCGTGCCGCTGCTCCGCGGGCCCGGCGCCTCAGTCGCCGACGCGGGCGTCCTGACCGAGCTCGCCGGGGCCTGCCGGGACGCCGAGCGGCTGCGCTTCGAGTACCGGGACCACTCCGGATCCGTCTCGCGGCGGACCGTCGAACCGCACCGGCTGGTGTGCACCGAGCGCCGCTGGTACCTCGTCGCCTGGGACCTGGACCGTGCGGACTGGCGTACGTTCCGGGCGGACCGGATCACCCCCACGCCGCCGCACGGCCCGAGGTTCGTCCCGCGCGAGGCACCCGCCGATGACCTGGCCGCCTATGTCTCGACCGGGATCTCCACGGCCGTGTACCCGACGCGGGCGGTGATCCGGCTGAAGGTGGGGATCGAGCGGGCGGCCGAGCGGATCTCGCCCTCGGCCGGGGTGCTGGAGGCGGTCGACGCGGACACCTGTCTGCTGCGCGCCGGGGCGGCCACGACGGACGTGATGGTCATCCACGTGATGATGACGGGCTTCGACTTCGAGGTCGTCGAACCACCGGAGCTGAAGGATGCGATCAGAGTGGCCAGGGACCGGCTGACCAGGGCATTGGACTGAGCGTCGGCTGCGGCGACGCCATACGGACGACCGGGTCCGCCCGCTATACCAGTGGCAGTCGGGGGGGCCGCCCCGTACCGCGGCGTGAATATTGTGACCAAAGGATAAGGCTGCCATAAGGAAGCGTGAATTCCTGGCGACATGCTCATTTACGCGCGTTATTCGGGACGGAAATTAAACCCTTTCGATACGGGATATTCCGCTCCGATTCCGGGCCTTCCGAATGATCGTTCTCCGAGTTGTGTGATTACTGTGTGTCCGGTCCCGGGTCGTCTGTCGGGGTGGCGTGATCCATACCGCGTGCGTGTCGTGATCCTGTGACACAAGTGTGACCGGCGGGGAACGTGAGGATGCCCCGCGACGGCGGGCGCCCCGGCTTCCGCCGCCGCCCGCGGCCGCCTACGGTGAGGGGCATGGCACCCATACCGACCCCTTCCGCCCAGCCCGACGACACGCCCGGTGAGTACGTCGGCCTCGCTGCCGACACCGCCGAACGGCGGGCCCGCAGCCGCGGCTGGAGCACCGTCAGATCCCTGCCGCCGGGCGCGATCATCACCATGGAGTTCCTGAGCGGACGGATCAACTTCGAGGTCGACGGGGCCCGCGTCACCCGCTGCTGGGTGGGCTGAGGCCCCTCGGTCCCAGGGCTCCGGGCCCGGAAACGGGAGAAGGCCCCGACGGTCGGTCGGGGCCTTCGGCATGTCCGGGGAGCGGTTTGTGCGTACCGGCTCCCTCGCCGGGTCTCAGCCGCCGGCCACCGGGCGGGCCGGGCTCGTGCCGCCGCGCGGTGTGCGGTCGGCGTGCGGCGGGCGTCGGCTGCCGGCCGGGGTGACCGGGATCCGCTCCGAGCGCACCACGTGCGCCGGGTGCGAGGCGTGCGTGCGTGGGCGGGTGCCCGTGCCGCCCGTGGCCGCCGCGGCGACCGGTTCCAGCGCCGGGCTCGGGGCCGGCGCGTCGCCGCCGTCCGGCCGCGGCAGCAGGGCGGGCCGGGGGCCGCCGGCCGCGACGGGCACGGAGGGCACGGGGCGGCCGAAGCCCCGCAGGTTCTCGCGCTGGGCGAAGATCCAGGCCTCGATCCGGGTGATCAGCGGCTCGGCCCAGGGCAGGCCCAGCATGATCAGCAGCCCCGCGGCCCAGCCCAGCAGGACATCGCTGAGCCAGTGCGTACCGAGATAGACGGTGGTGAGGCCGACGCCCAGCGAGACGATCGCCGACACGGCCGACAGATAGCGCCGGGCTCGGGGGGTGGTGGCCAGATAGGCGAGGATTCCCCAGGTCACCACCGCGTTGGCGGTGTGGCCGGAGGGGAATATATCGCCGCCCGCGAAGAGCTCGGCGGAGCCGATCTGGGTCGCGTAGTGCGGGCCGAGACGGCCCAGGCCGATCTTGACCGCGCCGACCGTCACATTGAGCAGCAGCAGCGCCACGCCCAGCGTGATCAGGGGCCGCAGCGTGTGCTGCCGCCAGGACCGCCAGCCGAGCCAGCAGGCGACCATGGTGGCGGTGGGGCCACGCTGGCCGAGCACGATGTAGTAGTCGAGGAAGGCATGGATTTCCGGCCACTGCTGATACGGCCGGAAGAGCATGACCTTCCAGTCCAGGGTCACCAGCCAGGACGAGACCAGCACGGCAATGACGATGGCGAGATAGAACGCCAACGTCCCGCCGAAGAGCGCGATGCGGTGACGGCTCATCCGCGGTGGCTCTATCTTCGGCGGCTCCGGCTCCCGGTCCAGCCGGGCAAAGATGTCGGTACGCACCCAATCGACGTTACAGCGAGTTAGTGAGCGACCAGGTCGTTCCGGTCTCTTTGTGATGACGATGTGATGTGGACTATGTCTCAGTGCGCTCTTAATTCCTGATCCGGGTAAGCGTCCCGACGGGCCTTCGCGCTATTGATTTCGCACGCATTTCGGAAGGGTGTTTGGGCGTGTGCAGAAAAGCGCAGGAGGTGCCGGTATGAATTTATCCGCGCCCGGAAGGGGGCGGAACGGACCGTGCCGGTCCGGTCACCGGCCGCCCGCGGCCCGGGCCCGGCGGGCGCTCCGAAGGGACCACCGGGTACCGTCCCGTTCCGGGTGCGCCGGGTGTCCTCGCAGGTCCGGGCGGCGGGCCGGGGTGGCGTACGCCACACCCCGCGGTTCGACCGGGTATGAGGTCGGCCACGTGGGAGGGCTCCGAACTCGCGTACGCTGACGCCCACTCGCCCGTCGATGCCGGGCCATGAGGAGCGGCGAACCGCCGCATCCCCGGTTGGCCCGCCGAGCGCGAGGGACCTTTGGGAGGTACATGCATGTCAGGGACGACCACAGCCCGGATCCGGCTGCGCCCGGCGGCCGACGGTGCCAATCGATGGGTCGTCCTCGTCGTCCTCTGCCTCAGTCTCCTGCTCGTGGCGCTCGACTCGACCGTGCTCCACGTCGCCGTGCCCGCCGTCACCGAGGACCTGAACCCCAGCGCGGTCGGTCTGCTCTGGATCGTCGACGCCTATCCCTTGGTCTGCGCCTCGCTGCTGATCCTCTTCGGCACCCTCGGGGACCGGGTCGGCCGCCGTCGCGTCCTGCTGCTCGGCTACGGTCTCTTCGGCGTCGCGTCGGCGATCGCCGCGATGGCCGACAGCCCCGCGGTGCTCATCGTGGCGCGTGCGCTGCTCGGGGTCGGCGGCGCGATGATCATGCCGGCGACGCTCTCGATCCTCCGGCAGGTCTTCCCCGACCGGCGCGAACGCGCCGTGGCGATCGGCATCTGGACCGCCGTCGCCGCCGTGGGCGCCGCCACCGGGCCGGTCATCGGCGGCTTCCTCGTCGAGCACTTCTGGTGGGGCTCGGTCTTTCTGATCAACGTTCCGCTGATGGCGCTGATCCTGCCGGTCGGCCGGCTGCTGCTGCCCGAGTCGCGCGGCAGCCACGACGGCCCGTGGGACGTGCTGGGCGCGCTGATGGCCGCCGCCGGAGTGCTCGGCGTGGTCCTCGGGGTGAAGCGGGCGGGCGCCGGTGAGATATTGAGCCCGGCCACGCTCGCCCCGCTGTTGACCGGGGCGGCACTGCTCGTCGTGTTCGTGCGCCGTCAGAAGCGGCGTACGCATCCGCTGATCGACATGGGGCTGTTCACCAGGCCCGCGTTCTCCACCGCCGTGGGCTGCATCGTCATCGCGATGCTGGCCCTGGTCGGTCTTGAGCTCATAGCCGTGCAGTACCTCCAGCTCGTCCTCGGACTGAGCCCGCTGCAGACCGGGTTGCGGCTGCTTCCGCTCACCTTCGCGGCCATGGCCGCGGGCGCCACCGGCTCGTACACCCTGCGCCGTATCGGTCCGCGCCGGATGGTCGGCTGGGGCTTCGTGCTCACGGCCGTCTCGGTGCTGATCCTGACCTCGATGGGGCAGCACGACCGGCCGGCGCTGCTGACGGTGGCCTTCGTCGCCCTCGGCTTCGGGCTCCAGACCACGCTCTTCGGGGCGTACGAATCCATGCTCAGCGAGGCCCCCGCCGACCGCGCGGGCGGGGCGGCGGCCATCGGCGAGACCTCGTACCAGCTGGGCGCGGGCATGGGGATCGCCCTGCTCGGCAGTGTCATGAACGCCGCCTACGCCCCCGGGCTCTCGAAGCTTCCCGAAGCGGGTGTCCCGGCCGGGGCCCGCGCGGCCGCCGCCCACTCGCTGGGCGAGGCGTACCAGGTGGCGGACCAGTTGGGCGGACCGCTGGGCGCGGTGCTGCGTTCCACGGCGCGCCACTCCTTCATCACCGGGCTGCATGTCACGCTGCTGGTCAGCGCCGCGCTGCTGCTGGCCGGGGCGCTGGCCGCGCTGCGGCTGCCGAGGGCGATGGACTGCCCGGCGCCGGTGCTCGACGAGCCGGAGCGGGCCGACGCGAACGAGGTGCGGGAACAGCACCGCGCGGGGCACGAGGTGCCCGCCCAGGGCCGTGCGCAGCGGCCCCCGACCCGACCGGCCCGGCGCCGACCCGCCGAGGCGACCGGCTCTGGACGAGCAGCGCGCTGACCCGTAACGTCGGCGCGAGAGCATAACTAACACTGCTAGTTTTGGCATCGTGCGAGCCGCCGGAGGCGCCCTCATGTCCACCACCGAGTCGTCGAAGCTCCCGCCCTTCGACCCCGCCGACCCGATCGGCATCGACGATCTGCTCAGCACCGAGGACCTCGCGATCCGCCAGACCGTCCGGGACTGGGCCGCCGACCGCGTCCTGCCGCACATCGCCCAGTGGTACGAGAGCGGCGAGCTGCCCGGCATCCGCGAACTGGCCCGTGAGCTCGGTTCGCTCGGCGCGCTCGGCATGTCCCTCCAGGGGTACGGCTGCGCGGGCGCCACCGCCGTCCAGTACGGACTGGCCTGTCTGGAGCTGGAGGCGGCCGACTCCGGGATCCGCTCCCTGGTCTCCGTGCAGGGCTCGCTCGCCATGTACGCCATCCACCGCTTCGGTTCCGAGGAACAGCGGCAGCGCTGGCTGCCGGGCATGGCGGCCGGCGAGATCATCGGCTGCTTCGGCCTCACCGAGCCGGACCACGGCTCCGACCCGGCCGGGATGCGTACGTACGCCAAGCGCGACGGCGGGGACTGGGTGCTCACCGGGCGCAAGATGTGGATCACCAACGGCTCGGTCGCCGGGGTCGCCGTCGTCTGGGCGCAGACCGACGACGGAATCCGCGGATTCGCCGTGCCGACCGACACCCCGGGCTTCTCGGCGCCCGAGATCAAGCACAAGTGGTCGCTGCGCGCCTCGGTCACCAGCGAGCTGGTCCTGGACGAGGTGCGGCTGCCCGCCGACGCCGTGCTCCCGGGTGTCACCGGTCTGCGCGGACCGCTCAGCTGTCTCAGCCATGCCCGCTACGGCATCGTCTGGGGTGCGATGGGTGCGGCCCGCGCCAGCTTCGAGGCGGCCGTGGACTACGCGAGGACCAGGGAGCAGTTCGACCGGCCGATCGGCGGCTTCCAGCTCACCCAGGCCAAGCTCGCGGACATGGCCGTGGAGCTGCACAAGGGCATCCTGCTCGCCCACCATCTGGGCCGGCGGATGGACGCAGGCAGGCTCCGCCCGGAGCAGGTCAGTTTCGGAAAGCTCAACAACGTGCGGGAGGCGATCGACATCTGCCGTACCTCGCGCACGATCCTCGGCGCCAACGGGATCTCGCTGGAGTACCCGGTGATGCGCCATGCGACGAATCTGGAGTCGGTGCTCACCTACGAGGGAACCGTGGAGATGCACCAGCTGGTGCTGGGCAAGGCGCTCACCGGTCTCGACGCGTTCCGCTAGGCCGTACCGGCCCCGAACCGTCCGGCGAGCGCCCTGCTCAGCTCTGGTTGAAGAAACCGTCGGCCGACCGGCCGGCGGTTTCGCTGACCACCTGGGTGTCGGCCGGGGTCAGTAGGAAGACCCGGGTGGCCACGCGCTCGATCGAGCCGCGCAGTCCGAAGATCAGCCCGGCGGCGAAGTCCACGACGCGCTTCGCGTCGGTGGGGTCCATGGTCGTGAGGTTGACGATGACCGGGACGCCGTCCCGGAAGAGCTCTCCGATGGCCCGTGCGTCACGGAAGCTGTCCGGGGTGACGGTGGCGATCCGGCGCCCCGTTTCCTCGGCCGTCTCGGACGCGACCTGCACCCGGGGGTCGGTCACCCAGGCATGGCCACCGGTCCCGGTCTGCGCGCCCTCGGCGTACTCGTCGTCGTAGTACCGCTCGTCGTTGTCCTCCACGAGGCCCAGCCAGGCACTCGCCTTGCGCACCGATCCCATGGACGCCTCCTCTCACCGCGGTTCCGTGGCGTTCCGCATCTCTTTCGTATCCCTATGGTCGTCCATGATGCGGATCGTGCGCCAAGTGGATAGTCGGCGCGCAGGGGATTCGTGACGGTACTGGCACAGAAGATGTGGCGATTCGTCAGGGTTCCTCCCACATAAGAGGTCAGAAAGAAAGAAAATATGATGCCCCGGGCCGTACGGGTGACATGGGGGGCGTACGGGTGAACGGACCGCTCGATACGATGCCCCTCGCGCACGCCGCACGAGCTCGGCGCGAAGGTGAACGACTCTCGGGGGATCGTCGTGTTCGGAATAGTCAGGCCCTGCGCCCATCGGTTGTCCGAGGGGCTCAGGACCGAGTGGATGGCCCATCTCTGCGGGCTCTGCCTCGCACTTCGCTCCGATCACGGGCAATTCGCCAGAATCGTTACGAACTATGACGGTCTGATTGTTTCTGTTCTGACGGAGGCTCAGTCCGAGCGCACCACCGGATGGCGCCGCACGGCGGGTCCCTGCCCGCTGCGCGCCATGCGGACCGCCCCGGTCGCCCGCGGCGAGGGCGCCAGGCTGGCCGCCGCCGTCTCCCTGGTGCTGGCCTCGGCGAAGGTCCGGGACCACGTCGCGGACGGGGACGGCCTGTTGAGGCGCCGTCCGGTCGCCGCCGCCGCGCGCCGGGTCGCCGCGGGCTGGGACCGGGCCGGCGCGCGCACCGGCGCCCAGCTCGGTTTCGACACCGCGCTGCTCGTGGACGCCGTCGACCGGCAGACCGGCATCGAGCTGGTCGCCGGGCCCGGCACCCCGCTGCTCACGGTCACCGAACCCACGGAGACCGCCACCGCGGCCGCCTTCGCCCACACCGCGGTGCTCGCGGGCAAGCCGCAGAACGCGGAGCCGCTC
This sequence comes from Streptomyces sp. NPDC001890, assembly GCF_042891445.1. Lineage (NCBI taxonomy): Bacteria > Bacillati > Actinomycetota > Actinomycetes > Kitasatosporales > Streptomycetaceae > Streptomyces > Streptomyces sp. NPDC001890. The sequence continues at coordinate 60,904 of NZ_JBIATE010000021.1, read as the reverse complement.
GCCGAGGCCGGCCGCCTCTTCGGGCGGCTGGCACATCTGCTGGACGCAGTGGAGGACCAGGAGGCCGACGCGGCGTCGGGTGCCTGGAACCCGCTCACCGCCACCGGCACCTCGCGGGCGGAGGCCCGGCGGCTGTGCGACGACGCGCTGCACGGCGTACGGCTGGCCCTGCGCGACGCGGAATTCACCGACGGCAAGCTGGCCCATGTGCTGCTGGCGCACGAACTGCGGCAGTCGGTGGACCGGGCCTTCGGCACCACGGCGTGCTCGCACCAGCCGGGCGCCGCGCTCCTGGACGGAACCGGCGGCCCGTCAGCCGCGCGGCCGGCCGGGTCCTTCGGGCCGGTGCCGGGCAATCCGTACGCGCCGAGTCCGGGCGGTCCCGCCGGTCCGCCGCAGCCGCCGCCCGAACCCCCGCGTGACCGGCGTGGTCTGATCATGGGCTGCCTGGTGTGGGCGGGGCTGGCCTGCACCTGCCAGATGTGCTGCGGCACCTTCGAGGACCCGTGGAGCCATCAGCGCCGCGAAGGACTGTGCAGCCAGTGCGACTGCGGCAACGTCTGCGATGCCTGTGACTGCTGCAGCAACTGCGGGGGCTGCTGCGACGGGTGCGACTGCTGCGACTGCGACTGCAGCTGCTGAGGGCGGGGGCCGGCCGGGCGGCCGCCCCCCGCCCGGCTCACTCGATCTCGGGCGGCGAGATCTGCGAGGTCCTGATCGCCGAAGCGCTGATGCCCCACTTCCTCAGGATCCGGTCATAGGTGCCGTCCGCCTTCAGGCCGTTCACCGCGGCCTGGAAGGCGGGCGCCAGCGCGGTGCCCTTCTTGAAGGCGAAGCCGACGTCGAGACGCTTGAACTCGTTGAGGAAGCGCACGCCCTCCTGCTGTCGCACCGCGTACCGCAGTCCGTTGATGGTGGACATCACCACATCGCTGCGGCCCTGCTGGAGCGAGGCCCAGGTGGCGCCCTGGTCGTTGTACGTCTTCACTTCGTACGGCTTCCTGCCCGCGTCGGCGCACCGATGCCGGTTCTCCTCCAGGGTCACCTCGAAGGTGGTGCCCGCGCCGGTGCCCACGGTCAGGCCGCAGAGCTGGGTGAGATCGGTGACCTTCCTCAGCTCGCTGTCGTCACGGACCGCGAAGCCCTGACCGTCATTGATGTACGTGACGAAGTCGATCGTCCTGCGGCGCTCCTCGGTCACCCCGAAATTCCCGGTGCCCACGTCGTACTTCCCGCTGCCCAGCGCCGGGAGGATCGCCTCGAAGGAGGCCACCTCGCGGGTGAGGCGCAGCCCGAGTTTCCTGGCGACCGCGTCCGCGAAGTCGATGTCCGTACCGGCCACCGTCCTGCCGTCCGCGAGGTAGGTGGCCCCCGGCGGGTTGCCGACGCTCGCGGCGATGGTCAGGGTTCCGGCGGCGCGGACGTCGGCGGGCAGCAGCTTCGCCGCCGCCTCGTCCTCGCGTACCGAGGAGACCACATCGGCCGTCGGCACCTCGCCCCTGCCCTTGCCGGCGGTGGCGCCGGCCGGTGCGGCCGCCGGATCACCGGACCCGCACGCGGTGAGGGCGAGAGTGGCGACGGTGATCAGTGCGAAGGCGGCGGTGTGCCGGGTCCGGGGCATGAGGTGTGGTTCTCCGGATTCGTCGGCCGTGGGCAGGCACGCCGACGGCGGACAGCACGCGGCGGCCCCACGGTCGGGGCGGGGGCCCGTCCGGCGGATCGGGGCCGGACGGGCCCGGGGAAGGACGGCGGAGCGAGGGGAGGGAAGAACGGTGTTGTGTACGGCAGGACACGCGGGGAAATGAGCTCAGGCGCCGCACACGGCGCCGGGCAGGACACGCGGGAACGCAGGGGGTCGGCTCAACAGGAGGAGGACCACACGCGACCGAAGTCGATGTGGGAGCGCTTGACCAGCCACTGCTGCGAATGCATGGCCCCAGTGGAACAGGCATCCGGTGGTCCGTCAACCGAGCCCCGGCGCACGGCTCACAGTGTGGACGAGCTTGACAACGCGCGGCGGGCAGCGCTTATCTCGGAGGCGGACCGGCGCTGAGGGGCCCGGTCCGCGTTGTGTTCGCGCTCAAGGCACGCCCCGTGTTCGATCTCTGCATCCACGGAGCCTTCGCATGCCCGCGCAGACAGACACCGTCCCTCCCTCTCCCGCCGCACCGCTCACGAAGAGCGACGCACCCGACCGGCTGCGGATCGTCCCGGTACGCCGAACCGGCCAGTGGGCGGCGACCGTTGCCGTCCTGGCTCTGCTCGCCCCGGTGCTGTACTCCGTCGCCCGCAACGACGCCTTCCAGTGGGATGTCGTCGCCGACTACTTCACCACCACCGCGGTGCTGCGCGGCCTCGGCCTCACCCTCTGGCTCACGGCACTGGTCATGGTGCTCGGCTTCGCCCTCGGCACCCTGCTGGCCGTCCTCCGGCTCTCCGCCAACCGAGTTCTCCAGGCGGTCGGTTGGGGGTACGTCTGGCTGTTCAGGTCCACCCCGATCCTGGTCCAGCTGCTGTTCTGGTTCAACATCGGCGCGCTGTACCCGGAGATCCTCGGCATCCGCACCGTGAACCTTCTCGGCCCGGTCGCGGTCGCCGTCATCGGGCTCACCCTGCACGAGGCCGCGTACGCCGCCGAAGTCGTCCGCGGCGGCATCCTCTCCGTCGAACGCGGACAGATCGAGGCCGCCCAGTCGCTCGGCCTCGGACCCTGGCGCCGGTTCCACCGCATCGTCCTCCCGCAGGCGATGCGCTCCATCGTCCCGCCCGCCGGGAACATGCTGATCGGCACCCTCAAGGGCACCTCGATCGTCAGCATCATCGCCGTACAGGACCTGCTGTACTCCGTGCAGCTCGTGTACCACCGCACCTACCAGGTCATCCCGCTGCTGCTGGTCGCCACCATCTGGTACGCCGTGGTCACCTCGCTGCTCGGCATCGGCCAGCACCACGTCGAGCGGCACTACGCGCGCGGCACGGCGGGTGCCCGGTGAGCGGGACACCGACGCTCGTCGTCATAGGCGCCGGACCGCGCGGCACCGGCCTGATCGAGCGCATCGCCGCCAACGTCCCCGCCCTGTACGGGGACCGCCCGCTGACCCTTCACCTCGTCGACCCGTACCCGCCCGGCGGCGGACGGATCTGGCGGCACGACCAGTCGCCGCTGCTCTGGATGAACTCCATGGCCGAGGACGTCACGATGTTCACCGACGACACCGTCCAGCAGGAGGGGCCGGTCCGTCCCGGCCCCGCGCTGCACACCTGGGCGGCGGACGTCAGGGACGGGCGCGCGGCACTTCCGGAGGGGGCGGACATCGAGCCCGGACTCCTCGACGAGATCAAGGCGTTGGAGGGCCCCGACTTCCCGAGCAGACGGCTGCAGAGCGTCTATCTGCGCTGGGTGTACGAACAGGCCGTGGCCGCCCTCCCGGAAGGTGTCACCGTCCACTGGCACCGGGGCGCCGCCCTGCGGGTCACCGGGCCGCGCGAAGGCCGCCAGCGGGTCTGGCTGGAGGGGCGCGGCGCACCGCTGCTCGCCGACGCCGTCGTCGTCACCATCGGCCACCTGGACGCCGAACCGGAGCCGGAGCAGGCCGAGTTGGCCGACTTCGCGGACCGGCACGGGCTCGTCCACCTGCCGCCGGACTTCACCGCCGACACCGACCTGAGCCAGGTGCTTGCCGGCGAGCCGGTCATCGTACGGGGCTTCGGGCTCGCCTTCGTCGACCTGATGGTGCTGCTCACCGAGGGCCGCGGCGGACGGTACGAGGACGGCGAGTACGTGCCTTCCGGCCAAGAGCCCCTGCTCCACATCGGATCGCGCCGGGGCGTCCCGTACCACTCCAAGATCGGCTACGCCTGGGAGGGCGAACGGCCGCCGCTGCCGCGCTTCCTCGGCCCGGAGCTGACCGAGGCGCTGCTGAAGGCGGACCGGCCGGTCGACTTCCGGCGCGACGTGTGGCCACATGTCGACAAAGAGCTCGGCTACGCCCACTACCACCGGCTCTTCCACGCCCACCCCGAGCGCACCACCGGCGACTGGGCCGGCTTCGAGGCGCGGTACGCCGCCGCCGACCCGGCAGGACCCGAACTGGCCGCCCTCGTCGCCGCCGCCGTCCCCGACCCGGACGACCGGCTCGACCTCGAAGCGCTCGACCACCCCCTGGAAGGGGTGCGCCACCCCTCGTTCGACGCGCTCCAGGAGGAGCTGCGCGACTACATCACCGCCGACCTGGAACGTCGCCACGACCCCGGCCGCAGCCCGGACCTCGCGGTCTTCCTCGGACTGCTGTCCGTCTACGGGCAGTTGATCCGGCTCGGCGACATCGGCGGCTGGTGGCACGGCTTCTTCAGCCATCTCGCCTCCGGGCCGCCCGGACCCCGGCTGCACCAGCTCCTCGCGCTCTCCCGGGCCGGTGTCGTCCGCTTCCTCGGCGCCCGGATGACCGTCGAGGCCGACGAGCGACGGGGCCTGTTCCTGGCGGGCAGCGCCACCGTGCCGGGACAGCGGATAGCCGCCCGCACCCTGGTCGAGGCCAGGCTGCCCGCCCCCACCCTGGAACGCACCCGCAGCCCGCTGCTCCAGGACCTGCACGAGGACGGGGCCGCCGCCACCGCCACCGGGCTGCTCCCGGTGGCCCCCGACGACGGCCGGATCCTGGGCCGCGACGGCCGGCCGCACCCGCGCCGCTTCGCGCTCGGCCCGTTCACCACCGCCCGCGCGGGCGGGGCGTTCACCCGGCCGCGCACCGGCGGTCCGGCCTTCCGACAGAACGACGCCACCGCCCGCACGGCGCTCGCCCTCCTGAGGGACCTCGCCCGCGGCGACGGCTGACCGCCGCTCCCCCAGAACGGCACGGCCCGCTCCCGGGAGGGCGCACGGCCCGCCACCCCGCCCTCGTACACCGCAGCCCAAGGACCCTCATGGCCCTCATCAGCGATCCACGCATCGACAAGGCGACAGGACCACAGGTCGCCCCGCCCGCCGACGACGGCCACGACGCGCTCACCGTCGTACCCCTGCGCCACCCCCGGCCGTGGACGCCGGCCGGCCGGAGGCGGCCGCAACGGCGGGGCCGTGCCCCTGCTGATGGTCGCGACGGTCCGGTACGTCCTCCTGACCACCGTGCTCTCCGTCCTCCAGCACCACGTCGAACGTCACTACGCCAAGGGGCCACGCGATGAGCACCACCACCGGATCCACCGACGCCATGGTCGAGATCCGCTCCGTCCACAAGAGCTTCGGCAGCCTCGAAGTGCTGCGCGGCATCGACCTGTCCGTACGCGCGGGAGAGGTCACCGTCGTCCTCGGCCCGTCCGGCTCCGGCAAGTCCACACTGCTGCGCACCATCAACCACCTGGAGAAGGTCGACCACGGCTGGATCAGCGTCGACGGCACCCCGGTCGGCTACCGAAGGGCCGGCGACAAGCTGTACGAGCTGCGCGAGCGCGAGGTGCTGCGCCGGCGCACCCGGATCGGCTTCGTCTTCCAGAACTTCCATCTCTTCCCGCACCTGACCGTGCTGGAGAACATCACCGAGGCCCCGGTCGCCGCCCTCGGCCGCCCGAAGAAGGAGGCCGTGGCCGCCGCGGAGAAGCTGCTCGACCGGGTCGGGCTCGCCGAGAAGGCGGACGCCTACCCCGAGCAGCTCTCCGGGGGACAGCAGCAGCGGGTCGCCATCGCCCGAGCGCTGGCGCTCGAACCGAAACTGCTGCTCTTCGACGAGCCGACCTCGGCGCTCGACCCCGAGCTGGTCGGCGAAGTCCTCGACGTCATCAAGGACCTGGCGCTCCAGGGCACCACCATGATCGTCGTCACGCACGAGATCGGCTTCGCCCGCGAGGTCGCCGACACCGTCGTCTTCATGGACGAGGGCCGGATCGTCGAGCAGGGCGCCCCCGGCGACGTACTCGACCGTCCGAAGCACGGCCGCACCCGCGCCTTCTTGTCCAAGGTCCTGTGATCCCACCCATGTCCGTACCGAGGAGCGCCCCCGAGCCCGGCCCGCCCGAGCCCTGGAGCCGAGCCCGGGGCCGAGCCCCTCGCGGCCCCGGCAGAACACCCGAGAGAGCTCTGGAGAGGTACCACCCATGTCTTCGACCACCCCCCTTCACCTGGCCGCCGAGATCGGCGGCCCGCCACGCTACGACCCCGGGCACTACACCGGCCTCGCCCGGCTCGCCGAGCACGGCGCCCTGGACTTCGTCACGCTCGGCGACTCCTTCGCCCGGCCCGGCCCCGACGCGCTCGCCGTGCTCTCCCGGGTCGCGCCCGCCACCGGCCGGATCGGCCTGGTGCCCACCGTCACCACCACCCACACCGAGCCGTTCCACGTGTCGTCCGCCGTGGCCACCCTGGACTGGGTGAGCCGCGGCCGGGCGGGCTGGCAGGCCGATGTGTCGACGACCGGGGCCGAGGCCCGGTTGTTCGGAAGGCGTCCGGCGGCGCCCGCCGACGAGTTGTGGCGCGAGGCCGGTGACAGCGCCGAGGTGGGCGCCCGGCTGTGGGACAGCTGGGAGGACGACGCCGAGATCAGGGACGTCGCCACCGGCCGCTTCATCGACCGGGACAAGCTGCACTACATCGACTTCGAGGGCGCCTCGTTCTCCGTCCGGGGGCCGGCGATCGTGCCCCGGCCCCCGCAGGGCCGCCCGGTCGTCGTCATCGACGGGACGAGCGGCCCGGCCCGGGAGACCGCCGCCCGCCACGCGGACGTCGTCCTGGTCCGGGCCACCACCCCCGAGCAGGCCGCCGGAGCCCGCACCGATCTGCGCCGGCGCGCGGCGGCGTACGGACGCGACCCCGGCACGCTCCGGGTCCTGGTCGCGCTCACGGTCGACCTCGGCGACGCCGAGACCGCCCCGGAACCGGGACTGGCGAGCGGACCACCGCTCGCCGCGGGCGGCTCGTACTACCGGGGCGGCCCGGTCGACCTCGCCGAACTGATCACCCGATGGCACCGCGGCGGCGCGGCGGACGGTTTCCACCTCACCCCCATCACCCCCGGGCGCGACCTCGAACGGATCGTCAACGGCACCGTGGCGCTGCTCCAGCACCGCAGCCTGTTCCGCACCTTCTACCCCGGCGGCACCCTGCGCGAGCACCTGGGGCTGGCCCGCCCCGCCAACCGGTACGCCCTCGAAGGAGGACGGGCATGAGCACCACGACGAGGCAGATGCATCTCGCCGCCCACTTCCCGGGCGTCAACAACACCACCGTCTGGGCGGACCCCCGCTCGAAGAGCCAGATCGACTTCTCCTCCTTCGAGCACCTCGCCCGCACCGCGGAGCGCGGCAGGTTCGACTTCTTCTTCCTCGCCGAGGGGCTGCGGCTGCGCGAGCACAACGGCCGCATCCACGACCTGGACGTGGTCGGCCGCCCCGAGTCCCTCGCCGTGCTGGCCGCGCTGGCCGCCGTCACCGACCGGCTCGGTCTCGCCGCCACCGTCAACGCCACCTTCAACGAGCCGTACGAACTGGCCCGCCGCCTGGCCACCCTCGACCACCTCAGCGAGGGCCGGGCCGCCTGGAACGTCGTCACCTCCTTCGACGCCTTCACCGGGGAGAACTTCCGGCGCGGCGGCTACCTGGACCGGGCCGACCGGTACACCAGGGCCGCCGAGTTCGTCGTCACCGCCCGCGAACTGTGGGACAGCTGGACCCCCGACGGCACCCCGCGCCCCTTCACGCACCAGGGGCAGCACTTCGCCATCGAGGGCGAGTTCACCGTCCCGCGCTCCCCGCAGGGCCATCCGGTCGTCATCCAGGCCGGTGACTCCCCGGACGGCCGCGAGTTCGCCGCGTCCACCGCCGACATCGTCTTCACCCGGCACGGCACCCTGGAGTCCGGGCGCGCGTTCTACGCCGACGTCAAGGCGCGGCTGGCGAAGTACGGCCGGGAACCCGACGAGCTGAAGATCATGCCCGGGGTCACCTTCGTACTCGGCGACAGCGACGCCGAGGCCCAGGAGCGGGCGGCCGAGATCCGTCTCCAGCAGATCTCCCCGCAGAACGCGCTGCTGGCCCTGGAACAGATCTGGGGCCGCGACCTGTCCTCCTACGACCCCGACGGGCCGCTGCCCGACATCGATCCGGACCCCGGATCCTCGCTGGTCCAGGGCCGGGTCAGGCAGAGCGACCCCCTCGCCGTCGCGGCGCGCTGGCGGGCGCTGTCGAAGGAGAAGGGGCTGTCCATCCGGCAGACCGTCATCGAGACGACCGGCCGGCAGTCCTTCATCGGCAGCCCGCGGACGGTCGCGGAGCAGCTCACCGCGTTCGTCGCCGCCGACGCCGCCGACGGGTTCATCCTCGTACCGCACCTCACCCCCGGCGGCCTGGACGACTTCGTCGACCGGGTGGTCCCGCTCCTCCAGGAGCGCGGAGTGTTCCGCTCCGAATACACCGGTCCCACGCTGCGGTCACACCTCGGGCTCGCCGAGCCGGTGTGGAAGGGTTGACCGCATGAGCACGGACGCACAACAGCCGCACGGATCCGAGCAGGCGGCACAGGACTGGAAGCGCTGGCACGAGGAGCGCACCGCCATGGTCGCCGGCCCCTACGGACCGCTCTCCCTCACCGGCACCCACTGGCTCGCCGACCACCCGGAGGGCCGCATCCCCGAGGTACCCGGGCAGTGGCGGGAGGACGGCGACGAGCTGGTGCTCAGCGCCTCCGGCCCGGACGGGCTGACCGTGGACGGCGAGCCCTTCACCGGCCAGGTCCGTCTCACCGCCGACCGCGGACCGATCGACGGGTCCCGCGTCGCGCACGGCGGGCGGCGCCTGGTCGTGCTGAGCCGCGAAGGGCTCTGGGCGGTACGGGACTTCGACCCGGACTCCCCGGCGCGGCGCGCCTTCCGGGCCATCGAGGCCACCCCGTACGACCCCCGCTGGGTGCTCCCGGGCACCTTCCGCCCGTACGACAGCACCCGCACCGTCCGGGTCGAGAACGCCGACGGGGTCGAGCGCGGTCTCGGGCTCGCCGGCGAGATCGCCTTCGAGCTCGACGGTACGGAGCACACGCTGCACGTCGCGGTCGAGCCGGACGGCTCGCTCTGGGCGGTGTTCGCCGATGCCACCAGCGGGAACAGCAGCTACCGCTTCCGGTTCCTGCGGCCCGCGGCACCGGCCGGGGACGGCAGCGTGACGGTCGACCTCAACCGCGCGCTGCTGCCGCCGTGCGCCTTCGCGGACCACTTCATCTGCCCCTTCCCGCCCCCGGGCAACACCCTGTCCGTCGCCGTCGAGGCGGGGGAGCGCAACCGCGTCGACAACTGACGTCCAGTCACATCTTTTCGGGACGGCGGCCCCGGCAGCCCGTGTGCTGCCGGGGCCGCTCCCGTGCGGTGCGACAAGTTCAGGCCAGAGGGCCCTCTTGCGCCACAAGTTGACGCCTTGAATACTCCCGAGCAGCGCTTGTCAGGAACACGGCATGCCCGCATCGCGGTGCACGGCCGTGCACCCGACTGCGCCTCACGGGTCCGACCACCCCACAGGCGGACCCCCGACTTCCCCTCGGGAGGAATGAAAAGTGAGGATCAAGCGCACCACCCCCCTCAGCGGCACCGTCAGACGGACCAGGGCCGTCGCCATCGCCGCGGGCCTCGTCGCCGTCGCCGCCCTCGCCGTTCCCAGCGCCCAGGCCGACACCAACACCACCTTCAGCGCCGCGCAGCTCTCCGCCGCGAGCGACGCCGTGCTCGGCGCCGACGTGGCGGGCACGGCGTGGAACGTCGACCCGGTGAGCAAGAAGCTCGTGGTCACCGTCGACCGCACGGTCTCGAAGGCCGAAATCGAACAGATCAAGCAGTCCGCCGGGGTCAACGCCGGCGCCCTGAAGATCGAGCGCACCACCGGGAAGTTCAGCAAGCTGCTCTCCGGCGGCGACGCGATCTACGCCCCCGGCTGGCGCTGCTCCCTCGGCTTCAACGTCCGCAGCGGCAGCACCTACTACTTCCTGACCGCCGGTCACTGCACCGACGGCAACCCGCCCTGGTACACCAACTCGTCGAACTCGACCAGCATCGGCCCGACGGTCGGCTCCAGCTTCCCGACCAACGACTACGGCCTGGTCCGGTACGACAACACCGCGGTCGCCCACGCGGGCACCGTCGGCAGCGTCGACATCACCAGTGCGGCCAACGCCACGGTCGGTATGTCCGTCACCCGCCGCGGCTCCACCACCGGCATCCACAGCGGTTCCGTCACGGGCCTCAACGCCACCGTCAACTACGGCGGCGGCGACATCGTCTACGGCATGATCAAGACCAACGTCTGTGCGGAGCCCGGCGACTCCGGCGGCCCGCTCTACTCCGGTTCCAAGGCGATCGGTCTCACCTCCGGCGGCAGCGGCAACTGCTCCTCCGGCGGCACCACGTACTTCCAGCCGGTCACCGAGGCGCTCAGCGCGTACGGGGTCAGCGTCTACTGACACCCCGGCACACCCCCCGACCGGCCCTCGAACAAGCGGCCGACCGCGAAGGAGCCCCTGCCCGAATCCCGGGCGGGGGCTCCCGCGCACCCCGCGGCTTTTGAGAGGATGTGGGGCAGGCCGGTCACGCAGGAGCAACGGGGGCGGAGCTGTGTCGACCGGAGGGGACGACCTCCGGGCCCCCGGCAGACACCTCAGGGGGTTCCAGGTCCGTGAAACGCATCGGAGTGACCGGTCATCGCACCATTCCGCAGGAGGCCCATGCCCATGTGCTCGCGGGGTTACGGGCGGCGCTCCGCGGCCACGAGGGCGCCCTGGAGGCCCTCTCCAGCCTGGCGGTGGGGGCGGACCAGCTCTTCGCCGACCTCGCCCTGGCCCGCGGCGCCGACCTGACGGTGGTGATCCCGAGCGGCGACTACGAGTCCTGCTTCGAGGACGCGGCCGAACTCGCCCGCTACCGGGCCCTCAAGGACCGCGCGGTGCGGGAGGTCCGGCTCGACTACCCGCACTCCACCGACGAGGCGTACTACGCGGCGGGCGCGTACATCGCCGACCACTGCGACCGGCTGCTCGCGGTCTGGGACGGCAGGCCGGCCCGCGGCCTCGGCGGCACCGGCGACATCGTGACGTACGCCCGCAGCCTGGGCCGCCCGGTCACGGTGATCTGGCGCGAGGGCGTGGAGCGCGGCTGACGGCGGACGCGGCCGCCCGGCATCACTGACTCCACGTCACATCTGGTGCCGGGCAAGCCAGTCGGTGTGCTGCGGGGAGACGATGCGCTCGGTCTCGAAGACGGCGCCCGGCCACTGGCGCTCGGTCAGTGTGGTCTCCATCGCCACCTGCATCGCCTCAAGGTCCTGCTCCACCAGGGAGTGGGCCGAGATCAGCGGGTGGTGGCGGCGCATCTCGCTCCAGGCCAGACAGGCGGCCGCCGCCGCCGACAGCGCCCCCGTCAGGGCGAAGGACTGGGTGACGGAGAACGTCCGCAGCAGGGCGAACACCAGGGCGAGCGCGGTCAGCGCGGCGATGGTGGTCGACCAGACCAGGGTGGCCCGCCGGGACACCTCCTGGCGCCTGCGGTACCAACTTCTCTGCTCGATGAGGCGGTCACGCACGTACGTCTCCTTGCGTACGGTGAACGCTTTGTCCCGTAACTCGCGCATCGATTCGGTGATCAGCCCGCCCGAATCGGCCGTCAGGTCGCGCGGATCGGCCCACCCCACTTTGCGCAGCTCCTGAAGGCCCTCTTCGAGGCGGTTCGCGAACACCGCCTCCGGGTGCTGGGTGCCGGTGTCGAAAGGTGATCCATGCACCGAGTAACGCCAGCACATCGACTTGATGAACTCTGCCGCCGAGCGGTTTAGTTGCCAATGCGACTTTGCTTTGCGCCGGGCGGAGAGGTACGTCGTGATCAGGACACCCAGGTAGGCCAACACGCCTGCGGCATCGACGAGTTGAAACGTGTCACCCAGCTCGGCGTGCCAGGGGACGGCGGCCGGCAGCGCCCCTGTGACCAGGAGTATCAGTTGAATGCGGGTGGTGTTCACCGCCTCCCGCTGCCTCGCGATGGCTATCTGGTCGGTGTGGTGGAAGAGCGCCGGCAGATCGGCGTTCCTGAAGACCATGCTCTGGAGCGGCCCGGGAAGCGCCGTCATGTTCACTCCCGTCTGCGGTTATGTAGTCGCCCGAATGGCGGAATCAGTGGTTCCGTTCGATTCGGGACGGCCCTGTGTGACGCTCTGGTTCCAAGTGGCCGTCCTCAGTTGCCAACCGAGGCCATGAGAGTAAAGTCGTGCCGCCGGACACTGCAATGGTGCAGATACTGTTGCTGCATTCCTGTCCGGAACCATTCCATCGGAACAAATCCCCTCAAGGACAGCCGTGAACACCTCAGAATCCTCCCTCTCCTTCGCCGTTGCGAAGAAGAACCGTGTGCCGCTCGCCCAGATCGATGTCCGCGGCACTGCCGCTGCCCGGAAGCTCGGCCGCGTGCACGCCGTGTCGGCCGGTCGCCCCACCCAGGCGTCGACCTTCAACTCGGCGCTCTGAAACAACCCGCCCAACACCTCGTGAACCGAAGCTCCGACCACCCCTTCGGGCTGGCTAGACTGGTGGAATGACAGGACCCCTGGTCCCTTTCCGCGAAGTCGTTCTCAAGGTTCACAGCAGGTGCGATCTTGCTTGTGACCATTGCTATGTCTATGAACATGCAGATCAGAGCTGGCGAACCCGGCCCAGGACAATCTCTGATGATGTCATTTTCCGGACTGCTCAACGCTTGGCCGAGCATGCCAAGGCACATGCACTGCCCTCCGTGTCAGTGATCCTGCACGGAGGGGAGCCTCTACTGGCGGGGCCCGCCCGACTGCGGCGAGTCTGCGAAGTGCTCACCTCCGCCTTCGACGGCGTCGCGGAACTCGACCTGCGCATCCACACCAACGGACTCCAGCTCAGTCCGCGGTATCTCGACCTCTTCGACGAGTTCGATGTCAGGGTCGGCATCTCCCTCGACGGCGACCGGGCCGCCAACGACCGGCACCGTCGCTACGCGGACGGGCGCAGCAGCCACCCCCTGGTCCTCAAGGCCGTGGAACTGCTCCGGCAGGAGCGCTACCGCCACCTCGATCTCGGGCTCCTGTGCACCGTGGACATCGAGAACGACCCGATCGCGGTCCTCGACGCGCTCACCGAGCTCGATCCGCCGCTCATCGACTTCCTGCTCCCACACGCCACCTGGGACGATCCGCCGCCCCGTCCGGACGGCTCGCCCACCGCCTACGCCGAATGGCTCCTCGCGGTCTTCGACCGCTGGCAGGAGCAGGGGCGGCCGGTGCCGGTGCGGCTCTTCTCCTCGGTGCTGTCCACGCTCAGCGGTGGCCCCAGCCTCACCGAGTCCCTGGGGCTCGCCCCGACCGACCTGGTCGTCGTCGAGACCGACGGCCAGCTGGAGCAGGTCGACTCGCTCAAGAGCGCCTACGAGGGCGCCGCGGCCACCGGTTTCGACGTCTTCACCCACACCTTGGACGAGGTGGCGGCCCACCCCGGGGTGCGGGCCCGTCAGCTCGGGCTGGCCGGGGTCAGCGAGACCTGCCGCCGCTGTCCCGTCGTGCGCTCGTGCGGCGGCGGTCTCTACACCCACCGGTACCGCTCCACCGGGCCGTCCGGCGAGTTCGACAACCCGTCCGTGTACTGCGAGGACCTGGCCGCCCTGGTGCGCGGCATCGAGGCGCGCACGGCGGCGTCCCTCGTCGCGCCCGAGGTGAGCGACCCGGTCGAGCTGGCCGCCTCCCAGCGGGAGCTCACCCGGATGCTGCTGGCCCGGCTGAACGCCGACGTCGAGGAGCACGGCGACGAGCGATGGGGCCGGGCCTGGGAGCTGGCCGCCGCCGTCGAGGCCGGTGAGGAGGGGGCCCGCGGCCTGGACGAGGTGCTGGCCCACCCGTACACCCGCACCTGGCTGCTCCGTGCCCTGGAGGCGCTCCACGAACGGCCGGGCGCGATGGAGCACGCGCTGCGGCTGTCCTCCCGTCTCGCGGCCGCCGCCGTACGGGCCGGCCTCGACATCCCCGTGGACGTGGGCTACGAGGACGGCAGGCTGGTCCTGCCGGGGCTCGGCGAGTTGCGGATCGGGGGAGCGGGGGAGCGCGGTACGGCGCTGGTGCGCGCCGTCGAGGACGGCTTCCTGGTCCGGCGGGACGAGGGCGACCCGGCCGAGCGGCGGGTGGTGCTGTCGGCGGCCGGTCCCGGCTGGCGGCCGGTGCGCCGGCTCTCGGTGCCGGGCGCCTCCTCCGGCCCGGTGCTCGATCTGGTGATCGACGACCTCGACCCGTACCGCGACTGCTTCGCCGCGCCGGCTTCGGCCGCGCTCGACGACCGGGCCGCCGCGGAGCTGGTGGCCAGGATCGGCGAGGCCTGGGCGCTGATCGGGGCGAAGGCGCCGCTGCGGGCCGCGGAGATGGCGGGGCGCCTCACCACCCTCACACCGCTCACCGGTCTCGCCGCGGCCGAACCCGCCGTGGGGCGGCACGGCTACGGGGCGCTGGGCATCGCCGTGGACGGCAGCGCCGAGGAGTTGGCGCTCGCGCTGCTGCGCGGATCGCGGCGAGCCGAATTGCAGGCGCTGGCCGATGTCACGGATCTTTACGCGGCGGACGGCGCCTGGGAACATCGGATTCCCTGGCAGGAAGAACCAGTTCCGTTTTCCCGGTTGCTGGCCGAGACCTATGAACGGATGGCGTTGGGCGCATTCGAGCCACGCTGTCTGGAGGGCGTACCACAGGCCCTCGACACGCTGGAAGGTGCCGCCGAGCTCACCGTCAGCGGAAAGCGGCTGCTGGATCTGATGCGAAAAGAGATCTGAGGGTCGAATTCCGGTTCGGTCGGAGAGCCGGTGCACACGGGACAACTGGGAGGAACAGCCGCAGACCGAATTCGATCAAGGAAATGTTCGGTGAAACCCGGGAACGTATGACTGAAAACCGGCGTTGAATGACCGAACGCCATGGGGGTGGAGCAACGTCCGCTCCGGAATGATGAATTCGCTCGCATTCACTTCAGTCCCCGGATGCGGGTGCTCACACAGGACGGGGGTCGTGTGCACGCAACAACGCAGCAGCGAGCGGCGGACCATCGGCCGTACTTCTTCTTGAGTTATGCCCATACACCGGGCTACGGCCGTGGAACCGACCCGGATATGTGGGTCGAACGCCTCTTCAAGGATCTCTGTGACCATGTACTGGCCATGACGGATCTTCCCGCGGGCGCGCCCGCGGGATTCATCGACCGCGAGATACGCTCCGGCGAGGGCTGGTCGGAACGGCTCGGTGAGGTGCTCGCCACCTGCCGGGTGTTCGTTCCGCTGTTCTCGCCGCGCTACTTCGCGAGCGAGATGTGCGGCAAGGAGTGGTACGCCTTCGCTCAGCGAGCCATCCATCATCGGGCCCGCTCCAACCAGCGGGCCGAGGCGATCGTCCCGGCCCTCTGGGTACCGGTCCCCCCGAGCCAACTCCCCGGCCCCGCCGAGAGATTACAGTTCAACCACCGCGATTTCGGAGACCGTTACGTCAGTGACGGACTCTACGGACTGATCAAACTCCGGCTCTTCGCCGAGGAGTACGAGCGCGCGGTGTACGAGCTCGCCAAGCGCATCGTCAACGTCGCCGACACCATAAGGATCGGCACCGGCCGTCCCGTCGACTACCGCCTGGCGCCCAGCGCCTTCGGCCCGCCCAACAGCTCGGTGGGCGGCCCCCGTCCGATGCAGGTCACCATAGCCGCGGCCACCCGGCACGACCTGCCCGCCGGACGCAGTGCCGACTACTACGGAGACAGTCCGCAGGACTGGAACCCCTACCACCCGGCCGCCGCCCGGCCACTGGCCTACGTCGCCGAGGACCTGGTCCGGTCCCTCAACTACCAGGCGATCATCTCCTCCTTCGACGAGGAGACCGGGCACGGCGAGGGCAAGCAGCCGCCCAGCAGGCCGGAGATCCTGCTCGTCGACCGCTGGGCCCTGCAGGACGAGGACCGGTGCCGGCGGCTCGCCGCCTTCGACGCCGAGAACCGCCCCTGGGTGACGATGATCGTGCCGTGGAACCGGGAGGACCACGAGAGCATGGCGGCCGAGGCCGAACTGACCGAGAAGCTCGAACAGACCATGCCGACCAAGATGCGCCAGGGGCGGGCCTACTGCCGGGCCGCCGCCAAGGGCGTCCCCAGCATGGAGGCCTTCGGGCAGATCCTGCCGCAGGTCGTCGAGGTGGCGGCCCAGCAGTACCTGAGACACGCGGCGGTGTACCCACCCGCCACCGGAGGCGGACACACCGAACGGACACGGTTGATGGGGCCGATGGCGCAGACGAACTACATCCCCGAGACACACGACCCTGCGACGGATGCGGAGGACACGGATGACGGCCAGTCGTGACGGGCGCATCGTCACCTTCTACTCGTACAAGGGCGGCACCGGCCGCACCATGGCCCTGGCCAACACCGCATGGATACTCGCCGCCAACGGGAAGCGGGTACTGGCCGTCGACTGGGACCTGGAGGCACCCGGGCTCCACCGGTTCTTCCACCCGTTCCTCGACCCGTCCACACTCGGTGCCACCACCGGCGTCATCGACCTGATCACCGAGTACGCGTGGGCCGCGACCAGCCCCGTCCAGCGCGCCGACGACTGGCACCGCGACTACGCCCGGATCCAGCCGCACGCCGTCTCCCTGACCCCCGAGGCGCTCGGCTGGGAGTTCCCGCAGGGCGGCACGCTCGACTTCGTCTCCGCGGGACGGCAGAACCGCGAGTACTCCGCGACCGTCTCCACCTTCGACTGGGACAACTTCTACGACCGGCTCGGCGGCGGCCACTTCTTCGACGCCCTGCGCGACGACATGAAGGCCAACTACGACTACGTCCTCATCGACAGCCGGACCGGCCTCAGCGACATCGCCGACATCTGCACCGTCCACCTCCCCGACGTCCTCGTCGACTGCTTCACGCTCAGCGACCAGTCCATCGACGGCGCCGCCTCCGTCGCCCGGCAGATCTCCGAGCGCTACACCGGCCGCCCCATCTCCATCTTCCCCGTCCCGATGCGCATCGACGAGGGCGAGAAGGAGAAGGCGGATGCCGGACGGGCGCTGGCCCGGCTGAAGTTCGACCGGCTGCCGCGCGACCTGTCCGGGGACGAACTCACCGCCTACTGGGGCGCGGTGGAGATTCCGTACCGCCCCTACTACGCCTACGAGGAGACCCTCGCCACCTTCGGCGACGAGGCCGGTCTCACCAACTCCCTGCTCTCCGCCTTCGAGCGGCTCACCTCCGTCATCACCGACCAGCAGATCACCTCGATGCCACCGGTCGGCGAAGAGGTGCGGCTGCGCATCCGGGACGCGTTCACCCGGCGCCGGCCCGCGCTGCCGGCCGATCTCTTCCTCAGCTACGTGGCGGAGAACCGGATGTGGGCCGACTGGATCGAGTCCGTGCTCACCCGGGCCGGGTTCCGCGTCGTGCCGCGCGACGTGTCCGCCCAGCGGGAGAACATGGAACAGGCACCCGCCGAGAGCGCCGCCCGCACCGTGGTGCTCCTCTCCAGCGCCTACCTCAAGTCCCAGCGCGCGGTGGACCTCTGGGACCGGGCCGTCGCGGAGGACCCCGGCGGCGGCCGGCGCCATCTGCTGCCGCTCAGGGTCGGTGACGTACGGCTCTCCGCGCCCTACATCGACCGCAACCCCGTCGACCTCTTCCGGCTCGACGAGGTGCACGCCACCGCCGCACTGCTGCGCGCCCTGGACCGGCCCGTACAGCTCACCGACGCGGTGTCGCCCGGACCGCGCTTCCCGGGCACCGTCCCCAGGATCTGGAACGCCCCGCCGCGCAACCCCGGCTTCACCGGCCGCTCGCTGGTCCTGGAACGGATGCGCGACCAGCTCGGCGGCGGCATGGCCGTGGTGCTGCCGCAGCCGCAGACCCTGTACGGGCTCGGCGGCGTCGGCAAGACCCAGGTCGCCCTGGAGTACGTGCACCGCTTCATGGCCGACTACGACCTGGTCTGGTGGATATCTTCCGAGCAGACCGACGACGTGGTGGCCGCGCTCGCCGAGCTCGCGGTCCGGCTCGGCGCCCAGGGCGGCGACGACATGGCGGCCGCCTCCCAGGAGGCCGTGGACCTGCTGCGCCGGGGTGTGCCCTCGGACCGCTGGCTGCTGGTCTTCGACAACGCCGACGACCCCGAACGGCTCCGCCGCTACTTCCCGCAGGGCGGCTCGGGCCACATCCTGGTCACCTCGCGCAACCAGGCATGGTCCCAGCACGGCGACGCGCTGCCGGTCGACGTCTTCCTGCGCGAGGAGTCCATCGAGCACCTCCAGCGCCGGGCCCCGGGGCTGACCGACGAGGACGCCGCCCAGGTGGCCACCGCCGTCGGCGACCTGCCGCTGGCCGTGGAGCAGGCGGCGGCCTGGATCGCGGAGACCGCCACCCCGATCGACACCTATCTCGAACAGCTGGCCCAGCAGGCGCCCGAGGTCCTGGCGCTCAATCAGCCGGCCGGTTACCCGGAGCCGGTCGCCGCGACCTGGAACATCTCCATCCAGCGGCTCAAGGAGCGCTCGCCCGCCGCGGTCCGGCTGCTCCAGCTCTGCGCCTTCTTCGCACCCGAGCCCATCTCGGGGAACCTCCTCTACAGCAAGGAGATGATCGAGGCGCTGAAGCCGTACGACGCCTCGCTCCAGGAGAAGCTGGTGCTGGGCCGGGTCATCCGGGAGATCGGCCGGTTCGCCCTCGCCAAGGTCGACCAGGTCTCCAACTCCATCCAGGTGCACCGGCTCGTCCAGGCCGTCATCCGGGCGCAGCTCACCGAGGAGGAGCAGCAGGACGCCCGGCACGCCGTCCACCGCATCCTGGCGGGCGCCCGGCCCGATGACGACGAGCCGATCGACAACCCCTCGACCTGGCCGCAGTTCGCCACCATCTGGCCGCACCTCGGCCCGTCCGACGCGCGCAACTGCAAGGAGCCCGAGGCCCGCAGGCTCCTGATCGACCGGGTCCGCTACCTCTGGAAGCGCGGTGACTTCCGGACCGCGACGACGGTCTGCGAGGAGCTGCGCGAGATCTGGCGCCAGACGCTGGGGGAGCGGGACATCCAGTACCTCTACCTCTGCTTCCACCTCTCCAACATCTACCGCTCGCGCGGCCGTTACGTGGAGGCCAGGGAACTCGACGAGATCACCCTGGCGACACAGCGCGAGGTCCTGGGCCCGGAGCACCCGCACACGTACATGAGCACCAGCAGCCTGGCGACCGACCTCGGCACGCTCGGGGAGTACACCAGGGCGATCGAGCTGGCGACCGAGGCCACCGACGGGTTCAACCAGATCTTCCACGAGTCGCACCCGCGGACGCTGGCCGCGGCCAACAACCTGGCGTTCACCCTGCGGTCCATCGGCCAGTACGCCAAGGCCCGCGAGATCGACCAGGACGTCTTCGACCGGCGCGTCGAGGTGCTCGGCGCGGAGCATCCCTACAGCCTCTCCTCGGCCATGAACCTGGCCCGTGACCTGCGGGACGTCGGACGGTACGAGGACTCGGTCGGCATCCTCAGCCGTACGTACGACAGCTACAAGGCCACGCTCGGCCGGGCCTTCCCGGGCACGCTGAGCGCGGCGAAGAGCCTCGCGGTGTCGTTGCGCCGCGCGGGCAGACTGGAGGACGCCCGCAGACTCACGGTGGCCACCCGGTCCAGGTACCGGGCCAAGTACACCTCCGCCAACCCGGAGTCGCTGGCCTGCGACCTCAACATGGCGGCCGACCTGTTCGCGGCCGGCGAGCCGACCGAGGCCAGGGACACCGCGCAGGAGGTCGTCGACCAGTACATGAAGGTGCCGGGGGAGAAACACCCGTACACCCTGGCCGCGCTGAACAACCTCGGCGTCTACCAGTCGGGGACCGGCGCGTCCGAGGAGTCGGTGCGGGTGCTGACCCGGGTGCTCGCCACGATGCGGGAGGTGTACGGGCCGGAGCACCCCAACACCCTGTTCTGCGTGATGAACCTGGCGAACGCGACGGCGGAGCGGGGCGACCTCGACCTGGTGCTGGAGACCGAGGAGAAGGTGTCCGGGCAGCTCAGGAGGGTACTGGGGGCACATCACCCGGAGACCCTGGCCATGACGTCGAACATGGCGGTCACGCTCGACGCGATGGGGCGCAAGGACGAGGCGCTGCGGCTGCGGACCGAGACGGTCGAGGAGCTGGCCCGCCAACTCGGTGACGACCATCCGATGACCCGGATCGCCCGGGACGAGGACGACCGGTTCGAGCGCGAACTGGAACCGACGGCGGTTTGAGCCCCGGGAGCGTCCGGCCGTCGCCGGACGCTCCTGGACCGCCGGCCCCGTCCGTCATCCGGTGGGCGGCTCCAGCAGCCAGTTGAGGATCCTGGGCAGTGCGTGCAGCGCGTCGAAGTGCGCTGCCGCCGGTTCCACCACGACGGTGGAGTTCGGGATGCGTTCGGCCAGCCAGCGCGAGTGGCCCACCGGGGAGAACACATCCTTCTCGCCGTGCCAGAGCAGCACCGGACCGGGGATGTCCGCCGGGTCGAACCCCCACGGATTGCTGAACGCGAGCGCGTCGTCGATCCAGCCCCAGGCCGAAGTGCGCAGCCCCTCACGGTAGTTGCGCAGCAGCATGGTGCGGACCCCGGCGTCGTTGACCACCATCCGGTCGGAGTCGGTCAGCTCCTGGCGCAGTTCGTCGATGAGCTGGACCGGGTTCTTCCTGATCACCGCGGACCGGGAGATGAACGACTCCGCGAGCCCGTCCGGATCGGCCGTCGCCGTGGAGTACGCCAGCACGTTGGAGGCGGCCATCCCGTCGAACCAGTCGAGACCGTCGGCCTCCCGGGGGGCCAGCGTGACCAGTGCGGCGGTACGGGTCACCCGCTCGGGCATCAGCGCCGCGCAGGCCAGGGCGTGCGGGGCACCACCGGAGCGGCCCACCACGGCGAACCGTTCGAGCCCGAGATGGTCGGCGATGGCCCGTACGTCCTGAACGGCATCGGCGACACTGCGGCCCGGCAGCCGGTCGGACTCGCCGTAGCCCGGCCGGTCGTAGGTGATCAGCTGGGTCTTGCGCTGGTACAGGACCATGCCGCGCGGAGCCGGACCGAGCCTGCTGCCGGGCATCCCGTGCAGCAGGAAGACCGGTCTGCCGCGAGGATCCCCGAGTCGCTCCACCACCAGATGCCGCCCGTCGACCGCGCGCACCCGATTACGCACTTGGCGCCTCCTTGGAATGGTGCGGGCACCGCGTGCCCGTCTTTTTCCCGCCCGAATTCGATGATGGCTCATCAGAGCTCTTACCGGGTCCGGGAGTTGGAAACCCACGGAAGGGTGGTGGATGGTGCGTGAGGGGTGGGAACCAGCTGTTGTGGGCGGAGTCGAGTCCGCCGGCGGCGGACGCGGTCCGGATTCCGGTGAGTGTGCCGGTGGGCCCGGTGCTGAGCCTGCCGTACGGCAACGGGCCGGTCCGCATCGATCGAGGCGATGCGGACGAGCCCGCCGTTCGTGGGGCCGGGGCGATGTCAGGCGGCCCGGGTCAGTCCCTCGGTGCCCGTCTTCGCCGGTGCCACGCCGAAGATGTCCACGGCGTGGTAGTACGTCCATGCCGTGCTGTTGCACGCGGTGAGCTTCGCTCCGGAGTAGGCGGCGCATACGCGCTTGAGGTCCGAGTAGAACGCGGAGTCGATGCGTGACTTGTTGGCGTCGAAGGTGCCGGCCGCCTTGTAGTTGCGGTAGCCGAAGTCGTGGCGGGCGCAGGCGGTCTGGAAGGGGAAGCCGAACGGGTTGTCGGGCGAGCTGCTGCAGTAGTCCGTCGACCAGTCGAAGCCGTACGCGGACCAGGCGCCCTGGTTGTTGCGGGCCGAGTTCCAGGCGTTGTAGCTGGAGAGGCTCGTCTGGGTCCAGGAGCTGAGGACCTGGGGTTTGTCGGCAGGGGCGGCCGAGGCGGACGCGGCGGGGAGCAGGACGAGGGGGAGCGACAGAGCGGCCGTGGCGAGCGGGACGGTGAATCGGCGACGCATGAGCAACCTCCGCAGAATAAAAGGGAGTTGTGCTGAACGTGCTCCTCGTGGTCTCACGAGATCGCTCAGCATGATGCCATGCGTCCCCGACGCGTAGGGGGATGTCCGGTGGATCAGGGGGCCTTCGACTCCAGGTGGTAGGTCGTGTCGACCCAGAAGCCGTTCGTGGCGGCCGCCTTGATCTCCAGCACGTACTGACCGGGGGTCAGTGGTTCGAAGCCGCCCCAGATGCCCCAGGCGTAACGCTGGGTCAGCCCGGTCCGGAACGGTGCGGTGAACTCCTGCAAGGGCAGCGGGACGCTGTTGAGCGAGGCCGTGGCCTCCGTGGCGGTCATGCGCTGGGGAATCCTCGAGTACGAACGGGGGTGCTGCATGTTGAGGACGGGGAAGAAGACCGGCCGGTCCGAGGGGAGCGCGCAGCGCCGCACCACCCGCCCGCCGTAGGTGCCGGCCAGGAACCAGAGGTCGTCCGGCTGGTTCCAGGCGGCGTGCTCACCCGTCGTGTCCCTGACCGGGCTCCGGTCGTCGGGCGCGGACAGGGCCCACTGCCACCACCGGCCCGCGAGCGCCCCGCCCTCTTCGTTGCTCGGCTTCCACATACGCTCCGCCGGTCCTGCTCCGCTCATGGCGACTCTCCCACGTGCAGCCCCGGGCTACGGGGCCTGATTCGAACAAGCGGACAGTACCCGGGGTGGTGCACCGGGCCGGACGAAGGGGTGACGGCGAACGCCCGGAGCCCTACCGGGCCGCGGGCGCCGCCCCGATGACCACCGTGCGTGCCCACTCGGGCGGGGAACTCGGGACGTAGTACGGATCGTCCTCGTCCCGCAGCCGGGGGAACAGACCCACCACCGTCCGGCACGCCGGCCGCGTACTCGGCCAGGGGGTCTGGCCGTCCGTCAGGACCACGACGACATCGGGCCTCGGCTGCGTCCGCAGGGCCCTGGCGAAGCCTGTGCGCAGATCCGTACCGCCGCCGCCCACCAGCGGGATTCCCTCGGCACGGCACAACGGGTGCGCGATCCTGGCCGCCGCGTCGCACGGCAGGACGGTGATCAGGTCGCGACGGCCGCCGACCGCGCGGGAGATCGCGGCAACCTCCAGCAGCGCGCTGCCCAGTTCGGTGTCGCTGACCGACCCGGACGTGTCGATGACCACGCAGACCCGGGGCGGCCTGCGCCGCAGGCTCGGCAGCACCGCACCGGGCACACCGGCCGAGCGTCGCGAGGGGCGGCCGTACGTGTAGTCCTCGCCCGCGCCGGACCCGGAGACGGCCGAACGGACCGCCGCACCCAGCAGCTCCCGCCACGGCTGCGGCGGGTGGAACGCCTCCTCGGCCCACCGCCGCCACCCCTTCGAGGCGTTCCCCGGACGGCCGGTGATGCCCTGCGCCACCCGGAACCGGACCGCGTCCCGCTCCTGCTCGCTCAGGCCGTGCGCGCCGTCCGGCCCCAGGTCCCACTCCCGTTCCAGCCCATCGGCGCCACTGCCGCAGTCCAGCCAGGCCAGGTGCTCCGTGTACGGCCCGAGCCGGAACCGGGTCAGGTATTCCTCCATGAGCTGCCCCTCGGGGAGCCCCAGGGATTCCGGGGAGACGGCGCCCTCCGGCCGGACCAGCCCCTCGCCGAACACGTCGTCGTTGATCTCGCAGTCGGCGGCGATGTTCATCCGCAGCCGTTCGGCGGGACCGGTCAGCCCCTGCTGCCGTGCGACCCGGTCGCTGCGCCCGTGGTGGTCGCGCAGCAGGTGCGACACCTCGTGCACCCACACCCCGGCCAGTTCCTCCTCCGGGGTCCGGTCCACGAAGCCGGGCGAGACGTAGCACCGCCAGTGCCGGTCGACGGCCATCGTCGGTACCCGCCGCGACTCCACGACGCGCAGGGCGAACAGCGCCGTCGCCAGGTAGGGGCGGGCCCGGACGGCCTGCAGCCGGGCGGCGAAGAGCTTGTCGAGGTCCAGCGCCCCCGGCGCGTCGGGTGTCATCGGCCGGCCTTCGCCGCCGCGGCTGCCCGGTCCGCGGTCCGGGTCGCCGCCCGGTCCGCCCGTCGGGACAGGGACACCGCTCCGGCGAGCCGCTCGATCGATGCCGGGACGTCCCAGTCCACCCGGCGCAGCGAGGCCAGCGTGGTCGCCGGGACGACCACCACGTCCGGGGCACCGGTCTCCAGCGCCCGGACCAGGAGTGTCCATGCCGCGTCCCAGCGGGACTTCTCCGGACGATTGCGGACCGCCGCCACCACACCGTCCAGCACCGCCTGACGCAGATCCCCCCGCTCGGGCAGGACGGCACCCGCCGGGTCGGCGAGCAGCGTCTCGGGATCGGGCAGGTCCATCCGGTCCAGGCTCGCCAGCAGCTCCAGCCCCGGACCGTCTCCCACGGTCCCCCGGACCAGCAGCGAGAGCACGTCCCTGGAGGAGCCGGCCGCGGTCGCGAACGCGATCAGGCTCAACGTCATGTCCCAGCTGCGGGGCGACGGCCAGGGACCGCCCCGGCGCGTCTCGCCGCTGGGCAGCCGGTGCACGAGCGCCGGGCGGGCGGTGAGCAGCCCGCACACCGCGCGGCGGGCGAAGTCCACGGCCTCCGGCAGCCGTTCGGGGTCGAGCCGGGGCAGCGTCGCCCGGGGCCAGGTCCCGCCGAGGCCGCGCACCACCACCTCGTGGTCGTGGGTCCACTGGAGGTGCACGAACCGGTTGGCCAGCGGCGGGCTCAGCTCCCAGCCGTCGGCCGCCGAGGAACGCGGATTGGCCGCGGCCACGATCCGTACCCCGGGCGGCAGTTGCAGGGCACCGATCCGCCGCTCCAGCACGAGACGGAGCAGGGCGGCCTGCACGGCCGGCGGTGCGGTGGACAGCTCGTCCAGGAACAGCAGCCCCCGGCCGGCCCGGACCAGCCGTACCGCCCAGTCCGGCGGCGCCATCGGCACGCCCTGTTCGGCGGGATCGTCCCCCACGACGGGCAGCCCCGAGAAGTCGGACGGCTCGTGGACGCTGGCGATGACCGTGGTCAGCGGAAGATCCAGGGACACGGCGAGCTGGGTGAGCGCGGCGGTCTTGCCGATGCCGGGCTCGCCCCACAGGAGTACGGGCAGATCGGCGGCCACGGCCAGGGCCAGGGCCTCCAGCTGGATGTCGGGACGGGGTTCGGTGGTGGTGTCGCGCAGCAGGGCCGTCAGCTCGCCGGCGATGTCGAGCTGGGAGGCGTGGTCCTGGCCGGAGGGAGGGACGGACGTGACGGAAGGGGTGCGTGTGAGCATGTCTGAATCACCTGTGGGTTCGTGGTGGGGCGTACGGAGGAAGTGAGAGGAATTCCGGCCGGCGACGGACGGGGTGCCGGCTGCGGACGGCACGCGGGCTGCGGGCCGGTGACGGGCCGTGGGTCAGCGACGGACCGCGTGACGCGGGTGCGAGCGGCGGTCACGGGGCCGGCGGCGGTACGGGTGGAGACGGCCGGGCCCTTCGGCCAGGCCCGCCCGGAACAGCCCGTAGGTGATCCGCCGCCGCGCGGCCGCCTCCAGTTCGTCCCGCAGTTCGCCGCTGCGCAGCAGTGCGCCGGGGCCGAGCAGACCCTCGACGACGGCCAGCGCACCGGCGATGTCGCCGTGGTCCAGGCGTTCGCGCACACCGGTGAGGCAGTCCGGACGGCGGTGTGCCTCGTCGATGGCCTGGAGGCAGGGCAGTGGAGTGCCGGTCAGGGCGACCAGCAGCTCCTCCCGGCGGATCTCGGCCGGGTCGTGGTCCAGCGGGGCCAGTACCCCGTCGACCAGGCCGATCCGGTGCCGGGCTCCCCGGCATTCCACGAGGCGTGGTTGTCCGGCCGGGGCCGGGGACGGGGCCGGAACGCCCGGCGGACGATCCGGTGCCAGGGCCGCGCCGACCAGTGGATGCAGCCGGTCGGCCCCGATCGCACCGGCACGGATCAGATCGAGGTCGGGCAGCACCCAGGTCGCCGCGTCGGGGAGCACCGGCAGCACGGAGGCGCCACCGCCCGTGGCCGTGGTGGCGGCCGCGATCCGCGACGCGGGCGGCCCGGGGCCGTCCCCCTCCGGCACCAGGTCCAGCAGCAGCCGGTGCCGGGCCCCGAACCGCACGGCGACGGTCCCGGCGGACCGCCCCTCGGCCCGGAGCAGGATCCCCGCCTCGTCCGCCCATCGGTCGACGGCGCAGCGGCGCGCGGGCGGTACCAGTTCCAGCACTTCGGGAGGCACCACGACCCGGCGGCCGGCGGGCGGCCCGTCGACCCCGGACCGGATCCGCAGCTCACCGGCCCGCCGCGCGTCCCACAGATGGCGGTGCAGGTCGAGGCGGAACCGGGGATTCGGGTGGTGGTGCGGATGGCGGCGGGCCTCGGCCCCGGGGTCAGCCCCGTCCCACAGCGCGAGGCTGATCCGCTGGCCGGCGTCCGCCCAGGCGGGCGGGGTCCGGACCACCAGGTGAACCGGGCGCACGCCGCCGGGCCCCTCGGTGTCGTACCGGGCCAGAGAGACTGTCAGACCCGGACGGAGCAGCCCGCGCGGAGCGATCCTCGGCAGGTGCCAGCGCAGCAGGTCAGGAGCCAGATGGCGCAGATCGTCCCGGATCCGGGACGCGAGTTCTCGCCCGTGGGTGCGTGCCACGGACCGTGGGGCGAGGTCGGCATCGACACCTGCGGCGGCGCATGCCCCCGCCCAGTCGCCGACGTGACGGCGGGCGGTCGCGGTCTCGATCATGGAGGGCGGCACGGCGAACTCTCGCACGCGCAGCCAGAAGGACAGGCGGGAATCCCTGTTCGCGTCCTGAGTGAGCATCAGCACTCACCTTGCGCGGACGGGGCCCCCGATCTGATATCGAAGTGAGTTGTCATCGCGGGGCAGCGTAGCTCCCCGGCTCCCCGGATGCCAGGTGTATTCGGGGAGCCCTCCCCCTGTGCGGCTGTGCGGCGGGTGCGGGGCGGCGCAGGAAGGTCAGGCGCCGGGGTTCGAACCGAACGGCGGCCGTTCGCCGCTGAGTTCCTCCGGGCTGCGGCTCGCGGCGACCAGGAGTGTGACGGCCGTGCCCACCAGCGCCCACGCGGACAGCACCAGCAGCGGGCCGGTGATCGCGTTGCCCCTGAAGTAGGCGATCGAGCGGGCCACCCAGGTTCCTGCCCCGGGCGGCAGTGCGGGGCCGATCGCCCGCCAGAAGTCCGGGAGCATCGGCAGCGGGTAGGCGCCGCCGGCGCTCGGGTTGCCCGCGATCACCACGATCAGGACGGCCAGACCGATGCCGACGATGCCGGTGAGGGCCTGGAGGGCGAGGGTGATCATGCCGACCGCGAAGACGGTCAGCGCACCCAGGCCCGACAGGCCCCAGAAGCTTCCGGGCAGGGCGCCGAGGATCGGGCCGATGATGATCGCGCCGCCGATC
The DNA here is from genome assembly GCF_042891445.1 of Streptomyces sp. NPDC001890. Lineage (NCBI taxonomy): Bacteria > Bacillati > Actinomycetota > Actinomycetes > Kitasatosporales > Streptomycetaceae > Streptomyces > Streptomyces sp. NPDC001890. The sequence goes on along the minus strand of NZ_JBIATE010000021.1, from coordinate 33,518 downwards.
CCGCCCACGATCGAGTACAGCGCCATGACACCGGTCCGGATCACCGCGCGCTGTCGGTTGGCGGGTTTGGCGCCCGCGCTGATCGCCAGGATCGAGGCGCAGAGGTAGCCGCCGACGCACCAGCCGACGACCAGGTAGAACGACGAGATCCCGTTGAAGTCCTGGTCGGAGGCGGGGGCCAGGTCCACGGTCCGCACCGTGCGCTGCTGGGTACGTTCGACCTCCGTGATGATCTTCGTCAGGGTGGTGGCCAGCGAGGTGCCGCCGCCGGAGGCGACCAGCACGGTGTCGGTCGTGCCCTCGGGGGCGACGATCAGGGCACCGTCGATCCTGCGGTCGAGGATCTGCTCGCGGGCGGTGGCCGCGTCGGCGAGCGTGCGGGGGTCCAGCGGGCCGCCGGGGAGATCCTTCAGCTCGGTGAGGAGCTGTGCGGAGATCTGTTGGGGTGCGACGAGGCCGAAGGGTACGTCCGTCGGTTTCGGCTTGTGCAGCGCCCCGACGTAGGACGCGATGAACAGCAACTGCAGTCCGAGCACACCGATGACGAGCAGTGCGGCCCGTGGAGTGACGGCGTTCTTCACCTCGTCGACGAAAGTCATGCCCCCACGCTCCGGGGCGCCGGTTGTTCGTGCAGGCGGGGCAGGGCCGAATGGCTGAGCGGGCCCCCGAGGGGTGTCCTGCCGGGGGCGGGGGAGGTGCCGTATCTCGCTATCGCACGAATGTTCGAAACTTGGTCTATGGTGGAGGCAGGGGGTGGTGAGTACGGATCGGTCCAGGAGGTGCAGATGCCCGGGTTCACGCATCTGCATACCGTTTCCGGGTTCTCCCTGCGGTACGGGGCATCGCACCCGGAGCGGCTGGTGGAGCGCGCAGTCCAGCGGGGGATGGACGCGCTGGCGCTGACCGACCGCGACACCCTCGCGGGCACGGTCCGTTTCGCCCGTGCCTGCGAGAAGGCCGGGATACGGCCGCTCTTCGGGGTGGAGCTCGCGACGGCGGAGCATACGAGAACGGGCGGGCCCGCGCAGCGGCTGCGGACCCCGGTCCGGGGCGGCGCCTTCATCGACGAATCCGCACCCCGGGCCACCTTCCTCGCCCGGGATGGCGCCCGGGGCTGGGCGGAGCTGTGCCGCCTCGTCACCGCCGCCCACGCCCCCGCGCCCGACGGCGCCGGACAGCCCCTGGCCGGCCGGGCCGGCCAGCCCGTGGTCGGCCGGGCCGAGCTGCCCGCCGAAGGGCTCACCGTGCTGCTCGGCCCCGCCTCCGACGTCGGCAGGGCGCTGGCCGCCGGCCGTCCGGACCGGGCCGCCGAGCTGCTCGCCGGCTGGCGCGAGATCTACGGCGACGACCTGCGCCTCGAAGCCGTCCACCACGGGCGTGAAGGCACCGGCCCCGGTTCGCTGCGGCTCGCCGCCCGTACCGTCGGCCTCGCCGCCGAGCAGGGGGTGCGGGCCGTGCTGACCAACGCCGTCCGGTACGCCGACGCCGGGCAGGGCCCGGTCGCCGATGTGCTCGACGCGGCCCGCCGGCTGGTCCCCGTCGACCCCCGCCGGGCCCCGCTCGACAGCGGGGAGCGCTGGCTGAAGGACGCCCGCGCGATGGCGGAGGCCGCGGAGCGGATCACCGCGGCCGCCGGTCTCGGCAAGGGCGCCGGGGCGCGGCTGCTCGCGGAGACCCGGCGCACCGCCGACGCCTGCGTCGTCGACCCCGAGGGCGACCTCGGTCTCGGCGCCGTCCACTTCCCCGAACCGGAACTCGTCGGCGCCGGGCGGCGCACCGCCCAGCGGGTACTGGCCTCCCGCGCCGCCGCCGGCATGGTGCTGCGCGGCTACGACCGCAGGCGCGACTACTGGGAGCGGATGCACCAGGAGCTGGACATCATCGCCCACCACGGCTTCGCCTCCTACTTCCTGACGGTCGCCCAGGTCGTGGACGACGTGAGGGAGATGAAGGTACGGGTCGCCGCCCGGGGCTCCGGGGCGGGATCCCTGGTCAGTCATCTCCTCGGGATCGCGCACGCCGACCCGGTCGAGCACGGGCTGCTGATGGAGCGCTTCCTGTCCAGGCGCCGCTTCGTGCTGCCCGACATCGACATCGACGTGGAGTCCGCCCGCAGGCTCGACGTCTACCGCGCGATCATCGGACGCTTCGGCACCGAGCGGGTCGCGACCGTCGCCATGCCCGAGACCTACCGGGTGCGCCACGCCATCCGGGACGTGGGTGCCGCGCTCTCCATGGACCCGGCCGAGACCGACCGGCTCGCCAAGGCCTTCCCGCACATCCGGGCCCGCGACGCCCGCGCGGCCATGGAGGAGCTGCCCGAACTGCGCGAAGTGGCACGGGAGAAGGACCGGTACGGGCGGCTCTGGGAACTGGTGGAGGCGCTGGACGCACTGCCGCGCGGCATCGCCATGCACCCGTGCGGGGTGCTCCTGTCGGACGCCACGCTGCTGCGCCGGGTGCCCACCGTGCCCACCAGCGGCGACGGCTTCCCGATGGTGCAGTTCGACAAGGAGGACGTGGAGGAGCTGGGACTGCTCAAGCTCGATGTGCTGGGTGTGCGGATGCAGTCGGCGATGGCGCACGCGGTCGCGGAGATCGGGCGGGCCTCGGGGCAGGCCGTGGACCTGGACGCGGTGGAGCCGGACGACCCGGAGACGTACCGGCTGATCAGGAGCGCCGAGACGCTGGGCTGCTTCCAGATCGAGTCGCCGGGCCAGCGCGACCTGGTCGGCAGGCTCCAGCCGGCCGGCTTCCACGACCTGGTGGTCGACATCTCGCTGTTCCGCCCCGGGCCGGTCGCCGCCGACATGGTGCGGCCGTTCATCGAGGCCCGGCACGGCCGGGCCCCCGTGCGCTACCCGCACCCCGATCTGGAAGAACCGCTGCGCGAGACGTACGGAGTGGTCGTCTTCCACGAACAGATCATCGAGATGGTCGACATCATGACCGGCTGCGGCCGGGACGAGGCCGACCGGGTGCGGCGCGCGCTCTCCGACCCCGGATCGCAGGACCGGATCGCGGTGTGGTTCGCGCAGCGGGCGGCGGAGAAGGGATACGGCGCCGAAGTGATCGCCCGGACCTGGGAGATCATCGAGGCGTTCGGCAGCTACGGCTTCTGCAAGGCGCACGCGGTCGCCTTCGCCGTGCCGACGTACCAGTCGGCCTGGCTCAAGGCGCACCACCCGGCGGCCTTCTACGCCGGGCTGCTCACCCATGACCCCGGGATGTACCCGAAGCGGCTGCTGCTCGCGGACGCGCGGCGGCGCGGGGTGCCGGTGCTGGGTCTGGACGTGAACCGGTCGGCGGCCACCCATCGAATCGAACTGGTGTCCGATGGTGAGGGTGGGAAGGGCGTCTGGGGGGTGCGGCTCGCACTCTCGGACGTCCATGGCATCGGCGCGGCCGAGGTCGCCCGGATCGAGGCCGGACAGCCCTACACCTCGCTGCTCGACTTCTGGCAGCGCGCCAGGCCGGGCAGACCGGCCGCCGAACGGCTGGCCCGGGTGGGCGCGTTGGACGCGTTCGGCGCCAACCGGCGCGATCTGCTGCTGCACCTGTCCGAACTGCACCGCGCCCAGCGGGGCACGGGTTCCGGCGGCGGACCGGGCGGGCAGCTGCCGCTCGACGGCGGACACCGGACCGGCTCCATCGGCCTGCCCGACCTCGACGAAACGGAACGGCTCAGCGCCGAGCTGGGCGTCCTGAGCATGGATGTCTCCCGCCACCTGATGGACGATCACCACGTCTTCCTGAAGGAGCTCGGCGTGGTCCTCGCCAATCGGCTGCGCGAGGCACGGCACGGGGACACCGTGCTGGTCGCGGGCGCCAAGGCGGCCACCCAGACCCCACCGGTCCGCTCCGGCCGCCGGGTCGTCTTCACCACCCTGGACGACGGCACCGGCCTGGTCGACCTGGCCTTCTTCGACGACAGCCACGCCGCCTGCGCGCACACCGTCTTCCACTCCTGGCTGCTGCTGGTACGCGGAGTGGTGCAGCGGCGCGGACCGCGGAGCCTGAGCGTGGTCGGCTCGGCCGCCTGGAACCTGGCGGAACTGGCCGAGCTGCGGCGTACCGGCGGACTCGACGCGGTCGCGGACCGGCTGGCGGAGGAACCCCGGGCCGAGGAGGCCGAGGAGGCCGGCCCCGCCGGCAACGGCCGCCGCATCCAGCTGCCCACCGGATACGAGATGAACCCCTGGTCCGACCTCCAGCCGCCCGGCGAAGGCGTCGCCACCGGCAGGAAGCTGTGGCACCAGAGCCCGGGGAGCGCGGGATGAGCACCGCACCCGAGGTCCCGGGCATCCTGTACCTGCGGTTCCGCAAGGTCGGCGGCGGCCTCCCGGACAGCGCCGGTTACGAGGGGCTGCTCGCCCTGCTCGGCGCGCTCACCCCGGTGGTCGAGGCGGCCCCGCCCGACGGTGCGCTCGCCGATGTGCGCGGCGCGCTGCGCTACTTCGGGCTGGACGTGCGGGGGCTGGCCTCGGTGATCCGGATCCGCGCGCTCGCCCTGCACGGCGTGGACTGCGCCATCGGGGCGGCGGAGAACCCGATGCTGGCCAGGGCGGCGGCCCGGCGGGCCGCGCCCGGGACGACCTTCGTGGTGCCCGGGGGCGGGGGAGCGGAGTTCCTCGCGGACCGGCCGGCCGCGGCACTGGACGGCGTCGGCGCGGCGACGGCCCGCACCCTGTGCGCGTACGGGCTCGACTCCGTCGGACGGATCGCGGCGGCCCCGCTCGGCACCCTCCAGCGGATCACCGGCGTACGGACCGGACGCGAACTGTGGGAGCGGGCACGCGGCATCGACCGCACGGCGGTCGTGCCGGGCGCCGCGGCCCGGTCGATCGCCGCCGAACGGTCCTTCCCGCGCGACGAGCTGGACCGGGAACGGCAGCGCCGCGCGCTCATGTCGCTGACCGAGGAGCTGGGGGCCAGGATGCGCGGGGACGGGCAGGTCTGCCGCGGCCTCGCGGTCTCCGTGCGCTACGCCGACCGGACCGGGTACTCGACGCTGACCCGCAGCCGTACGCTCCGGGAACCCACCGCCCACTCCGCGGCGCTCACCGCACTCGCGTACCGGATCCATGACTCGTTCGCCCTGCAACGGGCCCGGGTGCGGGGGATCGCGCTGCGCGCGGAGGGGCTGATGGAGAGCGAGCGGGCCGCGCACCAGCTGTCGTTCGACCCGGCGGACGAGCGGGCCCGCCGGATCGAGGCGGTGGCGGACAAGCTGCGGGCCAGGTTCGGCCCACGGGCCGTGCTGCCGGGGAGGCTGAGCTCTGTCCCGTAGCGGCCTGATCACTCCTTCGGGCCCGCCCGACTGATGGATCATCACTTTTTACCGACGCGTAACTTCCCAGGCCACCCTACTCACGCGTAATTTGACCCGGGAACACGGATGAATCAGCAGTCATACCCGTGGTCCGGGCCGCAGGGTGTACAGACATCGCAACTCCCTTGATCCGCAAGGAGACCACACGATGCTGCCCTGGACACGTGCGTCGCGCACCCCACGCGCGCGAAGAGCTCTTGCCGCGCTGCTCCTCGCCGTCGCCGCAGCCGCCACCCCCACCGCCGCTGCCGCCGCGGCCACCCCCACCGCCGCCGCGGCCACCTCCCGCGGCTGGAACGACTATTCCTGCAAGCCGTCCGCGGCCCACCCCCGCCCCGTCGTCCTGGTCCACGGAACCTTCGGGAACTCGATCGACAACTGGCTGGTCCTCGCCCCCTACCTGGTCAACCGGGGCTACTGCGTCTACTCGCTCGACTACGGGCAGTTGCCCGGCGTACCGCTCTTCAACGGACTCGGCCCGGTCGACGAGTCGGCCGGCCAGCTCTCCTCGTTCGTCGACAAGGTGCTCGCCGCCACCGGCGCGGACAAGGCCGACCTGGTGGGCCACTCGCAGGGCGGCATGATGCCGAACTACTACCTGAAGTTCCTCGGCGGGGCCGCCAAGGTGAACGCCCTGATCGGGATCGCGCCCGACAACCACGGCACCACCCTGCTCGGCCTGACGAAGCTGCTGCCGTACTTCCCGGGAGCCGAGGACCTGCTGAACGCCAACACCCCCGGCCTCGCCGACCAGGTGGCGGGCTCCCCGTTCGTCACCAAGCTCAACTCGCTCCCCGACACCGTGCCCGGAGTGCACTACACCGTCATCGCGACCAGGTACGACGAGGTCGTGACCCCGTACCGCACGCAGTTCCTGGACGGGCCAAACGTGCGCAACGTCCTGCTCCAGGACCTGTGCCCGGTCGACCTCTCCGAGCACGTGGCGATCGGCACCGTCGACCGGGTCGCCTACCACGAGGTGGCGAACGCCCTGGACCCGGCGCACGCCACCCGCACCACCTGCGCCTCGGCCGTCGGGTAGCAGGGCCCCGGACCGCCCGGACCGCGGAGTCCGGGCGGTCCCGGTCGGCGCATCCTCATGACCGCTGTCGGCGGCGACTGGCACGATCTACTCATGACGACGATCGACTGGGACTCCGCAGCCGACTCCTTCGACGAGGAACCCGACCACGGGCTGCTCGACCCGGTGGTCCGGCACGCCTGGGCGCAGCGGCTGGAGAGCTGGCTGCCCGGCGGGCGCTCCGAGGTGCTCGACCTGGGGTGCGGCACCGGAAGCCTGGCCCTGCTCGTCGCCGGGCAGGGCCACCGGGTCACCGCCGTCGACCGTTCCCCGCGCATGGTGGAGCAGGCCCGGACCAAGCTCGCCGGGACGGGCACCGAGGTCCTGATCGGGGACGCGGCACGGCCCCCGGTGGGCAACCAGCGGTTCGACGTGATCATGGTCAGGCACGTGGTGTGGCTGCTGCCCGACCCGGCGGCGGCCCTGCGCCACTGGTTCACCCTGCTGCGGCCCGGTGGCCGGCTGGTCCTGGTCGAGGGCGTCTGGGGTGGTGTCGGCCTCTCCGCCGGGCAACTGACGGGCCTGCTCTCGGAGTTCACCGAGCATGTCCACCACGAGCCGCTCTCCGACGACCCCGATCTGTGGGGCAGGCGGGTCGACGACGAGCGCTACGCCCTGGTGGCCCGCGCCGAACCGCCGCACCGGCACACCGAGGTCGTCGGCGTCCACCTGATCCTCCGCCGCGGCCCCGAGATCCTGCTCGCCCGCCGGGCCGGCACGGGATACGCGGACGGGCTGTTCAACGCCCCGTCCGGACACGTCGAGGACGGCGAGGACGTCCGCGAGGCGATGATCCGCGAGGCGGCCGAGGAGATCGGTGTCGAACTGGACCCGGACGAGCTGCGGGTCGCCCTGGTCATGCAGCACCGGAATCCCGGCGGCGGTTGCAGGACGGGGTGGTTCTTCGAGGCGGAGTACGACCCCGACCGCCCGCCGTACAACCGCGAACCGGACAAGTGCTCCGAGCTGGCCTGGTTCCCGTTGGACGCCCTCCCGGACGACACCGTCGCCTACTGCCGGGCCGGGATCGAGGGCTACCGGGCGGGGGAGCGCTTCCTGATCCACTGGCACGAGGACGGCGACACCGTGGCGTACGAGCCGGACGGCGTCCGCCGCGCCGTTCCGCTGCCCGCCGCCCGGTCCGGCACCGGCGGGGTGCACCACATCGAGCTGTGGGTGCCCGATCTGGCGGTGGCCGAACAGGGGTGGGGCTGGCTCCTGGGCGAGCTGGGCCATGTCCCGTACCAGCGCTGGGAACACGGCCGCAGCTGGCGGCGCGGCGACAGCTATGTCGTGGTCGAGCAGTCACCCGATCTGACCCCGGGCCCGCACGACCGGCACCGCCCCGGACTCAACCACCTCGCGTTCCACGTCCGCGACCGGGCCACCCTCGACGCACTGGTGGAGAGGGCCCCGGAGCACGGCTGGCGGCCGCTCTTCCCGGACCGCTACCCGCACGCGGGCGGCGAGGAGCACACCGCCGCCTACCTGGAGGACGCCGCCGGATACGAGGTGGAACTCGTATCCGGAGTCCACCGGCCCCGCCCCGCACCGGAGGAACCGGCGCCGTACACCGATGTGTGGGCACGGCGCCGGGACTGAGCGGCGCGTTCGGATGCCGGTCGGCCGACGCCCCGTCAGAGCACCGGGATGCCGCTCCAGGGCCGGGCGGACTCGATGGCCTGCGCGACGCGGAACACCGTGCTGTCGTCATAGGTGCGCCCGACGACCTGCACCCCCGTCGGAACGCCGGTCGAGGCGAAGCCGGACGGCACGCTCAGCACCGGGCAGCGGCTGGCTATGTTGAACGGTGTGGTCATCGCGGATTCCAGATAGAAGTCCAGTTCGACGCCGTTGATCACGACCTTGGTCGAGAGGTGGTCGTCGTCCGCCGCGAGCGCCGGGACGGCGGTCGTCGGGCACAACAGGACGTCGTAGCGGTCCAGCAGCACACCGAGCGTCGTCTGCACCCCGGCTTCGAGCTCAAGGCCCCGGAGGAAACTGCCGGGCTCGCGGACGGCCTCGTTGGCCCGCCGGGCGAAGTCGAGCGCGTACGTGGTGAGCAGGTCACAGTGGTCGGCGGCGACCGAAGCGATGTACGGGCCGAAGATCGAGCCGAAGTGGATCATCGCGGCCCGCATCACGTCCGCCCGCATGATGGGGACCTCCACCTCCTCGACGACGGCACCGGCCGCGCGCAACGCCTCGGCGACCGCACGGGTGTTGGCCTCGATCTCGGGATCGACCGGCCAGTCCCCGAGGGTGACCGAGAGCGCCACGCGCAGGCCCTCGACGCTCTCGAACCGCTCGGGCAGGACGAATTTCGGCCGCAGCGAGACGGCGTCCAGCGGATGGGGTCCCGCGATGACGTTCTCCAGCAGGGCGCAGTCGGCGACGGTACGCGCCATCGGGCCGTCGTGGCAGTACGTGTCCAGGTTGAAGGGCGGCATCGACGGCACGCGCCCGTACGGCGGCTTGAAGCCGACCGTGCCCGTGTTCGAAGCGGGGATGCGGATCGAGCCGCCGATGTCGGAGCCGGTCGCGAGCGTCGTCTCGCCCGCCGCGAGTGCGGCGCCCGCACCGCCCGAGGAGCCGCCCGGGGTGAACTCCGTGTTCCACGGGTTCCGGGTGACGCCCCACAGCCGTGACTGGGTGTAACCCGCGCAGCTGAACTCCGGGGTCGTGGTCCGGGCGTGCACGATGCCGCCGGCGGCCTGGACCCGCTCGATCACGGGGTGCGTCTGCTCGGCGATCTCGTCCCGGAACGCCAGCGAGCCGTCCGTGCTGCGGCGTCCCGCGATCGGCTGCTCCTCCTTCGTCGCGACGGCCAGGCCCTCCAGCGCGCGGGGTGCCTCGCCCTTGCCCCCGTAGCGGGCCTCGGCCTCACGGGCGGCGGCGAGCGCCTCCTCGAAGGTCTGCTCGGCCAGGGCGTTGATCTTCGGCTCGACGGCTTCCGCGCGCGCGATGACCGCGGACATCAGCTCGACCGGTGAGAGAGAGCGGTCGCGGAAGCGGCGCAGGGCCTCGGTGGCGGACAGATGGGCGAGGTCGGTGAGGTCGGTCATACGAGGGTCCTTTGCGATGAGGCGGAGAGGTGTGGGAGCCGCCCACGGGGCGGGTCGGGGGCTGCTCACGGACCGGTCGCTGCCTGCCGCGAGCGTGGCACCGGCCCCCAGCGGGGAGCGGTGCGGACGTCACACGGCGGCACCGGCCTCGTCGGTGACGGAGGGGACGTGGTCGGGGACCGAGGGGACGCGGGCGGGGACGAAGTAGGGCGACCGGCGGTGCCAGCGGGCCCATGCGGCGGCCAGCAGTCCGGAGCCGATCATCAGGACCGGGACGAGCAGCGCGAACCATCCGTTGTCGGCGGAGACCTCGAAGTGGTCGGTGGAGCGGTAGAAGGTCCAGGCGAGGTAGCCGCCGGTGGCGAGCAGCGCGAGCGCGCCCAGCACCGGTGCGACGACGGCGCGCAGGGCCTCCAGGGGTGAGGTGCGCAGCAGGTGGCGGAAGCTCACCGCGGCGGCCGCCGCGGTGAGGGCGTAGTAGAGGGCGACGACGATGCCGATCGCGTTGACGGAGGCGAAGATCAGATCGTTGACGGTGGGGATGACCAGCGCCAGCATGGCGAGGATCAGGGCGATCGCGGTGATTAGCAGGGTGCCGGCGGCGGGGGTCTTGTGTTTGGGGTGCAGTCGCGTCCAGACGGGGCCGAGAACGCCGTCGCGGCCCATCGCGTACATCCCGCGGGCGGTGGGGATGACGGAGGCCTGGAGCGACGCCACCGCGGAGAACATGAGGGCGATGAGCGGCAGGGCGGCCAGCGGCTGATCGGCGAGCTTGGTGCCGAAGTAGGCGAGTCCCTGCGCGCCGTTGTCGGCCAGTTCGTCCAGCGGCAGGACCCGCTGGAAGGCCGTACCGGCGAGCAGGAAGAGGAGCAGCATGACGGTCAGCGCGATGATCCCGCCGCGGGAGGCGTCCTTCGGGTCGCCGACCTCCTCGCCGACGCTGAAGACCGACTCGAAGCCCCAGTAGCAGAAGACCGCGAGCACCATGCCCTGGGCGAGGGCGGCGGCCGAGGGGATGTCGAAGGGGTTGAACCACTGGAGCGAGAAGGGCTGGTCGCCGGCGAACAGGCCGTAGCCGCAGAACGCGAGCAGCACGCCGTACTCGAAGATCAGCAGGTACTTCTGGAGACGCGCCGCGAGGTCGAGTCCGCGCACCGCGACCAGCGCGGCGGCGACCAGGACGGCCATGCCGAGCAGGGTGGACTGGAAGGTGGAGTCCGGATCGAGGGTCAGGCCCCCGATGCTGTGGACGGTGGCCTGGCCCAGCAGCTGGATGATCGCCGAGCCGGTGATCGTGGTGGTGTAGGCCATGAACACGATGGTGCCGACGACGTTGACCCAGCCGGTCAGGAAGCCCAGCCAGGGGCTGAAGATGCGGCCGACCCACTTGTAGCTGCTGCCCGCGTTCGGTTCGACGCGGTTGAGCCGGCCGTATCCGCCGGCGATGCCGAGCACGGGCAGGAAGGCCAGCAGCATGATCGCCGGCAGGTGCAGGCCGACGATGGTCGCCATCAGGCCGAGCCCGATACCGATACTGCTGGTGGCCGCGGTGCTCGACGCGGCGAGGACGATGCCGTCGACGATGCCTATGGACTTGCGCATCGCGGCCTGTGGGGCCTGGTCGCCGCCGGCCGGTGTGGTGCTTGCGTTCTTCACTGGTACCACCAACAGTCGTCGCCTTGTTCAGGGGAGGTGGCCGGATGACCCGGATGGCACGCCATGAAACCGTTGCCCTCTTCACACGTCAATGCTGTTGTCGTAAGCTCCGCGCCATGAATGAGCGTGTGGTTCCGGAGTCGCAGCGGCGGCGCAGAAGGCCGACGAAGCAGGGCACGGTGCTGTCCGAACAGGTCATCGTGGAGACGGCTCTGAGGCTGGTGGGCCAGCACGGTGCGGACGCTCTGACGGTCCGGCGGCTGGGCGCCGCGCTGGGCGCCGACCCCAGCGCGCTCTACCGGTACTTCCACAGCACCGACGATCTGCTGCTGGCGGTCGCCGACGAGCTCATCGGCCGTGCCCAGCAGGGGTGGCGGCCCACCGGCGAATGGCGCAGCGACCTGTGGGAACTGGGCCTGCGCGTCCACGCCTCGTACCAGGCACACCCACAGGCCGCCCTGCTGGCGGCGCACCGGACGACGGGGCGGAACAACGAGACGCGGGCCGTGGAGGCGGTCCTCGGCATACTCCGGTCGGCGGGCTTCCCCGACCGGGAAGCGGTACGGATCTACCACGCCTTCGTGGACCAGGCGCTCGCCTTCGCGGCCCTGGACGCGGCCGCGCTCGCCCTGCCGGCCTCCGCGCAGGCGGCCGATCTCCAGGTGTGGCAGCACCGCTACGGCCGCCTGGACGCGGACACCCACCCCCATATCGGCGCCACCGTGGGGCTGCTGGCCGACGACATGATGCTCAGCGGCTATCCGTTCGCGCTGGAGCTGCTCCTCGACGCCGCCGCGGCCAGGCTGCCCGGGGCGGCGGCGGGCGACTGAGCCCGGACCGGGCAGGGGCGGAGCGGACCGGGGCAGTCCGCTCCGCCCCGCTCTTATGCCAACGCCATTGACATCAGTTCGGGGCCGGGGTCCGATGGCGGAGCAACGGCGCGAGACCCTCCGTGCGGGCCAGGTGCTCCAGCTCGTCCAGCGCCCGCAGCGCCGCGTCGGCCGCCGCGGGATCGCGTCCGGCGAGACCGCTCTCCTCGAACTCGTCCTCGTCCAGCCGCAGTACGGACGAGCCGTCCGCCGACACCCACAGGTCCAGGTCCAGGTCCTCGACCAGCAACTCCCCGTCCCGCAGCACCGCGGGGCGGGTGATGTCGCAGTACCAGCCCTTGAGCCCGCCCGTGCCGCTGCGGACCTCCTTCACGGCGAACCAGCGGTCACGCCAGTAGTGCTCGGTGAACACGTCGCCGGGCTCGAACCGTACGAAGCCGAAGTCGCGGACCCCCGGCGCCGCCCACGGCGCACGCACCGTGACCCGTACCCCGTCGTCGCGGACCACGTCCGCCGGGTAGCGGATCTTGGTCCGCCCGGCCTTCACCAGGACGACCACCAGGGCGGACTCAGCCGAGCCTGCGGACATGGCGCACCTCCGTGGCGCAGATCTCGTAGCCGAACCATCGATTGACCGCCAGCATCGGGCCGTTGTCCGCGTCGTTGCCGGTGTACGCGTCCGTGTAACCGGCCGCGCGCGCCCGGTGCAGCGAGTCGTTCTTGGCGAGCTTGGCCAGGCCCCGGCCGCGGTACGCCCGGCGGGTGCCGGTCATCCCGGACATGTACCGGGTCAGGCCGTCGGTCTGCGCGGCGCTGAACGCCGCCGGTTCCCCGTCCACCACCGCGACCGAGGTGAGCTCGCGGTCGAGCCCGGGGGCGCGCCAGGTGTTGTTCAGCCAGTCCTCGTAGTCGGACAGCCGGGCGGGGGTGTCGCTCGGCTCGTCGGCGGTGGTCTCGGCGTCCAGCTCGAAGAGCGGGCGCGGGTCGTCCGTGAAGTCCGCGGCGGTACGCAGCTCGACGCCCGGCGGGAGCTCCTGGCGGGGCGGCAGCGGTCCGCCCGCCAGATCGAGATGGAGGAAGTGCGCCGGACGGCTCGGCGCGTAGCCGCGCTTCTCGGCGAAGGCCCGGTTCGACGGGGTGTCGAGCACCCAGGTGTAGACGGCCTTCGCGCCCTCCCGGGCCAGGTACTCCTCGGCCGTGCGCACCAGCAGCGCACCGGCCCCGCGCCCGGTGCGGTCCGGACGCGTGTACGTGTTGCAGAACCCCTGGCCGGGTTCGGGGCTGTCGTGGACGATGCCGACCTGCGCGGTGCCGATGAGCTCCCCGTCCGCCTCGGCGACCAGCAGCCGGGAGCGCTTGTCGGGGTGGGCGTTGGCCAGCTCGAAGACGACGGACTCGGGTGTCGTCACCATGTAGGGCAGAGCGGCGCGCCGGACCCGTACCCAGCCTTCGGCGTCGGCCGGGAGGAAGTCGCGAACGATGACAGTCATGGGCCGGACGTTACGCGTGGGCCGTCACCGGCCGCCCGTGAATTTCCGGCGGCGCGGCGGACGTGGGGGAGAATCGGGGCGTGACCCTGAAGATCGCTCTTGATCCGGACGCCGGTACCGCCCCGTACGAGCAACTGCGCACGCAGATCTCCGAACTGGCCCGCTCCGGCGCGCTGCCCGTCGGTTTCAGACTGCCGACCGTACGCGGCTTCGCCGAGGAACTCGGCCTCGCCGCCAACACCGTCGCGAAGGCGTACCGGGCGCTGGAGGCGGACGGGGTGATCGAGACCCGTGGCCGCAACGGCACGTTCATCGCCGCCGCCGGTGACGCGGCGGACCGTCATGCGGCCGCCGCGGCACAGGAGTACGCGGAGCAGGCGCGGCGGCTCGGCCTGTCCCGGGAGGAGGCGCTGTCCCTGGCGCGGGACGCGGTACGGGCGGCGTACGGGACACAGTGAGCCGGCGGGCTCAGAGGTACAGGCCCGCGTCCGCCCCGGAGTCCTGCTTCGGCACCGACGCGGGAGTGCTGCCGCGCCGCAGCGCGTACAGCTCGGCGAGGGTTGCGCCCTCGCGGCCGACCCCTTCCTCCGTGCCCAGCCAGGACACCGCCTCCTTGCGGGTCAGTGACCCCACCTCGATCCTGGCGAGGCACCGGCCGGGCCTGACCACGGCCGGATGGAGCCGCTCCAGGTCCTCGTTGGTGGTGACGCCCACCAGCACGTTGCGGCCCTGCCCGAGCAGCCCGTCGGTCAGGTTCAGCAGCCGGGACAGCGCCTGGCCCGCGGTGTGCTTGGCCTCGCCCCGGATCAGCTCGTCGCAGTCCTCCAGCAGCAGGAGCCGCCACCGGCCCTTGGCCGTGCCCTCGTCCTCGCCGATCGCGATGTCCATCAGATAGCCGACGTCGTTGAAGAGCCGCTCCGGGTCGAGCACGCAGTCGACCTGGCACCAGTCCCGCCACGAGCGTGCGAGCGTGCGCAGCGCGGACGTCTTGCCGGTGCCGGGCGGGCCGTGCAGCAGGAGCAGCCGGCCCGCGATGTCGTCGGGCGTGACCTTCATCAGCCGGTCCATGGCATCGGCCACCGGTGCCGTGTAGTTGCCGCGGACCTCGTCCCAGGTGCCGGCCGCGATCTGCCGGGTGGTGCGGTACGGGCCGCGGCGCGGGGAGACGTACCAGAAGCCCATCGTCACGTTCTCCGGCTGGGGTTCCGGTTCGTCCAGGGCGCCCTCCGTCGCCCGTTCGAGGATCTGCCGCGCCAGCTCCGGGCTGGTCGCGGTGACCGTGACGTCGGCGCCGCGGCTCCACCGCGAGACGAGCAGGGTCCAGCCGTCGCCCTCGGCGAGCGTGGCGCTGCGGTCGTCGTCGCGGGCGGCGCGCAGCACCTTGGCGGCCGGGGGCAGCAACGTCGCCCCGGTCTTGACGCGTTCCAGTGAGGAGCTGTGCGAGTACGGCTGCTCGCCCGTCGCGAAACGGCCGAGGAACAACGCGTCGACCACGTCGGACGGGGAATCGCTGTCGTCGACGGTGAGCCGGATCGGCAGAGCGGACTCAGGGTTGGCGGACATGGCGCCCATGATCCGGCAAGGGGGTACCCGGCGCACCCGGGTTTCACCGTCTTCCTCCCCCTTCCTGATTCCTGGCCGTGGCACCGGACATGACGGGGGCTCAAGGGGGCGCATAGAGAAGCTCAAGGTCCGCGGGGAAAGTTGGCATGCACACTTCCGGTGGGGGTGCCGGTGCTGCTACCACGGTCTCGGCAGACCGCGCGGAGATCCCACCGGTCGGTCCTAGGGAGGTTCCATGAAACTGTCCAGACTCGCGGCACTCTCGTCCTCGCTCCTGCTCGGTGCCGTACTCGCCCTGACCGGGGCGGCCACCGCCAACGCGGCCACGGCCGTCGACTACGTCGCCCTCGGCGACTCGTACTCCTCGGGTGTCGGATCCGGCAGTTACGACAGCGCCAGTGGCGACTGCAAGCGCAGCACCAAGGCGTACCCCGCGCTCTGGGCCGCCGCCAACTCGCCCGCCTCGTTCTCCTTCGCCGCCTGCTCGGGCGCTCGTACGGGTGATGTGAAGGCCAATCAGCTCGGCCCGCTGAACTCCTCGACCGACCTGGTCTCGATCTCCATAGGCGGCAACGACGCGGGCTTCGCCGACGTCATGACGACCTGTGTCCTCAATTCGGAGACCACCTGCCTCAACCGGATCGCCACGGCCCGCAGCTATGTCGAGTCCACCCTGCCCGGCAACCTCGACTCGGTGTACACGGCGGTCCACGCCAAGGCGCCGTCCGCCCGTGTCGTCGTTCTCGGCTACCCGCGCTTCTACAAGATCGGCGGCAGCTGCGCCGTCGGCCTGAGCGACAAGGTGCGCACCGCGATCAACAGCGCGGCCGACCTCCTCAACTCGACGACCGCCAAGCGCGCGGCCGACCACGGATTCGCCTTCGCCGATGTCGCGGGGAAGTTCACCGGCCACGAGATCTGCTCCGGCAGCGCCTGGCTGCACAGTGTCAACTGGCTCAACATCGGTGAGTCCTACCACCCGACCGCGGCCGGACAGTCGGGCGGCTACCTGCCCGCCTTCAACTCGGCGGCCTGATACCACCCGTGCGCGTGCCGGGCCCGTTCGGCCGTCCGACGGGCAGGAGGCCCCCTGTTCGCGGGGGTCTCCGTCCGGCGTGGCCCGGGGACGGTCCGCGGTCCCTGGCGGGGTCGCGGCCGGAGCATCTCCGTCCGTTTCCGTTCTGTCCAACTCGCCCTGAAATCGGGCGGATTCATGAGCGGGGTGTCAACCTCCGTATATGTGTGCGCAATCCTGTGACCGGGATACACGGGTGTCGCCGCGGGGCGATAGGGTTAACCTGCCCGGGCCGGGTGCCCTCGTACGGGTGGGGAGTGACATGGAACAGATAGCGATGCGGAGCAGGCCGCGTGTGCCTGCCATCACATGCGGGAGCGGTGCGACGAGTTCGCGCCTCGACCGCCATCTCGCGGTGCTCGGCGGCCCTGCCGTGCCACAGCGCGAGGCTGCGGAGGCGACCTTGCTGATGCGCGAGCTGACCTCGCGCGATGCCGCCCATCACCGTCGGAGCAAGAGTGCGCGGGTCTCGCTCTTCGCGCCGCTGCGACGGCTGAGGCGTTCGCTCTTCGGCAGCCGCCGCTGACCCGACGGCCCGTCACGACCGCTCGACCGGTCCACCGCCCGGGCTCCCCGGCCAGGGTCCGTCGCCCGGCCCCCCGCTCGGGGCCGTGGTGGCCACACCGTCCCGGCGCTGCGCTGCTGTCCGCCCTCCTGTCATCCCCAGGGCCCACAGCAGCGCTTCGGTGTGTTCGCGGGGCATCGGAGGGTGACGGCCGGGAGTTCCGAAAATACTTCGACGTCGAAGCACTTCTAGACTGTATGTATGTCCGGAAAGCGAGCCGCGCGCCTGAGCCCCGACGAACGACGGGCCCAGCTGGTCGCCATCGGCCTGGACATGCTCACCGACCGGTCACTGGACGAACTCTCCACGGACGACGTGGCGCGGCGGGCGGGCATCTCGCGGGGGCTGCTCTTCCACTATTTCGACTCCAAGCGCGACTTCTACCGCGCCGTGGTGCAGCAGGAGTGCGACGACTTCGTCGCAGCCACGGAACCGGACCCCTCGCTGGGGCCCGTTCCCTGGCTGCGATCGTTCATCGCCGGTTTCGTGCGGTACGTGCTGGAGCACCGCAGGGTCTATCTCGCCCTGGTCCGCGGTGCCGCGGGCAGTCACCCCGCGGTGGAGGACATCGTCGACGCGACCAGGGCCACCCTCGCCCGGCGGGTGGCGGAGGGGCAGCGGCGGCTCGGGATGCCGGACTCGCCGAGACTGGCCGTCGCCGCCCGCGCCTGGACGGCGTTCGCGGAGGAGGCCGTGACCAGCTGGCCGCGGGGCGGGCCGGACGCGCCGGCGGAGCTCGGGGCCTTCCTGGAGTCGAGCTTCATCAGCCTGCTCGGCGCCCTGGACCGGCCCTGCGCGCTGCCCCGGTGAACGTCAGGGTCACTCGCCGCCGCGCGCGTAACGCCGTACGGACAGCGGGACGAACACCACCAGGAGCACCACCGACCAGACGAGCGTTCCGGCCACCGGGTGGGCGACCGGCCAGGCGGCGTCGGCGGCCGGGGACGCGTTGCCGAACAGGTCGCGGACGGCCGAGGCCACGGCGCTGATCGGGTTCCACTCCGCGACCGTCCGCAGCCAGTGCGGCAGATTGTCGGTCGGGATGTACGCGCTCGACAGCAGCGGCAGGACGAAGGTGGCACTGCCCAGCTGCCCGGCCGCCTCCTCGTTGCGGATCAGCAGGCCGAGCCAGCAGCCCACCCAGGACGTGGCGAAGCGGAACAGCAGCAGCAGCCCGAAGGCGCCCAGGGCGGCGAGCGGGCCGCCCTCGATCCGCCAGCCGACCGCGAGCCCGACCAGGATCAGCGGGACGATGCCGACGGCGGTGGTCAGCAGGTCGGCGGCGGTCTGGCCGAACGGCACGGCGGGCCGGCTCATCGGCAGCGTGCGGAAGCGGTCCATCACCCCGCGATGGCAGTCCTGCGCGGACTGGAACATCCCGGTCATGATGCCGCCCGCCGCCGTCGCGGCCAGCAGCCCCGGCACCAGGAACGCCCGGTACTCCTGGCCGGGCATGGCCAGCGCGCTGCCGAAGACGTACCCGAAGAACAGCAGCATGGTGATCGGCATGGTCTGGGTCAGGATCACCACGCCCGGGGCGGCCTTGATCCGCTGCAGATGGCGGCCCAGCATGGCCAGGCCGTCGGCGACGGGGCTGCTCGTGGCGGGCGCGGCGGGCCGCTCGTGGACCAGTGTCGTGCTGCTCATGCTGCCGTCTCCTTCAGGGGCGGGGAGGTGCGGCCGTCGCCGCGGTCGGTCAGGCGGAGGAAGACCTCGTCGAGCGTGGGCGGGCGCAGGCTCGCGTCCACCAGTGCCACGCCCGCGGCGTCGAGTTCGCGGACGATACGGGGGAGGGTGAGCGTGGCGTCGGTCGCGACGGCGCCCACGGTGCGGCGCTCGTGGTCGAGCACCGGTTCGGCTCCGGTGAGCTGGTCGAGCACACCGGCCGCCGGGACCAGCGCCGACTCATGGGCGACGATCACCTCGGCGTAGCTGCCGATGCGGGACTTCAGCTCGGCGGGGGTGCCGCGGTGGGCGGCCCGGCCCCGGTCGATCAGCACGATGTCGTCGGCCAGCTGGTCGGCCTCCTCCAGGTACTGCGTGGTGAGCAGCACGGTGGTGCCCCGGTCGGCCAGCTCCCGTACCGCCGCCCAGATCTGGTTGCGGCTGTGCGGGTCGAGGCCGGTGGTCGGCTCGTCCAGGAAGAGCACCCGCGGGCGGGTCAGCAGGCTGGCGGCGAGGTCGAGGCGGCGGCGCATGCCGCCCGAGTAGGTGCGGGCCGGGCGGTCGGCCGCCTCGGTCAGCTCGAAGCGTTCCAGGAGTTCGTCGGCGCGGGTGCGTGCCGCCTCGCCGCGGAACCGTTGCAGCTTGGCGAAGAGCCGCAGGTTCTGCCGGCCGGACAGCTCGCCGTCGACCGAGGCGTCCTGCCCGGTGACCCCGATGGCCGCGCGCACCGCGCCCGCCTCGCGCACCACGTCGTGGCCCGCGACCAGGGCGCTCCCGCCGTCGGGTGCCGTCAACGTGGTGAGCACCCGGACGGCGGTGGTCTTGCCCGCCCCGTTCGGCCCCAGCACTCCGCAGACGGTGCCCTCGGTGACCGCGAGATCGAGCCCGCGCAGCGCGTGGACATCGCCGTATCGCTTCTCCAGACCTTCACTAAGTACAGCGTACGTAGTCATCATGTGCCCACCGTACCGCACTACGTACGGTGTACGTAACTACGATGGTGGGCGAGGTGATGATCGATGGTGGGGCGACCCGCTGTACCCGAAGTGATCTGGGCGCGCCCCGAGCGTGCGGGCCGGGGCCCCAAGCCCGCGTTCAGCCGTGCGGACATCGCGGCGGCCGCCATCCGCATCGCCGATGCGGAGGGCTTGGACGCGGTGTCGATGCGCAAGGTCGCGGCGGAGCTCGGCTGCGGCACGATGTCGCTCTACAACTACGTGCCGCGCAAGGAGGACCTGCACGAGCTGATGCTCGACGCGGTCAGCGGCGGGTACGAATATCCCGAGCCGTCCGGCGACTGGCGCGCCGACCTCGTCGCGCTCGCCCGCCAGGCCCGCGCGATGATGCACCGCCACACCTGGCTGCCCCGGCTGATGTCACCCGTGTACGGCTTCAGCCCGAACGCCCTGCGGTACATGGAGTACGCGCTCAGCTGCCTGGACGGGGTGGACGCGAGGTTCGGCGAGAAGATGGAACTGATCGCGATGGTCAACGGCGTGGTCACCACCTACGCGTCCAGCGAGATCGCGATGGCGGAGCGCAGCCGGTCGCTGCCCTGGTCCGAGGAGCAGGAGAACGCCGTGCGCACCGGCTATCTGATCAGCCAGATCGCGACCGGGAAGTATCCCCGGATGGCGGCCGGATTCGCCGAGGACCCCGGGCCGATCGACATGGAGGGGGTCTTCGACCGGGCGCTCGGCCGGGTGCTGGACTCCTTCGACCGGTAGCGGCCGGGCCGGGCGCCCCGTCAGAGCAGTGCGAACTGCCCGTCCGGGCCCTCCTCCTGATGGCCGAGCACCGAGGCGGGCCGCCGGGCCGTGGCCGCGACGGGCAGGACGCCCGCCGCCCGGAGCTCGGCGGCCGTGATCGACGGGCCGTCTGCGAGGGCCTCCTGCCGGGGGCGGAGCCCGTCGAGCAGGGCGAGCAGGGTGATCAGCTCCAGCAGCTGGGAGGTCCACTCCTGGGGCCAGGCGTGCGGCCGGATCGCCTCCAGACCGTCCATGTCCCGCGCACCGGCTACCGACCGCCGCTCGAACCAGAGCTCCAGCATCCGGACCCCGCCCACCCGGAACTCCCAGGCCCCGGGCGGCACGGGCGAGATGCGGCCCGTTCCCACCGTGAGCGTCTCGCTGCCGGCCTCGTACGCCAGCCCGTCCGGTACGGGCGGAACCGCGGCCCGCACATAGGGCCGCCGCCCGCCCGGCAGCCGTGGCCGCTCCGTGCCGCGGGCCCCGCGCAGATGCAGCCGCAGCAGCTCCTCGCCCAGCTCCACCCCGGCGGACCAGCGCGCGGTGCCGGCGGGCAGCGGCACCACGCACCCGGCGGGGGAGCGGCGGGCCGCCGCGAGCACCCAGGCCAGCACCGAACGGGCGGTCACCGAGTCGCCGTGGCGGGCGCGCAGCAGGTTCAGCAGCCCCGGGGCCAGATTGGGCTCGTGGCCCTCGGGGCGCCGGTACAGAGGCCGGATCCGGCCGGGCCGGCCCGCGGGGGAGTGGCCGTCCGGCAGCAGCGCCGTCACCGACAGGGCGGGGCCGGTGTCCTGGGGCACGTATCCGTGCTCCACGGCGAAGAGCTGGTGCCCGTCGGCGACCCGCCACAACTCGGGGCGGGCGGCGTCGATCAGCCGGTGGTCGGGGAGCAGCCACTGCTCGTCGAACGGGCCGTGCGCGATCCGTACCGGCTCCGGGCACGGCCCCGCCTCGCGGGCGAACCGGCCGGTTGCGGTGGCCTGTCCGGGCAGCGCCGCCACCGGGGTTAGCGGGGTGCGGGTAGGGGTCGCCCGGAACAGCCGCTCGCGTTCGCCGGCCGGGGCCCGCACCAGGCGCTCCCAGCGAGCCCTGAGCGAGGCGGCGTCGGGGGCGATCACCCAGGGGCGGCCGGTGCGCAGCGGCCGCACGGACCAGGGCATCAGGTCGTCGAGGAGCGGGGCGTCCATGTCCCGGGCCTCACCGGAGCCGCCCGCCGCCCGTGCCGCCACCGTGTCGTCCTCCCCGTCGCCACGTCCGCCCGCCTTCCCGGGCATCGTAGCCGCGCCCGCGCGGCGCGAGGCAGGGCTTCAGCGCGCCTCCACGGTGACCGAGAAGGAGAACCGGTCGCCCCGGTAGCGGATCTGCGCCACGTCGACCACCTGGCCGCTCTCGTCGTACGTCACGCCCGTGTAGAACAGGATCGGGCTCAGCAGCGGGACCTGCAGGAGTTCGGCGGTGGCCGGGTCGGCCAGGCGTGCCTCGACGGTGTCGGTGATGCGCGCGATGCGGACGCCCACCCGGTCGCGCAGCACCTTGGTCATCGGCCAGCGTTCGAGATCGGCGACGTCCAGACGGGCCGCCACCTGCGGACGCACCACGTTCTCCGCCCAGTTGGTGGGTTCGTCGCTGTCCCCGTCGCGGCGCAGCCGGCGGTAGCTGACCAGCTCGGCGCAGTCGGGGAAGTACTCGGTGAGCTCCCCCGGCACGGGGACCGGACCGTGGCCGAGCACCGAGGTCCGCTCGCCCGACTGCTGGGCCACGATCGCGTCGATCGAACCCAGCAGCCGGACCGGCGACACCCGGCGGGCGCGCGGCTCGATGAAGGTGCCGCGCCGCCGGTGCCTGCTGATCAGCCCTTCCGTCTCCAGCTCCTTGAGCGCCTGGCGCATCGTCAGGACGCTGACGCCGTAGTGCGCGGCGAGCTGCTCCTCGGTCGGCAGCCGCGCCGAGGCGTCCTTGGCGCGGCCCAGTATCGAGGCGCGCAGGGATTGCGAGACCTGGTACCACAGCGGCAGCTTGCGGTTGAGCACCAGCGAGTCGGGGGCGAAGGCCGGCCCCGGGGAGATCTTGGGCGTCTGAGGCACCTGGGGCCTTTCGTTCGGACCGGGCCGGGAGCGGGGGTGGTGTCGCCTACGGCCTGAAGTTGCGGCTCAGACCCTGCCACACGTCGTCGTAGCCGTGCTGAAGGTGTCCGGCGGTCGCCGCCTGCTCCGTCGCCGTCACCGGCCAGCGGGTCTCGAACATGAAGGCGAGGCCGTCGTCGATCTTCTGCGGCTTCAGCTCCGCCCCGCTGGCCCGGTCGAAGGTCTCCCGGTCCGGGCCGTGCGCCGACATCATGTTGTGGAGCGAGCCGCCGCCCGGGACGAAGCCGCCCTTGCCGGCCGTCTTCGCGTCGTACGCGCCCTCGATCAGGCCCATGTACTCGCTCATCACATTGCGGTGGAAGTACGGCGGCCGGAAGGTGTCCTCGCCGACCAGCCAGCGCGGCGCGAAGACGACGAAGTCGACCCCGGCCAGGCCGGGGGTGTCGGACGGCGACGTCAGCACCGTGAAGATCGACGGGTCGGGGTGGTCGTAGCTGATCGAGCCGATCACATTGAACCGGTGCAGGTCGTAGACGTACGGGGTGTGGTTGCCGTGCCAGGCGACCACATCGAGGGGCGAGTGGTCGTAGGTCGCCGACCAGAGGTTCCCGCAGAACTTGTTGATCACTTCCACCGGGCGGTCGTCGTCCTCGTACGCGGCGACCGGGGCGAGGAAGTCCCGGGCGTTCGCCAGGCCGTTGGCGCCGATCGGGCCGAGGTCGGGGAGGGTGAACGGCTGGCCGTAGTTCTCGCAGACATAGCCGCGGGCGGTGGCGTCGAGCAGCTCCACGCGGAACCGGACGCCGCGCGGGATCAGCGCGACGTGTCCCGGTTCGGCGCGCAGCAGGCCCAGTTCGGTACGGAGCAGCAGGCCACCGCGCTCGGGGACGATCAGCAGCTCGCCGTCCGAGTCGCTGAACACCCGGTCCGTCATGGACACATCGGCGTGGTACAGGTGCACGGCCATGCCGGTGCGCTGCGCCGCGTCGCCGTTGCCGCCGAGGGTCCACAGGCCCGCCAGGAAGTCCGTCCCGGCCGCGGGCTCGGGGAGCGGGTCCCAGCGCAGCCGGTTGGGGTCGGGCACGGATTCGGTGAACGGGGCGGTCCGGATCGCCCCGTTGCCGACGCGGACGAACGGAGGATGCGCGGCCGACGGGCGGATCCGGTAGAGCCAGGAACGGCGGTTGTGCGCTCGGGGTTCGGTGAAGGCCGAGCCGCTCAGCTGCTCCGCGTAGAGCCCGAGGGGCGCCCGCTGGGGGGAGTTGCGGCCGTGCGGCAGCGCCCCCGCCACCGCCTCCGAGCTGTGCTCATTGCCGAAACCGGCGGAATGCTCCAGCGCTTCCGCCGTCTTCCTCGCCTGCTCGATGCCGCTCATGTGCGCTCCCGGTGCCGAAGGAATCCTATGGGTAACCGTAGGAATCGAACCGGGGTGAGTCAACGGCATTCGTGAGGCACCCGGGTGCCCGGGGGCTCAAATGCGTGGTGCGCAGGGGGGTTCCAAAAGTTGAACAATGCTCTACTCTCGCGCACATGTCGTGGACACGAAGACTTCTGGTGATCCTGGCGGCACTCGCCACCGCCCTCCTCGCGGCCCCGGCCGCCCAGGCGCACGAGGAACGTCCGGTCACCCTGCCCGACGGCACCGGCAGCGTTCCCGTGTACCGGACCGGCGAGCCCGACCTGCTGGTCTGCAAGACCGACCGGGCGGACTTCGAGCGCCGGGTGTCCGGCTTCCCGGACGCGCTGCGGGAGCGGAACCTGAAGCTCTTCGAACGGTGCCGGAAGTCCGGCTACCGCCATCTGCAGCAGGCCGTCGACGCGGTGGACCGGTCCGGCATGAACATCGCCGTCCTGCCCGGCCTGTACGAGGAGGAGCCCTCGCTGCCCAGGCCGACCGGGGAGTGCGCCCGGCTGAAGGCGCGCAAGTCCCAGCTCGGCTACCAGATCCTGTCGTACGCCCAGCAGGCGCGGTGCCCGCACAACCAGAACCTGGTGGCCGTCCTCGGCAAGAAGAACCTCCAGATCGAGGGCACCGGCGCCGAGCGCACGGACGTGATCATCGACGCCAAGTACCAGAAGCTCAACGCGATCCGCGCGGACGGCTCCGACGGCGTCTACTTCCGCAACTTCACCGCCCAGCGCACCACCTTCAACTCCCTGTACGTGCTGGCCCAGGACGGCTTCGTCATCGACTCCGTCCTCACCCGCTGGAACGACGAGTACGGCTTCCTGACCTTCGCCAGCGACCACGGGCTGTACAAGAACTGCGAGTCGTACGGGAACGGCGACTCCGGCATCTACCCGGGCAGCGCGTCGAACATCAACGACGGCTACGGCTACGACGTGCCGCGCTACTCCATCGAGATCACCGGCTGCCGCAGCCACCACAACATGGTCGGCTACTCCGGCACCGCGGGCGACTCCGTCTACGTCCACGACAACGAGTTCGACCACAACATGGGCGGCGCCTCGATGGACAGCGCCTTCCCCGGCCACCCCGGACTGCCGCAGAACCACGCCCGCTTCGAACGCAACCTGATCCACGACAACAACGCCGACTACTACCGCTACGTCGCCGACGGCACCTGCGCCAAAGCACCCGTGGACCGCGGGTACGAGGAGGGCGTCGTCTGCCCGCAGATCTCCATGCCGCCCGGCTCCGGCATCATCACCGCGGGCGGCAACTGGAACCGGTACGAGAACAACTGGATCTACGGGCAGAACCGCGCCGCCTTCGTCCTGACCGCCGTCCCCGCCTTCATCCGGGGCGAGGAGGCGATGTCCAAGCAGGCCGACACCTCGCACCACAACCGGTACGCCGGCAACCACCTCGGCGTGGACAAGGCGGGCAACTCCCGGCCCAACCGCACCGATGTGTGGTGGGACGGCCAGGGCGAGGGCAACTGCTGGCAGTCGGACGCCGGACCGTCATCGCCGCGCGCCCTGCCCGCCTGCGGCTCCGAACGCGGCGATGTGTCAGGGCACGCCGACCGGCTCTTCGGTGAACCGGTCAAGCTCGCCCAGCTGCTGGTCTGCGCCGACTACAACGTGCAGGCGCGCCGGCTGCCGGCCGGCTGCGACTGGTACGGGGCGCGGGGCATCGAGCGCATCGAGGTGCAGATCGCGCTGACGGTCGCGGTGGTGCTCGCGCTGGTCGGCGGGGTGCTGTGGTGGCGCAGGCTGCGCGGCAGCCGGCTCGCCACGGTGGTCACGGGGCTCGGTGTGATCGGCCTCGGGCTCGATGTGGCCGGGGCGACGATGGGGCTGTCGGCCTCCTACGTGCCCGCGCTGGCGCTGCTGCTGACCGGGGTGTGGTGGACCGGGACCGGTCTCGTGCTCCGCAGGGAGCGGCCCTGGCTGGGCTGGACCACGGTGGTGCTGGGTGCGCTCACGCTGCTGGACGCCGTGGACAAGGCCGTGTTCATGATCCCGTGGATTCCGCTCAGTCCGGCCTGGGTGCGTGGACTGCTCGGCGTGGTCTGGGTGGTGTGGGCCGTGGTCGCCGCCGCCCGCCACGGCGAACCGGACACCATCGACGCCCCGGGCTCCCCGGACGCGCCCGACGCGTCGGGCGAAGGCGCGGCCCCCCGTTCCGCGCAGGCCTCTGCTTCTGCCTCTGCCCCTGCTCCCGCGCCCGCCCCGGAAGGAGACGCGTCGTGAAGCGTTCCCCCAGGCCCCTGCGAGCCACCCCGGCGAACCCGGCCGCTCGGCCGACCCCGACCCCGACCCCGACCGCTCGGCCGCGCCGAGCCGCCCGGCCGGTCGCGGCCGCCGTCACCCTGCTCACCGCGGGCGCCCTCGTCCTCGGGGTGAGCGCCTGCGGCGGGCGGGCCACCACCCACCACAAACCGGGCACCAGCCATGAGCAGGCCGACGGCAGCGTCGGCAAGCTGCTCGCCGCCGACGACGGCTCCGGCAGCCGGCTGCGCCAGGTCGACGCCGAGGGCGCCCCCTCGGTGGCGGTCGCCGTACGGCCGGACTCCGAGGACGGGTGGAACGTCCACCTCTCCGTACGGAACTTCAAGTTCACCCCGGACAGCGTGGGCGGCGCCGCGCTCCCCGGGCGCGGCCACGCCCGGCTGTTCCTCGACGGCCACCCCCTCGCCCGCCTGTACGGCCCCTGGTTCCACCTCCCCGCCTCCCTGGTCCGCGGCGCAGGAAAGGGCGGCACCGAACTCACCGCACGGCTCTACGCCGACGACCACACCGCCTGGGCCGTGAACTCCGCCCCCGTCCAGGCCGACACCCCCCTCTCCCCGGTCACCCCCTCCAAAGCGGCCACCGCCCCCGGAGCAAGCGGCTCCGCAACACCCCGGCCCGACACGACACTTGTCGAGATCGCCGTCTCCCACGGAAAGGTCAGCCCCGCCCCCGGCCGCACCGAGATCAAGAAGGGCCGGACCGTCGAACTCCGGGTGCGCAGCGACCGCGCCGACCACCTCCACGTCCACGGCTACGACAAGGAGGCCGCCCTGCCCGCGGGCAGGACCGTCACCCTGACCTTCACCGCCGACCGCAGCGGGCTCTTCGAGGTCGAGACCCATGAGTCCGAGCTGCTCCTGACCCAACTCGTCGTACGGTGAGCGTCCTCGCCCACGGCATCGGCGCCCAGCACGACCTTCCGCTGTCCCCCTTCTACGCGTTCGCGGGTGCCTTCGCCGCGCTCTTCGTCTCCTTCCTCGCGCTCGGCCTGCTCTGGTCCGCCTCCCGGTTCCGGGGCGACCGGGCGGGCCGGCCGCTCCCGTCCGCCGTCCAGCGCCTCGCCGACGCCCGCCCCACCCGTATCGCCCTGCGGGCGCTCGGCCTCGCCGCCGCCCTGTACGTCACGCTCCAACTCCTCCTCGGCCCGGACGACCCGGACCGCAACCCGGGGCCCGGCGCCGTGTACGTACTCCTCTGGGTCGGGCTGGTCCCGGCCTCGCTCCTGCTCGGTCCCGTCTGGCGGCTGCTCAACCCGCTGCGCACCGTCCACCTCCTCGTCTGCCGTGCCCTGGGCCGCGACCCCGCCGCGGGCCGCCCCCTTCCCGTACGGCTCGGTCTGTGGCCCGCGGCCGCCGGGCTCCTCGCCTTCACCTGGCTCGAACTCGTCGCCCCCGATCCCGCGTCGGCCACCGCCCTCCTGCTCTTCCTCGCCCTCTGCACGGCCGTCCATCTCGCGGGCGCCGCCCGCCACGGCGCCGGATGGTTCGACCGGGCGGACGCCTTCGAGGTCTACTCGGGGCTGCTCGCCCGGCTCTCCCCGCTCGGCCGCCGCCCCGCCGACCGCCGCCTCGTGCTCCGCTCCCCTTTCAACGGGCTCGACGCCACCCCGCAGACCCCCGGGCTCGTCGCCACCGTCTGCGTCATGCTCGGCTCCACCGCCTACGACGGCTTCTCCGACGCCCCGTCCTGGATCACCACCGTCCAGACCTCACCCCTGGGCCGCACCACCGTCGCCACCCTGGGGCTCCTCGGCGCCGTCGCCCTCGTCGCCGCCCTCTATGCCCTCTGCGCCGGTGCCGTCCGGCTGATCTCCGGCCAACTGCGCCACCCCCTCACGGCCTTCGCCCACTCGCTCGTCCCGATCGCCCTCGGCTATCTGATCGCCCACTACTTCACACTCTTCGTCACCGAAGGCCCACGTACGGTCATGGTGGCATTCGGCACCGACAACCCGTCCCCGCCCGAGTCGCCCCTGGGCCCCGGTGGTGTCGCCACGCTCCAGGTCGCCGCGATCGTCCTCGGCCACGTACTCGGCGTCATCGCCGCCCACGACCGCTCCGTACGCCTCTTCCCGTCCGGCCGCGCCGTCGCGGGACAACTCCCGCTGCTGGTCCTGATGATCACGTACACCATCGGCGGGCTGTCACTGCTCATCGCGTGAGAGCCACGCCGCGAGCAGGCGGCCACCACCGCAGAGGAGACCCACGGCATCATGGAGCCCGTGCCCGATACGAACACGAACCTCCGCCGCGCCCCCGTGCAGCAGCGCAGCGCCGAGCGCCTCGCCCGGATACTCGACGCCTGTGCCGAACTCCTCGACGAGACCGGCTACGAGCAGTTGTCCACCAGGGCCGTGGCCATCCGTGCCGGGGTTCCCATCGGCTCCGTGTACCGGTTCTTCTCCAACAAGCGCGCACTGACCGATGCGCTGGCCCGGCGCAATCTGGACAGCTACGCCGAACGCGTCACCGCCCGGCTGTCCGTCATCCCGGCCGCGGACTGGCGCAGCGCCATCGACGCCGTGCTGGACGAGTATCTGGCGATGAAGCGCTCCGTGGCCGGATTCGCCCTCGTCGACTTCGGTGCGGCGGCCCCCGAGGAGGACCCCGCCAGCGACGCCAACCAGCGGGTCGCGAGCCGGCTCGGCGAGCTCCTCTCCGGGTACCTGGTCGGCACCTCCGACAAGGACCTGTCGCGCACCGTCCTGGTCTGCGTCGAGGCCGCCGACGCCCTCCTCCAGCTCGCCTTCCGCACCGACCCGGCGGGCGACCCGGCCATCGTCGCCGAGACCCGCACCATGCTGCGGGCCTACCTGGCGCGCGTACTGGAGTGACGACGCGACCGGAGCGCCGGCGGGGGGCACCGGTTGTGCCCACACCATGACGCCCGCGTTGACCTGGGGTTTTGCTCGTATTGCTCGCATGTCAACGTCTTGTTAACGCTTCGAGTCGCGCCCTAACGTCATCCGCACCGCCGAGTCCGGCGGGAGTTCAAGGGTGAGCGATAGGTATCCACATGCTGACAATCCTCGGCTTCGCCATGATTGCGACCTTCCTGGTCCTGATCATGCTGAAGAAGATGTCGCCGATCGCGGCGCTGGTCCTGATCCCCGCGCTGTTCTGCGTCGCGGTCGGGCAGGGCGCGAAGCTCGGTGACTACGTCATCGAAGGCGTCGGCAATCTGGCCCCGACCGCCGCGATGCTGATGTTCGCCATCGTCTACTTCGGCGTGATGATCGACGTCGGCCTCTTCGACCCGATCGTGCGGGGCATCCTGCGCTTCTGCAAGGCCGACCCGATGCGGATCGTCGTGGGTACGGCGGTGCTCGCCGCCATCGTCTCCCTCGACGGCGACGGCTCCACCACCTTCATGATCACCGTCTCGGCGATGTATCCGCTCTACAAGCGCCTCAAGATGAGCCTGGTCGTGATGACCGGTGTCGCCGCCACGGCGAACGGCGTCATGAACACCCTGCCCTGGGGCGGCCCCACCGCCCGTGCCGCCACCGCGCTCAAGCTCGACGCGGGGGACATCTTCGTCCCCATGATCCCGGCGCTCGGCGTCGGCCTGGCCGCCGTCCTGCTGCTCGCCGTCGTGCTCGGCCGGCGCGAGCGCAAGCGGCTCGGCATGCTCACCCTGGACGAGGCGCTGGCCACCGGGACGGCCCTGGAACCGGAGACCGTGCTGGTCGGGGCGGGCGGCGCCGGCGACCGCACCCGCAAGAACTCCGGCGGAGCCGGCACGGGCACGGGTACGGGCGGCGACGCGGCGCGGAACGCGGGACCGGACGCGGACGGGGACATCGTCGCCGACGCCGACGGGGACGCTGACGGGGACGAGGGCTTCAAGGGGCTGGACCCGAACCGGGCCACGCTGCGCCCGAAGCTCTACTGGTTCAACGCGGGCCTCACCATTGCCCTGCTCGCTGCGATGATCATGGAACTGATGCCGATCCCGGTGCTCTTCCTGCTCGGCGCGGCCCTCGCCCTCACCGTCAACTTCCCCCACATGCCCGACCAGCGGGCCCGGATCGCCGCCCACGCCGACAACGTCCTCAACGTCTCCGGCATGGTCTTCGCCGCCGCCGTCTTCACCGGCGTCCTCTCCGGCACGGGCATGGTCGAGCACATGGCCGACTGGCTGGTCGGCGCCATCCCCGCCGGCATGGGCCCGCACATGGCGATAGTCACCGGCATCCTCAGCATCCCGCTGACGTACTTCATGTCCAACGACGGCTTCTACTTCGGTGTCGTCCCGGTGCTCGCCGAGGCGGGGGCCGCCCACGGTGTCTCCCCGCTGGAGATCGCCCGCGCCTCCCTGGTCGGTCAGCCCCTGCACATGTCGTCCCCGCTCGTCCCGGCCGTCTACGTGCTCGTCGGCATGGCGAAGGTCGAGTTCGGCGACCACACCAGGTTCACCGTCAAGTGGGCGGCGCTCACCTCGCTGGTGATCCTCTGCGCCGGCCTCCTGTTCGGCATCATCTGACCGTGCGCACCACCCAGGAACCCGGCAGGAGCCGGCTGCTGCGCCTCGTCATCGCCTTCGCCTTCGCGCAGGGGGCGGTGTCGATGGCGCGGCCCGCCGTCTCCTACCGGGCTCTTTCGCTCGGCGAATGGGGTCTCCCCTGCTCGAACGCAGTTGAGAGCTTGGGGAAGAGCGCGCCATCGGTGTGATCACCGGGGTGTACGCGCTCCTCCCGCTCTTCGCCGCCGTCCCGCTCGGGCGCCGCACCGACCACGGCCGGTGCGCGCCCCTGCTGCCCTTCGGCGTCGTACTGATCGCGGGCGGCTGCGCCCTGAGCGGCCGGGCGGGCTCGCTGACCGCGATACCGGGAACCGCCTGGGGCAGGTCGCGGCCCCCGCGTCCGCCGGTCTGATCGCCGGGGTGGCGGGCACCGCGGCGCCGTTCGTCATGCTCGGCGCCCTCCTGGTCGCGGCGGCGGGACTGGGTCTGCGGGGCGGTCGGCCGGACCGGAAGGCCGGTGCCACTCCGGACGTCCCGCTGCGCAAAAACCCTTCCGTTGACCTCAAGTCCACTGGAGGTCGTACGTTCCTCCCATGAGCATGGAAACCACGGCGTGGACACAGCTCCACAACGTCATGAACGCGCAAGCGGACCGACGCCCCTTCGACCGGCACACCCTGCGGCGCATCGCCGCGTTCGCCCGCCCGCACCGGCGCCGGGTCGCCCTCTTCCTGATCCTGAGCGTGGCGACGGCGCTGCTCGCGGTCGCCACCCCCGTCCTCGCCGGCCGCGTCGTCAACGCCATCGTGACCGGCAAGGAGTCGGGCACCGTCACCCGGCTGTCCCTCCTCATCGCCGTGATCGCCGTCGCGGAGGCCGCGCTCGGCCTGGTCAGCCGCTGGCTCTCGGCCAATCTCGGCGAGGGCCTGATCCTCGATCTGCGCACCGCCGTCTTCGACCATGTGCAGCGCATGCCGGTCGCGTTCTTCACCCGGACCCGCACCGGTGCGCTCGTCAGCCGCCTCAACAACGACGTCATCGGCGCCCAGCGGGCCTTCAGCAACACCCTGTCCGGCGTCGTCAGCAATGTCGTGACGCTGCTGCTCACGCTCGGCGTGATGCTCTCCATCTCCTGGCAGATCACCGTGCTCGCACTGGTGCTGCTGCCGGTGTTCGTCCTGCCGGCCCGCCGGATGGGCTCCCGGATGGCGAGACTCCAGCGGGAGGCCGCGGCCCACAACGCCGCGATGGGCACCCGGATGACCGAGCGTTTCTCCGCCCCCGGCGCCACCCTGATCAAGCTCTTCGGCCGCCCCGCCGACGAGTCCGCCGAATTCGCCGTCAGGGCGGGCCGGGTGCGCGACATCGGCGTACGCACAGCCATGGCCCAGTCCGCGTTCATCACCGCCCTCACCCTGGTGTCCGCCCTCGCCCTCGCCCTGGTCTACGGGCTCGGCGGGTTCTACGCGCTGCGCGGGCAGCTGGACGCGGGCGCGGTCGTGGCGCTGGCCCTCCTGCTGACCCGGCTGTACGCACCGCTCACCGCGCTCGCCGGGGCACGCGTCGAGGTGATGAGCGCGCTCGTCAGCTTCGAGCGGGTCTTCGAGGTCCTGGACCTCAAGCCGCTCATCGACCAGAAGCCCGACGCCCGCGCGGTCCCGGACGGCCCGGTGTCCGTCGAGTTCGACCAGGTGCGGTTCGGCTACCCCTCCGCCGACAAGGTCTCGCTCGCCTCGCTGGAGGACGTCGCGAGCCTCGACACCCGCGGCGGCGACGAAGTGCTGCGCGGCATCTCCTTCCGCGCCGAACCCGGCCAGACCGTCGCACTCGTCGGCTCCTCCGGCGCGGGCAAGTCGACCATCGCCCAACTGCTGCCCCGCCTGTACGACACCGACGAGGGTTCGGTACGCATCGGCGGCGTCGACGTACGCGACCTGACCTCCGACACCCTGCGCGACACCCTCGGCATGGTCACCCAGGACGGCCATCTCTTCCACGAGTCGGTCCGGGCCAACCTGCTGCTGGCCCGCCCCGGAGCCACCGAGGAGGACCTCTGGGACGCGCTGCGCCGCTCCCGCCTGGACGGACTCGTCGCCTCACTGCCCGACGGGCTGGACACCGTCGTCGGCGAACGCGGCTACCGGCTCTCCGGCGGCGAGCGCCAGCGCCTCACCATCGCCCGGCTGCTGCTGGCCCGCCAGCGCGTCGTCATCCTCGACGAGGCCACCGCCCACCTCGACAACACCTCCGAGGCGGCCGTCCAGGAAGCACTCACCGAGGCGCTCGCCGGGCGCACCGCGGTCGTGATCGCCCACCGGCTCTCCACCGTACGGGCGGCCGACCTGATCCTGGTCGTGGAGAACGGGCGGATCGTGGAGCGGGGCACGCACGACGCACTCCTCGCGGCGGGCGGCCGGTACGAGGAGCTGTACCGCACCCAGTTCGAGAACCCCGGCGCGGAGCCCGCGGAGCTCGGCTGACGACGGCCGCCCGGGAGCCGACGGTCGGCGGCCGGCGGTCGGCGGGGGACGGGGGACGGGGGCGGGGGAACGGGGGTCCCGGACCCGGTCCGCCCCGATGTCCTCGACGCCCCATTCCGGGGTACCCGGATCGGCGTCGGCCGCGGCGTCCGAGGCCGCGCTCTCGGTGGCGTCGAGTTCGTAGTGGCAAGTGTTCGAGCGAAGTCGAGAACTTGGGGAAGGATCTGCGCCGTGGGGATCGGGGCAGGTGCATGGGGATGCTCCTCCTGGAGGGGTACGGGGGATCCCGTCCCGGCGGTCCCGGAACTGCGGGGGAAGTCACGGCGCGGGGCGGGCTGGTCCCGGACGCCAGGAGGAGGGCGTGACGGGCGTATTACCGGCCCGGTCACTGGCCCGGCCGGACGGACATCCGGCGCACGGCGTGGCACCGTGACGGGAGCCATGGCGAGCGGCCCTGGTGAAATGGCCCCTGGCGCCCAAAAACTAACAGCGCTAGTTTGGGGCGCGGACGACTACGCCGTGACCACGGCCCCGGGAGGAACGCGATGAAGGCCCACGACGGTATGTACATCGACGGCGAGTGGCGCACCGCCGCGGGCCCGGACACGATCCCGGTCGTGAACCCGGCGGACGAGCGGATCATCGCCCACGTCCCGGCCGGCACCGCCGAGGACGTCGACGCCGCGGTACGGGCCGCCCGCGCCGCGCTCCCCGCCTG
>NZ_JBIATE010000020.1:0-161525 GCF_042891445.1 Streptomyces sp. NPDC001890 | reverse complement strand
CAACAGCCCGATTCCGCACACGGGAAGACGTCGCCAGGTTCCTCGACCCCGACAAAACCAAGATCAAACCGACGTGTTGATTCCCGGCAAGCCCTAACTGATCGTTTCAGAATGAAGTTCGTTGTGGGTGTTGGCAGTTGGATGTTGTGTCGGCAAAATCTGTTGGGTGTCTGCTGATCTTGTGCCTGATGACCTGTGGGAACGTGTGGCCCCGCTGCTGCCTGCTCGTCCACCTCGGCGGCATCGGTATCCCGGACGGTTGCCGGCGGACGACCGGGCTGCGTTGCGGGGCATCGTTTACGTGCTGTGCAAGAGCGTGAGCTGGCGGGACGTTCCGGCTGAGCAGGTCGGCTGCAGCGGTGTGACGGCCTGGCGTCGGCTGCGGGACTGGACCGAGGCCGGTGTCTGGCCGCAGCTGCACGAGGTACTGCTCGCCGAACTGCGGGCCGCGGGCCTGCTGGACATGACCGACGCGGCGGTCGACGGCTCTCACGTCCGGGCTCTCAAAGGGGGGCTCACACCGGACCTTCGCCGGTCGACCGTGCGCGTCCGGGCAGCAAGCACCACCTGATCGTCGACCGGCACGGCACCCCCTTGGCCGTCTCGCTGACCAGCGGAAACCGTCACGACGTCACTCAGCTGATGCCCCTGCTGGACGCGATACCCCGCATCCGCGGGGTCCGCGGACGGCCGAGGCACCGGCCGGACCGGCTGTTCGCGGACCGTGGCTACGACTACGACAAGTACCGCCGACTTCTCCGGGCCC
This sequence comes from Streptomyces sp. NPDC001890, assembly GCF_042891445.1. Taxonomy (NCBI): domain Bacteria; kingdom Bacillati; phylum Actinomycetota; class Actinomycetes; order Kitasatosporales; family Streptomycetaceae; genus Streptomyces; species Streptomyces sp. NPDC001890. The sequence continues at coordinate 160,759 of NZ_JBIATE010000020.1, read as the reverse complement.
GCGGCATCACACCCAAGATCGCCCGCAAGGGCACAGCCCATGGATCCGGCCTGGGCAAGACCCGCTGGGTCGTCGAGCGGACCTTCGCCTGGCTCCACCAGTTCAAACGCCTCCGGATCCGCTACGAGATACGCGCCGACCTCCACCTCGGACTGCTCCAACTCGCCTGCAGCATCATCTGCTTGAGACGACTTCGAACCTCATTATGAAACGATCAGTAAGAGCCTTCACGGAGGCCGCACGCCATGCGCTCGACGATTCAGGGGCTGAGGTACCTACAGAAGACGAGCAATGAGCCGCGTCAAGTCTGTAAGCACTGCTGGGGAGTTGCCATGCCGACGCCCCGTCATCGCAATATACCGGCCGGTTCCATAGATCTCCACGGCCGTACCGTCGGGGCGTCGAATGCGCCGTCCATGTCGGACGTCAGCGCGGCCCCAGATGTGCAGGCCATCGCCGGACGGGGACACCTCTACGTAGGTGGCGCCCGCGTCGCGGAGAATGGCTGCGGCCCACGGGGCGAGTCGCCCGGTGAGCGGGTTCAAGCAGTGGTCCAGGTCGAGACAGACGATGTCGTCGACGTCGCTCAGGACGAAGCCCGGACCGGCGCCAACCGTCGAAGCGGCGGCGTCCTTGTAGCTGCTCCACGTCCGCGGGTCCGTGCTGGACGCTGCCATGCCGGCCGTCGTCAGCGGGACTTTCGTGGAGGAGCGTCGGACCCACCTGTCGCGGGTCGTCAGTTCCGTGGGGAGCGCGTTCTTCTTCGCCGCGCGATGGAGCGCTACGCGGCAGCGCGTGGAGCACGTCCGCGCATGCGCCCTGACAGCAAGGGGCATGTCGCTCCCACACCAGTCGCATACTCGGTTGGCTCTCATCATGGCTCCATTGTAGCAGCGGGCGTGTAACACTTTCAGGTGTTTGACCTGCGGGAATCGTCGGATGGACAGGCATCGGCGCGTAACACTTTCCGCCTCCCCCGCTCTCCAGGTGCTCCTAGAAAGCCCTGTGCGGGCACCTGGCGGCCTCCCGGGACAGTCGGCTCCTCAGCCCGATTCCAAAGCCCCAGCCCCGTACAGAGCGCGAGACCCAGCACTCTTACGGTCTCCAAGGTGGCCGGCAGGGGATCACCCCCCTGGGGTCAGGGCTAGTCGATCTTCGCCGCGAAGCCGGCGCGAGGCTCCCGCCGGTCGCCGTCAGCGTGCTCGCCTCGGATCTCCAGGCGAGCCGGCACGAGCATCAGGGTGACCGTCGTCAACGTGCGGCTGTCCTTCGTGCCAACGTCGATCTTCGGTGCCTTCGCAAGACGACCAACATCAACGCCGTTGACGCTCACGCGCGTAACCATGAGTCCATCCTCGCCCGTGTCGTCGGCCTCCTCCAGCACCACATGGGCACCGCTCATGGGCTGCTCCTCCAGGGCCGGATGGATACGGACCGGACAATGCACATTCACGCGCGTGCGTGACGCTGCTGTGCCGCCCTCACTGCTGCTCTTCTGTCTGTGGTGCCACGCGCACAGGAGACGGAGGTTCGTGTCCCTGTGGTCGTCTCCAGGAACGATGTGGTCGAGGTCGGTACCAGGTAGCTCACACCGTCGGCCGTCGCTGTACCGGGCCGTACAGATGCCCCCGTCACGCCGGATGATGCGGCGCCTGATCGCGGGCCAGCCCTTCGGGAGGCGGCTCCTGCGGGTACTTCCGTCCCATGCCATTTCGCCCCCCATCCCGCAGATTGCCCCTACGATTCGGGCATGTTGAAGAAGCTGCTCAAGAAGATCGCGATACCGGGGATCGAAGAAGCCGCGGGCACTGCCTTCAAGCGGGGCGATGCGATCTTCGTCTACAAGTTCCACCCGTCGCCGTCACCCCGGAACCGGGATGCCGACCTGCCCGCGCCATCGCGTCAGTGGAAGCGATCGGATGGACGCTGCTCAGCCAGCAAGCAGAGGGCGAGGGACTTCAGCGGTTCGTGTCCCTGACTTTTCGTCGGGCCGGCGCCTGAAGTTGCTCAGCCCCGCTCACGGGTGCACGTCGTCACCGTGGCGGGGCTGCGTTGTGGTCGGGATAGCAGGATTCGAACCTGCGGCCCTCCGCTCCCAAAGCGGATGCGCTGACCAAGCTGCGCCATATCCCGTGGAACAGAGGCCTCTTGCGTCCCAGCACCGCCAACGCCTAGGATCGCCAGGTCACTTCTACGTCTGAGAGGAGCCCGAGTGCGGCGTCTTTGGCTACGGTAGGGGCAGTCGCCCCCGCCGTCATCTGAAAGCACGTGCCTCGGTGAGGCGTGCCCGCTTTCAGAACCTGACGCGACGACACTTTGGAGGCGCTCCACCCATGACGACCACCTCAGCCCAGCCCACCGCAACGCGGAAGGGGCTGGAGGTCACCACCGTCTTCTTCGCGGCTACGACCGCAGCTCTCGCTGCGGGCATTGTGGCCGCACTCTGCCATGCTCAGGCGCTGGCCATCGTGGGCGCCGGAGGCGCTACGTTCGGCGTCGCATTCGGCATCGGCATGAAGGTCTTCGAGCACCTCAGCCACAACAACTAGGTTGATCGAGGCGGGGGTGGAATCTGCCACCCCCGCCCCACCGTGCGCTGCCGTGGAATCGAACCACGCTAGTCGTCGCCGACGCAGGCTTTACAGGCCCGCTTGCCTCCCAGGGCTCAACGCTTGGCGGAAGGTGAGGGAATCGAACCCCCAACGGGTTGCCCCGTGACGCTTTTCGGGAGCGCTTGGCACGCCAATGCCCGACCTTCCAGCTCCCCGCCGAGGATTCGAACCTCGATTTCCTGGTCCAGAGCCAGGCGTGCTGCCGATTGCACCAACAGGGAAGGTGCTGTCCGTCCTGAACTATGAAACCCTGACGTCGACCGGAGTGTCACCGGGTTTTCCCCGGGTGCGGAGATTTCGCCCCGCCTACGGCCATCCGTCCGTCCGAGCCGTGAGGCCCGGGTGTTGGGCGTCGCGCCACGGTGACAGCACCGAGGCCACGCTCTCTGTACACGGCAGTGGAGCCCCGTTGCCGGCGCCTCGTGTACAGCTCGTCCCTTCGCCCGGAGTCGAACCGGAGTCACCGCGACCACAACGCGGGGCTCTACCACTGAGCTACGAAAGGTGTGTCGTCGGGCCACTCCTCCGCCCTTCCGCTTATCCCGGGTGCGCAAGGCTCCGACGCTTCGGAGAGGTGGATTTTCCGGCCGAAGCCGCCCCGTACCTTTGCCGTGGCGTCCCCGCCAACCCACGGTCAGCCAGGTTCCAGTCGACACCCTGACGAATCCCTCCGCGCTCCCGCATGGCTCATGTCGGCCGTCGCGCCACGGTGCCAGCACCGAGACCACGGCCTCTGTCCGCCACATGCGGGCCGTCGGGCTGAATCACATCCGCGCCCGCGTAGTTGCGGGAGGACCCGATCGGCGCATGCTGGAAAGAGACGTCCAATCGAGAGGTCGCACCATGGCTACCGTCCACCGCCCGACGGAGATCGAGGCGTCCGCCGTCGAGGTCTACAGACTCGAACTGACCGAGGCCGAGCAGGGTGCTCTCAAGGCAGCTCCCGAAGAGTTCCTGAGAGAACTCTTGGAGCGCGATGGGCACACGGTAAACCGCCTGTTGGTCGACACGCGCATACTGAATGGAGGCTGCCCCGAAGGAGAATATGAGGTGGTCCATCTGCTCTCACCCCCATACCGGCGCTCCGATCACGCTGTTAGGTGCATCCCCCGACCGTGAGACGAGGGGCACCCACAGGGTGCTTGGAGGCGGCTGAGTCGGTGCCCTGAACGTTGACGGGGCCTGGACGGCCGGAGCGCTCAACCGCGCTCTACCCGGAGGAGAGTGCGGGGAGCACGGGAGCGCCACCGGCCGTCTAAGGGAAGCGGGCGCCGCGCCATTCGCCGGCGCCGCAGTCCTTCCCTCTGTATTAGTTATGTGGGGCACCTTGCACGGTAACGATCTTGGTCGCCTCTCCCGCCCCTCTCCGACCCCCGGTGTCCAAAATTCAAACTAGACCCCTTTTTTCAAGACTCTCTAACGCACGTAGAGGGTTATAGAAATAAGGGGTCAGTTTGGCACTTTGGCCCCTGATTTGAACTGAGCAATAACCCAGAGCCACCAAGTGACCCACACTTGAAGCTCTCCGCAGTTATCCACAACTCACCTGTGGATAAAGGAGAGGAGCTTAACGTTCAGCAAGACGCTGTACCCGAACTGGGGCCAGGACCACCGCGCCGCGGAGATACCGAAGACGTCGTTCTTCCAGGGCAATGACGTCGTCGTGCTGCAGGAGGCCTTCGACAACTCCGCCTCCGATGCCCTGCTGCGCAACGCGTCCGCCCAGTACCCGTACCAGACGCCCGTGGTGGGCCGGAGCAAGAGCGGCTGGGACGCGACCGGCGGCGCGTACTCGGCGGTGACTCCGGAGGACGGGGGTGTCACCGTGCTGAGCAAGTGGCCCGTGGTCCGCAAGGAGCAGTACATCTACAAGGACGCCTGCGGCAGCGACAGCTGGTCCAACAAGGGGTTCGCCTACGTCGAGCTGAATGTCGGCGGCACCCGGGTCCATGTCGTGGGAACCCACACGCAGTCGACCGACTCCGGCTGCAAGGCGGGCGAGGCCGCCGCCAAGCGCAGCCTGCAGTTCAAGCAGATCGACGCCTTCCTCGACGCCAAGAACATTCCGGCCTCCGAACAGGTCGTCGTGGCCGGGGACTTCAACGTCGACTCGCGCTCCGCCGAGTACGCCTCGATGCTCACCGACGCGGGACTGACCGCGGCCGCCGCCCGCACCGGGCACCCGTACTCCTTCGACACCCAGGACAACTCGATCGCCGCCGACCGCTACCCCGACGACCCCCGCGAGGATCTCGACCACGTGCTGCACCGCACCGGGCACGCGAAGCCGTCCGGGTGGACGAACGAGGTGGTCAAGGAGAAGAGCGCGCCCTGGACCGTGTCCAGTTGGGGCACGAGCTACACGTACACCGATCTCTCCGACCACTACCCGGTGGTCGCGTCGGTGCGATAGCGGCAGCGACGGGCGACCAGCGGTACCGGCAGCGCGCGTTCGGGGGCGAGCCGGTTCCCGGCGGCGGTGCGGACTCCTCCGCACCGCGGTGAACCTGCTCGCACCATCCGGCGCCAAGAAATGGTCTCTTCGTGGTCATCTACGATCGTTCGCGTGTGCGCAAACGTCATGGTCGCCGAAGACGACGAGAAACAGGCCGAACTCGTACGCCGCTATCTCGAACACGAGGGCCACACCGTCACGGTCGTCGGTGACGGCCTCGCGGCGCTCGCCGAGGTCCGGCACCGGGAGCCCGATCTGCTGGTGCTCGATGTGATGATGCCGCGGGCCGACGGTCTGGACGTGGTACGTGTGCTGCGCTCCGAGCATCGGGAGTTGCCGGTGCTGATGCTGACGGCCCGCAGCACCGAGGACGACCTGCTGCTGGGACTGGATCTCGGCGCGGACGACTACATGACCAAGCCGTACAGCCCGCGTGAACTGATGGCCCGCGTACGGACCCTGCTGCGGCGCAGCCGGCGGGGCGCGGAGGGTGCCGGGCCCGCCGCGGACCAGGCGCTGAGAGTCGGTGCGCTCGTCGTCGACCCGGACCGGCACGAGGTGTCCGTGGAGGGCCGGCCGGTCGACTGCACACCCGGCGAGTTCCGGATCCTCGTCGCCCTGGCGACCGAGCCCGACCGGGTCTTCACCCGGCAGCGGCTTCTGGAGGAGCTGCACGGCTTCGACCGGTACATCAGCTTCCGTACGGTCGACGTGCACATCATGAACCTGCGCAAGAAGATCGAACCCGCACCGCGTCGGCCCGCCCGGCTGCTCACCGTTTTCGGTGTCGGTTACAAGCTGACGGACCCGGCGAGGAATGCTTCGCGTGCCTCGTGACCGGCGGCGGAACCGGCCACCGCTCCGCAAGAGCCTGTTCGGCCGGCTGCTGGCGGTCTCCGCGCTGGTGGCCGCCTGTTCGGTGGCCGCCACGGCCTGGATCGCCGTGCAGACCACCTCCGGCGCCATCAGACAGGAGCAGGGCCAGAACCTCACCGCCGACGCCCGGATCTACGACACCCTGCTCGGTTACGCGGCGGGTCACCCCACCTGGGAGGGCGTCGACCGTACGGTGCGCGAACTGGCGCGGAAGTCCGGCCGGCGGATCGCGCTCACCACCGAGCAGCGCCGCCCGCTGGCCGATTCCGCCGCCCGGTCGTCACCGCCCGCGCTGCCGCCCCAGGCGTCGGCGATCGTCGACCCGCTGTCCGTGGACACGGCCCTTTCCCGGACGGCCGACCGGACGGGTGGCGCGGCCGACCGGGTCGACCCACGCGCGGTCGGTCCGTTCCGGTTGCCCGCGGCCGAACGCACGGTGTTGCAGCGCGCCGCCGAACGGAGCGCGGAGTGCCTGAGCCGGGTCGGGATCGCGGCGGACGTCGTCCGCGGCCCGAGCGGACGCCCGCGCGTACAGGTCGTGGGCAACGACCCGGACCGCGTCCAGGGCGTCCGGTGCGCGTCCAAGGACCTGGACTCCCCGACCGCGACCGAACAGAAGGCGCTGACCGCACTCAACGCACTCGCCGACGCCTGCCTGAAGCGCCAGGGCCGCACGGGCATCCACCTCGATCCGGACCTGACCTGGGGCGACCACCCCGCGCAGAAGGCCCCCGCCGATGTCTCCGTCGCGGTTCCCAGCCCCGTACCGAGCGTCCGCAGCGGCGAGGACGACCGTGCCGCCGCCTCGTGCGTGGACACCGCGCGCCGGGAACAGCTCGGTTCGTACGTCGCCTCGCCCGCACTGCTGTTCATCGGCGACGAGGGCGGCACGACCGTTCCCGGCTTCGACCTCTCCCCCACCAACACCGCGAAGATCGCGGGCGCCGCGGCGCTCGTCCTGGCGCTCACCGTCGGAGCGACGGTGCTCGCCGGATCCCGGCTCGTACGGCCGCTGCACGCCCTGACGGGCGCGGCGCAGCGGATGCGGGACGGGGAGGACTCCGCGCCCGTGCAGGTCCCCGACGACAGCGAGATCGGCCGGCTCGCCACGGCCTTCAACGACATGGCCGACCATCGCGCGCGGCTGGAGGCGCAGCGCAAGGACATGGTCAGCGATGTCGCCCACGAACTGCGGACCCCGCTGAGCAACATCCGGGGCTGGCTGGAGGCGGCCCAGGACGGCCTGGCGGAGCCCGACCCGGCGTTCATCGCCTCGCTGCACACGGAGGCCGTTCAACTCCAGCACATCATCGACGACCTCCAGGACCTCGCCGCGGCGGACGCGGGCGCGTTGCGGCTGCACCCCGAACCGGTACGCATCGAGGACGTGCTCGCACAGGTGGCCGCGGCCCACCAGGCACGGGCCGAGACCGCCGGGGTGACGCTCGCGGCGCTTCCGGCGCCGGCCGACGCCCCCTCCCCCGCACTGTGGGCCGACCCGGTCCGGCTGCGCCAGGCCATCGGCAACCTGGTCTCCAACGCCGTACGGCACACCCCGCCGGGCGGACGTGTGACGGTGCGCGCGTACGGGGCGTCGTGCGCTGCGGCGCCCGGCGGGGAAGTCGTGGTCGAGGTCGCGGACACCGGCGGCGGCATCTCCGCCGAGCACCTGCCCCACGTCTTCGACCGCTTCTGGCGGGCCGAGAAGTCGCGCAGCCGCCGCACCGGGGGCAGCGGGCTGGGACTGGCGATCGTACGGAAACTGGTGGAGGCGCACGGGGGTTCGGCGAGCGCGGTGAGCGTCAAGGGGCAGGGCTCGGTATTCACCCTCCGCCTGCCGGCGGACGGGAGTGCGGCGAATCGGACGGCAGCGGCGGGAGCGGTCGGGGCGGTGGGTCCGGACGACGGGGATCGGGACGGCTCCGGCCTGGCCTGATGCGATGACCACAGCGTTCTGACAGCTTCTTCATAACTTCACGCCAGCCTGTCGGCATGCCTCGCGCCCGGTGCGGACCAGCCGCCGCGGAACCGCCACGGCGAACCGGACGCCGGGCGCCGTCGAGGCCGAACTGGAATGGAGTCATCCCCATGCCCCACCGTCTGTCCCTGCGCACCGCCTTCCTCGCCGCCGTCGCGGCGGGCGCGGTGCTCGTCCCGTCCGCCGCGGCGTTCGCCGACGCCGCGCCCTCGCCGTCGGCTCCGTCCGTCGAGCGGTCGGCCGCGGCGGCCCCGGCCGACAAGTCCGGCAGCGCTCCCGCCAAGAGGGCGCAGCCGTCCGCGGTGCCGCGTGGCGGTGTGGCCGCCGGCGACCGCCCCGCTCCCGCCGTGGCCAGGGAAGGAAAGGGCGGTGCCGAGGCTTCGCCCGTGCCCGCGCCGCGCGGCGGTGTCGCCGCGGGTGAGCGAACGGTCGGAACCTCTGCCTCGGGCGACAGCACCGCCACGATCGCCGGATCGGCCGCCGCCGCGCTTCTTCTCGCCGGAGCGGGAACCGTCGTACTGCGCCGCCGCTCGGCCGCACAGCGCAACGGCTGACCGACCGCCTGCCCTTCACTTCGTGGCGCCGTCCGTTCCCGGGCGGCGCCACTGCCCATCTCCGCCCGGCCCTGGAGCCCTCATGCCCCGTACCTCACCCTCGTCCTCCTCCGCGCCCTCGCCCTCGCTCCGACGCGCCCTGCTTCCGGTGTTCGCCTGCCTGCTTCTCGCCGGCTGTTCCGCCGAGGCCGCGGACGACTCGTCCACCGCCGCCCCAGGCACCGCCGCGAGCACCGCTCCCGACGCCCCGGAACAGACCGGGTCGAAGGGAGCGGGCAAGCCCGACGGTCCCCACTCCTCGGCAGCCGTCCCCGTCAGCGTCAGCATCCCCTCGCTCGGCATCCGCAGCGAGCTGATGCGCCTCGGTCTCAACCAGGACGGCACCGTCGAAGTCCCGCCCGCCGAGAAGGGCATGACCGCCGGCTGGTACACCGGCGGCGCCACTCCCGGCGAGCGCGGTGCCGCGGTCATCATCGGGCACAACGACACCCGCTACGGGAAGGCCGTGTTCCACGATCTGAAGAAGATCGACAAGGGGGCGGACATAACCGTCCGCAACGACCGCGGCGCGGAACTCCACTTCCGGGTCACCGGCACCGAGACCGTGAGCAAGAAGGCGTTCCCGACCCAGAAGGTCTACGGTGCCACCGCCACCCGCACTCTGCGCCTCATCACCTGTGACGGCGCCTTCGACGCCCAGGGCCACCCGGTGGACAACCTCATCGTCTACGCGAACTGGAGCTGACGGCGGGGCGGCCAGGACCCCTGGGCCCGGGACATTTCAGCGCCAGGGCCGCCAATGCCTCCCGGGCGCCCTTCGGGCCGCGGATACCCGGGAAGGCGTTGATGTCGACGACCAAGGGCGCCCCCTCGCGGTCCAGCAGGTCGACACCGTAGACGTCCAGGCCGAAGACGTCTCCCGTGCGCAGGGCGAGCCGGGTCCAGGCCCGCGGCAGGTCGCGGACCAGCGGGGCGGGCCGCGCGCCGCCCGGCGGTGCGCCCACCGCTGCGGGACGCACCCCCGCGAACACCTCTCCCGCGATCACCCACAGTTTGTGGTCCCAGCCGCTGTTCGCGATGAACTCCTGCAGCACGACGGGCTCTTCGGACCACTCGGCCGCGAGGGCCCGGAGACCGGCCGGGCCGTCCACGCGGGCGACCAGGTCCACGCGGCGGCTGTGGCGGCTCTTGACCATGAGCGGGTATCCGCTCTCCGGCAGTTCCGGTCCGTGGAGGGCTTCGGACAGCGCGTTCAGGGTCCAGGTCCGGGGCATCGGCAGACCGGCGTCCTCCGCCACGGCGGCGATCCGGCTCCGGTCCTGGCACAGCTCCGTCGCGGCGGCGGAGTTCACCACCCGGGCGCCGAGCCCTTCGAGGAAACGGGCCAGCGCGAGTGCCCGGGGGGTATGGGCCTTCAGGAGGTAGACGTCGGCGAGTTCGTCCGGGCCCACCGCTTGCGACGGCGATGCCGTTCCGGCGTCCGGATCCAGGAACGTCACCCGGTGCCTCGCCCCGGTCAGCGCGGCGGCGGTCTCGGCGAGCAGTGGATGATCCGGCTTGTCGGTCAGCACACAGACCCTCATGTCCGTGCGCCTTCCGGTACGGCTGCCACCATGTCCGGCTCGGGGCCGACGGTGGGGTGCGGACGGTGCCGTCCGTGGGAGGTCTCCGGCTGCACGGGAACGCGCGGGACGGGGGCGATCGCGCCCCTCCGGTCCGCGCCGCCGGTCCTGGCCAGGTCGAGAACGGCTCCGGCCAACCGGGACGCGGCGTCCGGGACCTGGCGGAAACTCGGGAAGTCGTTGATGTCGACGATCACGGGGCCGTCCGGGCCGAGCACCACGTCGATGCCGTAGAGGTCGAGGCCGAAGACCGCTCCCACCTTCGCCGCCGCCTCGGCCACTTCGGCGGGCAGCGGGACGGCTCGCTCGTCGACCGGCGCGTCCGGGTGGAGCGGGGAGCGGCGCACGGTCGCGTGGAACTCGCCCGCGAGACAGTAGACCTTGAGGTCGGAGCCCGCGTTGGACACGTAGGGCTGCGCGATGAGCTGCCCCTCGCCCGCCCACTCCGCGTCCGCCAGCCGCCCCGGCTCCGACACAAGCCGTACCCCGCGCCCCGAGCTGCCGTCGGCCGGCTTCACCACCAGAGGGAAGAGCTCCTCGGGCACATCCGCGAAGAACGAGGCCCTCGGTGCCGAATAGGTCACCGGGACCGGCAGCCCGTGCTGCCGGGCGATGACCGAGGTGAGGACCTTGTCACGTACCGCACGGATCGACCGCGCATCGTTCACCGTGGTCAGTCCCACCGCCGCCGCGGCCTCCAGCAGGGTGAGCCCGGGGCCGCCGGACACGGTCTTGAGTACCCAGGCGTCGTGGGTCCCCGCCCGCACCTCCTCCGATATCCGCAGGAGTGAGCCGCCGGGGCGGACCACGTCCACCTGGTGTCCCCACGACGTCAGTTGCCGGACGACGTCGAGCGGCATGCCGTCACGCCGGTACAGCTCTTCGACGAGGAAGCAGAGCTTCATCCCAAAACCCCTCGGTGCCCCATGGTCGACGGGGACACAACGGTGCCTCGCGGTGCTCCTTCGAACACCACCAAAAGGGCAACGCTACGTCACGCCCACCCCAAGGCAACGTCGGCCGTGGGTTACTGATGGTGTGTTCCTCCGCCGCATGCCCCTGTCAGAAGAAGACCCCGCACCGCAGGAGCACGTTCGCGTACGGCCGCGCCTCCCCCGTCCGCACCACCAGCCGGGCTCCCGTCGAGAGCGCCTTGAGCTCGTCGTGGGGTACGTGGACGAGTCCCGGGAGGCGGTCGTCCAGGAGACGCGCGGCCTCCGGGTTGGCCTCCGTGACCTCGCGGGCCGCCGTCGCCCCCTCCACCACGAGCTCGTCCAGCAGGCCGTCGAGCACCTGGGCGAACGACGGGACGCCGGCCCGGAAGGCCAGGTCGACGACGCGGGGGCCGACCGGTATGGGCATGCCCACGTCGCAGATCAGCACTCCGTCGCCGTGGCCCAGTTCGGCTAGCGCCCCCGCAAGGTGCCGGTTGAGAATTCCTGCCTTCTTCACGGGGCCGGAACCTCCCGCGCGGTCGGGAAGGACGCCTGCGCGCCCTGTCTGGTGACGGCCGCCGCCCCCACCCGCACGGCGAACGCGGCGGCCTGAGCGAGTTCCTCGCCGAGGCCGAGCCGCCAGGCCAGGGCGGCGGTGAAGGCGTCGCCCGCCCCGGTCGTGTCCACGGCCTCGACCCTGGGGCTCGGTACGGTCACGGCCTCGCCCGTGCGGCCGTCCGCGACGAGCGCCCCCGCCGCCCCCAGCGTGACCACGACCGACCGCGGGCCGAGACCCAGCAGTGCGCGCGCCCACTCCTGGGGCGTGCCGCCCGCACCGTCGCCCAGGATGTAGCGCGCCTCGTGTTCGTTGACCACCAGGGGGTCGCAGGCGGCCAGCACATGATCGGGCAGCGGCGCGGGCGGGGACGGGTTCAGCACCAGCCGGGCATCGGCCGGCATCGCGGCGGCCACCTCGGCGACCGTCTCCAGCGGGATCTCCAGCTGTACGGAGACGACCCGGGCGGCGGCGAACAGCGGGCCTGCCGCCCGGATGTCCTGCGGGGTGAGCCGGGCGTTGGCCCCCGGCGACACCACGATGCTGTTGTCGCCCGAGGGATCCACGGTGATCAGCGCGACCCCGGTGGGGGCCCCGCCCACGAGGACGCCGGCGGTCTCGACGCCCGCCGCCCTCTGCGACTCCAGCAGCAGCCGGCCGTGCGCGTCGTCCCCCACCCGGGCCAGCAGGGCCGTACGGGCTCCGAGGCGGGCGGCGGCGACCGCCTGGTTCGCGCCCTTGCCGCCCGGGTGGACGGCGAGATCGGAGCCGAGCACGGTCTCACCGGCGGCGGGGCGCCGTTCGACGCCGATGACCAGGTCGGCGTTGGCGGAGCCCACGACCAGCAGGTCGTACCGGTCGTGATCGTTGACGTGCATGGTTCCTGCTTTCCGAGGTCGGGACGCTGCGCGAGTGGACGACGCGGGAGGACGCCGTTCAGGAGAAGTCGGCGACGTTGTTCCTGGTGACGACCTTGACCGGCACCTTCACCATGCTGTCGACCTTCTTGCCCTCTGCCGCCTTCACCGCGTTCTGCACGGCGATCCGGCCCAGCTCCTTCGGCTGCTGGGCCACGGACGCGTACAGCGTGCCCGCGCCGACCGCCTTCAGGCCGTCGGGAGTTCCGTCGAATCCGACGACGGAGACCGTCTTGCCCGCCTTGGTGCCGAGCGCCCTGACCGCGCCGAGCGCCATCTCGTCGTTCTCGGCGAAGACACCGGTGATCCCGGGGTGGGACTGGAGCAGGTTGGTCATCACGTCCAGCCCCTTCGTGCGGTCGAAGTCCGCCGGCTGCTTGGCCACGACCTTGATGCCCGGATACGCCTTGAGGCCCTCGGCGAAGCCCGAGCCGCGCTCACGGCTGGCCGAGGTACCGGCCGTCCCCTGCAGCACGACGATGCTGCCCTTGCCGCCGAGCCGCTCGGCCAGTGCCTTGGCTGCGAGCCTGCCACCGGCGACGTTGTCGGATGCCACGAGCGTCGCGGTCCGTGCCTTGTTGACCCCTCGGTCGGCGGCGACCACCGGGATGTCCGCCTTGTTGGCGCCCCGGACGGCGGGGCCCGCCGCATCCGAGTCCACCGGATTGACGATGATCGACTTCACTCCCGAACTCGTGAAGTTCTGGAGCTGGTTGGCCTGCTGCGAGGCGTCGTTCTGCGCGTCGGTGACAGTGAGGTCGACCCCGGCCGTCTTCGCCTCCGCCTGCGCGCCCGCCTTCATCTGCACGAAGAAGGGGTTGTTGAGCGTGGAGAGCGACATGCCCACCTTGGTGTTGCCGCCGGAGGAACCGGAGTTGAAGTAGGACACCGCGCCCACGACGACGGCCACGCACAGTGCGGCGATGCCGAACTTGACCGCACCCGCCCCCTTGCGGCCCGATCCCGGGGAGCCCGGCGCGGCGGACGAGCCGCCCGGTGCGACGGCCCCGGATCCGGCCTTGCGGCGGACGGTGTCCAGCAGCACCGCGAGGGCGATGACGACACCGATGACGACCTGCTGCCAGAACGCGGACACGGACAGGAGGTTCAGCCCGTTGCGCAGCACGGCGAGGATGAGCGCGCCGATCAGCGTCCCGGACGCCTTCCCGACACCGCCGGCGAGGCTGGCGCCGCCGATGACGACCGCGGCGATCGCGTCGAGCTCGTACCCCTGCGCGGCCTGCGGCTGCGCGGAGGTGAGCCGGGACGCGAGAACGATGCCCGCGACGGCGGCGAAGAGCCCGGAGAGGGCGTAGATGGCCAGCTTCTGCCGCTTGACGCGCAGTCCGGAGAGGCGGGCCGCCTCCTCGTTGCCGCCGATGGCGTACATCGAACGGCCGATGTAGGTGCGGGCCAGGATCAGCGCCGCGACCAGTCCCATCACGACCATCACGAGGACGGGGACGGGCAGCCAGCCACCGAGCGTGTCGCCGAGCACGGAGACCGAGCCGGGGAAGTCGATCGGCTTCCCCTGGGAGATGACCAGGGACAGACCTCGCGCGATCGACAGCATCGCCAGGGTCGCGATGAACGGCGGCAGTTTGCCGTACGCGACGAGGGCCCCGTTGACGAAGCCGCAGGCGATGCCGGTGACGACGGCGAGGACGAGCGCCAGCCAGACCGGCAGCCCCTGAGAGGTGGCCGACCAGGCGAGGACCGTCGCGGAGAGCGCGGCCACCGAGCCGACGGACAGATCGATGCCCGCCGAGACGATGACGAAGGTGACACCGAAGGCGAGGATCGCGGTGACGGCGGCCTGTACGCCCACGTTCAGCAGGTTCTGCGTGGTCAGGAAGTCGCCGGAGAGCAGCGACATCGCCACCAGGAGGACGACCAGGGCGCTCAGGGCGCCGTTGTCGAGCAGGAGCCGGCGGACCGTGCGCCCTGCGGCGCCACTGGCGCCCGTATCGCTCTTGAGCGTGTCAGTGGCCACGGGGGCTCTCCTCTTCGTTCGCTGCCGGACCGGTCGGGTCGGCCGGCAGATGTGTCATGGGGGCCGTGCTCACGGCGAGGGCCATCACGGCGTCCTGGGTGGCTTCGTGTGCGGGGAGCTCTCCGGCGATCCGGCCCTGGGACATGACCAGCACCCGGTCGCTCATGCCGAGGACTTCGGGCAGATCGCTGGAGATCATCAGAACCGCGTGCCCCGATGCGGTCAGTTCGTTGATGAGCTGGTAGATCTCGACCTTGGCGCCGACGTCGATGCCGCGCGTCGGTTCGTCGAGGATCAGCACCCTGGTGTCGGCGAGCAGCCACTTGCCGATGACGACCTTCTGCTGGTTGCCACCGGAGAGCGTACGGACGTGCTGGCCGAGACCCGCCATCCGTACGCCGAGCTGTTCGGCGATCCGGGCGGCGGCCAGGCGCTGCCCCTTCAGATCGACGAGTCCGGAGCGGCTCGCCGAACGCAGGGTGACCAGGCCGAGGTTCTCCTGCACCGAGGCGTCGAGCACCAGGCCCTGCCCCTTGCGGTCCTCGGGTACGAGTCCGATCCCGGCGCCCATCGCGGCGGTGACGTCGTGCTTGGCCAGCCGCTCGCCGAGCACGTCGACGGTGCCGTCGTCGTAGGGGTCGGCTCCGAAGACCGCGCGGGCGACCTCGGTA
This sequence comes from Streptomyces sp. NPDC001890, assembly GCF_042891445.1. NCBI lineage: Bacteria > Bacillati > Actinomycetota > Actinomycetes > Kitasatosporales > Streptomycetaceae > Streptomyces > Streptomyces sp. NPDC001890. The sequence goes on along the minus strand of NZ_JBIATE010000020.1, from coordinate 145,590 downwards.
CGGCCCGCGCCGACGAGGCCGGCGAGACCGACCACCTCGCCCGCACGCACCTCGAAGCTGATGTCGTGGAAGACGCCGTCGCGGGTCAGGCCGCGCACCGCGAGCAACGGCTCGCCGGTCTCCGGGCGTTCACGGGGGTACTGCTGGTCGATGCTGCGTCCCACCATCAGCTGTACGAGCTCCGGCTCGGGCGTCGAGGCCGGGACCTGGTCGATGCTCCGGCCGTCGCGCAGCACCGTGACCCGGTCGCCGAGCGCCGCGATCTCTTCGAGGTGGTGGGTGATGAAGACGACCCCGACCCCGTCCTCGCGCAGCTGCCGCACGATCCTGAAGAGCTTGTCGACCTCTTCCGAGGTGAGGACCGCGGTCGGCTCGTCCATGATCAGGACACGTGCGTCCAGGCTGAGCGCCTTGGCGATCTCCACCATCTGGAGCCTGGCGATGCCCAGTTCACGGACCTTGGCCTTCGGCGAGACGTGCAGGCCGACCCGGCGCAGCAGCACCTCGGCGTCCGCCTCCATGCGGCGGCGGTCGATCATCCCGAAACGGCGCGGCTGCCGGCCGAGGAAGATGTTCTCGGCGACCGTCAGATCGGGCACCAGGTTGAACTCCTGGTAGATCGTCGCGATGCCGAGCCGTTCGGCGTCCTGAGCGCTGTGGATGCGGACCTCGCGCCCCTGGGCGAAGATCCGCCCGCTGTCCGGGCGATAGGCACCGGAGAGCATCTTGATGAGGGTGCTCTTGCCCGCTCCGTTCTCGCCGAGCAGGACATGCACCTCGCCGCTGCGCAGGTCGAAGTCGACGCTGTCCAGCGCGACCACACCGGGGAAGGTCTTGCGTACGCCTTCGATGCGCAGCAACTCGTCCGGATTGCTCACAAGTTGCTCCTCTGGTCCGAAGCGGGCTCGCCGCAGGAACGGCGTACGACGAGGCGGGCGGGAAGGGTGACGGACTGCGGGGACCGGCCCTCGACGATGTCGACCAGCGCGCGGACGGCGGCGCGGCCGAGTTCACCGGTGGGCTGGGCGATCGCGGTGATCGGCGGGGCGGTGTGGACGAACCACGGGATGTCGTCGAACGCGGCGAGCCCGATGTCCTGCGGGACGCGCAGGCCGGCGGCGCGGATGGCGTCCAGCGCGCCGAGCGCCATCAGGTTGTCGGCGGCGAAGACGATCTCGGGCGGCTCGGGAAGCGCCAGGAAGCGTTCGGTGACGCGCCGGCCGCTGTCCACCTGGAAGTCGCCCTGGCCGATGTAGACCTCCGGCAGGTCGAGCTCGTGCGCGCGCAGCGCCTCGCGGAAGGCCTCGACACGCTCGTCGCCCGTGGTGGTGGCCGCGGGGCCGGCGATGATCGCGAGCCTGCGGCGGCCCAGCGCGTACAGATGGGCGACGAGGTCCCGGATCGCGTGGCGGCCGTCGGCGCGTACGACGGGGACGTCGACGCCGGGCATCCAGCGGTCCACGAAGACCATCGGGGTTCCGGCCCGCGCCACGTCCGCCATCAGCGGGGAGTCGCCGTCGGCGGGCGAGACGAGGAGCCCGTCGATCCTTCGGTCGAGGAGTGTGCGGACGTGATGGTCCTGCAGCTCCTGCCGCTCGTCGGCGTTGCCGATGATGACGCTGTAGCCGAGGGCGCGGGCCTCCTCCTCGACGAAGCGGGCCAGCTCGGTGAAGTACGGATTGAGCACATCGCTGATGACCAGGCCGAGGGTGCGCGTCTGATCGGTGCGCAGCGAACGGGCGACGGCGTTGGGCCGGTAGCCGAGGGCGTCGACGGCGGCGAGGACCCGGGTCCGCGCGTCCGGGCTGACGGAGGGATGACTGTTGAGAACACGGGAGACCGTGGCGACAGAGACCCCTGCCTGAGCCGCGACGTCCTTGATGCTCGTCATGTCCGGACCACCTCCTTGTGGTTTCCGTGAGCCTCGAAACCAGCGGGCCGAGCCCGTGGAATCGATTACACGGAAGATTGGAAACGATTACACGGCCGGAAACAAGCCCCCACGGGCTGTCCGAGACCAGATCGTGACGAGCGCTACGGAAGCGGGGCGGGCGCGACGAAGAGGGGGCGCCGGGCGCACAGGCGGGGACGCGGCGTCACGCCCGAGAGCCGGGCACGAGCCCGGAGACGCCCGAGGCGGCCAAGCCCCGCGATCCGAGAACGCTCAGCAGATCGCCGCAGGTCGCCGCAGGCGTTTTTGCCGGTTCACCACACGCCACACGCCATGAATGCCGCACAAGGGACCGGATCGCACCGAGAGAGCGAAGGCACTGTCGAGCTTCCGTCGGATCCCGAGCAATCGCGGTGCAGCGCGACAGCACCCTTCCGCGAACCCTCGATTGAAACTTATCAACTAAGGAGTTTAGTATCAGTCCGGTCCTTTGAACTGTCGATCACCCGCTGGGGGTGGCGGCGAAGGATTCGCCGCATCCGTGCCGTGCGGACGGAGCCGGGATACCGGAGTGGTCCTGGCGGGCGGCCGAGGAAGAAGGAGTTCGCCTCAGTGGCGTCCCATCGTCGTCCTAAGCAGCCCGGCCAGACCTGCGTGACCGTGCTCACCGCAACAGCTGCGGCGGCCGTTGCGCTGTCGGCGCAGTCGGCTTCGGCCGACCCGCTGCCCGATCCGAGCAAAAAGGGTGTCCAGGCCCAAGTCGACCGTCTCTACGAGGAAGCAACGCAGGCCACCGAGAAGTACAACGGGGCCAAGGAGACCGCCGACAAGTTGGAGAAGGAGGTCAAGAACCTTCAGGAAACCGCTGCTCGTCAGCAGGGCGGTCTGAACGGCCTCCGGAACCAGGTCGGTTCCATAGCAGCAGCTCAGTATCGCAGCGGGGGGCTCGACCCCTCCGTCCAGTTGCTGCTTTCTTCGGACCCCGACGGATTCCTCGACAAGGCGTCCGCGATGGATCGCCTGAGTGCACAGCAGGTCGCCGCGCTCCAGCAGTACGAGGCGCAGCAGCGCGGTCTCCAGCAGCAGCGGCGCGAGGCCGCGGAGAAGCTCCAGGACCTGCAAAGCGTCCGCAAGGGGCTGGGTGACAGGAAGAAGGAGATCCAGGGCAAGCTGGCGCAGGCCCAAAAGCTCCTCAACACTCTGACAGCGGAGGAACGGGCCAGGATCGCGGAGAAGGAGGAGCGGGCGAACCGGTCCAGTGAGCGGGTACAACTCGGCAACGAGGCCAGTGCGTCACAGCGTGCCGCAGCGGCGTTCAGCGCAGCCAAGAGCCGGGTCGGCCTTCCCTATGTATGGGGCGCTTCAGGTCCCAACTCTTTCGACTGCAGCGGTCTGACGTCCTGGGCGTTCAACCAGGCAGGGGTGTCCATCCCCCGTACCTCGCAGGCTCAGGCCAACGTCGGTACGCGCATCAATTCGCTGAGTGCACTCAAGCCGGGCGACCTCATCATCATGCGGACAGACCTCAGCCACGTCGGGTTCTACGCCGGCAACGGACAGATCTTGCACGCTCCGAAGCCGGGCGCCCAGGTGCGCTACGAGTCGATCGCACGGAGTGGAATGCCGTTCATGTGGGGCGTACGGATCTGACCGCCGGCACGCGCGAGCAGTGGGGCAGTTCAGCTCCACACCGCACGGCGCCCCTCGCCGAATCCCAGTGGTTCCAGTTGTCGCCCGACGTGCCCGGCCCCCAGCAATTGCTGCTGGTCGGGGAGATGGCGGCCCGGGGGGAGGTTTCGCTGGACATGCTGTTGCCTGCCGCGCACCCGGACTTGGGTACGTGGCCGGGCTTGGCGTACAGCGGGCAGTGGCCGAGAGCGCCGGTGACCAGGAGGTCGAGTCCGGCGACGATGAGCAGCAGCTCCAGGACGAGGGCGAGGACCGATCCCGCGCCGGCGATCAGGACGAGGCCGACGATGATCCCGGCGAGGCCGACGGCGACACGGCCGACGCGCTAGGCGGGGGTGATGTTGATGCTGCGCCGGCGAGGTGTCGGGTGCACCACGGTGGGACGGGCGGTCATGGCGATTCCTTCTCGGCGAGAGCGCGATCACGGAGCCTTGCGGTTGGACTGGTCTCGCGCTGGCCTGGTGTGTCATCCCTGTTTCGTGGAGGGCGGGGAGGCGCGCAGCGCGGTCAGTCGCCGCTGGTATTCGTCCTCGTCGATCTCGCCGCGGGCGAACCGTTCGGCGAGCAGCTGCTCGGGCGAGGGCCTGGCCGGGCTGTGGGTGTGGGTGTGCTCGCTGGTGCGGCCCAGGGCGCGGAAGAGCAGGACGGCGGCGGTGATGATCAGCGCCCAGAAAAGGATCATGCTGGCCGACATCGCGAACCAGCCCCAGCCGCCGAAACCGTGGTCGAACCAGAACATCATCACGATCACGTCCCCAGTCACCCGGACGGCGGGGGCGGGCCACTGTCCGGCTCGGTTGTTGCGTTACTGCCATGGTCACGCGCTGTCGGTCGTGGGGTGCAGGGTCCACCGGTCCCGGCCGTTGGGCCGGTCAGCCCCTACCTGGCACAGGTAGCCGCGCGCGAGGATGGAGGGGAGCGAAGAGGAGCGAACACGCCGGAAGGGCGATCTGCCATGGGTGTCGCAGATGTCGTCGTAGTGGTCCTTGCCGCCGTGCTGATCGCCGGGCTGGGCTGGTTCTTCTTCGGTCCGCGCCGGGCCCGTACAGCGCGGCTGGAAGGCGGAGTGCAGCGGGTCGAGGTGACCGTGCGCGGCGGTTACAGCCCTGACGTCATCCGGGTCCGCCAGGGGGTACCGGTGGAGGTGGTCTTCGACCGGCAGGAGAGCGGGGAGTGCACCTCCCGGGTCGTCTTCCCCGACCTGCGGGTCAGCGCCGGGCTGCCGGCTCACGCACGCACCACCGTGCGCCTTCCCCCGCCCGACGTGGGTTCCCTGGGCTTCGCCTGCGGGATGAACATGATCCACGGCACGCTGATCGTCGAACCGGCGGACGGTCCCGGCGCCACGGAGGCAACCCCGGACGGTGACGGCCGTGACGCGGCTGCCGCCGCCGTGGGATCGGCGAGCGGCGGGGATACCGGAGCCGAGGCGGAAGCGGCGGAGGCCGCCGAGCGGAGGGCGGAGATCGACGACCTGACCCGCCGGGTCGCCGTCGGTGCGGTGCTCACGCTGCCGGTGCTCTTCGCCGTGATGGCCCGTGAGCTCTTCGGCGCCGACTGGGTCCCCGGCTGGATGCTCAACCACTGGCTGCAACTGGCACTGATCACACCGGTGATGTTCTACACCGGCTGGCCGATCCACTCGACCGGCTGGCTGACCCTCAAGCATCGCGGCGCGGACATGAACTCCCTGATCACGCTGGGCACCACGGCCGCCTACGGCTACAGCCTGCTGGTCACCCTCGCCCCCGGCCTGCTCCCGCAGGACGTGCGGGAGGTGTATTTCGAGGCGGTCGGGGTGATCCTCACCCTGATCCTGCTCGGCAGGTTGCTGGAGGCCCGCGCCAAGGCCGGCACCGGGGAGGCCATCCGCGCCCTGCTGGGCCTGCAGGCCCGCACCGCCCGCGTCGTGCGCGACGGGGCCACGACCGAGATCCCGGTGGAGGATGTCACGGTCGGAGACGAGGTGGTGATCCGGCCCGGGGAGAAGGTGCCGGTCGACGCCGTGGTGCTGTCCGGGTCCTCGGCACTGGACGAGTCGATGGTCACCGGTGAGCCGATGCCGGTCACCAAGCGGGCCGGGGACACGGTCATCGGCGCCACCGTCAACGGCACCGGGTCGCTCCGGGTCCGGGCGAGCAAGGTCGGGGCCGACACGATGCTCGCGCAGATCATCCGCATGGTTCAGCAGGCCCAGGCGTCCAAGGCCCCCATCCAGCGGCTCGCCGATGCGGTCTCCGCCTACTTCGTGCCCGCCGTCATCAGCATCGCCATCGCCACCTTCGCCCTCTGGTACACCGTCGGACCCGCCCCGGCCCTGACTCTCGCACTGGTCTCCGCCGTTGCGGTGCTGATCATCGCCTGCCCGTGCGCGCTGGGGCTGGCAACCCCGCTGTCGGTCATGGTCGGTACCGGCAAGGGTGCCCAGGCGGGCATCCTCATCCGCTCCGCCGAGGCGCTGGAGACCGCCCACAAGCTGGACACCGTCGTCCTGGACAAGACCGGCACCGTCACTGCGGGCAAGCCCGTCCTCACGGATACACGCGCCGCCGACGGCTTCCAGGAAGGCGAGTTGCTGGCCCTGGTGGCCGCGGCGGAGGCCGACAGCGAACACCCGCTCGCGGCGGCAATCGTCACCGGGGCCCGCGACCGCGGCCTGACCTGGCCTGCGGCGAGCGGCTTCGACTCGGTCACGGGCAGGGGCGTGCAGGCCACCGTGGACGGCCGCATGGTCCTGGTCGGCACCGCCCGCCTGCTCGGCGATGTCGGCATCGACACCGGTGCGCTCGACTCGGTCGCGGACGGCTTCTCGGCCGAGGGCAAGACCCCGGTGCTCGCCGCGGTCGACGGGCGGCCCGCCGGTGTACTCGCTGTTGCCGACACCGTCAAGGACGACTCTGCTCAGGCCATTGCCGCCCTGCACGGGCTCGACATCGAGACGGTCGTCATCACCGGCGACAACGCCCGCACCGCCGCAGCCATCGCCGCCCAGGTCGGCGTGCGCCGCGTGCTGGCCGAGGTGCTGCCCGAGCACAAGGCCGATGAGATCCGCCGCCTGCAGGGCGAGGGCCGCACGGTGGGCATGGTCGGCGACGGCATCAACGACGCCCCCGCGCTGGCCGCCGCTGACGTGGGACTGGCCATCGGCACCGGCACCGACGTCGCCATCGAGGCTGCCGACATCACCCTCGTCTCCGGCTCCCTGACCGGCGTCGTCACCGCCATCCGGCTTTCCCGCGCCACCATGCGCAACATCCGGCAGAACCTCTTCTTCGCCCTGATCTACAACGCCATCGGCCTCCCCGTCGCCGCCGGAGCCCTCTACCCGCTGTGGGGCATCCGCCTCAGCCCCATCATTGCCGCCGCCGCGATGGCGCTCAGCTCCCTCTCGGTGGTCACCAACGCGTCCCGCCTGCGCCACTGGCGTACCAGCCCGCTGCCACCCGCCACGACGGAACCCGTCGAACCCCAGGTTCACACCGCTGCCGACCTTGCCCGGACCCACCCCGCGACAGCAGGCGACGGGCAGGAACCGCACCACTCGCCCGCGTCCTGAGCCGGGAAGAAACAACACCCAGGCGCCGAGGCAACGGCGGTGGACCCGGTGTGCGGCATGCGCGCACGAACACCCAGGCAACCCGATCGGCTAGATACCCCTAGGGGGTAGTTGACGTGCGAGCGTGTCGAGCCTTACCCTTCCCTTTATCTATACCCCCTAGGGGTATAAGCGATCTGGGAGGCCACCATGTGCACCACTTCCGCCACATCACAAAGCGCCCCCGCCGTCGTCCGAGCGGGCACGAATGACAGCACGCTGCCCGACTGGCACTTACGGGGCGAGTGGTTCGACGTGTGCAGCTGCGCACTGCCCTGCCCCTGCACGTTCGCCCAGACACCGACCCACGGGGACTGCCTCTTCACGCTCGTCTGGCAGGTTCACGAAGGGCACTTCGGGGACGTGCGCCTGGACGGCCTGGGCGTGGTGGCACTGGGAGAGTTCGCCGGGAACATGTGGGTCGGCGACCCGGACGCCACGATGAAGGTGATGCTCTACATCGACTCCAAGGGTGACCAGGCCCAGCGTGACGCGCTGGAGCAGATCTTCGCCGGCCATGTCGGCGGCTGGCCGGGCCAGTTCGGCTCGCTCATCAGCGAACTGCGCGAGGTACGGTACGCTCCGGTCCACTTCGACGCCGCCGAGGATCTCTCGTACTGGCGGGCACGTGTCGAAGACAAGGTCTCCGTCGGCGCGACCGCCCTCACCGGTCCCACTGCCGACCCCTCCCGTCGCGTCCAACTGGTCAATGCCCCGGGCGCCGAGGTCGGCCCCGGCCAGATCGCCACCTGGGGCGTCGTCGAGAGCGACCGCGCGGAAGGGTTCGACTTCTCCCATGAATATCGCGGGGGATCCAGCAAGCACTTCCCGTTCGACTGGCGCCCCTGACCGCGAGACAGGGGCGGGAAGGCCGATCAAGGGCCTCCAGCGGTTGATCGGCGGAACCGGGACGATCGGCCACACCGACAACACTCCGGCCCCGCGTTCAGGGCGTCGGCGCATTCACGGCGCGGTGCGCCCGTACCGTGGCGCACATACAGCACGACGCGAACTCCCGGACCGAGCACGTGAATCGGGCTGCGGCAGCCGAACACCCCGCGAGAAGGAGAGACCTCGGTGAGCACGTCGCCAAGCACCCCCGTGGACCGAATCACGGAGAGGTCGTAGGGCGAAGGCCGTTCGCTCGCCGCAGCCGGCAACGGTGTCCTCGACGCCGCCGCACTCGCCCAGCCCGGCCTCGGCCTTGCCATGGGCGCCGGCATCGACGGCGCAATCGAGGTCGGCGACCTCACCCGTCCGCGGCGACGTGCACGCCGCCGCCGACCCATCCGTACGGCCCGCAAGACGCCGGCACCATCAAGTCCGCCCTGTTCCGCGGGCATCGCGACCGTCGGAGCGAGGCCGAGCCGCCTGCGGCTGTTCGGTTTGAACCGGCCGTGGTGTGGATCCAGAACACTGCAGCCGGGTGGCCCGCCGGACCCTGATTCCCAGGTCCGGCGGGCCACCCAGCGCCCGCTACCACCAGAAAATCCGGCCAGTGACCCACCAGGAGGTCCTCCATGGTCACACCGTCATGGACCAGCACGGTATACCGGGTAGCCAGCCATCCCCTCGTCAGGATGACAGCCACCGCCGCACTGCAGGCCCTGGCTTCCCATCTCGCACAGCAGAACAGCCCTCGCCCGTCCTGCACGGACGCGTGTGCCCTCGTGCGCGCAGGCGGTGCCAGATCCCCTGCCGCACGTCGGCAGATGCACTGACCCGTTCGCACCGTCCGGCCGAGGCAGCCACCGCCGGGGCAGTCATGCCGTATCAGCGCCATGGTGCCGACAGGCGGGTGACTCCACCCGGTGGATCCACTTCGGCAATCCCTCTCGCAAGATTCCAACCGTCGAGACTCCCGGAATACCCCCAGGGGGTATATGGTTGTGATCGTTGTCCTGAACGGACGACGCCAGAAGGCGCATCACACCCATGGAGACGTCATGAGGAATCACTCCGGCCACGACCAGACCGACCACAGCCACCACGGCGGTCACGGCGGCCATGGCGGAGCCCGGCCCGGAGGGCTGTCGGTCTCCGAGAACGGGTACACCCTCGAACTCGACTCGACGATCCTCACCGCCGGCGTGCAGCCGGTCAGCTTCCGGCTGATCGGCCCGGACGGGCAGGCAGTGACCGAGTTCATACCGGAACACGAGAAGGAACTGCACTTCATCGCCGTCCGGCGCGACACGGCCGGGTTCCAGCACGTGCACCCCGTGATGGACGAGAAGGGCACCTGGAGCGTCGAACTGGCCCTGGAACCGGGGGACTGGAGGTTCTTCACGGACATCCACCCGGTCGGCCACGACGGGACCATGACGCTGGGGATCGACGTCGCGGTCGCCGGACCGTACGACCCGCGGCCGCTTCCCGAGGCCACGGGGATCGCGCAGATCGGCGAGTACACCGTCGTGCTCGACGGCGAACTCCTGCCCGGCGAGACGAGCGAACTGACCCTCACCGTCAGCCGGAACAACCGCCCGGTCACCGACCTGCAGCCCTACCTGGCCGCGTACGGTCACCTGGTGGCCCTGCGGGTCGGCGACCTGGGCTACCTCCACGTCCACCCGGAGGGCGACCCCGGTGACGGCACCACCGCACCGGGACCCGAGATCGCCTTCATGGCCGTCGCGCCTTCGGCCGGCACCTACCGCCTGTACCTGGACTTCCAGCACAACGATGTCGTCCGGACAGCGGAGTTCACGGTACGGACCGCCGCGACCACCCACCGCTCGGACACCGCACCCCTGGCCGCCCCCGAGCACGGGAGCCACCACCACGGCCACCACGCGCACCACTGACCGCATGTACGCCACTGATCAGCTGCTGCGGCATCCGGCACGGCCGAGGGGCGCTCGCCCCGCCGCGCCCCACCGTTCCAGCGCATCCATCACACCGGAAGGAGCGTCATGCCACGCCTGACCCGACTTACGCCCGACACGGCGGTCGGCGCCTCGCGCGACCTCCTCGCCGACCTGGTCTCCCGCCATGGCCAAGTCGGTGACATGGTCTCCACGATGGCGCACTCGCCGGCCGTACTGGGCGGCTACCTCCAGCTCAGCCGGGCCATGGGACGAGCCAAACTCGACCGAAGGATCAGCGAACGGATCTCGATCGCCGTCCAGGCGCTACAGGGCTGCGGACTGTGTCTCGACGCGCATGTCGGTGCCGCCCGCGCCCTGGGAGTGGACGAGGAAGAGATCGAGCGTGCCCACGCAGGCACCTCGGTCGATCCCGCGATCGCGGCGATCATCGCTCTCGCCCTCCAGATCTATCGCGAGCCGACATCGATCACCGACGAGCAGGTCACCGCATTGCGTGAGCACGGCTACAGCGACCGCGCGATAGCCGATGTTGTCGGCGTCGTCGCTCTCAACATCCTCACCGGCGCCTTCAACCTGCTCGCCGGCCTCACACCGGGGGGCGACACCGGTGCGTAAAGACACCCCCGCCTGTACTCGCGGGGCACGGTCCCCACCCCGGGACCGTGCCCCGCCGCATGGACACGGAAGGAACCCGCCATGCGTCTCTTCGCCATCCGCGACTACCGCCACCTGTTCGGCGCCCAGGTCATCGCCCTGTTCGGTACCGGGCTGACCACCGTGGCCCTCGGGCTGCTCGCCTACGACCTCGCCGGCCCGCACGCCGGCATGGTCCTCGGCACCGCCCTGACCATCAAGATGGTCCTGTACGTCGTCATAGCCCCGCTGGCCGCCGCGTACGTCGACCGGCTCCCCCGAAGAACTCTCCTGGCCCTCCTCGACGTGATCCGCGGCGCGGTGGTCCTGGCACTGCCACTGGTCACCGAGGTCTGGCACATCTACGTCCTGATCGGTCTGCTCCAGTCCGCCTCCGCGGCGTTCACCCCGACGTTCCAGGCCGTCATCCCCGACATCGTCACCGACGAGTCCGACTACACGCGTGCGCTGTCCGCCTCCCAGGTCGCCTCCACCATGGAGAGCCTGCTCAGCCCCGTGCTGGCCGCCGTCGCCCTGACGTTCATGACTTTTGACCGGCTGTTCCTGGGAACGTCCGCCGGATTCCTCGTCTCCGCGTTGCTCGTCCTGTCGACGCGCATCCCCGACGCCCGCCCCAGCACCCACACCAAGGCGTGGGACAAGGCGGCAGCAGGTATCAGAACCTTCCTGCGGACGCCGCGACTGCGCGGCATCATGGCGCTGAACCTCACGGTCGCGGCCGCCGGCTCGATCGTCGTCGTCAACACCGTCAATTACATCCGTGACGTGCTCGGCGGCTCCCAGTCGGATGTCGCCTGGATGCTCGCCGCCTCCGGCACCGGAACCCTCCTGGCCGCCCTCGTCCTGCCCCGCGTCCTCGACCGGATCGCTGCCCGCACCGTCATGATGACCGGCGCCGGAGTCCTGGTCGGCGGCACGACCGCCGCGGTGACGCTCATCGCGGCCGGCCTCGCCTCATGGACCGGTACGGCGATCATCTGGACCGTGATCGGCATCGGCATGGCACTGATCATCACCCCGACGGGCAAGGTCCTGCGCGCCTCCGTCGGCCGGAACGCGATCCCCGAGGCATTCGCGGCCCAGTTCTCCCTGTCCCACCTGGCCTGGCTGATCACCTACCCCATCGCGGGATGGCTCGGCACGAGCGCCGGCTTCACCCTCGCCTGGTCCGTCCTCGCGGTCCTCGCCGGAGCGGGAGCGACGGGTGCTCTCCTCCTGTGGCCGCGCCACGACGGACGAGGAGTGACGACCGCACCCGCGACACCCGCCCGGCACGCACCCAGCGAGGACCGGTCCACCCTGGCCAAGGCCGCGTGAAGCGCCGCGTACAGGGCTCTGACCGAACGGCCTGGCCAGGAACCCGGGCCAGGCCGTTCTCCGGAGGTGTCCCGGTCTACTTGAGGTAGCCGAGGACCGTCATCATCCCCGACTCGGCGTGGTAGACGTTGTGGCAGTGGATCATCCACAGCCCGGGGTTGTCGGCGTCGAAGTCGACGTCGAGCCGCTTCCCCGGCAGCACGATCGAGGTGTCCTTCCGTGCGCCGCCGTCGGCGAGCGCGTACGTGTGGCCGTGCAGGTGCATGGGGTGCCACATCGTCGTGTTGTTCACGAACGACAGTCGTACGCGCTCGCCGGAGCGAACCGCATAGCGCTGGGCGGGGTCGTACTTCTTGCCGTTGATGGCCCAGTCGTACTTCATCATCGAGCCGGTGAGTTCGAACTCGATCGTCCGGTCCGGGCGCCCGGGCTCAAGCCGTACGGGCTCGGCTGCCTTCAGCTGACCGCCATGGACGACCTTCCCTGCGAGCTCCTTCGGGCGTACGGAGGCGGTGGGCGCAGCGCCGCCCCCGGTGCGCAGGACGGCGTGGGCGGAGCGGCGTTTGCCCTCGGCGAGCGCGGTGAGCGGGAAGGCGCCGTCCCCGACGGTCACGACGGCGTCGATGCGTTCGCCCATACCCAGCAGGAGTGCGTCGGCCTGCGTCTGTTCGACGGGGAAGCCGTCGGTGTGCGTGACGGTGAGCTTGTGTCCGCCGAGGGCTATACGGAAGGCGGTGTCGCCGCCGGCGTTGATGATCCGGAGCCTGATCCGGTCGCCTGGCCGGGCCGTGAAGGTCTGCGGCTTGTCCGGCGTCCGGCCGTTGATCAGATAGTGCGGGTACCCGACGTCCCCGGCGTCGCCGCCCAGCAGGTCGCTCGTTGCGCCCATGAGCATCCGGGAGGGACCGGAGGGCTTCGGCGAGGGGGACTTGCGGGTGGTCATCGACATATTCGACATGTCGTGGCCCTCCATGCCGCCCGATCCCCCGTGGTCCATGCCGCCCATGCCCTTGCTCAGCTCGGCGAGCACGGCGTCCGGAGTGGAACCGTCGACGCCGTCGACCCAGTCGTCGAGGACGATCACCCACTCCTTGTCGTACTTGAGCGGCTCCTTGGGGTCTTCGACGATCAGCGGGGCGTACAGCCCGCGGTCCTGCTGAACGCCTGAGTGCGGATGGAACCAGTAGGTGCCCGGGTGGGAGACCGCGAAGCGGTAGTCGAAGGAACCGCCCGGCTTGATGTCTCGCTGAGTGAGACCGGGGACACCGTCCATGTCGTTGCGCAGGGCAAGTCCGTGCCAGTGGACGGAGGTGGCCTCGTGAAGGTTGTTCGCGAGGGTGAGCGCCAAGGTGTCGCCGGCGGTGACCCTGACTTCCTTGCCGGGGAGGTCGTCCCCGTACGCCCACGACCGGACGATCCGTCCTCCGCCGAGGTCGAGCGGGGTCTCGACAGCGGTCAGCTTGAACCGCCGTTCCGGGCCGGGCTTGCGGAGGGCTTCGGTCGCGGCGATCTCCTTGCTTTCCGGGCCGAGGTAGTCGGCGCTCGACGACATCCCACTCCCTGCGGAGGAGTGGTCCATGTCGCTCATGGAACCTGAGCAGGCGGTCAGCAGACCGGTGCCGGCGGCGGCGAGGCCGGCGCCGAGGACGGTACGACGGGTGGGTCGGGACATGACTGTGAAACCCCTTGAGGTGGTCGTTGCATGAACAGGGCGTTCCGCTCACGATGTGGAGCGGCCGGTCCGCCTATATGCGCAACAACGAGAGGCGGGTCAGCAGGGACCTGGGTGGCTCGGGAGGCGGGATCGCACAGAGGGCATGGGCGAGCCGCACGGCAGTCGGCAGCCCGCCGGCCGCACAGCGTCGGCCTCGTCGTACGAGCGCGCCACGGACCGCCAGCACGATGCCGGCCCCGGCGCCGAGCACCGCCAGGCACACGCCCGCGAAGCCGACCCCGTGCGTGGGGGCGGGATCAGGGTGCGTGGCATGGCCGGCGTCGGCCACCACATGCTCCATTGCGGCGGCCACATGCCCGCCTGATACGTGAGTGGTATCCACATGCTCGCCAAGGTGGCCGAGGCCGTGCATCAGCACGATGCCGACGAGCAGCGCGACGGCGAGCACGAACCGGCCCCACCACGTCGCGGCCCTCGGGCGCCTCGTCACCTCGGATTCCACCCGCTCATCATACGGTGAGGGGGTATGCGGTGCGTGAGCGGGAGGAGCGGTGACGGTGATGCCTGTGGCGACCATGGGCCGGGGCACGCTGCACCTCGGACCCGCCCCCCGCGCGGGACGGACGCCCGTCTGCAGCTCGACGGCCGCTGTGACGCGACCTCGTGAACCGGCGGGTGCCTGGCAGCTGCCCGGCGAGCGGGCACGTACGGATGGGGGTCGACTGCAGGGGTGGCTACGGATGGTCTGCGTGGCCGGCTGGAGATTCTGCGGCGTCGAGCGCATCCTCCGGACGATGGTTCTTCCCGAGCAGGGTGCCTATGAGGGCAGCGCCGAGTGCAAGGAGGGCGGCAGCGACGGTGAGCGCGAGTGAGAAGCCTTCCGTTGCGGTCAGGGTGTTGCTTCGGCGCGAAGCCAGAGCGACAAGCACCGCCACCCCCACGGCGCCGCCGACCTGTTGAACGGAGCTCAGGACGGCCGAGCCGAGTCCGGCGTTCTCCTCTGTGGTGTCCGTGAGCGCGGCGACGGTCAGGGCGGGCAGACTCAGTCCGCATCCGAGGCTCGTGACGAGCATGCCGGGCAGCACTCCGGAGGCATAGCCGTCACTCGGTGCCACGCCGGACAGCAGGAGTAGTCCGACCGCGCTGATCAGGAAGGACATGACGAGGGCAGGGCGCACGCCGAGCCTGAGCACGGCTCGGGAGGAAAGCCACATGCCCGCAAGGATCCCGGCGCCATAGGGCAGGTAGGCGACGCCGGCCATGAGCGGGCGGTAGCCCAGCACGGTCTGCAGGTGCACCATCAGCAGGAAGGCCATCGCGTACATGGCGGCGGAGAACAGCAGTGTCGCCCCATTGGCGACGGCGCGTATGCGGAAGGACAGGAACGACAACGGCACCAACGGCTCGGCGGTCCGTGCCTCGGCCGCAACGAAGGCAACGGTCAGAATCACGGCCAGAGCCAGGGGCCCGACAACAGCGGTGTCGCCCCAGTCCGATGCCCCGGTCCGGAGCAGCCCGTAGACCAGGGACACCAGGGCACCGGTGCCGAGCACCGCACCCGGTACGTCGAGGCGCCCTGCGCGCCCGGCGCGGCTCTCGGGGACCAGGCGCGGGAGCAGCAGAACGGCTGCAAGGGCCACCGGCAGGTTGATCAGGAAGATCCAGCGCCAGGACGCCAGGCCGGTCAGCGCGCCGGAGACGACCAGGCCCGTCGTGCCGCCCAGACCCGCGATGCCGCCCCAGATGCCGAACGCCTTGGCGCGCTCCTCGGTACCGGGGAAAAGCAGCGTGATCAGTGCCAGAGCGGCGGGGCTGGCCATGGCCGCGCCCGCGCCCTGGACGAACCGTCCGGTCACGAGCTGCCAGGGCTCCTGCGCGAGCCCACAGACCAGGCTCGCCGCACCGAACAGCGCCACGCCGGTCAGGAAGACGCGCCTGCGGCCCAGCAGGTCGGCCATACGGCCGAACAGCAGCAACAGCCCGCCGAAGGCGAGAAAGTATGCGTTGACGACCCAGGCCAGGCCCGCGGTGCTGAAGCCGAGATCCTCCCGCATGGTGGGGAGCGCCACGCTCACCACGCTGTCGTCCAGGACGAGCATGAACTGTACGAAGCACAGCACCACCAACGCCGGTCCGCGGCGCCCGAGGCCGTTGGCAGTGGCTGTGGTTGGTACCGGCGTCATACCGGGCGTCCTGTCCTCGTGAACGGCCCCTGTGAACTGCGGTAGCGCCCGTGGCGCGGTGGGTGATTGATCGGCATGCGAATGACGCTATGCACCGGCTGCGCTGACCGCGATGCGCTACCAGGCCACGTCGTATCGCGTTGAGGACATAGGCTGGTGGCCGTGACCAAGGCCGTCGTGGGAGCCGTCCCGCCTGGGGTGGGCGCAATCGTCGTCGGGAACTTTCCGTTGGCGTATGGGCAGTGGTTCGTCCCGCACAGCCACCCGCAGCACCAGTTGGTCTGGGCTCGGCGCGGTGTGCTCGGCGTCGCCGTCGACGACGCCTACTGGGTCCTGCCACCCACACGGGCGCTGTGGTTGCCGGCGGGGGTGGTCCACCGAACCGGTGCGACCCGCGAGGCGGCGCTGTGCAGCCTCTACCTCGAACCGGACAGATGCGCCCTGGACTGGGCGGATCCCACGCCGGTCGGCGTCGACGGGCTGCTGGCCCACCTCATCGCCTATCTCAGCCGCGACAACCTCCACGATGATCAGCGGCTACGGGGCGAGGCGGTCGTCCTGGATCTGCTGCGGCCCTTGCCGGCCACCCCCATCGATGTCCCGCACCCCACCGACGACCGCGTGCGCGCTGTGGCCGACGCACTGCTTGACAACCCCGCGGATTCACGGAGCCTTGAGGCGCACGCACAAGCCATCGGGGTGAGCCGACGCACTCTGACGCGGTTGTTCGTCCATGACACCGGCATGCACTTCGACCGCTGGCGCACCCATGTGCGGCTGCGTGCCGCGCTTCCCCTGCTTGCCGAGGGCCAGCCCGTTTCCCGGGTCGCACACACCGTGGGATACGCGACAGCGAGCGCCTTCCTCGCGGCGTTCCGTCGAACTGTCGGTACTTCCCCGGGACGCTATCTCAATGGCGACGCTTCGTTCGACGCACCTGCCACGGGCCCCGCCGATGACGACCAGGCGGAAGGTGGGATGGAGCCGACCGGCCTCGAACCGGCGTCCTCCCCCATGCGGTGAAGGCGCGACGACGGCTGCGCTACGAGCCCCATCGTGCTCACGACGATGCGAGCCACCTGCACTTCACCGCTCTTGAGCTTTCGAAGGCGACGGATCGCTCGGCGTGGCCTCAAACGCATTGCAGCCAGGGGGCCGTCTGGATGCTTCCGCGTTCGGACGGGATGGCCGGAACGTGAGCCGAGGGCGATTCCTCAGCCTTCCGGCCTCCGGGCGACGCCGATGACGCATGGTGAGCTGGGCATTGCGCGACCGTTGACGAGGAAGTCGAAGTGCCGTGCCCGCTCGATCGTGAATCCGGCGTCCATGATGGCCCGTTCGCTGTCCCGGTCGAGGTTGCAGCCTCCGCCGAGCAGCGGCCAAACGATGTTGATCCTGCGTTGCTTCCTCGCGAACCGGGGGTCGGCGGAGCGGATGTGCTCGTAGAAGTACAGCCGGCCGCCGGGCCGCAGTACGCGAGCAGCCTCGGCCAGCGCCCCTTCGACATCGGCGATGCTGCACAGGACGAGCGAGAAGACCACCCCGTCGACGGACCCGTCCGCCACTGGCAGATTCTCCGCCCGTCCCTCGCGGACCTCCACGGAAATGGATGAGTCGGCCGCCGCCCGCGTGGCGAGTACCCGCAGTCGTGGCTCGGGTTCCACCGCGATGACCTTGCTCACGTGCGCCGAGTAATGCGGGAAGTTGGCCCCCGTGCCGGCGCCGACCTCGACGACACAGCCCTTGGTGTCGGCGAGCAGCTCTTTGCGGTGCTCCACGGCGCCATGGGCTTCTGCGTAGGCGTTGATCTTCGGATAGATCCGCGCGAAGAGCGGGTGCCGCAGTCGTGACTGTCTGGCGGTAGCAGTGGACATGACGCGGCTTCCCTCGGTGGGTGACAACCTCAAGCTACTGTCCGCAGATTAAGGTGCCGAAGCTGCTTGAGTCAGTCCTTCGCCGGCTTCGTGCGAGCTCGTTTCTCCTCGACGCGGCCGTGGCGCCGGATGAGCAGTGCGGACGCCCAGGTCTCACGGCGTCGCCGCTGACCCTGATCCGCCCGTTCTCGTACCCGAAGACCGTGCCCTGCCCCCCTTTGCAGCCGGTCCTCGGACGCGCCGGTACCCCGTACGGAAGTGCTCGGCCACGCACCACTGGTGGCATCGGCCGATGGTTCGTTCCCGATCCGGACCCCTCTGGGTGACTGTGGTCAGTCGAGACCGGGTGGGCAGACCACCAGCAGCGGAAGCACAGGAGCCGCCGCAGCCATGACAGCGACGGACCACCGCAGCACGGGGTGCGGAGCTTCGCGCGGTCCCAGGACCCGCTTCGCACGGATCAGGACGGATTGGCCGCCCGCTGAGATCGCTCCCTGCGGGGTCTGCGCCGCAGCCATCTCGTACATCGCGGTGACGAGCACCTCGTGGGAGTGGCTGCGCAGTGCGCGATCGTCCGCGGCCATCTCCAGCAGGAGCGCTGTCTGCTCCCGGACGTGGCGAGCCAGCGGCAGCCGACGGAACACGGAGTGGAACGCCTCGGCAGCGGCCAGCGCGAGGTGGTGACGGCCCGCGATGTGCGCCTGCTCGTGCCGCAGTACGGCATCGAGCTGCTCGGGCGTCAATCGGTGTACCGCCGCGTCGCTGATCACGATCCGTGGGCGGCGGCCGGGCAAGCAATACGCGGCGGGAACGTCGTACGGCAGGACTGTGGCACGCAGCCGGGCCGAGTGGCGGCCCACCAGGTCCACGGCTTGCCGATGCCGTGCTCGGGCTCTGCATGCTCGTACGACGTGCCGGCAGAAGCTCGCGACCAGGGCGAGCGCGAGGGCAGCCGGCAGAGCGATGGCGAGCCGGTGCACCGTGCCGGGATCGGGTCGACCCGCACTCGCCTCCAGTCCGCAAAGGTGCAGCAGGCCCACCAGGCCGGCGTGCAGATGCTCCGTCGGCAGCGCGAGGGCGTAAGCGGTGAGCGTGGCAGCGACCGAGAACGAGACCGCCAGGGCCTGCCACACCACTGCCGCCAGGGCAGGAGCGCGATGAGGCCAACTGCTGCGCAGCAGCACTCTCGGGGCGACGAATCCGACGGCTGCCGTGTAGCCGATCAGAGCGGCTGCCGAGATCACGGCTCGGCCTGTCGCCCTACGCTGCGGAGCGCGCTGCGGAGGGCGGCCACCTCGTCCTCCGACATGCCCTCGACGAAATGCACCAGCGCCGCCGAGCGGTCCTTGCTGGCCCCGAGGCCGTCCTCCATCAGCGCGGCAGCGTACGCCTCGCGGCTGCGGACCGGTGCGTACAGCCAGGCGCGCCCCTCCTTCGCACGCGACAGCCAGCCCTTGGAGTACAGGATGTTGGTGACGGTCATCACGGTGGTGTAGGCGAGAGGGCGGGTCTTGTTGATGTCATCGACGACCTCGCGCACAGTCGCAGGACGATTCCACGTCCAGAGGCGGTCCATGATCTCCGCCTCAAGGTCCCCCAGCCGCCGCATTGCTCTGACTTCCTTCTGCCGCCCGGTACGCGGATCCATGGTAGACGGGCGCCGGCTCAGGCCCCCCGTACGGATACCGAGAAGGAGACACGCACCGGACAAAAACACCTGGCCCTCTGCGAACCCGCAGAGGGCCAGAACCTTATCCGCCACAACAACAGAGCCGGTCAAAGCGACAGGGTGTCGCTTTGACCGGCTCCGCTTGGTCGATTGACCATGGTGTCCGAGGGGGGACTTGAACCCCCACGCCCGATAAAGGGCACTAGCACCTCAAGCTAGCGCGTCTGCCATTCCGCCACCCGGACCAGGTGGTCGGCCCCGGTTTCCCGCAGCGACATGGAAAACAATACCAGGGGTTCAGGGTGGCTCTCACCTGCATTTCCGGTGGTCAGTGCGGTGCGGCGGATCCGGTCGACGTGATCCCGGGCCATTTCGCCCACTCCACCCACGATGCGTAGTCACACCCGTACGCATGGTGCAAGACCGCCCGGCGGTCGCGGCATCGGGAAAGGACGACGACGGTCCTCCCCGCCCCTTGCGAGGAGGACCGTCGTACGCGCGGGTCCTAGCAGCCCTTCCGGCGCAGGGTGTGGAGGTGAGCGGCCGAGCGGCGGGCCGTGGTGAAGGAGTCGACGATCGGCTGGTCGTGCTCCACCTGCCAGTGGTGGTCACGACGGCCGCCCTGGGTCCTGGTGACGGCGGAGAGGAACTTCTTGTAATCGATGTCGCCGTCCCCGACGTCCACCATGCGGTAGCCGTCGCGGGCCGCGATGTCGTGCTCGCCGTCCTTGACGTGGAAGAGCGGGTACCGGTCGGGCTGCTTCAGTACGTAGTGCAGCGGGTCGAAGGTGTCCGGGGTGCCGTCGGCCCGCTTGCCGAAGCGGAACTGGCCGACGTAGGCCCAGTAGATGTCCATCTCCAGGAAGACGAGATCGGGATCGGTCTCGGCGAGCAGTACGTCGTAGAGGCGGACGTCGGGCCGGTCGGTGGCGAAGGAGAACTCCTCTGCGTGATTGTGCTGGTAGAACTTCATGCCGCGCTCCCTGGCCGCGGCGCCGTAGGCGTTGAAGTCGGCGGCGGCGCGCTTCCAGGCGTCGACCGTCGATCCGTAGCGGAACGGGCCCGAGGCGGTGCCGACGTGCTGGAGGCCGAGGGCCTGGGCGTCGTCGAGGACCTTGGTGAGGTTCTGCGCGAAGGTGTATGCATTGGGGTTGTTGTTGTCGTAGTAGCCGACGTGGCTGCCGATGCCCTTGAGCCCGTGGTCGCGGGTGAGCTGCTTGAGCTGGGCGAGGGTGATGGCGCCGGCCGAGCCCTGGGTGTAGCCGGCGTACTCGACCTCGTCGTAGCCGTACGCCTCCAGTTCGGCGAAGACCTTGTCGAAGCCGAGGGTCGAGACCTTGTCGCGCAGGGTGTAGAGCTGGATTCCGAGACGGCCGGGCGGCAGCAGGGGGTCGCCCTGGGGCATGCCCTGGGCGGTGGCGGCCGGGGCGGCGGCGCCCAGGAGGGCGGCTGCGGTGGCTCCGGCTGCCACGCCGAGCATGGAGCGCCGGCTGAGCCTGTGGGCGAGCTCGGCGTCGACGGGGGTGCGGCGGCTCATGGGGGAACTCCTTCTGGGGGCGGGACGTTGTCAGTGCAGTCCGGCAAGCTGGAGAAGCAAGGACTTCACTTCGGTGGCCCGGACGGGGCCGGTGAACGCGTGGGGGGTGGAGCACAGGATGAGCGGACCTTCTTCGTCGCTCTGCGGAAGGCGGCCGTGGCTGCCGCGAATAGGTGACGGGTCCAGCGGCACCACCGCCATGCGATAGCGCATGCCCAGCTTCTTGCGGGCGACGGCCGTTGCTGCCTTGACCCTGACGTACGGGTCCTGGGGGTCCAGGAAGAGTTCGACCGGGTCGTAGCCGGGTTTGCGGTGGATCTCGACGAGCTGGGCGAAGTCGGGCGCGCGGGCGTCGTCGAGCCAGTAGTAGTACGTGAACCAGGCATCCGGCTCCGCGACGGCGACCAGTTCGCCCGAGCGCGGGTGGTCCAGGCCGTGTGCCTTCTTGCCCTCGTCGTCGAGGAGCTGCTCGATGCCCTGGACGTCCCGGAGGGCTTCGCGGGTGGCTTCGAGGTCCTCGGGGCGGCGTACGTAGATGTGGGCGAGCTGGTGGTCGGCGACGGCGAAGGCGCGGGAGGCCATCGGGTCCAGGTACTCCATGCCGTCCTGGGTGTGGACCTCCAGGAGGCCGGCACGGCGCAGGGCCCGGTTGATGTCGACGGGCCGGTCCACGCGGGTGATGCCGTATTCGGAGAGGGCGACGACGGTGCGGCCCTCGCGGCGGGCGTCGTCCAGGAGGGGGGCCATGGCGCGGTCGAGTTCGGCCGCGGCCCGGTAGGAGCGCGGGTCGTCGGGGCCGTAGCGCTGGAGGTCGTAGTCGAGGTGCGGGAGGTAGCACAGGGCCAGGTCGGGGTGGCGGGTGTCGAGGATGTGCCGGGTCGCGTCGATGATCCACTGCGAGGAGACGAGGTCGGCGCCGGGGCCCCAGAAGTGGAAGAGGGGGAATGTGCCGAATTTCTCGGTGAGTTCGTCGTGCAGGGCGGGCGGCCGGGTGTAGCAGTCGGGTTCCTTGCGGCCGTCGGCGTAGTAGACGGGGCGTGGGGTGACGGTGATGTCGGTGTCGGCGCCCATCGCGTACCACCAGCAGATGTTGGCGACGGTGTAGCCGGGGTGGGCACGGCGGGCGGCGTCCCAGAGCTTGTCGCCCGCGACCAGTCCGTTGTGCTGGCGCCAGAGCAGGACGTCGCCGAGCTCGCGGAAGTACCAGCCGTTGGCGACGATGCCGTGCTCGGCGGGGGTGGTGCCGGTGAGGAAGGTGGACTGCGCGGCGCAGGTGACGGCGGGGAGGACGGTGCCGAGGGGAGCACGGGTGCCTGACTGCCCCAGGGCCTTGAGGTGCGGCATGTGGTCGAGGAGCTGCGGGGTGAGGCCGACGACGTCGATGACGAGGAGAGGGGTGGGGGTGACGGTCCCGGCGGGCTGCTCGGCTGTGGTCATGGGAGCTCCTTGAGGCCGAGGTCGACCAGGAGGTCGCGGGCGAGGGTGAGTTCGGCGGCGATGCCGTCGGCGAGCTGGGTGCGGGTACGGGGGCGCAGCGCGGCCGGGAGCGCCTGCCAGGTGTACGTCTCGACCTCCAGGTGCCTGGTGAGGGGGTGTCCGCCGCCCACCAGGCGGGTCAGTGCGGATCGGAGTACGGGAAGGGTGGAGGTGAGCGGTGGTGCGGGTGGTGTGTGCAGGGGGACGTGGAAGTGGGCGCGCCAGGGGGCTCCGTCCGGCAGGGCCCGGCCGGTGACGGCCTCGTCGAGGTCGTCGGTGCCGCGCAGTCCGGCGGCGGTGCGGGTGCGGGTCTGGTGCAGGAAGCGGGGTTCGGCGAAGGCGGCGAGTGCGGTGCGTACCTCGGGAAGGTGGGGGTGTTCGGCGTGCAGGGCGGCGGAGAGCTGTGCCTTGGCGATCGGGATGTCCGCCGCTCCGAGCGCGTCGACGGCGTTGTCGGGGTCCTCGAAGGAGGTGGCGAGGTGGCAGGTGTCGATGCAGATGCCGATGCGTGGGTGTCCGACGGCGGTGAGCGGGGCGATGGCGTCGGCGGTGGTCTCGACGGTGCAGCCCGGTTCGGGTTCGAGGCCGATACGGATGGATTTGCCGGTGAGTTCGGCGAGTGCGTCGAGGCGTTCGCCGAGGGTGGTGAGCGCGGTGTGTGCCGTGCGGGCCGCTTCCGGGTCGGAGGCGAAGGGGGTGCGCCAGGCGATGGGGAGGGTGGAGACGGTTCCTTCGGTGGCGTCGTCGGGGAGCAGGCCGGCCAGGAGCCGGGCGAGGTCGGTGGTGTGGGCGAGCCGCTCCGGGTCCGTCCAGTCCGGCTTGTACACCCGGTACTTGACCTCGTCGGCGCCGAATCCCTCGTACGGGAAGCCGTTGAGGGTGACGACCTCCAGGCCGCGGCGGTCCAGTTCGGCGCGCAGGGACCGCAGCTCGGCCGGGTCGTTGATCAGGGTGCGGGCGGCGTCCCTGGCGAGCCAGAGGCCGATGCCGAGCCGGTCGCGGCCGAGGCGTCTGCGGACGGGTTCGCAGTGGTTGCGGAGTTGGGCGCGGACGCCGTCGAGCGTCTCGGCGGGGTGGACGTTGGTGCAGTACGAGAGGTGGACGGTGGAGCCGTCGGGGTGGCGGAAGCGCATCGCCTCACTCCCCGCCGCGCAGGATGGAGTTGCCTTCATGGAGCGGTTGTGGCGTGGCGGTGCCGAGCTGGAGCCGGCCGCTCTGCCCGTAGAACTCGACGGGGTTGCGCCAGAGCACCTTGTCGACGTCGTCGTCGTCGAACCCGGCGGCGAGCATCGCGTCGCCCACCTTGCGGGTCTTGAGCGGATCGCTTCGGCCCCAGTCGGCGGCCGAGTTGACCAGCATCTTCTCGGTGCCGTGGGTCCTGAGGATCGCGACCATGCGGTCCTCGTCCATCTTGGTGTCGGGATAGATGGAGAAACCGGCCCAGCAGCCGCTGTCCCTGGCGTCCTTCACGGTCGTCTCGTTGAGGTGGTCGAGCAGCACCCGCTCCGGGGGGAGTCGGGACTCGCGGATGACGTCGATGGTGCGGTGCAGCCCGGCGAGCTTGTCCCGGTGCGGGGTGTGCACGAGGGCGGGCAGGCCGTGGTCGGCGGCGAGCTGGAGCTGGGCGGCCAGGGCGGTGTCCTCGGCCGGGGTCATGGAGTCGTAGCCGATCTCGCCGACGGCGACGACGGAGTCCTTGACGAGATAGCGGGGCAGGGCGTCCAGGACGGGGACGCAGCGCGGGTCGTTCGCCTCCTTGGGGTTGAGGGCGAGTGTGCAGTGGTGGGCGATGCCGTACTGGGCGGCGCGGAAGGGTTCCCAGCCGAGCAGGGCGTCGAAGTAGTCGAAGAAGCTGGCGGGTGAGGTGCGGGGCTGGCCGAGCCAGAAGGAGGGTTCGACGAGGGCGCGGACCCCCGCGTCGTACATCGCCTGGTAGTCGTCCGTGGTGCGGGAGGTCATGTGGATGTGCGGGTCGAAGATGCGCATCAGGACTCCTCCGTGGTGGCGGCACCGGGGGTGGTGAGTTCGAGGACGCGGGTGAGACCGGCCGGGACGCTGCGGCCCGCCGCGATGCGTTCGGCGGCGAAGTCGCCCAGCATGCGGGCGAGTTCGGCGTCACCGCGGGCGCGTCGGGCCAGTTGGCCGACGGCTTCGACGTCGACCCCGGTGAAGAGGCATTTGAGAACGGCGTGGCGCCAGTTGTGCGCGTCGAGGTGGGTGGCGGCGTACGGGCCGACGGCCGCGGCGATCAGCCGGGTGTCATTGGTGCGCAGGGCGTCCTGGACGAGCGGAAGGGCGGTGGGGCCGAGGTCCAGCCGGTGCAGGGTGAGCAGGACGGCGCGTCGTTCGGCGGCGGTGCCCTGTTCGTAGAGCCTGGTCAGAGCGGGCAGCGTGGCACGGGCCTCGATGAGCAGGAGGGCGCGTACGGAGTCGGCGTGTTCGAGTCCGCAGTGCCGGCCGGCCGCGGCGTAGCGCAGTTCCCACGGTGGGACGGCGTAGGGGCTGCCGGGCTGCTCGGTGTCCTGGTGGGAGGCCGCGTGTTCGGCCTCGGCGAGCGCCTCGTCGAGCCAGGCGCGCGCGGCTCCGCCGAGCTGTGCGTCGAGTTCCTTGCGGCTCAGCAGCGTGGGGTTCGTCGGGGATATCGGCATGGCGTCGCTCCCTTCGGCGGTTTCAGCGGCTCGATGGGCTGTGCTTCGACGGGCTGTGGCGCGACGGACTGTGGCGCGACGGACTGTGACTCGACGGGCTGTGTTTGCGGAGGAAGTCGATCGAGTTGCGGGCGAGTTCGGGGCCGGCGTGGGAGTGGCGGGGCAGTTCGACGACGGTGAGGCCTTGGTAGCCGGTGTCCGAGAGGGTGTCGAGTGCTTCGAGCACGGGCGGGAAATCGATCTCGCCCTCGCCGAAGGGGAGGTGTTCATGGACTCCGCGGCGCATGTCCTCGATCTGGACGTGGCGCAGCCAGGGTGCTGCCTCGCGGATGCAGTCGACGGGCATGGCGGGTTCCAGGCACTGGCAGTGGCCGATGTCGAGGGTGAGGCCGAGCGGTGGCGGGTCTCCGCTGAGGACGCGCAGATGGTGGAAGTCGGCGAGCGTGGCGAGGAGGTGTCCGGGCTCGGGTTCGACGGCCAGTGGCATGCCGGAGCGGTCGGCGGCTTCCAGGACCGGGGCGAGGGAGTCGGTGAGCCGCCGCCAGGCGGTGTCGGGGGCGGTGTCCGGTGGGGTGATGCCGCTGAAGCAGTGCACGGCGTGGGCGCCGAGGTCGGCGGCGACGCGGACGGCCCGGACGAGCAGCCGGGTGCGGGCGGCGCGGGCCTCCGGGTCCGGGTCGAGGAGGGAGGGGCCGTGCTTGCGGCGTGGGTCGAGGACATAGCGGGCGCCGGTCTCGACAGTGACACCGAGCCCCAGCTCCTGGAGCCGGGACGCCACGTGGCGGGTGCGGGCGGCGAGGTCCGGGGCGAGGGGGTCGAGGTGCATGTGGTCGAGGGTCAGGCCGACCCCGTCGTACCCGAGGTCGGCGAGGAGTCCGAGGGCGTCGTCCAGGCGGAGGTCGGTGAGCCCGTTGGTGCCGTAGCCGAGGCGGATCGTCATGTCGGGCTCACCTTCCGGGCGAGGGTGCGGGCGATCGGTACGAGTCCCATGACGGCGAGCGCCGTGCCGACCGCTCCGGTGCGGGCGGCGAGCGCGGCCTGGAGCGGGATCACCGCCCGGATGCCGCCGCCGACGGCGCGCTGGGTGAGTGGCGGGGAGGGGTTGAGCGCGGCGTGCAGGAGCGGTACCGCGGCGGTCCGGAGGTAGGAGCCGGTGAGTGCGGTGCGCACGAGGCCGGACGCGGTGCGGGCGGGGGGTGCCGGTGATCGGTGCGAGGGATGCGGTCGGGGCGGCGCGTCCTGCCCGTGGACTCCCGTGCGCGGGGCCGGCGCCGGGTCTTCGCGCCGCTCCTGCCTCGTGTGCAGCGACGCCGCGCCCAGTGCGGCGACGGCCGCGAGTGCGGCCAGGGGTGCGGTGGTCGATCCGCCGTGTGCCTCGTGCCGGGAGACGGCGGTGACGGCGTAGGTGTGCGCACCGAGCAGACCGGCGGCCGGAAGCGCGCTGAGCGCGGATCCGCGCGCGGCCGGAGCCGAACCGCGGGCGGCCCACGGAACCGGAGCCGGACCACGGCCGGACCCCGCAACCGGAGCCGAACCGCGGTCGGACCCCGAACCCGCCCCCGTGCCCGGAACCACCACCGCGCCCGTCGTCCGCCCGGCCCCGCCGGTGGCGGTGGCGCCGAGCAGCAGGTCCAGTCCACGGGCGGCGGCCATCGCCGCGGGCCCGGCCGGGGTGTGCTTCAGCCGGAGGTCGTACGCCCACACGGTCGCCGCCAGTCCGGTGGCCACCGCGAGGGCCGGGCGGCCGGCCCGTGCGGCGAGCCCCAGCCCGGCGGCGGTCAGCGCGCCCGCCGCCACGAGAGCCGCAGCGGGCGCGATCCGGCCCGAGGGGATCGGCCGGTGCGGGCGGTCGACGGCGTCCTCCTCGCGGTCGGCCCAGTCGTTGAGCGCCATGCCCGCCTCGTACAGGCAGAGCGAGGCGCCGACGGCGAGCACGGTTCCGCGGTCGGGGCGCCGACCGCTCGCCGCCGCCCCGGCCAGCGCGTCGCCGGGGACGGTGAACAGCGCGGACACCCGAAGCAGTTCCGCCCAGGCGCGTGCCGTCATCGTTCCCCCCGCAGCGTCCCGGCGAAGGCGAGCAGCGCCTGATACTGCTCGAAGAGCGCGGCCGGGCCGCCGTCCGGGTCCTTGAAGTAGAAGCCGAGCTGGGGCAGCGGGCCGCTCAGCCCGAGCTCGTGGGCGCGGGCCACCAGCCTGGCGAGGTCCAGGACCAGGGGCGCGGCCAGTGCCGAGTCGCAGCCCTGCCAGGTGGTCTGGAGCACCATCCGCGCGCCGAGGAATCCGTCGAACGCGATGTGGTCCCAGGCGGTCTTCCAGTCGCCGAGGGCCGGTACGTCGTCGATGTGGACCTCGCCCTCGGGGGCGGTGCCCAGAGTGTCGGCGAGGACGCGTTCCTTGCCCGCGTTCTTGGCGGCCGCCGCGCCCGGGTCGGCCAGCGCCGCTCCGTCTCCGCCGCCCAGCAGGTTGGTGCCCGACCAGGCCCGTACGGGCAGGGCGCGTTGCACGAACATCGGGGCGAGTACGGAGCGGAGCAGCGTCTGGCCGGTCTTGCCGTCGCGGCCCGCGTGAGGAAGTCCGCAGTCCGCGACGGTGTCCTGGAGGGCGGGGGTGCGCAGCCCGGTGGAGGGGGTGAAGTTGATGTAGGGGCAGCCGGCCCGCAGCGCGGCGGCCGCGTAGAGCGAGCTGGCGGGCAGCCGTGGTGCGCCGGGGTCCGGGAGGGGTTCGGTGGACGCCACGTTGATGACGACCGTCCTGGCCAGGTCGTTGCGGCGGGTGAAGTCGGTGAGGTCGGCGGCGAAGGCGTCGATGAGTTCCTCGTCGCCGCGGGTGTCGCCGGGCAGTGGTCCGCCGGGCCGGATCCCGGCGTCCGCGGCGGCGAGTTCGGCGCGTACCGCCGACGGGAGTCCGTGCGGCAGCACTCCCCCGGCGGCCAGTGCCTCGGCGCGCTTGGGCAGGGGGCAGCCGGTCGTGTCGTGTCCGCCGAAGACGAGTGAGGTGAGTGGGGGCAGCCCGCTGTCGGTGAAGGGCGGGGTCTCGGTGACCATGCCTGCCGCCGGGTGGAGCCCCGCCGCGACCGCCGCGCACCCCGCGGTGGCGGTGGTGGCGACGGAGCCGCGTGCTCCGATGAACCAGACTCCGGTACGTACGGCGGGTGCTGACACGGGCTGCCTCCCTGGCTGGGGGTGCTGGGGGTGCTGGCTGGGCGGAGCGGGTGGCGCTGTGCGACGGAAGGGCGCTGACGGCGGGCGGGGAGGGGGTCCCTCCGCGCGGGGAGGGGTGTCCTGCCCCACCCGCCGTCGCCGGGGTGGCTGCCCTAGGCCGAGGGCAGTTCCTTCAGCTCGATGTTGCGAAACGACACATGGTCATTGGCACCGTGGTTCTGGATGCCCACGTAGCCGCTCTTCAGGCTCCGTACCGGATCGGTGTTGGTGAAGTCGTTGATCTTCACGCCGTTGAGGAAGACCTGGAGGCGTTCGCCCTGGACCCTGATCTCGTAGCTGTTCCACTGGCCGGGCGGCCGAAGGACCTGGTCGCGGGCCTTGGCGTCCGCCGCCTTGAAGGTGTAGATCGAGCCCGTGGTGCGGTCGGCCGCGTCGGTGGCGTCGATCTGGACCTCGTAACCGTTGTTCACGGCCGACCAGGGGTCGTCGGACTCCGGGAAGCCGACGAAGACACCGGAGTTGTCGTCGCCCTGCATCTTCCAGTCGAGCTTGAGGGAGTACGAGCCGAGCTCCTTGGCCTGGTAGGTGAGCAGGCCCATGCCGCCCTCGGAGCGCAGTTCACCGTCGACGACGTCGAACTTCCCGGGGCCCGCCTGCTTCCAGCCTTCGAGCGTCTTGCCGTTGAAGATCGACCGGTAGCCGGTGTCGGGCTTGCAGTCGGCCTTGACCTGGCCGGCCGCGTACCGCATGCCGCCGAGGAGCAGCTTGCGGAACTCCGGTTCGGCGTAGGACTCCTTGGTGTGGCCGAGGCCGGTGTAGAAGGAGCGGCCGCCCTGGTAGGTCTGGCACCAGGTGATGGGGTGGTCGCCCTTCATGGTGCCGCCGGTGTAGGTGGTCTCGTCCAGGGTGGCGAGGACCTTGGCCTGACTACGCGGATTGGTGCGGTAGTTGTACCACTCGTCGGTGCGGTTCCACTCGTCGCCGAGGTGCGCGGTGGCCGGGTGGCCGTGGTCCTCGACGCGGACGGTGGCGGGCTGGATGGCGGGGTGCGAGGAGAAGTACGCCCCGACGAGTCCGCCGTAGAAGTCCCAGTCGTACTCGGTGTCCGCCGCGGCGTGGACGCCCATGTAGCCGCCGCCGGTGGCCACGTAGTTCTCGAAGGCCTTCTGCTGGTCGGTGTTGAGCACGTCCCCGGTGGTCGAGAGGAAGACCACGGCGTCGTAGCGGGCCAGGTTGCTGGTGGTGAACTGGCCGGCCGTCTCGGTGGCGTCGACGGTGATGTTGCTGTCCTTGCCGAGTTCCTTCAGCGCCGCGATGCCGTCGGGAATCGCGTCGTGGCGGAAGCCGGCCGTCTTCGAGAAGACCAGCACGCGCTTGGCGGTCTTGTCGGGGGCGCTGTTGGAGAGCTCGAAGTCGTCGATGTCGTAGAGCGCTCCGGCACCGCCCTTGAAGACCAGGAACAGTTCGGTGGAGGTCGTCGGGACGCCACGCAGCGCCACGTCGATGTCCTGGAAATTGTCCCAGGCACCGGTCACCGGGACGGGTGCGGAGCCGAGGATCTTGCCGGTCGGCGAGCCGGTCCGGACTTCGAGGAAGCCGCCGGCGCCGCCGGAGGAGATCCGCGCGGTCAGCTTGGTGGATCCGGTGAGGAGGTACGGCTTGAAGGAGATCCAGTCGTTGTTGTGGATGTCACCGACCGTCTTGCCGCCGTGGGCGGTCGCCTTGTTCTGCGGGGCGACGCCCTGGGAGGCGTTGTAGTGCTCGGCCTGCCGGTGGCGGGGCTGGAGTTCGGACTGGTCGTGGCCGGACAGGGGGGCCTGGCCGCCTCCGCCGCCGTCGGTGTACGAGGCGTCGATGACGCCGAAGATGTTGGCGTTGGGGTCGTGTCCGCCGTCCATCTCCGTCTTGATGGTGCCGGTGCAGCCGTGCGCCGAGGTGATGGGGTGGCCGTGGCTGTCGTGGCCGAGGATGAACCGGACCTCGATCTTCGAGCAGTCGATGGTTCCGTCCTCGGGATCGGTGACGGTCACCTTGAACGGGATCTCGTCGCCGAAGGAGAACAGCTGTCCGTCACCGGGGAGTTCCAGCTTCACCTTGGGAGCGGTGTTGCCGACCGTGACGTGGACGTTGGCCGAGCCGGTGCGGCCGGTGGGGTCCGTCGCGGTGACGGTGGCGGTGTAGGTGCCGTTCTTCTTGTACGTGTACGTGGGGTCGGCGGCGGTCGATGTGCCGCCGTCGCCGAAGTCCCAGCTGTAGCTGAGCGTGTCGCCGTCGGCGTCGGTGGTACCGGCCGAGGAGAACGCGACCTTGAGGGGAGCGGTTCCGGAGGTCTTGTTGGCGGATGCCTCGGCGATCGGCGAGCGTCCGCCGGTGGCGTTCTCGATGCGGTAGAGCGCCGAGTTCTGGTCGCCGCCGAAGTAGCCGGTGCCGTAGTCGAGTACGTACAGCGCGCCGTCGGGACCGAACGTCATGTCCATCACCTGGGTTCCCGACCACGGGAAGGCGTTGATGGACTTGACCGTGCCGTCGGTGTCCTGGTCGATGCGCTTGATCCAGCGCCGTCCGAACTCACCGGCGAAGAAGTTGCCGTCGTAGGCCTCGGGGAACTTCACCGGCGAGTCGAGGTCGGCGTCGTAGTGGTAGACCGGTCCGCCCATCGGGGACTCCGAGCCGGTGCCGAACTCGGGCACGGACGCGCCGTCGTACGGGATCCAGGCGGGCTGGGCCGGCGGCAGGTCGACCAGACCGGTGTTGTACCGGGAGGTGTTCTTGGGTGCGGCGCAGTCGAAGGCCGCGCCGGAGGTCTTGGTCGCGAAGTCGTAGTCGATGAAGGGGTCGTTCTTGCCGGTGCAGTACGGCCAGCCGAAGTTGCCGGCCTTGGTGACGCGGGCGAATTCGACCTGTCCGGCCGGTCCGCGCTTGGGGTCGGCCGCGCCGGCGTCGGGCCCGTAGTCGCCGACGTACACGATGCCGGTGGGCTTGTCGACGGTGAAGCGGAAGGGGTTGCGGAAGCCCATCGCGTAGATCTCGGGCCGGGTCCTGTCGGTGCCCTGGGCGAAGAGGTTGCCTTCGGGGACGGTGTACGTGCCGTCGTCGGCGACCTTGATGCGGAGGATCTTGCCGCGCAGGTCGTTGGTGTTCCCGGCGCTGCGGCGGGCGTCGAACGCGGGGTTGCGGTCCGGCCGGTCGTCGATCGGGGTGTAGCCGTCGGAGGCGAACGGGTTGGTGTCGTCGCCGGTCGACAGGTACAGGTTGCCCTGCGCGTCGAAGTCGATGTCGCCCCCGACGTGGCAGCAGATGCCGCGCGAGGCCGGGATGTCGAGGACCTTCTTCTCGCTGGCGGTGTCGAGCGTGCCGTCCTCCTTGAGGACGAAGCGCGAGAGCCGGTTCACTCCGTCGAACTTGGCGAAGTCGGCGGCGGTGCCGTTCTCGGGGGCGTCGCCCGACGGGGTGTCCAGCGGGGGCGCGTAGTAGAGATAGATCGCCCGGTTCCTGCTGAAGTCGGGGTCGACGCCGACGCCCTGGAGGCCCTCCTCGTCGTGGGAGTAGACGGGCAGGACACCGGCGAGCGTGGTGTCGCCGCCGCTGTCGGTGAGCCAGAGCTCGCCGCCGCGCGCGGTGTGCAGGACGCTGCGGTCGGGGAGCACCGCGAGCGTCATGGGCTCGCCGGTCTCCGCTACTCCCTTGGCGAGGGTGACCTGCTGGAATTCCTCGGCCGCGGCGTCGGCGGCGGCCGGCGAGGCCGGCCCTGTCGCGGCTGCTCCGGGCGTGGCGCCCAGTGCCAGGGTGGCGGCGGCGAGCAGGCCGCCGGTGAACAGGGCGAGGGACTTGCGGACGCGGAGCCGGGCTCTGCTCCTGTTTCTGGTGGTGGTTCGGTGCACGAGTGTCCTCCGGAGTGTGCCGGTTGTACGGGCGGGGTGCTGCCGTGCCGTTCTGCGCGGGGACTGCCGCGCGGGTCGTTGGGGGTGTGCGGGACACCGGCGACCCGAGTCATGTCATGTACACGCTGTTCCGTGCACGCTGTGGACCGTAGACCTGTTCGTCCGGGACGGAAAGCCCTTGCGCGGCGATCCGGTCGAACTTTTTCCTGCGCCAGGACAAAGCGGGGTGAGGGCAGGGGTGGGCGCGGGACGGCCTCGGAGCTCTCCCCGGCCCGTCCCCGCCCAGGGGCCCTCGCCCCGACGGAAGCCGGTCAGTCGCCGCCCCCGAAGGCCGCGTCGAACGACGCCGCCGGCGGATCGAAGTCGTACCGCTTCAGCGTGGCCAGCGCTTCCGGCGCACCGGCCAGCCGGTCCATCCCGGCGTCCTCCCACTCCACGGAGACCGGCCCGTCGTAGTCGATGGACCGGAGCATCCGGAAGACGTCCTCCCAGGGCACGTCGCCGTGTCCGGCCGAGACGAAGTCCCAGCCGCGCCGGGGATCGCCCCAGGGCAGATGCGAGCCGAGCCTGCCGTTGCGGCCGTCGAGGCGCTTGCGCGCCTCCTTGCAGTCCACGTGGTAGATCCGGTCCCGGAAGTCGTACAGGAAGTTGACCGGGTCCAGGTCCTGCCAGACGAAGTGGCTGGGATCGAAGTTCAGCCCGAACGCCGCCCGGTGGCCGACGGCCTCCAGCGCGCGGTGCGTGGTCCAGTAGTCGTAAGCGATCTCACTGGGGTGCACCTCGTGGGCGAACCGCACGCCCTCCGCGTCGAAGACGTCCAGGATCGGGTTCCACCGCTCGGCGAAGTCCTCGTACCCCCGCTCGATCATGTGTGGCGGAACGGGCGGGAACATCGCGACCAGGTGCCAGATCGACGAGCCGGTGAAGCCGACGACGGTACGCACTCCGAAGGCGGCGGCCGCCCGAGCGGTGTCCTTGATCTCCTCGGCGGCCCGGCGGCGAACCCCTTCGGGCTCGCCGTCGCCCCAGATCCTCGCGGGCAGGATCCCCCGGTGCCGCTCGTCGA
The DNA here is from genome assembly GCF_042891445.1 of Streptomyces sp. NPDC001890. Taxonomy (NCBI): domain Bacteria; kingdom Bacillati; phylum Actinomycetota; class Actinomycetes; order Kitasatosporales; family Streptomycetaceae; genus Streptomyces; species Streptomyces sp. NPDC001890. The sequence continues at coordinate 112,443 of NZ_JBIATE010000020.1, read as the reverse complement.
TCGGGTCGTCGCAGACGGCCTGGCCGACCAGGTGGTTGGAGATCGCCCAGCACTTCAGTCCGTACTTGTCGAGCAGCTGCCGCCGGCCGTCCAGATAGCCGGGGTCGGTCAGCGCCTTGTCGACCTCGAAGTGGTCGCCCCAGCAGGCGAGTTCGAGGCCGTCGTAGCCGAAGTCCCGGGCGTGCCGGCAGACCTCCTCCAGCGGCAGGTCGGCCCACTGGCCGGTGAAGAGTGTGAAGGGTCGGGGCATGGGCAGGGCCTCCTAGAGAACCACGGGTGTGTGTACGGAGTTCTTCTCGGCGCTCTCCTCGACGGCTGCGAGCACCCGCTGCACCTGGAGTCCGTCCGCGAACGACGGTGCGGGGGCGGTCCCTTCGGCGATCGTGCGCACCAGGTCGCGGGCCTGGTGGACGAAGGTGTGCTCGTAGCCGAGGGCGTGGCCCGGCGGCCACCAAGCCTCCAGGTAGGGGTGTTGGGGTTCGGTGACCAGGATGCGCCGGAACCCCGCCGTGGCGGCGGGTTCGGTGTGGTCGTGGAAGGACAGCTCGTTGAGCCGTTCCAGATCGAAGGCGAGCGAGCCGCGCTCCCCGTTGAGCTCCAGCCGCAGTGCGTTCTTCCGCCCGGCCGCCATCCGGGTCGCCTCGAAGGAGGCCAGCGCCCCGGAGGCGAGCCGGCCGGTGAACAGCGCCGCGTCGTCGACGGTCACCGCCCCCAGCGCGCCGGTGTCCGCCGTCCCGGAGAGCCCGGCCGACGGTCCCGCGAGCCTGGGCCGTTGGCGTACGAAGGTCTCGCTGACCGCCGACACCCCGACCAGCGGCTCCCCCGCCAGATACTGGGCCAGGTCGACGATGTGGGCGCCCAGGTCGCCGAGCGCGCCCGAGCCGGCGCGTTCCCGCTCCAGCCGCCAGGTGAGCGGTGACGCGGGGTCGACGAGCCAGTCCTGGAGGTAGGCGGCGCGGACGTGCCGCAGGGTGCCGAGGCGTCCCTCGGCGATCAGCTGCCGGGCGTACGTGATCGCGGGCACCCGGCGGTAGTTGAAGCCCACCATCGCGACCTGGCCGCGGGCGGCGGCGCGCTCCGCGGCCGCGGTCATCGCCTCGGCCTCGGCGACCGTGTTGGCGAGCGGCTTCTCGCACAGTACGTGTTTGCCCGCCTCCAGGGCGGCGATGGCGATCTCGGCGTGGCTGTCGCCGGGGGTGCAGATGTCGACGAGTTGCACATCGTCCCGGGCGATGAGGGCGCGCCAGTCGGTCTCCGCCGCCGCCCAGCCGTGGCGGGCGGCGGCCGCGTCGACCGCGGTCCGGTCGCGTCCGCAGATCGCGGCGAGAGCCGGTCTCATCGGCAGGTCGAAGACGTGTCCCGCGGTGCGCCAGCCCTGTGAGTGGGCGGCGCCCATGAACGCGTATCCCACCATGCCGACGCCGAGCACCGGCGCACTCGTCGCCGGCCGCCGCGTCGGTGGCGCTGCGGCCTCCTGATCCGTCTCTTCCCTGCGGGCCATCGGGGCTCCTCCTCGTCGCTCGTTCGATGAATACGGCAGGAGGGCCGGTCAACGCCCTCCCGCGGGGTGGATCAGCTGAAGCCCGTCGGCAGGTACTGGTCGATGTTCTCCTTGGTGACCACGGCCGAGTAGAGGGTGAGGCTGGTCGGGATCTCCAGCTCGGCCAGGCCGCCGACGCCCTTGCCCTGGGCCAGCGCACGGGCCAGGTCGATGGCGGACGCGGCCATCGTCGGCGGGTAGAGCACCGTGGCCTTCAGGACGCTGTCTCCGGCCTTGATGGCGTCCATCGCGGACTTGGCCCCGGCGCCGCCGACCATCAGGAACTCGTCGCGGCCCGCCTGCTGGATGGCGCGCAGCGCGCCCACGCCCTGGTCGTCGTCGTGGTTCCACAGCGCGTCGAACTTCTTCTGCGCCTGGAGGAGCTGCGCCATCTTCGCCTGGCCCGACTCGACGGTGAAGTCGGCTGCCTGACGGGCCACCAGCTTGATGTTGGGGTAGTTCTTCAGCGCGTCGGCGAAGCCCTGGCTGCGCTGCTTGGTGAGCTCCAGGTTGTCGATCCCGGCCAGCTCGACGACCTTGGCGTCCGCCTTGTCCTTGAGCTGTTCGCCGATGTACGTGCCGGCGTTGAGGCCCATGCCGTAGTTGTCGCCGCCGACCCAGCAGCGGTAGGCCTGCGGGGAGGCGAAGATCCGGTCCAGGTTGACGACGGGGATGCCCGCCCGCATGGCTTCCAGGCCGACCTGGGTGAGCGCCTTGCCGTCGGCGGGGAGGATGACGAGGACGTCGACCTTCTTGTTGATGAGGGTCTTGACCTGGCCGATCTGGGCGGCGGTGTCGTTGGAGCCCTCGGTGGACTCCAAGGTCACCTCGGAGTACTTGGCCGCCCGCGACTTGGCGTTCTCGTTGATGGCGTTGAGCCAGCCGTGGTCGGCCTGCGGACCGGCGAAACCGATGGTGACGGGCTTGCCGGGCTTGTCGTCGGCAGCGGGGCCGGTGTTCTTGGCGGTGTCGGTGTCCTCGGGCTTGGGGTCGTTGCTGGTGCAGGCGGTGAGCAGGGCGCCCGCGGAGACGGCCGCGGTGCCGAGGAGCAGTCGTCTGCGGCTGGTTTCTGGCATGGCTGTCGAACCCTTCATCCGGTGCGTGGCGTGGGGCGTGGGGCGAACAGGAGGGACGGCGGGTCAGGTCTCGCCGTGCGCCGAAGTGCGGCGCTGGACCAGGACGGCGGCGACGATGATCGCGCCCTTGGCGATCTGCTGGACGTCGCTCTGCAGGTTGTTGAGCGCGAAGATGTTGGTGATGGTGGTGAAGACCAGGACACCGAGCACGGAGCCGACGATGGTGCCGCGCCCGCCGCTGAGCAGGGTGCCGCCGATGATCGCGGCCGCGATGGCGTCGAGCTCGTACAGATTGCCGTTGGTGTTCTGGCCCGAGCCGGACAGGATGATCAGCATGAAGGCGGCGATGCCGCAGCACAGCCCGGAGAGCAGGTAGAGCAGGAGCCGCTGGCGCCGTACGTCGATGCCGGCCAGCCTGGCGGCCTCCGCGTTGCCGCCGACCGCGACCGTGCGCCGTCCGAAGGTCGTACGGTTCAGTACCAGCCAGCCGACGACGGTCACCGCGGCGAACATCATCACCAGCGGCGGGATACCGAGGACGTAGGAGCCGGGCAGGCCCAGGTCGAGGACCGATTTGACGGTGACGATCTGGGTCTTCCCGTCGGTGATCTGGAGGGCGAGCCCACGGGCCGAGGCGAGCATGGCCAGCGTCGCGATGAACGGCACCATCCGCCCGTACGCGATGAGCAGCCCGTTCACCAGCCCGGCACCGAGGCCGACGACCACCGCGGTGAACAGGATCCCCGCGAAGCCGTACTCCTGGGTGGCGACCGTGGTCGCCCAGACGGAGGCGAGCGCGACCATCGCGCCGACCGACAGATCGATGCCCCCGCTGGTGATGACGAAGGTCATCCCGACGGTCACGACACCGATGACGGACGACTGGGTCAGGATCAGCTGGAGGTTCCCGGTGTCCAGGAAGGCGTCGGGCTCGGTGAACCCGCCGACGACGACCAGTGCGGCGAGGACGCCGAGGAGCGAGAGGTTGCGGACGTCCAGGCGCAGGCCACTGGAGCGTGCGGGGCCGTCCTTCTCGCGGGGTCCGGGGACCGGGGCGGCGGCCCCCTTGTCCGGCCCGCCCTGCTGCGTCGGGGAAACGGGCTGCGTCATGACGTCGGGCTCCCTTCCATCACTAGGTCGAGTACGCGGTGCTCGTCGAGCTCCCGGGCATCGGCCGTGTGCACGACGCGGCCCTCGCGGAGCACCAGCACCCGGTCGGCGAGGCCCAGCACTTCGGGCACCTCGCTGGAGACGAGCAGGACGGCGAGGCCCTCGTCGGCCAGCCGGCGGATCACGGCATACAGCTCGGCGCGGGCGCCGACGTCGACACCGCGGGTCGGTTCGTCGAGCAGCAGCACCCGGCAGCCGCGCAGCAGCCAGCGGGCCAGGACCGCCTTCTGCTGGTTGCCCCCGGAGAGCGTGCGGACGGGGGTGTCCGGGTTGTCGGGGCGCAGCGAGAGTTCGCGGGTGGCCGCGCGGGCCGCCCGGCGTTCGGCCCCGCGATCGAGCCAGCCCGCCCTGGAGAAGCGGGACATCGCGGAGACGGAGACGTTGCGGGTGACGGATTCGAGCATCAGCAGGGCCTGCGCCTTGCGTTCCTCGGGGGCGAGGCCGATTCCGGCGGCGACGGCCGCGCGGACGCTGCCGGGCCTCAGCTGCTTGCCGGCCACGGTCACCCGTCCGGCGCTCGGCCTGCGGGCGCCGTAGACGGTCTCCAGGATCTCGGAGCGCCCCGAACCGACGAGTCCGGCCAGGCCCACAATCTCGCCCGGCATCAACTCCAGGTCCACCGGGGCGAATTCCCCCTTCCTGGTCAGCCCCTCGACCTTCAGCACGGGCTCCGTCCCGGCCGTGCCCGCCCGGTCCGTGGTGCGCGGCGGGAAGACGTACTCGACATTGCGGCCGGTCATCATGGCGACGATGTCGCGTGTCGGGGTGGAATCGGCGGGCAGTCCGACGGCCACGGCCCGGCCGTCCTTGAGCACGGTCACCCGGTCGCCGATCCGGCGGATCTCCTCCAGGCGGTGCGAGATGTAGACGACCGCGACCTTGTCGGCGGTGAGCGAGGCGACGGTGCGGAAGAGGTTGTCGACCTCGTCCGGGTCGAGTGCGGCGGACGGCTCGTCCATGACGATGAGCCGTACGTCGTGCGAGAGCGCCCTGGCCATGGAGACGATCTGCTGCTGGGCGGCGGACAGTTCGCCGACCGGGCGGGCCGGGTCGATCTCCGGGTGGCCGAGCCGCTTCAGCAGCGCGGCGGCGGCCGTGCGGCCCTCGCGGGTGCGGACGACGAAGCGGGCGGTGGTGGGTTCATGGCCGAGGAAGACGTTCTCGGCCACGGACAGCCCTTCGACCAGGTCGAGTTCCTGGTAGATGGTGGCGATGCCCAGCCGCATGGCGGCGATGGGCGACTTCAGCGCGACCGGTTCGCCGCGCCAGGTGATCTCGCCGTCGTCGGGCTGGTGGGCCCCGGCGAGCACCTTGATGAGGGTGGATTTGCCGGCGCCGTTCTGCCCGAGGAGACAGTGGACTTCGCCGGCCCGGACCTCCAGGTCCACACCGTCGAGGGCGCGCACTCCGGGGAACGACTTGGTGATGCCGGACATGGTGAGCAGGGGTGGTTCTGGTGCCATGACGAATCCCCTCGGCGAATGGGGTCTCCCCTGTCCGGACGTGCCTGTCGGGACGCGGCCGGGGCTCGGGGAAGGCCGATGAGCGGGCAGGGCTGTACCAGGTGCGGTGGTGCGGGTGTTGCGGCGCTCCCGGTGTTCCCGGGGTGCGCCCGTGTGTGGCCGGCCCGGGGTCAGGCCGGTGAGAAGAGGTGGTCGCTGATGAGCCGGGCGGCGCCGATCACTCCGGCGGCCGGCCCCAACTCGCCCAGCACGATGGGGAGATTGCCGGTGGCCAGCGGCAGCGACTGCCGGTAGACCTGGGTCCGGACGCTGGCGAGGAGGGTGTGGCCGAGGCCGGTCACACCGCCGCCGATCACCACCAGGCCGGGGTTGAAGAAGCTGACGAGTCCCGCGATGACCTGGCCGACCCGGTTGCCGCCTTCGCGGATCAGGTCGAGCGAGGTGGCGTCACCGGCGGCCGCGGCGGCCGCCACATCTGCGGCGGTGAGTTTCCCGGCCGCTTCGAGACGGCCGGCGAGCTCCGCCGACCGCCCGGTGCGGGCCGCGTCCTCGGCGTCGCGGGCGAGCGCGGCACCGCTGAAGTGGGCCTCCAGGCAGCCCCGGTTGCCACAGGCGCAGGCGCGCCCCTCGGGTTCCACCTGGATGTGGCCGATGTCTCCGGCGCTGCCCGTCGTACCGCGGTGGACATCGCCGCCGACGACGATGCCGCAGCCGATGCCGGTGCCGATCTTGACGCAGAGGAAGTCACCCACGGAGCGCGCGACGCCCGCGTGCTGCTCCCCCATCGCCATCAGGTTCACATCGTTGTCGACCATGACGGGGCAGCCCAGTTCCTGGCTGAGCGCCTCGCGGACCGGGAAGCCGTCCCAGCCGGGCATGATCGGCGGTGCGACCGGTACGCCTTCGGGGAAGCGGACCGGGCCGGGTACGCCGATGCCCGCGCCGTCGAATCCCTCGGCGAGCCCCGAGGCCCGGAGCTTGGCCGCCATGGACAGCACCTGCTCGAAGATGGCGACGGGGCCCTCGCGTACGTCCATCGGATGGTTGAGGTGGCCCAGTACCTCCAACTCGGCGTTGGTGACGGCCACATCGACGGATGTGGCTCCGATGTCCACGCCGAGGAAGCGCAGTTGCGGAGCGAGCCGGATGTTGTGCGAGCGACGCCCGCCGCGGGATGCGGCGAGGCCGTCGGCCACGACGAGTCCGGTCTCCAGCAGCCGGTCGACCTCGACGGCGAGCTTGGAGCGGGAGAGATCCACCTGATCCCCCAGCTGTGCCCGGGAGTTGGGCCCGCCGTCGCGCAACAGCCGCAGCAGTCGCGCCTGATGCGCATTCGCGGGTCGTGCAGTCATACGTCTCACGCGCCCCTCCCCGCCACATCGGCCTGTCCGTCGGGCTTTCGAGGGGAACGTAGCAGCGGTTGCCGGGAGTGGGAAGAAGTTGCGCAGGAATCCACTACAACTTTCTCCACACCGAGGACAAAGACGGGCGGTGGGTCACCGCCCCACCGGCCGGCCGGCTCGGCGCAGGATTCCGGCCTGCCGGGCGGCCCGCAGCCAGGACGGGAACTCCGACCGGCCCCGGTCGCACAGCTCCTGGTCGGAGATCTGTTCGATGTCGTCGACGGCGAAGAAACCGACGTTGTCGACCCGGCGGCCCGGCATGGTGTCGAACCGTTCCAGCACACCGTACTGAGAGCTGCCGAGTCCGACGAACTGCCAGAACACCGGCTCCGCGGCCGCCGCCCGCAGCTCCTGTTCGATCTCCCCGATGCGTCGAGGACGAGGACGACGCGTCGGCACCTTTGCCCCGTATCGTCACACCGGCAAGTGTGCCTGCCGTCCGGCACGCACACCCCGAGGGGGACGGTCCTCAGCCCTGGTCGCGCTGGTGGTACGCCCCGCGCGTGTGCTCCGTGTGGGAGCGCATGATCTCCGTGGCCCGCTGTCCGTCGCGCGCGGAGATCGCCTCGATGAGCGAGCGGTGCTCGATCCAGGACCGGGTGCCGCGTCGGCGGGCCACCGGGGTGTAGTACCAGCGGACGCGGCGGTCCACCTGGCCCGCGAGCTCGGCCAGGACGACGTTGCCCGCCAGCTCCATGACCTTGGCGTGGAAGGCCGCGTTGGTGGCGACCGCCAGGTCCACGTCGTCGGCGGCGACGGCCTGTTCGCCCTTGGCGCAGAGCTCCTCCAGGGCCGCGACGCCGGCCGCGTCGGCGTTGGCCGCGGCGAGACGGGCGGCCTCGGCCTCCAGCAGGGTGCGGACCGAGAGCAGCTGGTCCGCCTCCTCCTCCGTGGGTTCGTGCACGAACGCGCCCTGGGCGGGCCGGAGATCGACCCAGCCCTCGGTGTTCAGCCGCTGCAACGCCTCGCGCACCGGCTGGCGGGACACCCCGAGATGGCCTGCCAGCTCGCTCTCGACCAGGTGCTGGCCGGGGCGGAGCGCACGCGTCGTTATGAGTTCGAGCAGCGCCTCATACACGCGTTCGCGCAAGGGACCGGGCCGTTCCAGCTTCGGCACGGCCCCCTGCGGCAGTCCTGCGGACAACATCCCGGTCCCCCTCCAGCCGACGAGCACCCATTGCTTATCGTCTACAGTCTACCGAGCACGGCGCCCCTCAGGGACAGCGGATCACCTGACCCGCGTACGAGAGATTCCCGCCGAAGCCGAAGAGCAGAACCGGCGCGCCGCTGTCGACCTCGCCGCGTTCCACCAACTTGGACAGCGCCATCGGAATCGAGGCCGCGGACGTGTTGCCGGAATCCACGACATCCCTGGCGATGACCGCGTTGACCGCGCCGATCTTCCTGGCGACCGGTTCGATGATCCTCAGGTTGGCCTGGTGCAGCACCACCGCCCCCAGTTCCTCGGGCGCCACACCGGCCTTCTCGCACACCTTGCGGGCGATCGGCGGCAGCTGCGTGGTGGCCCAGCGGTAGACGGACTGCCCTTCCTGGGCGAACCGCGGCGGCGTCCCCTCGATCCGGACCGCGTTCCCCATCTCCGGCACCGAACCCCACAGCACGGGCCCGATCCCGGGCCGGCTCTCCGCGTCCGGCTCCGCGACGACGACCGCCGCTCCGGCACCGTCGCCGAGCAGGACACAGGTGCTGCGGTCGGTCCAGTCGGCGATGTCCGCCATCTTGTCGGCGCCGATGACCAGGACGCGTTCGGCGGCCCCGGCCCGGATCGCGTGGTCGGCGGTGGCGAGGGCATGGGTGAAGCCGGAGCAGACCACGTTGATGTCCATCACCGCGGGCGAGCCCATCCCGAGCCGGGCGGCGACCCGCGCCGACATGCTCGGCGAGCGGTCGATCGCGGTCGAGGTGGCGACCAGGACCATATCGACCTCGGCCGGCTGGAGCCCCGCCGCGGCCAGCGCCTTGGCCCCCGCGTGCGCCGCCATCTCGTCCACCGGCTCGCCCGGTCCGCCGACGTGGCGGGTCTTGATGCCGACGCGGCTGGTGATCCACTCGTCGCTGGTGTCGACCATGGCCGCCAGATCGTCGTTGGTCAGCACCTTGGCGGGCTGGTAGTGGCCGAGCGCCACGACACGTGAGCCGGTCATGTACGGGGTCCCCTCGCTACGTATGGCAGGAACCATCCAGTCTTGGTCGCTACCGCCCGGTACACGTGCACGTGTTCCCACAGGAATAGCACCCGACCGTTGGAGAGTTGACAACAGCCCTGACCCCACGAAAGGAATATTGCAGACAATATGCTGCCGACTGGCAGCTTCGGGCGGTGACCACCGCACTGCGCGCATGCTGCGCCACCGCCTGCGATGTCACACTCCAGGTGCAGGCTTCCACCACGTACAGAATCGGGTTCTACCGCCATGGGACGGGTCACCGAGCGCCGCCGCACCATCCGCATCCGGGACGGGGCCGTCTCCACCCGCCCCGACACCCTCGTCGCCGAGGAGCCCCTGGAGATCCGGCTGAACGGAAGGCCGCTCGCCATCACGATGCGCACACCGGGCGACGACTTCGCACTGGCGGCGGGGTTCCTGGTGAGCGAGGGCGTCATCGGTGACGGCTCCGAGGTGCAGTCGATCGTCTACTGCGCCGGAGCGACGGCCGACGGCGTCAACACGTACAACGTGGTGGACGTGAAGCTCGCCCCCGGCGTCGCGGTCCCCGACATCACGCTCGAACGCAATGTGTACACCACCTCGTCCTGCGGGCTCTGCGGCAAGGCGAGTCTCGACGCGGTACGCACCACGACCCGGCACCCGGTGGCCGACACTCCCCCGCTCCGGGTCGGACCGGCACTGCTCTCCGCCCTCCCCGACCGGCTGCGCGCCGCCCAGCGGGTCTTCGACCGGACCGGGGGGCTGCACGCGGCGGCACTGTTCTCCGAGACGGGCGAACTGCTCGACGTCCGGGAGGACGTCGGCCGGCACAACGCGGTCGACAAACTGGTCGGCCGGGCCCTGACCGACCACCGGCTGCCGCTGTCCCGGGCGATTCTCCTGGTGTCGGGGCGGGCCTCGTTCGAGCTGGCCCAGAAGGCGGTGATGGCCGGGATCCCGATGCTCGCGGCGGTCTCGGCACCGTCGTCCCTCGCCGTCGACCTGGCGGCCGAGACCGGACTCACCCTGGTGGGCTTCCTGCGGGGTCCGTCGATGAACGTGTACACCGGCGAGCACCGCATCGCCCTGGAGGCGACCGCGGTCCAGGACTGAGGCGACCGGCCCGCCCGGCGGAGCGTCCCCGGGCGGGCCGCGCCGTCAGCTCGCGACGGCGGGCCGGGGCGAAACCGCTCCGCTCACCGGCTGCTCCTCCGGCGCGTCGCGCGAGCGGCGCTTGGCGATCACCGCGCACACCATCAGCTGCATCTGGTGGAAGAGCATCAGCGGCAGCACGGCGAGGGACGCCTGCGCCCCGAACAGCACGCTCGCCATCGGCAGCCCCGAGGCCAGGCTCTTCTTCGAACCGGCGAACTGGATGGCGATCCGGTCCTCCCGGTCGAAGCCCAGCCGCTTCGCCCCGTACCAGGTCAGCGAGAGCATCAGCGCGAGCAGCAGCATCTCGGCGCCGAGCAGCGCCCCGAGCCGGGCCGGGGTGACCTGGTGCCAGATGCCCGCGACCATGCCCTCGCTGAAGGCCGTGTAGACGACGAGCAGGATCGAACCGCGGTCGACATAGCCGAGGACCTTCTTGTGGCGGGTGATGAAGCCGCCGATCCAGCGGCGCAGCAGCTGCCCGGCGACGAACGGCAGCAGCAGCTGCACGCCGATCTTCAGCAGCGCGTCCGCCGAGAATCCGCCGCCGTCGTTGCCGAGCAGGGCCGCCGCGAACAGCGGGGTGAGGAAGATCCCGGCGATCGAGGAGAAGGAGCCCGCGCAGATCGCCGCGGGCACGTTGCCGCGGGCGATCGAGGTGAAGGCGATCGACGACTGGATGGTCGACGGGACGAGGCAGAGGAAGAGGAAGCCGCTGTAGAGCTGCGGCGTCAGGACGTACGGAACCAGCCCCCGGCCCGCCAGCCCGAGCAGCGGGAACACCACGAAGGTGCAGATCAGCACGGTGAGATGGAGTCGCCAGTGCTTCAGTCCGTCCAGCGCCTCGGCGGTGGAGAGCCGGGCGCCGTACAGGAAGAAGAGGAAGGCGACCGCCCCGGTCGAGGCGCCGCCCGCCACGTCGGCGGCGGTCCCCGACGCGGGCAGTATCGCCGCGAGCCCGACGGTGCCGATCAGCGCCAGGATGTACGGGTCGAGCGGCAGCCAGGACGGCAGCTTCAGGGTGCGGCGGCTCATGTGCTCCACATGTTCTCTGTGTTCTCTCGATTCCGGTCGTGCCCACTCCATGCTGCTCCGGATCGGTGCGATCGGGAATCCCGCACACCGCTCTCACTGTCATCACGGTGCGCGATAGCCTGGTGTCATGTACGACCCCGCACAGCTGCGTACCTTTCTCGCCGTCGCCCAGACGCTGAGCTTCACCCGGGCCGCCCGCCGACTGGGGGTACGGCAGTCCACGGTGAGCCAGCATGTGCGGCGCCTGGAGGACGCGGCGGGGCGGCAGCTGTTCACCCGGGACACCCACCGGGTCGACCTCACGGTGGACGGCGAGGCGATGCTCGGCTTCGCCCGGACGATATTGGAGGCCCATGAGCGGGCCGCGGCGTTCTTCACCGGCACCCGGCTGCGCGGGCGGCTGCGCTTCGGGGCCTCCGAGGACTTCGTGCAGACCCGGCTGCCGGAGATCCTGGAGTCGTTCCGCCGCGACCACCCGGAGGTCGAGCTGGAGCTGACGGTGGAGCTCTCCGGGACGCTGCATCAGCGGCTCGCGGCCGGCCGTCTCGATCTGGTGCTCGCCAAGCGGCGCGCCGGTGACACGCACGGCGAGCTGGTCTGGCAGGACGCGCTGACCTGGATCGGCGCACCGCAGCTGCGGATCGACCCGGACCGTCCGGTTCCGCTGGTCCTCTTCCCGCCGCCGGGCATCACGCGGGCCCGCGCCCTGGAGGTGCTGGAGGAGCACGGCCGGTCCTGGCGGGTCGCCTGCACGAGCACCAGCCTGAGCGGGCTGATCGCGGCGGCCCACGCGGGGCTGGGCGTGATGGCCCACACCCGGGGGCTGATCCCGCCGGGCCTCGCGCAGCTGCCGGCCAGGGCGGGGCTGCCGGAACTGGGCGGGGTGGACTTCGTCCTGTCGCACGGCCGCCGTCGCGACGGGGCGCACGAGGCCGCGGACGCCCTGGCGGCGGCGATCCTGGCGGGCGGCGACCGGCTGATCCGGGGCGTCGGCACGATCGGGTCGATCAACGGCCGGGAGAGCGCATGACCGCCTGCGCGCACGGGAAGCAATGGACGGCACAGGTCGACGGGCACGAGGGGGACCGGCCCACCTGATTCGGGACGGATGAGGGCAGAACACCGCGCATGCGTCCGGAACGGGAGTGGGAGCGGCGTACAGATTCGGTGGAGATTCCGGTGGCTGCCGCTCACCCTACGTGTCCGGCCACGCCCGAGCCTTGCCCATCTGGCCGGATTTCGGTCACTGACCTGTGCATATGCCAGGTTGTCCACCGATGCGGGGCCCTCCCGCCGCGCCGCCCGGTGGGGTAGCGTCACGGCGCTGTGCGGAGCGCCACGAGGAGCAGGTCATTGCGCGAGTTCACTGTCCCACCCATGGCGGCCGCGCCCCTCGTGGGCGGCCTGGCCGATGTGGTGTTCGACCATGCCGAGGACGACCCGGACCGGGTCGCGCTCGGTCGGAAAGACGCGAGCGGACAATGGCGAGATGTCACCGCTGCGGCCTTCCGTGACGAGGTGCTGGCGCTGGCCAAGGGGCTGATCGCGCACGGTGTCAGGTTCGGCGACCGGGTCGCGCTGATGTCGCGCACGCGCTACGAGTGGACGCTCTTCGACCTCGCGCTGTGGACGGTCGGCGCCCAGTCCGTACCCGTCTATCCGACGTCCTCGGCCGAGCAGGTGCGGTGGATGCTGCACGACGCCGAGGTGTCGGCCGTCCTGGTCGAGCACGAGGACCACGCCATGACGATCGCCTCGGTGATCGACCGGCTGCCCGGACTCAAGCGGCTCTGGCAGCTGGACGCCGGCGCGGTGTCCGAGCTGGTCGAGGCGGGGGTGGACGTCGAGGACGAGGTGGTGCACCGCCACCGCCGCGCGGTGACACCCGATTCGGTGGCGACCGTCATCTACACCTCGGGAACGACGGGACGCCCCAAGGGCTGCGTGCTCACGCACGCCAATTTCATGTTCGAGACGGACACCATGGTCGCCCGTTGGAGGTCGGTCTTCCGCTCCAGGCCGGGTGACGAGGCGGCGACGCTGCTCTTTCTGCCACTGGCCCATGTCTTCGGACGGATGGTCGAGGTCGCGGCGATCCGCGGCCGGGTGCGGCTGGGCCATCAGCCGGAGATGTCGGCCAGGGCGCTGATGCCGGACCTGATGTCGTTCCGGCCGACGTTCATCCTGGCTGTCCCGTACATCTTCGAGAAGGTGTTCGACGCCGCCCGGCGCAAGGCCGAGGCGGAGGGCCGGATCGGGCCGTTCGACAAGGCCGTGGACATCGCGGTGAAGTACGCGGAGGCGCTGGAGGCACGGGCGTTCGGGACCGGTCCGGGGCCGTCCGCCGGACTGCGGATGCAGCACCAGTTCTTCGACAAGGTCGTGTACAAGAAGGTGCGCGACGCGATGGGCGGCCGGATACGGCACGCGATGTCCGGCGGTTCGGGGATGGAGCGGCGGCTCGGCCTGTTCTTCGGGGGCGCCGGCGTCACGGTGTACGAGGGCTACGGGCTGACCGAGTCGACCGCCGCGGCCACGGCCAATCCGCCGGAGCGCACCAGGTACGGCACGGTCGGGCTGCCGATCCCGGGGACGACGGTGCACATCGCCGAGGACGGCGAGGTGTGGCTGCACGGCGGCAATGTGTTCGGGGGCTATCTCGGCGACCCGAAGGCCACCGACGCGGTGCTGCGCGAGGGCTGGCTGGCCACCGGGGACCTCGGCTCGCTCGACGAGGACGGCTATCTGACGATCACCGGGCGGAAGAAGGAGATCCTGGTGACGTCGGGCGGCAAGAGTGTGTCGCCGGCCGGTCTGGAGGAGCGGGTGCGGGCGCATCCGCTGATCTCGCAGTGCATCGTGGTCGGCAACGACCGGCCGTACATCGCGGCCCTGGTCACGGTCGACCAGGAGGCGGTGGACCACTGGCTCACGATGCAGGGGCGGGCGCCGCTGAAGCCGGAGGAGCTGGTGCGCGACCCGGATCTGGAGACTGAGGTCCGGCGGGCGGTGGTGGCCGCGAACACGGCGGTCTCGCAGGCCGAGTCGATCCGTACGTTCCGGATCCTGGCGCACCCCTTCAGCGAGGAGCACGGTCTGCTCACCCCGTCGCTGAAGCTGAAGCGCCGGGCGATCGAGACGGCGTACGCGGCGGAGGTCGACGCGCTGTACCGCTGAGGCCCGGCGGGCCCCGGCGGTACAGCGCGTGCGGCAGCCCTCAGGTGATCGAGACGCGGAACAGCTTGTCCGAGCCGTCGGGTTCGTTCCCCTTGTTGTCGCAGTTGGTGGTGGAGAGCCAGAGCTGGTCCTGGCCGGGCACCCCGGTGACGGTGCGCAGCCTGCCGTACGTACCGACGTAGTACGCGCTCGGTGTGCCCAGCTCCTCGGTGTCACCGGTGATCGGCACCCGCCACAGCCGTTCGCCCTTGAGCGCGGCCATGTAGATGACGTTGCGGACGATGGCGATCCCGCTGGGCGAGGCCTCGGAGATGTTCCAGGTCTTCTTCGGGTTGGTCATGCCGGTGGTGGTGCAGGTGCCCTCGCAGACGGGCCAGCCGTAGTTCTTGCCCGGCTTGATCAGGTTGAGCTCGTCCTTCTTGCTGTCGCCGAACTCCGCTTCCCACAGACGGCCGTTGCGGTCGAAGGCGAGGCCCTGCGGATTGCGGTGTCCGTAGCTGTAGACGTAGTTGCCGAACGGGTTGCCGGGGGCGGCCCTGCCGTCCGTCGTCATCCGCAGGATCTTGCCGTTCAGCGAGTTCTTGTCCTGGGCCAGGTCGGGCGTCTGCGCCTCGCCGGTCGACGCGTACAGATAGCCGTCGGGGCCGAAGGCGAGCCGTCCGCCGTTGTGGTACCTGCTCTTCTTGATCCCCTGGAGCAGGACCTTGTACCCGCTGAGCGAGCCGCCGTCGTAGGTCATCCGGGCGACACGGTTGCCCTCGGAGGCGGTGTGCATGAAGTACACGTAGTGGTTGGCGGACCACTTCGGGTCGACGGCGACGCCGAGCAGTCCGCCCTCGCCGTCGGTGGTGACCGCCTCGGGTACGGTGCCGACCTGGGTCCGGCCGCCGTCGGGAGTGGCCTTGAGGACCTTGAAGCTGTCCCGTTCGGTCACCAGCGCGGACTTGCCGTCGGGCATCCAGTGGATGCCCCAGGGGATGGACCAGCCGCTGGAGACGGTGGTGATGCCGGAGGGCACCCCGCCGTCGGTGGCGCAGTCCGGGGTGGTGAAGGCGACCGTGTTGCTCGGTGGTGAGGCGTTGCCCGCCGTGTCCTTGGCGACGACGTCCAGGCTGTACGGGCTGGCGCAGGCGAGCCCGGTGAGCGTGGTCGTGGTGGCGGGCGGTGTGCCGGTCACGGTCTTGTAGACGGTGCTGCCGCTGCGTACCTCGTAGGCGGTGACGGCCTTGTCGTCCGTCGAAGCCCCCCAGCTCAGGGCGACGCTGTTCATGGTGAGGCCCGAGGTGGACAGGGTGCCGGGTGCCGAGGGTGCGGTGGTGTCGTCGCTCTTCGGGGTGGTGCAGTCCACGACGGGGCTGACCGACGACACGTTTCCGGCCGCGTCACGTGCGAACAGGCTGAGGTTGTAGGTGGTGTCGGCGCTGAGACCGGTCAGCTTCTTCGTGGTGGCGGTGCCCGGTGCCTCGCCGAACTTGTTGCCGTGTTCGTAGATGTCGTACGCGACGACGCCCACGTCGTCCGTGGCGGCTCCCCAGTTGAGGGTGAGGCCGTTCTCGTTGATCTCCGTGCAGTTGGGCGCCGTGGGTGCGGTGGGTGCCTCGGTGTCCGACGGGGTGACCGTGACGTCCAGGTAGTCAAGGTTGGGCAGCCCGTCGGCGGTCGTGGACGTCAGCCGGATCCTGTTGCCGCCCGCCTTGAGGGGGGTGGTCAGGGTGGAGGTGGCCCAGGTGTTCCAGTCGGTGGTGGTGTCGAAGGCACGGGCCGCCGAGACGACCGTGCCGCCCACGGCGACATCGGCGGGCCGGGCGTCCGCGGTGCCGTTGGAGTAGCGGATGGCGATCTTGCCGGTGCCGGCCGAGGCCGCGGTGACGGTGAACTCCACGTAGCTGCCGACGACGTTGTCGCCGTTGACGAATCCGCTGCCCGAGTAGCCGGAGTGGTTGGACTCGGCGGCGCCCTCGACGATGGTCGCGGACTCCGCCTCGTACCGCGCGGCGGCCGCGGATGCCGGCTGCGGGACGGCCTGCACCAGGGCGGTGCAGAGCAGTACGGCCGTGAGGACGGCCGCTGTCCGTCGTGACGTGGTGAGCGTCGCGATCTGCATCCGAACCTCCTTACGGGACCCAGTAGTTGCCGGACGCGACGATCATCGACTGGAGCTGGACGCTGCCGCCGTAGTAGAGATCCGGGTCGATGGAGGTGGTGGCGAGCTTGTTCCAGAGCGCGTCGAGCCAGGTCTGGGAGCCGGAGTCGGTCAGCGCGGTCACGACGAACGGGGCGGTGAACGCCATGTCGTTGCCGCTGTCGAACACCGAACCGTTGAGGTGGTAGCCGCTGGCGATCTTGTCCGGGTTCCCGCCCGTCCTGGTCTTGATCCAGGAGTTGAACCTGCGGGCCGAGGCGAGCGAGGCGCTGTCCCCGCTGGTGACGGCGTCGGCGCCGATGCGCCACGGGTCGCGGCAGGCGTTCCAGGAGTAGTCGCCGTCGTTGGGGCCCTCCAGCACCTCGCCCGGGGCGGGCCTGGCGGTGGTGTCGGTGTCGACGACGAAGTCGGCCAGCAGCCCTGTCGCGGGGGCGTACTCGGACTGCTGGGAGGTGATCAGGTTCTGGTGTGCGGTGCGCACGGTGTCCCAGGTGCTGTCACCGGTGGCGGCCTTGAAGGCGCGGAAGTGGTCGATCATCCAGTCCGAGGAGCGGGTCATCCAGTAGTGCTCCTCCTGCGAGTCCGACCAGTCGCCGAGCAGCATCAGGTGCGTGGTCGGGTTGACCTCGCTCTTCTTGATGGCGTTGATGTGTTTGACCGCGAGGCCCTTGTAGTCGTACGTGCCGGCGGATCCCCACTGCTTGTCGGCGAGGAGCAGCCCGTAGGCGACGTCGAGGTCCCCGTCGGTCGCGGAGTCGGAGCCGTCGACGCTCTTGCAGGAGGCGTCCTGTTCGGCGGCGAGGAGGTTGGCGTTGTTCACCGAGGGGTGCGCGAGCATGTACTTGACCAGGCCGTCGAAGACGGTCCTCGCCTCCGGGTCGGCGCCCGCCATCGTCGCGGTGACGACCATCCCGTAGCCCTGGGCCTCGGCCACGTAGGGGTGGTCGGCGTCCGGCGAGACGACCTCGTACCAGCCGTTGCCGCAGTTCTTCTTCACGAACGCGGACTTCCAGGCGTTGTAGGTCTTGATCACGGCCTGATCGAGCGACGCCTGCGTGCCCGATGGCTTCAGCGTCCCTGTGGCGTAGGGGACTTGGTGGCTGCCGAAGGGCACCGCGGGGGCGTCGGCGGCGGTGGCCTGCGGGAGATGGCCCAGCAGGGGCAGGAGCAGACAGCTGAGGCCCGTGAGAGCGGCGACCAAGCGGCGTGGGGGTGCGGCAGGGTGCACGGGTGATCCCTTCCGGTTCGATGTTAGGAAAGGTTCCTAACCGACACTGCATAGGATTCCCTGCGGAGCTTTCTGTCAATGCCCCGCGTGGGCCCAAATCTCTTGCGGGGTCGTCCGGTTGGACCGGGTGCGGGCGGTCCTCGCGGCTGGAACGGGCCGGTCAGAGCAGCTGGTAGCCGCGCATGCGGGTGAGCAGGAGATGGGTGTCCTGCAAGGATCCCGAGGTGTCGCCGAGCGACCGGTAGATGCCCCATTTGGGCCGTACCCGGTCGGCGAGGAGCGTGTCGACGCCGGACTTCGACCTGTCGATGACCGTGGTCGCCCCGTCCTTGAGGATCCAGCGGACCGAGCCCGCCGCCCCGTCACCGATCGTGATCCGGAAGTCGACGTCGATCCACTTGTCCTGGAGCGGTACGAGGTCGGTGCGGCCGACGAGGATGTCGGCGATGGTCAGCTTCAGCTCGATGGTCTGCACACCGTTCACCCGGCGCAGGGACTGCACGACGATCGGCGAGGTGCCGGTGCCCGGCTGCTTCATCTGCATGATGTGGGTGAAGCTGGTGGTCGCCTTCAGCGAGCCGGGGATGTACATGCGGTACGTGACCCGCCAGGTCTCCCCGGGGAGCCACTTGAGGTACGAACTCCCGCCGGTGCGCAGCCCGGTCACCTCCTGGCGCTGACGGTCCGTCGAGGTGTCGCGGTCGACGGTGTGCATGTTGAACCGGAAGTTTTCGCCCTCGGTGAGGATGTGCGGCTGTCCGGCCTGATGGGAGTCGGCGCGGTCGTCCTCGACGGTCTCGAAGGCGCCGAGTCCGCCGCCGCTCGCCGAGGGCGACCAGCGCAGTTTCCAGCTCGCCGCGTGCGCGGTGGCGTGGAGCCCGGCGGTGGCGGCGACGGCGCCGCCGACGGCCGCGCCGAGCAGAGCTCGCCTGGAAGGGTTCGTCACTTCGACCTCGCTCGGAGTCGTTTCGTTCGGAATCTCGGAGTTGTCGCAGGATCTCGGAGGTGCGCGTTCACAAGAGTGTCCGTTGTTCAGTGACGTGCCCAAGCGTCGCGTGCCGACGGGTCCCGGTCAATGGCCCGGACGGGAAAGGGGCCGGAGCGACGGCCGGGCGCCGAAGAGGCGATGGCGCAGCCGCGGAAGTCCGGGCGGCGGGGGAATGTCCGGCGGCCGGTGATCGTTGAGCCAGGGAGTACCAACCGACAACGTAAGGATCGACCGCACGTGAGCCAGGTCCCCTCCATCACTCTCAACAACGGCGTCGAGATGCCGCAGCTCGGTTTCGGTGTCTGGCAGGTGCCGGACGACGAGGCCACGAAGGCGGTCGCCACCGCGATCGAGTCCGGGTACCGGAGCATCGACACCGCCGCGATCTACGAGAACGAGCGGGGCACCGGCCGGGCGATCGCGGCCTCCGGTGTCGCGCGCGAAGAGCTGTTCGTCACCACGAAGCTGTGGAACAGCGAGCAGGGCCACGACTCGACCCTGCGCGCCTTCGACGCCTCGCTCGACAAGCTGGGGCTGGACTACGTGGATCTGTACCTGATCCACTGGCCGGTGCCGGCCAAGGACGCGTACGTCGACACGTACAAGGCGTTCGAGAAGATCCACGCCGACGGGCGCGCGAAGGCCATCGGCGTGTCGAACTTCCTCCCCGAGCACCTGGAGCGGCTGCTCGGCGAGACCTCCGTGGTCCCGGTGATCAACCAGATCGAGCTCCACCCGCAGCTCCAGCAGGCCGAGTCGCGCGCCTTCCACGCCAAGCACGGCATCGCGACCGAGGCGTGGTCGCCGCTGGGCCAGGGCAAGGGCCTGCTGGAGGTCCCGACGGTCGTCGCGATCGCCCGCAAGCACGACCGCACGCCCGCCCAGGTGGTGCTCCGCTGGCACCTCCAGACCGGCAACGTGGTGATCCCGAAGTCGGTGACGCCGTCCCGGATCGCGGAGAACATCGATGTGTTCGGCTTCGAGCTGGACGCCGACGACCTGGCCGCGTTCGCCGCGCTGGACGAGGGCAAGCGCCTCGGCCCGAACCCCGGCGAGTTCAACGTCGCCTGAACCACCGGCGAAACGGACCGCCGCCCGGCTGCCTGGCCGGGCGGCGGTCCGCCACGTGACACCCCTGGGACCGAAGGGACCGGAACATGAGCGGGGACACCTCGCCCGCCGTCGCGGCGGGCCGCTACCTGCTGCGCAATGTGGCCAGCGGGCTGCTGCTGGAGGTGCGCGGCTCCGCCAAGGGCGGCGGCGCCCCGGTCCAGCAGGGCCAGGAGAGCGGTTCGGCAGCCCAGCAGTGGCAGCTCTCGCCCGTGCACGAGGGTGCCGCGCTCCACTATCTGGTCAATGTCCACAGCGGAAAGCGTCTGGATGTCGCCAACGCCTCCACCGAGAACGGCGCCGTGATCCAGCAGTGGCGGGCCAACAACTACGGCGCCCAGGAATGGCTGATCGAGCGGCATCTGGAGGCGCCGGGGGTGGTGACCCTGGTCAGCTTCATCAGCGGGCTCGTCCTCGAAGTGGCCGACGGCAGCAAGGCCGACGGCGCGCGTGTCCAGCAGTGGGAGGACACCGACTCCCCCGGCCAGTGGTGGCGGTTGGAGCCGGTGCGGGACACCACCGGCGCATAGGCCGGATACAGGCCCGCACCGGGACGTGTGCGGCTGCGCGGACGCGTGCGGACCGCCGCTGCGGCGGCCCTTCGGGGCCGTCCCGTCCCGGGCCGTCACTCGCCTGGGTCAAGACGACCCGCCAACCCCCTGGCGGCTGGGACATGGGCGGCGTCTGCCGCGCCGACGCCACGTTCGGCCGCCCGGTCGCCGGGCCCTGCCAAGGGCCGTTCCCGGTCGGCTGGCAGAGCCTCGCCGTCCGGCTTTAGTATGACCTGGCAGGAGTTCAAACCTGTGGTTCGTCGTTCAGGTGAGGCTATCCGACCGGGTCGCCCCGGTCGGATAGCCTGGATGGAGCCCCGGCCCGATTACGGCGGGCCGGGGTTCTGTGTCACCTGAGTGACTCGGGTTTACCAGTCCTTGCCGCCGCGGTCGTCGTCGTAGTGACGGTCGATCACCCGGAAGCTGCCCACGACTCCGTTCTTGACCCAGACACCGCCCTCGACGTGGCCGGGGTGCACCCCGTTGCTGTTGCTGTGCGGTCCGACGGTGGCGATGGGGGCGCCGTTGTCGCAGGTGACCCCACGGAAGACCTCGACGGTGTGGCGGCTGTCGTTGCGGATGTTGAGGGTCTTCGAGCCGAGGCCGCTGACCACGGTCACGCAGCCGCCGCGCTCGTCGCTGTACGTCCGCTCGTTGATGTGGATACGGCCCTCGTAGTGGTCCCGGCCTCCGCCGTAGCCGCCACCACGCTCGTTGCCGCCCTTGCCCTCGTTGCCCTTGCCGACGTCGCCGCCGCCGAGAGCCGAAACGGGAGCAGCCTGCTGGACGGCCGGGGCCGCCGCCTGAGCCGGCTCGGAGGTGGCAGCCGAAGCGTAGGTGATGCCGGTGGCGGCGAGGGCCGCGGCGGCCGCGACCGCTGCCGTAACGATGGTGGAACGCGTAATCATGTCGCTTCTCCTGTCTCAGAGAGACCGACCGATGCGGTCGATCTGCGGATGAAATTACTGACGATCCGAATACGTGTCATTTCAGACACGTCGAAGGTTGACGCCCGAGCGCCAGTCGGGTTACACGAAATACGCAATATGCGATTTTCACATCATTAGATGAGTTTCAACTGACCCTGTTCACAGGGTCAGTTGACTCGCCATTAGCCTGCACAGGGGACTTTCTGATGGCCACTCACCCTGGCGGCAGTGTGTCTTGCCTTGACACGGGCCGGGCCAGACACTGATGCCGCAAAAGCCCAGGTCAGCTGTCCAGCCAGCGTCTGAGGTCCTCGGTGTGCTCACCGACACGCGGCGGCCGCCGTTCGTAGCGCGGCGGGGTGCGGGACAGCCCGATGGGGTTGGCCACCAGGCGCATGGGGTCGTCGGGGTCCGCGTCGGCCGGTGTGACCCGCGGCGACAGGCCCAGACGCTCGGCGAGATCGAAGGCTCCCGCGAGGTCGTTGACCGGGCCGCAGGGCACCCCGAGCGGGGTCAGCAGGGCGAACCACTCGGCCGCGGTGCGCGTGGCGAGCCGCGGGGACATCTCCTCGGCCAGCGCGTCGACGTGTGCCACCCGGTCCGCGTTCGAGACGAACCGGGGGTCGGCGGCCAGCTCCTCGGCGCCCAGGCCCCGGCACAGGGACCGGAACTGCCGGTCGTTCCCGACGGCGACCACCAGCGGCCGGTCCGCCGCCCGGTAGACCTCGTACGGGGCGATGGACGGGTGACGGTTGCCGAGGATGCCCGGCACCTGACCGGCCAGGGTGTAGCCACCAGCCTGGTTCACCATGCTCGACAGCAGCGAGGACAGCAGATCGACCTCGACGTGCTGGCCCTCACCGGTCGCGTCGCGGTGGCGCAACGCCGCCATGACGCCCACGGCCGCGTGCAGTCCGGTGAGCACGTCGACGAGCGCCACACCCGTCTTGACGGGCTGTCCCGGTGCGGGCCCGGTGACGCTCATCAGCCCGCCGACCGCTTGCAGCAGCAGGTCGTAGCCGGGCAGCCCGGCGCCTTCGCCGGATCCGAATCCGGTCACCGAGCAGTAGACGATGCCGGGGTTGAGCGCCTCGGCCTGCGCGTAGGAGAGTCCGTACTTGTCCATCGTGCCGGGGCGGAAGTTCTCGAAGAGCACATCGGCGCGGCGCACCAGCGCATGGGCGTCGCGGCGCCCTTCCGGCGTGCCGAGATCGATGGCGAAGGACCGCTTGTTGCGGTTCACGGACAGGAAGTACGTCGACTCCCCATGGGCGTGGGGCGGTCCCCAGGCCCGGGTGTCGTCGCCCGCGCCGGGACGCTCCACCTTGATGACGTCGGCGCCGAGGTCCGCGAGGAGCATCGTGGCGTACGGGGCGGCCAGCACCCGCCCGAAGTCGGCGACCACGACGCCCGACAGGGGGCCGGGAACGGGCGTGCCCGCCGGGCGACCGTCCGGCAGCCGCGTCCGCGACGGGGAGTCCGGCGGGGTCGATCCGGTGTCCGGGGTGGCTGGGGTGTGCTGCATTCGACTCCCTCTCGACAAGGCCTGTCACGCGCCGGGCCGCTGCCGGCCGCGATCGCGAAGCCTCATCCTGGGCATGCCGCACACCCCGTGCCAGTGGACGAGATGTCCTGTCCGGACCCCGCGTACCACTCCAATCCGTCGATGGGCCGCGGGCGGGGGATCCGGTCGGCGTCAGGCCCGGCGGCCCAGGTGCACGGTCCGCGCCGAGAGCAGGAAGACATCGGGGCGCCGGCGCAGTCCGGCCGGGTCCTCGGGGTCGAGCAGCCGGTCGAGTACGGCGATGTCCTCGGCCGAGAGGTCGTCCTCGAACATCTCGCGGCGACGGGTGAGCTCGGCGACGACATGGTCGCGGGCCCGGTCGGGGAGGGGCGCCGGAAGGTCGAGCAGGAAGCTGCGGGTGCCCTGCGGCTCCAGCCCCACGGCGGTGAACAGGGCGCTCCAGTCCTCGGTCTCCCGCTTGGTGCCGGGCAGTGCGGCCCGCATGTTCTCGAACCGGTCCGCGTTGATCGCTTCGAGCCTGGCCTCCAGGCCGGGCCGCCCCATGCCGATGTCGCGCGGGAGGCGGCGGGGCTGCAGACCGCCCTCGGCCAGGGCGATCGTTCCGCCGGGGCGCAGCAGTGCGGCGAATCCGGCGAGGACGGCGCGCTGGTCCCCCATGTGGTGCAGGGCGTTGCCGGCCCAGATGAGGTCCGCCTCGCCGAGCCCTTCGAGGTCGTCGGGGATCTCGGCGTGCCGGGTGCCGACCCGGTCGCCGAGGCCGAGCCGTTCGGCGCGGGCGCGGGTGCGTTCCAGGAGTGCCGCGGTGCCGTCGACGGCGACGACCTCCGCCTCGGGGAACACCTCGGCGAGCAGGCAGGCGATGACGCCCGGCCCGCTGCCGATGTCGAGCACCCTGCGCACCTTCGGTGCCGTGGGAAGCCCGGCGATCCAGCGGGCGGCCTCCTCGTACTGCGGCCGGCTGATCTCGGCCTCCTGCTCCAGCATCGGCCCCATGACGTCCCAGTCGAGGTCGCCGTGGTCGTGGTCGTGGTGATGTCCCTGCGGGGCGCCATGGTGGTGGCCGTGACCGGTGGGCTGACTCACGTGATCGGTGTGCTGACTCATGGGGACAGCCTCACCCCCGGTCGAGCCTCCTGGCAAGTTTCGTTGCCGGTTCAGCAAGTCATACGCATGACGCGTCATGGCTCCCCCGCACAGCACCCCCTTCACGCGTCAAGCAGCTCGGGGCCGGGACTCCCCCGGGGCGCGACAGCCTTCCACCCGAGGAGAGATTCCCCCTGATGGGCGGGGCAGGCGAGGGCCAGGCGCCACGAGCACCACCCCCGCGCGGGCCTTAGCGCGCTAATTCATCGCCCAACAAGCCTGCACGGCAGGGGTGTTGACGCGTCAATACCGAGCCCATACGGTGCACTCGCCCGCCCCCATCGAGCCGACGCCGGAGCGTACCCATGAAGCGCCGCACCTTCCTTGCCGGAACCGCCGCCGTGTCCGCACCGGCCGTCGCCCTGTCCGGGGCGGCACCCGCCGTCGCCGCGCCCGCCCCGGGCGACGACGCCTCCGACGCCGGGGCCGTGCGCCTCGTCATCGACGGCGTATCGCACGACCTGCCGCCGACCACACTGCACAACACCACGCTCGCGGCCACCGGCACGGCCGGGCAGGCGCGCGTCACCATGGCCGGCACGTACAGCGAGTTCTCGGTGGCCTTCCCGAGCCCGTACGTACCCGGCCTCGCCCGGGTGTCGGTCTGGCTCACCGGGGTCACGCCGAAGAAGGGCAACCTCTGGCTGAAGCTCTTCGACGGGGACAGCGAGGAGTGGGGGACGCTCGCGAGCAGGGTCGACCCGGCCGGATTCGACGGGCGGACCAGGGTCACCTTCGAACCTCAGCGACTGGCCCGGATGACGTGGAGCGGAAAGGGAGACGGCCGGCTCACCCGCCCGCTGCGCCGGCTCGTGCTCGTGTTCTTCCCCGACGACAAGCAGTCGCCCGATCCGCTCGTGCTCGACGTGGACCGGGTGGAGGTGGTCGGCGACGGCGGGCCGGTGGCCGGCTGGAGCCGGGCCGGCGCACTGGAACTGACCAGCGGCGCCGACCGGGTCCTCATCGACGGTCGCGGCCGGCTGCTCGACTGGACGTCCGGCGGCCGGGCCCAGTCCCCCGGTGTGCTGCCGCTCGCCGTCTACTACGACAACGGCACCGGCGTCTTCTCCGACGAGGCCACGGCCGAGGTCGCCCGGGTCGCCGCCGACGAGGCCAGGATCGGGCTCACCGTGCCCGGGTTCTTCGCCGCCGAGGTGGCGGTACGGCTCCGTGCGGGCCGCCTGGAACTGCGCCCCACCGCCATCCGGAACCTCTGGACCCGGCCCGTCCTCCGGGTCGCCTGCCCCGAGGTCGCGTACCGGACCATCCCCGCGGAGGGCACCATGCTAGGCATCGCGCCGAAATGGGGCGGGATGGCGCACACCCGGCCGGTGCTCGCCGGCGGCTTCTACGCCAACTACGGCATGCCGACCGCGACCCACGACCTGATCCTGTTCGAGGAGGACGACTCCGCGCTCGGCGTGTACTGCGTACAGCCCGCGAGCGGGAAGCCCTACCGGCCGACGCAGTTCGGCTTCGTGGGTGCCCGCGCCCGCGAGGAGGCCCTGACCGGGCTGATGCACCGGGTGGACGCCTGGATCGCCCCCGGCGGGTCCGGGGACCTGCCGGCGACCCGGCTGGCCGCCGGAGGCACCGCGTTCGACCTGTTCGCGGCCTACCGGGCGGACAACGCGATGGACTCCTGGCGCGGGCTGCCGGACAAGCTCGGCCCGCGGCTGCGCGCGGGGCTGCCCGACGCGGTGCACCTCAAGGTGGACCTGTGGCAGCCGACCGGCGGCACCCGGGCCACGGGCCGGCCGGAAGCAGCCCTCGAATACCTGCGTGCCGTGCCCGGCGGCCCGTACAGCGTCGAGCTGGCCAGTTACTACTCCGACGGACAGCACGACCACCACTACCCGGACTTCCTCACCTTCGACTACCTCGGCGGGCCCGCGGAGTTCCAGCGCCTCATCGACACCGTCCACGACGGCGGGCACTACGCCAGCGCGTACACCAACCCCACCTGGTGGCACCCCGACAGCCGGGCGGTCGCGGAGCTCGGCGGCGTCGAGCGGATCGGGATCCGCGACGGGCGCGGCAAGCTCGTCACCAAGACGCACACCGCCAGCCTCGGGTATCTCATCGGCGGCTGGCGGAAGGCGCCCCGGGCGCTGATCCTCGACCAGCTCCGCACGTTCCGCGACACCTACGGACTGGACATGATGTTCCAGGACGAGATCGCGCGCCGGGAGTACGACTACGCGGCCGACTTCTGCGCGCCGCCGTACGCGTACTGCGAGGAGCTGGTGGAGCAGACCGCGCAGTCCGCCGCGATCCTGCCGATCGGCACCGAGGGGGTCGGCGGGGACCGGCTCTTCCAGACCCTGGCGTCCAGCCTCGGCTTCTACCTGAACACCATGCAGGCAGACCGGGCCAACACGTACGACGGCCCGAACCGCAACGGCGTCCTCGTGCAGCAGTGGCCGCTGGGGACCGCCGTCATGCACGACAAGGTCGCGTTCTACCCGCACAACCTCGACCGCGGCGTCGACACCACCGAGAACCTGAGCTGGGCGCTGGCCTTCGGCCTCAATCTGCACTACCAGGCCCAGCACATGGAGCGGGACTTCATGGCGGGGCGCGGATTCGAGATGCTCAAGGGGCTGTCGCTGGTCCAGAGGCGGGTCGCCGGCCGGTGTTTCGGGAAGGCGATGACGGCGTTCCGGTACCTCACCGAGGATCTGAAGGTGTCGCGGACGGTGTTCGACGGGGGCGTGGAGATCGTCGCCAGCCACGACATCCAGCCCCGCGCGCTGCCGCTGCCCGGCACCCCGGGCACCGTGACCGTCGCGCCGCACGGCTTCGTCGCCTCCGAACACGGGACCCCGACGTACGCGCTGATCGACGACGCGCACCACCGGCCCGGCTATCTCGCGCGCTGGAAGGACGGCCGGTTCGTTCCCGAACTCGCCTGGTACCCGGCGGATCTGGCGGGGTACCGGTCCGACACGATCCACGCCGACCTGCGGCTCACCGCCACGCCGGCCGAACTCCCCGCCGCCGGTTCCACCCGGGCGGCGCTGACCCTCGCCGCCTGGGACGGCACGCCGGTCGACCTGACCGGCGCCGACATCGACTGGGAACTGGAGGGCCGGCCGATCGCCCACCTCGTGACCGACGCCGACGGCAGTGTGTGGCTCGCGCCCGACCCCGGGGGTGCCACCGGGTGGGTCACGGTCCGCGCGGTCGTCACCCGGGACGGGATACCGGCGTACAGCGGCGTGCAGCTGGTCGAGCTCACCGCCGGGTGACCGGGCACGGACCGGGTCCGTCCTTCCCTGTTTCGGACAGACCGTCACCCAATGGAGACCGGCATATTGCCGGTGGACCCCCTGGCCCATAACTTGCGTTTATGGAGCTGGAGTTGCGCCATCTGCGAACCGTCCGTGCCATCGCCGACACCGGCAGCCTGACCAAGGCGGCCGCGAGCCTCGGGCTGGCCCAGCCCGCGCTGAGCGCTCAGTTGCGGAGGATCGAGAAGGCACTCGGCGGCCCGCTCTTCGACCGGGACCACACCGGCGCCCGGCCCACGCTCCTGGGCGAGCTGGTACTGGAACGGGCCCGGGTGGTGCTGCCCGCCGTGAGCGAACTCCAGGAGGAGGCGGTGCGGTTCGCCAATGCCTGGGGAACCATGGAGCGCTTCCGGCTGGGCGGCACGCACGGACCGCTGCTGGGCGGCCTGGTGGACCGGCTGGCCGCCGCGCACCCGGCCGCGCCCGTGTCGACGTACACCTCCTGGTCGGTCGGCGAGATCGCCTCCCAACTCATCGACGGCAGACTCGACTTCGCGCTCATCGGGGCCTGCGGGGAGAGCCCGCCGCCGGCGCACGACCGGTTGACCTGGCAGGTCATCGGCATCGACCCGGTCTTCGTGATGCTGCCGGACACCCATCGGCTGGCCGGTGAGCAGGAACTCGGCCTCTCCGCCCTGGCGGACGAGTGCTGGGCGGACGTGCCGGGCGAGGGCTGCTTCGCCGACTGTTTCGTCGGTGCCTGCGCGCGGGCCGGGTTCAGTCCGGTCTCGGTGTACGAGACGGACACCGCGTCCGTCGTCCACCTCGTGCAGGTGGGCCGGGCGGTCGGGCTGTGCCGGGCGACGTTCCCGCCGACGCCCGGGGTGGTGACACGGCCCATCTCCGGCGCGCCGCTCAGCTGGCGTCATCTGCTGGGCTGGCATCCGCGGTCGGCGGCGGCCGACGCGGCGGCGGGGGCGGTGAGCGGGCACACCCGGGCGGCGTACGCGGAGGCCGTGGAGCGCAGCGAGAGCTACACGCGCTGGCTCGCCGCGCACCCACGGTTCGGCGCGGCGATGTGACGGCGTGCCGGGGGCCGGGCGTCGGTTACCGAGCGCCGGGGCCGGGCGTCGGTTACCGAGCGCCGGGGGCCGGTGCCGGGGGCCGGTGCCGGGGGCCGCCGCGGCTACCGCACGCCGTGCCCGTCGGCGATCGCCACCACCCGCGCGGCCAGCTTCAGATCGCTCTCGGTGACCACACCTCCCGCGTCGTGCGTGTTCACGGAGAGGGAGACGGTGTTGTAGCCGAGGGTCAGATCGGAGTGGTGGTTCATTTCGTCCTGGATCGCGGCCACGTGCGCGGTCAGCCCGAGGGCGGCGAAGTGGCTGTGGAGCCGGTAGGTGCAGGTGATCCGGTCCCCTTCCAGCGACCAGCCGGGCAGTTCACCCAGTCGGTCCTCGATCTCCTGCTGCGACAGCGGTGCGGCGGGCATACGGCGACTCCTCATCGTCGGTCGGTGCCGGTCGGCGGTGCCGGTGACGTTACGGTCTCGGTATGACGACTGTGGCGATTGACACGGGGGTAGGGCCGCTGCTGCGCAGTTGGCGGGAGCAGCGCCGGATCAGCCAACTGGAGCTGGCGCTCCGTGCCGATTCCTCGGCCCGGCACATCTCCTTCATCGAGACGGGCCGCTCCCGTCCCAGCGAGGAGATGATCCTGCGGCTGGCCGAGCATCTCGACGTACCGGTCAGGGAACGCAACGCCCTTCTGCTGGTGGGCGGTTACGCACCCCGCTATGCACAGACCGCGTTCGACGACCCGGCGCTGGGCGCGCTGCGCGAGGGGGTGGACCGGCTGCTCCAGGCGTACGAACCGTATCCGGCGCTGGTCGTCGACGGTACGTACGACGTGGTGGCGGCCAATCGGGGCATGGCGATGCTGATGGACCCGGTGGCCGAGCACCTGCTCGTACCGCCGCTGAATGCCATGCGGCTCACCCTGCACCCGCAGGGTCTGGCGCCGCGCATCCGCAATCTGCGGGAATGGCGGGCCGATCTGCTGTCCCAGATGGAACGTCAGATCGCCCTGGCCCGTTCGCCACGGCTGCGTGAGCTGTACGAGGAGGTCGCGGGCTATCCCGTACCGGAGAGCACCGGCTCCGCCGGCTTCGAACCCGCTCCGTCGCTGCCGTTCGCGCTGCCGTTGCTGATCGAGCACGGCGGGCAGGTGCTCTCCTTCGTCTGCTCCATCGCGACGTTCAACACGCCCATGGATGTGACGGTGGCCGAGTTGGCGATCGAGACGTTCCTGCCCGCCGACCGGGCCACCGCCGACCACCTGCGCTCGCTCACTTCCTGACGACCGGAGCGGTCCACGGTGCCCCGGATCGCGCCGGCGCGATCGCGGCGACGGTCACGCAGACCAGGACGGCCACGGCGAGCAGCAGCGGAAGTCTCGGGTGTCCGTGCAGTACGGCCGCGGCGCCGGCGACCGCGCCGAGCATCATCGCGGCGGCCGAGAGGACCCGCCGTCCGGCCCGGCTGCCGCCTCCGCCGGCGAACCGGCTGTCGGAGAGGATGCCGGTGATGGTCAGGGTCAGCACGGTCGTGGTGAGATCGGGTACCGCCAGCGCCCTGGAGACCGCGTTCTGCACGCCGAGTCCCAGACCGAGCAGCACGACGAGCGCGAAGCGGACCCCGCCGGTGAAGGGGTGGCCGGAGATCGCGGTGACGATCAGCGCGGCCAGGACGCAGGCGGTCTCCACGAGGAGCGCGTACAGCAGCATCCGGCCGCGGTGCGTCAGGGTGTGGTGCACGATCAGGCCGCCGAGCAGGGCCCCGACCGCGAACGCGGCGAGCGCGACGAGCGACGCGGCGAGCGAGAATCCCGGTGCTCCGGCGATGGCGAAGCCGGAGAAGACCACGTTTCCGGTCATGTTCGCCACGAACACCCGGCCCAGTTCCAGATAGCTGACGGCGTCGACCAGTCCGGTGACGACGGTCAGGGCGAGCATCAGGGGCGGCAGCGGTCCATGACGGTCGTTCAGGTCCGGAACGACGGTGGACCACGCCTCACGCAGCAGGCCGGGCACGGGCACGGGCACGGGCACACTCCGATCACGGGGGCGACTGCTCGGATTCTCCGCCCCGGCCCCGTGGAACGCCACGACCGGCTCAGCTGCGCCGCCCGGGCCGGGGAGGACCGGGCGGCGCACCGGCCGCTACACGCGTGCTCCGTTGTCGAGCGGGTCGCGACGCACCGTTCTGGTGCCGGAGCGGCGGCCGGGGGCCCGCTTCCGGGCGGGCGGCGGTGCCTTGCTGCTCCGTTCCAGGACCAGGGCGGCCGGGACGGCGGTCATCACCGAGGAGTACGTGCCGACGCAGATGCCGATCAGCAGCGCGAGCGCGAAGTCGGCCAGCGAGTCACCACCCAGTACGGCGAGTGCGGTGAGGATGAAGAGGGCGCCCATTCCGGTGTTGAGCGTTCTCGGGACGGTCTGGAGGACGGCCCGGTTGGCGACCTCGGCGACGGGGGTGCGACGGGCCTTCGCCCACAGTTCCCGCACCCGGTCGAAGACCACCACCGAGTCGTTGACGGAGTATCCGATGACGGTGAGGAGCGCGGCCAGGAAGATGCCGTCGACGGGGCGCCCCAGCCAGGCGAAGGCACCGACCAGGATGATGACGTCGTGGACCAGCGCCGCGACCGAGCCCAACGCGAACGTCCAGCGGAACCTGATCGCCAGATACGCCAGCTGGACGAGGACGGCGATGCCGAGCGCGATCAGGGCGTTGCGCCGCAGTTCGTCGCCGAGGCTGGGGCCGATGAGCTCGTCACGGACCTTGGTGGTCTTGCCGCCCTCCTCCGCGAGGGCGGCGCGCAGGGCGTGTTCGCCGTCGTTGTCGAGTTTCCCGGTCCGTACGGAGATGTCGCCCGCGCCCGCCGTGGTGACCTCGGCGTCACCGAAGCCCGCACCGGCGAGCGCTGTGCGGGCCTGCTCCACGTCGACGGGCCGACTGGTCGAGTACTCGACGAGCCGGCCGCCGGTGAATTCGACGCCCAGGTCGACGCCGCGCACGAAGATACCGAGGACGGCCACGGCGACCAGTGCCGAGGAGACCAGCAGCCAGCGGCGCGGGGACCGCATCAGCTGGGGGTCGCGGCTCTTCAGCCAGGTGCGCACCCGGCCGGGGCCGGAGATGCCGTTGACGCCCGGGTAGTCGCCGACGAACCGGGAACCGGCGGCGATCTCGGTGAGTGCGCGGGCGATGACGAGCGCGGAGAACATGGAGGCCAGCACGCCGATGGCGAGGGTGACTCCGAAGCCCTTCACCGGTCCCGAGCCGAGGAAGAAGAGCAGCCCGGCCGCGATCAGCGTCGTCACGTTGGAGTCGGCGACGGCGCTCCAGGCGCCACGGAATCCGGCGGTCAGCGAGGAGCGCAGCGAGCGGCCCGGATGCTGGGTGCGTTCCTCCCTGGCCCGCTCGAAGACCAGCACATTGGCGTCGACCGCCATCCCGATGGCCAGGACGAATCCGGCGAGGCCCGGAAGGGTGAGGGTGACGCCGAGGGCCACCAGGGCCGCGTAGGAGATCAGTCCGTAGGCGCCGAGTGCGACGGCGGCCAGTGCGCCGAAGAGCCGGTACACGAGGGTGATGAAGAGCGCGGTGGCGGCGGCGCCGATGAGGGCGGCCCGTGCGCTGGCGTCGATGGCCTCGGCGCCGAGGGTCGGGCCCACCGTCCGCTGCTCGACGATCTCGACGGGGAGCGGCAGGGCACCGCCCTTGATCAGCAGGGCCAGTTCGCGGGCCTCGTCCGCGCTGAACGATCCGGTGATCTGGGTGGATCCGGAGGGCAGGCCCGCATTGCAGGCGACGGAGGGCGAGACCTGCGGCGAGGAGATGATCTGCTCGTCGAGGACGATGGCGACGCGACGCCGGTCGTCCTGGGCCGGGTGGCAGGCGGCTTCGCCGGTCAGCCGGGTCCAGTCCCGGCCCGCGTCCTTGTGGAAGTCGAGGGAGACGGTCCAGCCCGCGCCCTGCTGGGCGTCGAAAACGGCGGTGGCGTCCTTGACACCCGCGCCGGAGAGCCTGGCCGGACCGAGGTCGAGGGGGCGGCCCTGTTCGTCGGGGAGCGTCGGCCCGTCGCCGGACTTCTCGCCGTTCGGCGTGTCCGGCTTCTCGCCGTTCGGCGTGTCCGGCTTCTCGCCGTTCGGCGTGTCCGGCGCGCCGGGTTTCCCCTCGGTCGGGGTCGGCGTGCCCGGCCCCTGCACCGCGTGGAAGCTGAGCTGGGCGGTTCGGCCGATGACCTCGGCGGCCTTGCGGGGATCCTGGACGTCCGGGAGTTCGACGATGATCCGGTCCTCGCCGGAACGGGTCAGCGTGGGTTCGGCGACGCCGAGGGAGTCGATGCGCTGGCGGAGCACCTCCAGGGTGCGGTCGGTGCTGTCCCGGTCCGCCTTCGCGGTGTCCGAGTCCTTGGCCTGGAGCACCATTCTGGTGCCGCCCTGAAGATCGAGGCCGAGTCTGGGTGACATGGTCAGCGTGATGAGCACGGAGACGAGCAGTACGGCCGCAGCCAGAACCGCTCGCACCGTGGTGGCGCGAGTCATGGGTTTCCTCCGAGGGGGCGCCGGGCGCCCTCACCTCGGCGAGGACGGGACGGCGGTTCAGCGGGACGGGACCGGTGGCAGGACCGGTGGCCGGCGAACGGCCGTCCACGGAGGCCCGCGTACGCCGGGAAGCGTGACGCGGGAGCGGTCGGTGGCACGTGGGGGTGCGGCGGGGACCGGGCGGTGGGCGCGCTGCGGTGCTCGGGCGCCGGGGGCACCGGGGAGCAGGAGGTCGGGGCCGGGCGGCGGGAGGTGGTGTGCGGTGCGGGCCTGATCGCTGCCGGCCCGGGGCTGGGGCCGGGGTTCGGGCGGCGGCTGGGAGCGGTGGTGGTCGGTCGCCGTGGCGGTGCGGCTGCGCCGGGTGTCGTGGACGGTGCCGGCGGCGCCGGTGCCGGTGCGGGCGGTCCGGTCGGTGTGCTGGGTGGGCTGATGGGCGCCGGGCGTGTACGCGGCGGAGGGCGGCACCCCGGCGAAGGGCCGGGCGGGGAGTGCGGATCCGACGGCCGCGGGGGTGGTGCCGACAAAGGTGAGGACGGCGAGCAGGAGGGCGGCGAGGAGCAGCCGGGCCGCCCGCGCGGTGTCGAGGCGTGCCGGGGCGCCCGGCCGTGCCCCCGGGCCGGTCCGGCGGATCAGGGTCGGGTGCGCCCTCGGGGGCACATTCCCCGGGGGCGGCCCCGGGAGGGGGGTCACCCGGTTCGGCCGGTCAGGGCCGGTGCCTCGCCGGCCTGGCGGAGTACGGAGCTGAGGACCAGGCCCGCGCCGCGCACGACCGCGGTCGCCGGGTCGTCGGCGAGACGGACCGGTACGCCGAGGCGGACCGCGATCCGGTTGGTGATGTCGGGCCGGGCGGCACCGCCGCCGGCGAGCAACGGGCCCTTGCGCAGGGCCCCGAGGACGGCACCGTGCCGGTCCTGCTTCCACATCTCCATGACCATGTCCAGGACGGTGCGGACGACCGCGGTGGGCGGCTGTGCCGGGTCGAAGTCGTCCAGCCCGGTCTCGGCCTGGCGGGCGTCGCGGACCTGTCCGTCGACGAGCACGGTCGCCTCGGTCAGTCCGGCGCCGATGTCGACGACGAGCAGCGGCCCGCCGGTCCGTGGTCCGGCGCCCGCGGCGGCGGCCCGCGCGCTGTCGAGGGCGATGACGGTCGTCGGCCCCAGGGCGGCGATCAGTTCCGCCGCCTCGGCGCGGTGCCGGGCCCCGGCGAGGACGGGATGGCTGACCACGATCACGGAGCCGGTGCGGTCCGTGCCCAGTGCCGTGTCGGCGATACGGCCGAGCAGCCGGCCGCAGGACTCGGGGTCGACGATGCGCCCCCGCCGGACCGGGCTGCCGTGCCCGGACTCCGTACCGGCACCGTCGCAAACGTCGGTGTCGGCCAGGACGCCGTGTCCGGGCACCCAGACGCGGGTGCGGGAGCTGCCGAGATCGAGGGCGAGGCCACGGGTGACACCCCGGTGGCCCCGGCGGGCGGACGGGACGGGTCGCCGACCGTCGTGCAGAGAACGCATCGTCCCTCCTCCGCCGCCCTGGCACCACAGCCACGCAGACCATCCATGCACCCGCTGATAGCGAGGCACGGCCGAGCCCTCACTATGCAATAGGGAGGCAAAGAAAGCCACTCCCCAGCAAAATCCAAGGGCTGGCGTCGGCTGTGCGTCACACCTGCGACGGCAGGAAGACGGCGACCAGTTCGGCGAACTCGTCCGGCGCGGCGATCCGGACCCCGAGGTCCTCGGCCTTGGTGCGCTTGGATCCGGCCTTCTCCCCGGCGACCAGGAGCGAGGTGCGCTTGGAGACGCTGGAGGAGGACTTCCCGCCGGCCCGCTCGATCAGCTCGTTCATCTCGTTGCGGGAGAGCTTCTCCAGGGCGCCGGTCATGGCTCCGGTGACCACCACCGTCATCCCCGCCAGCGGCAGACCGGTGCCCTCCGCCCCGTCCGTGGCGGCGGCCGATTCCGTGCTCTCCTCCCCCGGCGCGGGCGGCGGCGTCGCGCCGGGCTCCGTCATGTTGACCCCGGCGGCCACCAGCTTCTCGATCAGCGGGGCCAGCTCCACCAGCTCCGCGACGACGCCTGCGGCCTTCTCCTTGCCGATGCCGTCGACCCGCTGGAGCTCCTCGGCGTCGGCCGCCCTGATCCGGTCCATGTCCGCGAAGTAACGGGCGATGCGCCGCGACATGGAGCGCCCGGTACCACGGACGCCCAGCGCGCAGAAGACCCGGGAGAGCGGCTGGGTACGGGCCGTCTCGATGGCGGCCAGGAGGTTGTCGGTGCTGGTCTCACCCATCCGTTCCAGGCCCAGCAGCTGTTCGCGGCCGAGGGTGAACAGATCGGCGAAGTCGGCCACCAGACCGGCGTCGACGAGCTGGACGACGCGGGTCGCACCGAGGCCCTCGATGTCGAGCTGGTCGCGGCCCGCCGCGTACGAGACGGAGGCGACGAGCCGGCAGTCGCGGCCCCGGACACAGCGCCAGCGCTGCTCGCTGGTGTCGATCTCGGAGCCGCACTGCGGGCACGACTCGGGGAACTCGATGGGCTGCTCGTCGCCGGTGCGCAGATGGGCGACGGGGGCCTCGATCCGGGGGATGATGTCGCCCGCCTTGTAGACCATCACCCGGTCGCCCAGGCGCAGATCGCGGCGGGTGATGTCGGCGGGGTTGTGCAGTGTGGCGTAGCTGACGGTCGAGCCGTCGATCTCGACCGGCTCCAGCACGGCGCGCGGAGCGATGATGCCGGTGCGGCCCACGTTCCACTCGACGGCCAGGAGCCGGGTGACCTTCTCGACGGCCGGGAGCTTGTACGCGATGGCCCAGCGCGGCGCCCGGCTCCCGGATCCGGCCTCGCGCTGGTCGGCGGCGAGATCGGCCTTGATGACGATGCCGTCGATGCCGAACGGCAACGAGGCGCGCAGGGCCGCGACTTCCTCGACCCGGCTCTGCACCTCCTCGACGGTGGTGACGGTGCGCGGCGCCACGTCCGTGTCCGCCGCGGTGTGCACGCCGAGCCGGGCGGCGTGGGCGAGGACCTCGCTGTGCGGGAGTTCGGCGAGGGTGTCGGTGAGCTCGCCGGAGTCGGGCAGCGGCAGGGCGCCGTAGGCGAAGAACGTCATCTCCACCGTGTACGCGCGGTCCTTGGCCCTGAGGGTGCCCGCCGCGCCGTTCCTCGGGTTGGCGAAGGGGGCGCCGCCGTGTTCGGTGCGCACGGCGTTGGCCTGCTCGAACTGCTCGGTCGTCATGAGGATCTCGCCGCGCATCTCGATCGTCACCGGTTCGGCGAGCTGCTCGGGCAGGCCCACCACGGTGCCGATCGCATGCGAGACGTCCTCGCCCGCGGTGCCGTCGCCCCGGGTGATCAGCTGCTCCAGGCGGCCCGCCCGGTAGCGCGCCGCGACGGCCAGTCCGTCGAGCTTCGGCTCCACGCTCCAGGCGGTGACGGGGCGGCCTATCCGGCGCTCCAGCGACGCCGTCCAGGTGACGAACTGTTCGGCCGAGAAGACGTTGTCCAGGGACAGCATCGGAACGGTGTGCGGCACGTCCCCGGTCGCGGCGCCGCCCGCCACCTTGCCGGTCGGGGAGGCGTCCAGCACCTCCTGGGGGTGCTCCTGCTCGTATGCGGCGATCCCCCGCACCAGCCGGTCGTAGGCGTCGTCGTCGAGCGTGCTCTCGCCCGTGGCGTAGTACGCGGCGGCGGCCCGCGAGGCCTCCTCGACGGCGGCGGCGTAGGCGGCGGTGTCGGCGAGCGCGACAGCTGAGTTCGTCATGACCCCCATCCTGCCGCCCACCACTGACAACGGCCGTCGGCCGGCCACCCGCCACTGCCAACTGCGCCCCCGGCCGGCCGCCCGCCACTGGCAACGACGCCCTCGCCGCGGCCGCCCACCACTGCCGACGGCCTCTCAGCCCGCCGCCTGGGCCGAGCCGTCCTCCTCGTCGGCGTCCTCCACCGCGCCCGGCGTCCGCAGCGGGATCTGCGGCCCCGAGCACTCCCGGAGCCAGCGCCGCAGCACCTCGTGCACCTGCTCGGCGCCGACCAGTTCCGTGTCCGGTGCCACCGGTGCGGACAGGTCGGCCGGCCACAGCAGGAAGGGCCTGGACTGCTCGCCGCCCAGGCCGCCGTGCGAGCCGATCTGCTCCTCGAAGGCGTGCACGCAGCCCGTGGCGCCGTCGTACATCGAATTGACCATGATGTCGGCGACGTGCGGGAAGGTGTCGGTGCGCCGCACCGCCGCGGCCGCGCCGGGGCCGAACGGAGCCAGCGGCCCTTCCCCGTCCACCAGCTCCGACACCGGGATCTGTGCCCCGCCGCGGCCCAGCACCACCGATCCGTGCCGCTCGCTGCGGACCAGCAGGAAGCCGATGCCGGGGTGGTTGGCGAGGGTGCCGAGCAGGGCGGGGTGGCTGCGGTCGAGCTGTTCGCGCGAGGCGCGTCCCACGATGTCGGGGAAGGAGATCAGGCCGAGGTTCCCGGAGGCGAGGACCACCGGGTCGGACGGCTTGGCGAGAGGTTCCGCCGCGCCCTCGCCGACCGGCCGGTGCAGGGCGATCCGTACCGCGTCCCGCGCCTCCGAGCCGCTGCGGGTGCGCTGCGCCCGCCGGGACACGGGCAGCCCGCAGCCGGCCCGCACCAGGTCCTTGAGGGTCAGCCCGTACGCCCCGGCGAAGGTCTCCCCCGGGCTCTGCCCGTGGTCGGACAGCAGCACGATCCGGTAGGTGCGCGGGGTGTGTTCGGCGACCTTGACGATCAGGGCGAGCGAGCGGTCCAGGCGCGCGAGCACCTTCTCCGCGTCGCGGCTGTTCGGTCCGGAGTGGTGCGCCACCTCGTCGTAGGCGACCAGGTCGGCGTAGACCGCGGTCCGGCCGGCGAACATGTCCCCGATGACGGCGGAGACCACCACATCGCGTTCGACGACGGTCGCGAAGGCCCGGATGAAGGGGTACAGCCCGCCGCGCTTGATCCGGGGCGCCACCTTCCGCATCCGTGCCCGGGTCGACTGGCCGATCTCGCGGCAGACCTCGGCCACGAACGACAGTGCGGTGCGCACGGCGTTGGCGGGGTCGGAGAAGTACGCGAAGTAGCCGGCCCTGGAGCGGCGGCCCTTGCCGAACCGGGCCGCCATGGACAGCACGAGCGCCAACTGGTCGGCTCCGCCGCTGAAGAGGTTGCCGCGGCTGGCGCCGTCCAGGGTGAGCAGCCCGCCGTCGTGGGTGCGCGCGATGGCCCTGCGCTGGAGTT
Organism: Streptomyces sp. NPDC001890; assembly: GCF_042891445.1. NCBI lineage: Bacteria > Bacillati > Actinomycetota > Actinomycetes > Kitasatosporales > Streptomycetaceae > Streptomyces > Streptomyces sp. NPDC001890. Next base: position 74,561 of record NZ_JBIATE010000020.1, on the reverse strand, counting down.
CGAGGGCGCTCGCGGGTCTGCTGGAGACCATGACGTCGCCGGTCTCCTTCTCATACCAGCGGAAGGCGGGGACGTCGTGGTTGCTGCCGTGCAGGATGCCGAGCTGGCTGGCTCCGGTCTGGCTGGACCAGTCGGTGCGCCACGGGGTGAGCCGGTGCCCCTCCTTGTCGGCCAGCCAGTGCGCGACGGTCGGCATCAGACCTTCCTCGGCGGCGCGGGCGAGCGCGTCGTGGCCGACTCCGTCGAGCTGGATGAAGACGGTGCCCGGCGGTCCGCTGCGCCCGCTGTCCGTGCCGGTGCGGCGCCGGCGGCGGACGGCCAGCCGGGAGAGCCTGCGACGGTAGGCGTTGTCGTCGCGGACGGCGAGCGCCGTGGAGGTCGCCGAGGCGACGGCGGACATCACGGCCGCGACGACGACGGCCGTCTGCGGGTCGGCGGCGCCGCGCCCGTCCGGGATGAGCCGCAGGGCGAGCAGCAGCAGCGAGCCGTTCAGGAAGAAGACGAGCAGCCCGAGGACGAGCGCGGGCACGATGAGCAGCGCCCTGACCAGGACCGGCCAGACCAGCGCGGAGAGCAGACCGAACGCTCCGGCGCCCCAGGCGGCGGTGAACGCGGTCTTGGTTATGCTGTCGCCGTCGTCCGACTGGAGCTGGAAGTCCGGCAGAATCCCGGCGAGCGCCAGCATCGTGAGCGTCGATACCGCCCACACCACGACCACTCGCATCAGGGCGCTGCCGGCTGCTCGCCATCGCCCGTCACCCACGCCGTTTCCACCTCACGTCCGGCCCCACCGTTCCGGGCCTCGGCCCCCAGCCTTTCACAGCGGGGCCGCGGGTCACGGTGGCCGGACGGTCAGCAGCCGTCGTAGCCGGCGGTCGGCATGGAGAGCCTGCGGTGCACGCTCGCCTTCGTACGGGCGGTGTACGGCGGCTCGTCGAGTCCGGCGAGCTCCAGGCGTACGCCGCGCCGCTCGCACTCCGCCGCGAACTCCGGCACCGAGGTGAGTGCCCGCGCCAGCACGCGGTCGTTGGCGGCGACGAACAGTTCGACGTCGCCGTTCTCGACGTCGGTCCACAGGGCGTGGTGGTCGGGGCGCAGTCCGTAGAGCCGCAGCTGCCGGGTGACGACGTAGCCCTTGTCCGCGGCCCAGCGGGCGCACATGTCTTGCTGGCCGCGGGTGTCCACGAGGAACGGATCGCTGTCGAGCTCCTCCAGCGGTGTGAGGCTGGCGATGGCCGCCACCCGTACGTCCGTCACGTCCCCCATGGGCGTTCCCCCCGTGCTAGGCGTACCGGCGACCCTACCCTCCGGTCACCCGCGCAAATAGGCGCGTGCGGGGACGGAAGGAGCGCGAAGCCCGGGTCCGGGACGCCTGTGCGCCCCCAGCGCTTAGGCTCGATGCCGGGGAAAGCATTCCGGGAGCCGGGAAACTCCGGGAGGTCGGGAACGAGGAGGCGTCGCGTGCCGGTGGAAGTCACCTGGTGGGGTCATGCCACCTGCACCATCGAGGACTCCGGGGTCAGGGTGCTGACCGATCCGCTCTTCGTGCGGCGTCTGGCGCATCTGCGCCGCCGTCGCGGTGAGCTGCCCGGCCCCGAGGCCGCGGTCGCGGACGTCGTGCTCGTCTCGCATCTGCACTCCGACCATCTGCATCTGCCGTCCCTGGCCAGGCTCGCCCCCGGCAGCAGGCTGATCGTGCCGGTGGGCGGGGTGCGCTCGGTGCCGGGGCTGCGGGGCCTGGGCTCGAAGCGCGGGCTGCGGATCACCGAGGTCGCCGCGGGTGACGAGGTCCGGGTCGGTGAGGTGCGGGTGCGGGCGGTTCCGGCGCTGCACGACGGCAGGCGGCTGCCGATGGGCCCGCATCGCTCCCCCGCGCTCGGCTTCGTGGTCGAGGGCGAGGCGCGGACGTACTTCGCCGGGGACACGGGGCTCTTCGACGACATGGCCGAGGCCGTCGGGCCGGTGGACGTGGCGCTGCTGCCGGTCGGCGGCTGGGGCCCGTATCTGGGTCACGGCCATCTGGACGCGGGGCGGGCGGCGCAGGCGCTGACCCGGCTGGCACCGCGGTCGGCGGTGCCGGTGCACTACGGCACGTACTGGCCGATCGGCCTGGACGGGGTCAGGCCGCACGAGTTCCACTCGCCGGGTGACGAGTTCGTCCGCAAGGCGGCACTGCTGGCGCCGGAGGTGGCCGTGCACCGGCTGTCCCACGGCGAACATGTGCGGCCGGAGGGCGCCAGGTGATCCAGGAGGTCGTGAGAGAGCTGCCCCCGGAGTCGACGCAGCAGGCGATCGGTTATCCGTCCCTGTTTTTGCTGGTGGCTCTGGGGGCGCTGGTGCCGGTGGTGCCGACGGGTGCGCTGGTGAGTTCGGCCGCGGTGGTGGCGCTGCATCAGTCGTCGCCGTTCTCGCTGCTGATCGTCTTCGCGGTGGCCTCGGCGGCGGCGTTCCTCGGTGACATCTGTCTGTACTGGCTCGGCCAACGGGGGGTGCGGTCGAAGAACGGTTCGAAGTGGCTGCGGACGATCCGGGACCGGGCCGCTCCGGACCGGCTGGCGCAGGCGCAGCGGAAGCTGGACGAGCACGGGGCGGTGGTGCTGGTGCTGTCCAGGCTGGTGCCCGCCGGGCGGATTCCGGTGATGCTGGCCTGTCTGCTGGGCCGGATGCCGCTGCGGCGGTTCGCCCGTGGCGATGTGCCGGCGTGTCTGGCGTGGGCGGCGACGTATCAGGTGATCGGGATCCTGGGCGGTTCGCTCTTCCCCGAGCCGTGGCAGGGGGTGGTCGCGGCGGTGGGTCTGACGCTGCTGATCAGTGGGGCGCCCGCGGTGCTGCGGAGGGTGCGGACCCGGTTCAGCCACTGATCGTGCGGGGCGCGGGCTCCAGTACGCGCGAGGCGCCGATCGGCAGGTCCCAGAGCAGGTCGCGGGGGTGTCCGGCGCGTTGCCAGGCGGTACGCAGTCGGGTCAGCGGTTCGAGCACGGGTTCGGCGGAGAGCAGGAAGGTGGCCCAGTGCATCGGCGCCATCGCCCGCGCGCCGAGGTCCTCGTACGCCTGCACGGCCTCCTCCGGATCGGTGTGCACGTCGCCGAGCCACCAGCGCGGTTCGTACGCCCCGATCGGCAGGAGGGTCAGGTCGATGCCGGGGTACCGGCTGCCGATCTCGCCGAACCAGTGCCCGTAGCCGGTGTCCCCGGCGAAGTGGATCCGCCGGGCGCCGGGGCCGGGGGTGGTGATGATCCAGCCGCCCCACAGGGAGCGGCAGGTGTCGGTGAGGGTCCGTCTGGACCAGTGGTGGGCCGGCACGAAGTCGAAACGGACCCCGTCCAGCTTGGCCGATTCCCACCAGTCGAGTTCGGTGACGCAGGTGAAGCCGCGACGGCGGCACCAGCGGCCGAGTCCGGCGGGGACCAGGAGCGGAGTGTCCCTGGGCAGCCTGCGCAGCGTGGGGGCGTCGAGGTGGTCGTAGTGGTTGTGGCTGATGACGACGGCGTCCACGGGCGGCAGGTCCTCCCAGCGGACGCCGACCGGGGTGATCCTGGCCGGGGTCCCCAGGATCCGCCGGGACCAGACGGGGTCGGTGAGGACGGTCAGTCCGCCGGTGCGGATGATCCAGCTGGCGTGCCCGGCCCAGGTGACGGACGTGCTGCCCGCGGGGGTGGCCGGCAGGGGTTCGGGGGCGTACGGGAGCCGGTGGATGCCGCGCAGTCCTTCCGCGTTGGGCCGCAGGGAGTGCTCGCGGGCCAGTCGGGACATGCCCATGACACCAGGGAGGGGCGCGGTGAGCCGGTCCGCGAAGCTGCTGGGCCATTCCCGGATCTCGCCGAGCGGACGCGGTCCGACGATCCGGCCACGGGCTTCCCGGCGCGCCTGCGGCTGCGGCTGCGGCTGCGGCTGTGCGGTCCCGGTGCGGGAGCGCTCGGTCTGTTCCGTCATCGAGAGACTCCCGTCTCGCAGTTCCTCATCGGAGTTCGTCGAGGGCCGTTGCGAAAATGCTCAGGGCCTCGGCCACATGCGGCAATTCAAGGGGCGCCACAGCGGTGAGGGACTCCAGTTGCTGTTCCGGAGCCGACCCGAGCAGCACCCCGGTGCCCAGCCGCACCCGCAGCGCCCCCAGTTCGTCGCCGAACCGGTGTCCGCCCGGTGTCGGAGCACCGAGACGTTCCGTCAGGTACTCCTCCAGTTCCAGCGAGTCCGTGACACCGCGGGCGGCCAGCCGGGATCTGAGCGGGCCGAGATCGGCGTAGAGGTGCCGGCCCGCCTGCGGGGGCCTGGCCAGCGCGCCCGATGCCAGGACCGCGCGGTGGGCGGCGCCGGCGATCCGGGCCTGGAGCGCGGCTGCCCGGCGGACCCGATCCGTCACGGAGTCCGGTTCGCGCAGCGCGTGGGCGGCGGCCATGGCGACCGGCCCCGCGACGAGCGCGCCGAGCGCGGTGAGGATGTCGAGCGTACGGGCGTGGCGCACCGCCGCCCGTTCGGTGTCCGGGAACCGGGCGACCGCGACCGGCCAGGCGGACGGGGCCAGTGCTCCGGCCAGGTCGCAGACGACCGTGACGTCGTCCGGGCACATCTCGGCCGGGCTGAGCAGGACCGTGTCGCGCGGCCGGTGCAGGGTGTCGCGCCAGGTCTCGTCGCTCACGACGTGCAGCCCCTCGGCGATCGCCGCCTCGCACGCCTCGCGCACCAGCTCCGGCGGGGCGACGGTGGCGGTCGGGTCGTCGACGACGGAGATCATCAGCAGCCGGGGCCGGCCGCCCTCGGCACGCACCCTGCGCACGGTCTCCAGGAGCGCGTACGGATCGGGCACACCACCGCACTCGGCCGGGGTCGGCACATGGTAGGCGGGCCTGCCGAGCAGCCGGGCCTGCGGGATCCAGGTGGCGGGGCAGGGCCGCGGCATGAGTACGTCGCCGCCGTGCGCGGCGATCAGCGCGAGCAGCAGCGGCGAGGCACCCGGGGCCGCGGCGACACGCTCCGGGCTGCCGGGCAGCCCGCGCCGCTCCCAGTAGGCGGCCGCGGCCGTGCGCAGGGCCCGGCCGCCACCGGTCGGTTCGGGCTCGCTCCGGCCCGCCGCCGCGGCAAGCACCTCGGCCAGCTCGGGCAGCACCGGCAGACCCGGATCGGGGGCGGGCGGCCCGTACCGGACGGGGCCCCGGTCCTCACGTACGGAGCGCGGGCCGTCCCCGGCCCGTCCGGTCCGCTGCCGCGCCATCCGGGCCTCCTTCGCCGCCGCCCCGTCACCCTGTCGCGCCGTCTCGCACTCAGGGCCCTTTATACGAGGATTCGGCCGACCGCGCCCGCCGACGGACCGGTGGGGCGCCGCTGAGGCGGGGTCAGCCGGCGAAGGCCGCCTGGGGCATTCCGCGCCCCGCGCCCGGGAGCACCAGCAGCGAACCGGACAGCGGGTGCGGAGCGGTGAGCCCGGTGCGGGCGGTGGAGATGTACAGGTCGTTCAGATCCCGGCCGCCGAAGGCGCAGGCGGTCGGGCGCCTGACCGGCACCGCGACGATCCGGTCCAGTGCGCCGTCGGCCGTGTACCGGCGCACCGCCGCGCCGTCCCACAGCGCGACCCAGACGGCCCCTTCGGCGTCGACCGTCAGCCCGTCGGGGAATCCCGCGCCCTCCTCGACGGTGACGAACGGGCGCCGGTTCACGGCGTGTTCCCCGTCGAAGTCGAAGACGTCGACACGGCGCGTCGGTGTGTCGATGAAGTACATCAGCCGCCTGTCCGGGCTCCAGCCGATGCCGTTGCCGCACGCCACGACGGGCAGCACCGCGCTCGTCGCGCCGTCGGCCGCGACCCGGGAAAGGCTGCCGCCGTCCGGGGCCCCGTCGTAGCGCATGGTGCCCACCCACAGCGCCCCGTCCGGTGCGACCGCCGCGTCGTTGCCGCGCCGGCCCGGCACCGGGTCGTGGACCAGCCAGCGGAAGGCTCCGTCGGCGTCGTACAGGCCGACGCCGTCCCGCAGATTGACCACGAGTCCGCCGCCGGCGCGCGGTTTGGCGGCGCCGACGTGCTGTTCGGTCGCCAGCACCGTACGGCGGCCGCTCACCGGGTCGTAGGTGTGGACGCGAGCGGAGACGATGTCGACCCAGATCAGCCGTCCGGTGGACGGGTCCCAGGTCGGTCCCTCGCCGAGCTCGGCCTGCTCGCGCACGGCCACGTCCAGGTGCGGTGTGTTCACTTCTGCCTCTCATGACCGGAAGACCGGAATGCCGGACACACTAATCCTGTTCTTCGGCCTTCCGGCAGTCCCGGGGCGATGAGCGCCCTCCCGCATCGGCCGGGCCTCAGGCCCGCCGGCCGAGGAGTGCGAGGAGCCGGGCCTGCGGGTCGGCGTCCGGAGCGGTCTCGACGGGGGCGGCGAACAGGCCGCTCTGCGAGAGGTCCTTCGCGTACGGTCCGACCTCGCGGGCGGCGAAGTCGACCAGCCGGGCGGGCAGCCGCTCGTCGGCGCCGATCGCCCGGGACAGGTCCCAGGTGTGCACCACGGCGTCGGCCACCATCTGCGCGCAGTAGGCGTCGGCGGCGCTGTCCCCGTACGACAGGTTCACGGTCCCCTCCAGCGCGCCCGGCGCCTCGATCGCCCGGCGCGCCCCGGCCGCCGCCCGGTCCCACGCGGCCACGGGGTCGTCGCCCAGCACATCGCCGTCGAAGGCGTCGCCGACCTCGGCGACGGTGCGGCGCTCGGTGACGAGCGCCGGCACCCAGAGCTGCTCGGAGGTGAGATGGGCGACCAGGTCCCGGACGGTCCACTCGGTGCACGGCGTCGGTGCGGACCACTGGTCCTCGCGCACCGCGTGCACCCGGTCGGTGAAGAGCCGCAGGGCCTCTCCGTGGCGTTCGAGGATTTCGCTGACGGAAGCGACGGAAGCAGATGCCATGCGTCCACTCTCCCCGGGCCGGAGCCGGGGCGCGAGCGGGCGCTGACCATATGTCGAGATGGGGATCTCAAATCCCGGAACTCCGGCGTACGGTGGCCGTACCGATCACCGCTTCGCGGCGCGTGTTCCCGGCACGCCCGGGAACACTTCCGGCCGCGTTCCGAGAAAGGATCCACGGCCATGCCGAAGGAGACCGCCGTCTACACCCACGGCCACCACGAGTCGGTGCTGCGCTCGCACCGCTGGCGCACCGCCGCCAACTCCGCGGCCTATCTGATCGACGAGCTCCGCCCCGGTCTGGCGGTGCTGGACGTGGGCTGCGGACCGGGCACCATCACCGCGGATCTGGCCGCGCTGGTGGCTCCCGGCCGGGTGACCGCCGTCGACACCACCGAGGAGATCCTGTCCCAGGCGGCCGAGGTCGCGGCCGAACGCGGGCTGGACAACGTCGAGTTCGCCGTCGCCGATGTGCACGAGCTGGACTTCCCCGATGACTCCTTCGACGTCGTCCACGCCCACCAGGTGCTCCAGCACGTGGGCGACCCGGTGCAGGCGCTGCGCGAGATGCGGCGCGTCTGCCGCCCCGGCGGCATCGTCGCGGCCCGCGACAGCGACTACGCGGCGATGGCCTGGTACCCGGAGGTTCCAGGCCTGGACGACTGGCTGGACCTGTACCGCCGGGTCGCCCGCGCCAACGGCGGCGAACCGGACGCGGGCCGCCGGCTGCTCTCCTGGGCCCGCCGGGCCGGCTTCACCGACATCACACCCACCGCCGCAAACTGGTGTTTCGCCACCCCGGAGAGCAGGGCCTGGTGGAGCGGCCTGTGGGCGGACCGCACGGTCGGTTCGGTGTACGCGAAGATCGCCGTCGAGGGCGGCCGCGCGAGCACCGAGGAGCTGGCGGAGATCGCCGAGGCGTGGCGCGAGTGGGGCACGCGGGACGACGCCTGGTTCCTGGTCCCGCACGGCGAGGTGCTCTGCCGGGTCTGAGCACCCCGCCCCTCCCCCGGACGAATCGATCACACGTCGACGTGCCGCCAACTACCCTGGCGCGCATGGACATTCTGGGAACCACGCTGCGTATCTGCGTCGACGACCTGGAGGCCGCGGTGGCCTTCTACGAGGACCTCACGGGCAGCTCGGCGCTCCGTTTCGAGCGCGGCGGGGTCTCGGTCGCCGCGATCAGCTGCTTTCTCCTGATGAGCGGCCCGGAGTCGGAGCTGGAGATCCTGCGCAAGGTGACGGCGACGATCGCGGTCAAGGACGTCGACGACGCGCATGCCTCCCTCACCCGCGTCGGTGCCCGGATCCTCGCGGGTCCGGTACCGACGCCGGTGGGCCGCAATCTGATCGCGGTGCACCCGGACGGCTCGGTCTTCGAGTACGTCGACCGGAGCCTGCCGTCCGGCCGGTGAGGCCGGACGGCATCGATGATGCACCGTCAGCTAGCGGGGCGCATGCGGAAGTTGTACCTGGCGGGCAGTGGCTCGTCCGTGAGCCGGGTCCATAGCTCGTCCAGGATCCGCGCCCCCTCGCGCAGGTCCTCGACCTCGAAGCCCTCGTCGAAGACGGCTCGGGCCGCGACCCGGTCGCCCTCGGCGAGCAGCAGCTGCGCCTCCAGCAGCCGGAACCGGCCGCGCCGCCGGATCGCCGGAGGCAGGGCCGCCCAGACGGACCGGGCCGCCACGGCGCGCCCGGCCGTCAGCAGCGCCTCCACCGCCTCCCGGCCCAGCGACGCCGCGGCCGCCGTCCATTCCTCGCCGTCGTCGCGACGTTCCGCGCACAGGTCGTCGAACGCCTCGCCGTAGAGGTCCGCGGCCCGGTCCCGCTGCCGGCCCTCCCCGGCGGCGACGGCGAGGCACCGCAGCAACGGCCAGCGGGACGCGGCGAGCACCAGCCCGCGCTCCCAGCTGCGGACCGCCTGGGCACGGTCGCCGGCATGCCACTGGGCGACGCCCAGGTGGTACTCGGTGAGCGGTTCGGCAGGGGCCGTCTCCAGCATGTCGCGCCAGTGCGGGGAGACCAGGGAGGGGCCGGGCGGGACCACCCGGCGCGGCTCGGGAAACGCGCCCTGGTCCAGCAACTCCAGCCAGGGCCGCTGCTGTTCGCCGAGGGTGGAGTCGGCGAACGGGGTACCGGGAAGCTCGTACTTGCCGCGCCTGACCTCCAGCGCGCCCCAGCCCGATCCGATGGCGAGCGACTCGCCGGGTTCGGTGTCCGCGCAGGGGTACCAGGCGGCGTAGGCGGCATCGACATCGGCGCGCGGCAGCACCTCGGCGAGCCGCTGTTCGGTCTCGGAACGGGCCGCAGCCCAGTCCTCGCCGTGCACGGCGAGCGGGTCCGCGGACAGCGGGCCGTACGACTCCAGCCAGCTGAACTCGGCGCCCGGTTCGAGCGGTACGTGCTCCAGCTGGGTACGGGCGAGCCCGGCCTGGATCTCGGCGTATCCGACGGTGCCGGGCTCGGTGAGCCACTCCTGCCAGCGCCGCCCGCCCGTACCGCTTCCCCAGAGGAACAGCTTGCGGCCGCGCAGCAGATCGGTCGACGTCTGGACGAGCCCGTGGCCGTCCTCGTCGAGCGAGGCTATCCAGCGGCGGGCGCCGTCGGGCACCTCGTAGAAGTAGTCGGCGGGGAAGTCGCCGCGCAGCGGGTACGTACGGTCGACCGAGCCGGACACCGGGACCGGGACCCGGGTCAGGGACCGTTCGTACCCGAAGTGCCAGGCCTCGTCGGCGGGGGCGAGCACGCGGGTGCGTTCGCCTTCGGGCACGGCGATGTTGGACCACCAGTACACGGGCGCGACGTGCTCGTGCGGATTGCGGATCCGTACGCCGACGTGCAGGAAGTCGGAATCGTGCGGCAGCCACAGATCCACCTGGAACGGCAGGTCGCGCAGCCGCTCCCACTCCCAGAGGCGGACCATCTCGCCGCCGTCGGGCGCGGGGACCCGGGCCGCGTGGAGCGGGGCGCACGACAGCGTGGTGTGGCCCGTGGCCCCGATGTTCCATTCGATGCCGCCGGAGAACCAGGCGCCGTTGAGCGCGAAGTCGGCGGGCTGGAGCACGGGGTTGCGGTAGAGGAGTTCCCGGCCGGTCGGCTTGTGGAGGAGGGAGTGGACACGGCCGCCGAGACCGGGCAGGACGGTGGCCCGCAGCCGGTCGTTCTCGATGACGATCGCGTCGAGTGCGGTGGGGGTGCGCTCACGCCCGTAGCCGTCGAGGATGCGCACCGGCAGCACGGTGGACAGTGGCTGGAAGCCGATCTGGCGCGCCATGTCACGTGGCAGTGCGGCCCGGTCGCGTTCGTCGACCACATGCATCTCGTCGAGCGGCCGCAACGCGGGCAACGGATTCTCCGGACCCAGCGGCCCGGCGGGCAGGGTCAGTACGGCACGTCGTACGGTCGTGGCCAAGGCAACCTCGCTCCCTCACGCGGGCCGCCACAGGTCCGGGCGCCCCCGATGACCATGGAACACGTTCGGCAACGCTCCGGCCAGGGGCTTCGCTGTCAGACTTCGGCAAAGGCGCTCGGGCGGGGCGCGCGTCCTGCCCCGCCCGCCCCGCCGGTTAATTCGGGTGCGTTCTGTCCGCAGCTCCGTAACCTTGGCCCTCGACGGGGATCGGTGGCATGGGCCGGTGCGGCATGCCCGGACGGAACGCGGAGCGGAACACGATGAGCACGCAGCACACCTACCGAGTGATCGTGCGCGGCACCTGGGACGGGCTGACCGACGAGGCGCGTGCCCGGCTGCTGTCCGAGGTGGACGCACACGGCCTGACCGCGATGCAGTTCACCGAGGAGGGCTCGCTCGCGTACGACCGTGTGCTCAAGCACTTCAGCTTCCGGTACGTGGTCGTCTCCGACGCCGAGGACGGCGAGGAGCTGGCGGGCGCGATCGCCGAGGACCGTGCCGAGACCTATCTGGACGAGCACGGGTACGGCCATGGCGCACTGCGGTCCACGGTGACGGACATGGACACCATGAAGATCAACTACAAGGGGCGGCGCGGCTGAGGGCTGTCCCACCCGACGCCCGGCCGGTCAGGTGCGTTTGAAGAACTCGACCTCCCCGACCGCGATCGGCCGTCCCTCGCCCCGGCCGGCCGCGGCCCTCAGCACCAGCCGGACGGAGACGACGTCGCTGATGCCGGTCCGTACCGTCTGCTTGCCCGGTTTGTCGGTGAGTGTCACCGCCTTCTTCCGGACCTCGCCGCCCTCCGTGGTGACGATCAGGTCGGCCTTGGTGGGCCTGGCCCCCTGCCGGAATTCCTCGGCCTTCGTCGACACCCCGGTGTACACCACGACGCCGACCAGCCGGAACGGCTTGTCGAAGACGCACGTCAACGAGGAGTCGAGCGTGGGCGCTCCCCAATACCTGTTGGTCAGCCCGTCGATGGCGGCGGATGCCGGGTGGCCGGGGGCCTGGGCGCTCGCCGTGGCCCTGACCGGGCTGATCTCCGCCGTTCCGCCGAGCTTGTCCCGCACGTCCTCGAAGACGTAACGCCCGGCCGGTACGAGCAGGAAGCCCGCGAACAGCAGCCCGACGACCACCAGCGCCAGCACGGTCCGCCTGAACGCCCGGCCCGATCCGCTCCGCACCCGGCGGCGGAACGGCCACACCGTGCGCCACCACGGCAGCGGCGCCGGCTGCTCCCGGGTCTGCAACGGTGCGGCGCAACGGCGGCAGAACCGGCGTCCCGGCAGGTTCGGGGTGCCGCACGCCGGGCACGGCGGCCCCTCCGGCTCCTCGTCCGCCGTCACGGGCCGCACGACGGGCCGCCGGGCGATCGGCTCGGCCGGCCGCACCGCGACCACGGGCTCCTCCTCGGCCGCCGGTGCCGGCCGTACGGGGGCCGGCTGCGCGGGTTGTTCCGGCCGTACGGCGGCGGGCCGGACCGGCCGCGCGGGCGGCTCCGGCGCGCGGGCGGGCGGTGCGGTCTCCGGGGCTGGACCGGCCGCAGGCTCGGGTTCGGGCTCCCGCTCCGGCTCGGGTTCCGGCTCGGGCGGAATCACGGTCGCGGGCGGAGTGGCGGCCGCGGGATCGGCGGGCGGGCGGGCCGGTGCTGACGGGCCGGCAGGATCCGCCGCGGGGGCCGCGGGTTCCGCCGCAGGGGCGGCGGGCTCCCGTGCGGGGGCGGCGGGTTCCGCCGCTGCGGGAGCGGTTCGCGGTGTCGGGGAGGAAAACCCCAGGTAGGAGCCGCAGTTCCCGCAGAATTCGTCGTCCTCGCGGTTGGCGGTACCGCACGCCGGACACGAGCGCATCGCGTCAGTCTCCTGTCTCGTCCGGTGGGCCCGGCAGAATCTCCACCCGGCAGGTGAGGTGTACGGGGCACGAGGCGGCGACGACGTCCCGGACGCGGTTCGCGTCCACCGGTCCGCCGTGCGGCGCCCAGACCCGTACCAGCAGTTCCCCGGTCGGGGCCGGGGGCAGTTCGGCGCCCGGTGCGGACGACCACGTGGCGCCGCCGCCGTCCCGGATGTCGGCGTGTACACCGAAGCAGAGCCGGAGTTGTTCGACCAGGCCGCGGCGGGTGCCGCGCCACCGGTGCAGCTCGACGGCGCGGGCGATGACGGCCCGCCGCAGCTCCTCGGGCCACGCCGGATCGACCTCGGCCGCCACCCAGGACGACAGCCAGGGCAGGAAGTCGGCCGGGGCCAGCGCCGGGTCGAAGTAGGCGGGGAGGTTGTCCAGGGTGGACAGGACCGGCGCCAGGACGGTGTCCAGGCCCGCCGTGAAGCGCTGGGCCAGGTCGTCGTCCGCGTACAGCGCGGGCAGCAGTCCACCGATGGGATAGCGGCTGGCGAGACCGGGTACCGCGGCCCTGCTCATGAGCCGTCACCGGCCGTGCTCGCCGTGACCTCGACCTGGTGCTGGTGCGAGAAGACCAGGGCGCCCGGGGCGACATCGATCCGGTCGACCGCCGCCCCGCGCCGCCCGGTGATCGGGTCCGCGGGGAACAGCCGCACCTCGTCCACCAGGCCCACCCCCGGCACGCCCTGGAGCACGGCGAAGATCTCGCCGTACTGCACCGGCCTGCCGAAAGGCCACCCGGTCCCGTCCGCCCCGCCCCGCAGCGGGTCGATGTGGCCGAACAGCGCCGCGATCGCGTCCGCGCGGACCCGGTCCACGTCGCCGCCGTTCGCCACCAGTCTGGCGACCACCGTGACACCCTGGTACGCGGGCGGTTCCACCACCAGCCGGGTGCCCACCAGGCGCCGTTCGTCGAGTCGCGCCGTAACGGCCGAGAGCACGGAGTCCGACGGGATCAACTGCTCGAACCGCAGCTGGCCGCCCTCGTCGATGACCGCGTCGGGCACCACCAGGACCCGTACCGCGCCGCCCTCCCCCGCGACGGCGGGCACGCACCGGACCCTGCGCAGGGAGGGTCCGGCTTCGCGGGCGATGGCCTCGTAGTCCCCGGCCGTGACCGCCCGCTCCTGCACCCGGAGGATGTGGGGCGCCCGGACCTTCGCGTTCTCCACGGACTCGCCGTCGACCCCGCCCCGGGCCGCCTCGCGGTTGTCCACGCCCGCCACGTACGGCACCGAGCTGCGCAGTACGCAGATGGCGCCGCGGGCGACGTTGCCGGCCGCCCCGCCGCCCGTCCGGTAGCGGGGGACCCGGAGTTGGGCGCCCTTCTCGGGCACCGCACCGTAGGAGCGCATCGTGCCGTCCGGATCGCGTACCTCCGGGGGGAACGCGAACTCGCCGGAGACGGCGTCGATCCGCACGTGCCGGTCGTGCGGGGCGGAGGCGCCGAAATGCTCCACGGCGGTCCAGACCTGCCAGCCCTCCGCGGAGGAGACCTGGACGACCGGCGGCTCCCCGTCCATCAGCAACGGCGCCCGGCTCACGGTGAACCGCTGCCCGGCGACGCCCTCGGAGGTGCCGAGCGGTACGTCGAGAACGGTCTCCGCGTGTTCGACGCCCGTGGTGCCGCCGACGGTGAACACCTCGGCCTCCCGGATCGTCGGCGACTCGGAGTAGAACGGCTGGCCCGGCTCCGGCGCGGTGACCCGGCAGCGCAGCCATCCGGCCCGGACCCCGGCGGTCACCGAGGCGGTGTGTCCGGCGGGGACGAACACGATGACCTCACCGGGCCTGTTGAGCCCGCCGGTGCTGTCGGTGCCGGTCCGGCAGACGACCCAGCGGGCGCCGTCCCACGCCTCCCAGACCAGCGGCGGCTGCCTCGGGTCGACGCCGACGCCCTCCACCCGGCTGTCCAGCCGCACGGCGACGATGCACCGGGGCACGGCGGTGGGCAGCCCGAACAGCAGGGCGTCGCCGGGCTCCGGCCGGGACTGGAAGCACGGGATGTCCTTGCCCGCGCCGAGCGGTGCGGTGCGGTCGGTCTGGTCGCCCGACACCGGCGCGGTGACCAGCCGGATCAGCGAGCTCGGCACGATCGGCAGCTCCTCGGAGGTCGAGAACACCACCGCTTCCTCGGCCTCGCCGCGTGCGGTGGCGACCTCCGTGCCCGCCGGGAGCCGCACGGTCTCCGGCTGCGGCGCGGAGAGCCAGAAGTCGACCTCCGCCCGCGCCACCGTCGGCGGGAAGAGCGTGACGCCCAACAGGTCGAGGAAGGCCGAGTAGTTCTTGTCCGGGACCCGGTTCAGCCGGTACAACAGCTGGTCGACCATGTACGCGAACGTCTCGATGAGCGTGACCCCTGGGTCCGAAACGTTGTGGTCGGTCCACTCGGGCGAGCGCTGCTGCACGTACCGCTTGGCCTCGTCCACGAGCTGCTGGAAACGCCGGTCGTCCAGGTTGGGTGCGGGCAGGGCCATCAGCGCACTCCCGATTCTTCGGAGCCCTCGGAGGACGGAATCGTGTAGAAGGGGAAGACGAGGTTGCGCAGGTCGTTGGTGGCCCGCACGGTGTAGTGCACGTCGATGTACAAGGTGCCCTCCTCGATGGCGTCGAACGCGATCACCACGTCGGTCACCTCGATGCGCGGCTCCCACCGCTCCAGCGAGGTGCGGACCTCCTGGGCGATGCGCCCGGCGGTGGCGCCGTCACCGGGTGCGAAGACGTAGTCGTGGATGCCGCAGCCGAACTCCGGGCGCATCGGTCGCTCGCCCGGCGCCGTGCCGAGGACCAGCCCGATCGCCTCCTCGATCTCCCGGTCCCGCTCGACCATGCCGATGCCGCCCGTGGCGCCGACCCGCAGCGGGAAGCCCCAGCCGCGTCCGATGAATCCGCTGCCGCTCACACCGGGCCCCCGATCAGCACGTTCGGCGCACCGCTGATGATCGGCGCGCCGCAGCTGGTGTTGTCCCGCATCCGGGCGGCGGGCAGACCGCCGATCAGGACCTGACCGGTGACCGCGGCGGCCGGGTTGGGCATGATCACGTTCCCCGGTCCGAGCGCGGCGTGCGGCGGGACCACGCACACGTGCAGGCTCCCGGTGACGGCCGCGGGCCGGCCGCCGATCAGCACGGTGGCGACGGCCACCGCACCCGGGGGCGGGGTACCGATGACGCCGCCGTGGGCGGTGCTGTCGCCCGTGCGGGCTGCGGGGGGCATGGTCGGTGTTCTCCTTGCTGGGAAGGGGACTTCTGGGGGTGCCGATGGGTTGATGGAACGTCAGTTGATCCTGATGAGCTTGGCCTTGAGCACGCCGAGCAGTCCGCCGTCGATCGTGACGCCCGTCTTGCCGTTGACGTTCACCGAGCGGCCCTTGATGTTCACGTCGCCCGTACCGGCGTCGAGGGTGATGCCCGAGGAGGACAGGGTCACGGAGCTCAGCGCGCGGGTGCCGCCGCGGGCGTACACCGTCACCGCGATCTCGCTCCGCCGCTCGTCCAGGGTGACTTCGAGCCGCTTGTCGCCGGTGGCCAGCCGGACGCCGGACGGTCCGCGCGGGGCGTCCAGCAGCTCCAGCCGGTTGCCCGAACGGGACACCAGCGAACGGCGGTTGACCTTTCCACTGGTCGGGTCGACCAGCGGCACGTCGTGCGGCGAGGGCTTGTCGACCCCGTTGTAGAGGCCGCCCAGCACATAGGGGCTGTCCAGCAGCCCCTGCTCGAACCCGACGAGCACCTCGTCGTTGACCTCGGGGCTGAACACCCCGCCGCCGCCCTGGCCGCCCCACTGCACCGTGCGGACCCAGTCGGTCACATAGGTGTCGTCGAGCCAGGGGAACTTCAGCCGGACCCAGCCCCGTTCGGTCTTGCCCTCGCGGATGTCGGTGACCACGCCGATCGCGAGCCCCGGCATGCGCGGGCCGCGCGAGGGCGCGTCGGAGCCGCTGGTCAGTCCCGCCAGCGAACGGTCGGGCGCCGCGCTCACCAGCACGGTGGTGCGGTAGCCGCCGTTCGGTTCGAGCACGTGGTGCACGGCGGTCGCCGTGTAGCGCCCGGCGAACGCGGGCCCGACGTTGCCGAGGGTCACCGGCAGTCCCGCCCGCAGTTGCGGGTTGCCCTCGGCGACCGCCTCGATCTCACCGAATCCGGAGCTCACCGACGCGGCCACCGATCCGGCCACGGCCCTGGCCTCGGCCTGGGTCCGGTACGGGGTGTCGGCGACCGTCATCCGCGCGTTCGCGCCGAACGCCCCGGCGACCAGCGACGGACTCATCCCGGGGGACACGGTGTCGCTGCGGATGGACTGTTCGCGGGCCACCAGCCGGGTCTTGGTGTCGACGTTCCAGCCGCGCACCTCCACGCTGTCCGCCCCGTCCGCACCGGTCAGCACGGCCCGCAGGGCCAGCAGGTTGCGCCCG
Organism: Streptomyces sp. NPDC001890; assembly: GCF_042891445.1. Taxonomy (NCBI): domain Bacteria; kingdom Bacillati; phylum Actinomycetota; class Actinomycetes; order Kitasatosporales; family Streptomycetaceae; genus Streptomyces; species Streptomyces sp. NPDC001890. Next base: position 57,954 of record NZ_JBIATE010000020.1, on the reverse strand, counting down.
TACTCCAGGACCATCGGGTGGCGGGTGGCGGAGGTGGCGGGCGAGGGCGCGGAGGAGGCGGGCTTCGGCTTCACGAACTGCAGCAGGCCCTTGTCGTCCACCCGTACGTGCGCACCGCTCTCGCCCGCGAGGTACTGGAGGAACTCCCAGTCCGAGACGTTGGGCTGGGTCAGCTGCTTGTACGTGATGGGGGCGGCCTCGATCCTTCCGCAGGCCAGCCCGGCACCCGAGGCGACCTTGCGGACGATGTCGGCGGTCTTCATGTTGCGGAAGGCCACCACCTTCCGGCCGCGCTGGAGCCGGTGGGCCTTGGAGAAGGCCCTGACCACCGTGAACGAACCGGTGGTGTCGCTGTCCAGCTCGACGGCGGTGACCTCACCGGTGAACAGCCGCTCGCGCACCCGCTCCTGCACGGTGACCACGGAGATCTTCAGCGGGGTACCGATGGTGATCCCGGTGGCGGTGAGCAGTTTGTGGTCGGGGTCCCGGTACATCAGCACGGCGGTGTCCGGCAGGCCGACGTTCTCGTCCACCACACAGCTCACCAGCTGGGCCGCCCAGGCCGCGGGCAGCTCACCGGGGGCCTCGACGATCGGATCGGCGGCGAAGGAGCGGCCGGCGGCGGTCATCGGCCACCCTCCGGAGCGGAGTCTTCGAGTCCGGGCACGACCAGCTCCCTGCCGGGTATCAACTGCATCGGGTCGTCGACGTCGTTGGCCTCGGCGATGGTGCGCCACGCGGTGGCGTCGCCGTACTCCCGCCACGCGAGCAGCGGCAGGCTGTCACCGGCGACCACCCGGTGGGTACGGCGTGCCTCGCGCGAGCCGGAGGTGGGGTTCTGCCCGGCCGGATCGACGCTCGCCTCCTCGATCGAGAGCGAGCAGGTGGCGCGCAGCGGCTTTCCGTCGACGTCGAACAGGGTGTACGAGACCGAGAGGCTGGACATCACGCCGTCGAACGAGGTCGTCTTCGACGTGCCCCAGTCGAAGCGGACCCAGGGGCTGGCGGGCGTCTTGCGGGCCAGGCTGCTCGGGGTGGGTACACAGGCCGTCATGAGCTGTTCCACCGCCTTCTCCACCGAGTTGTCATGGGTGGCGGTGGCGTCCAGGAAGACCTCCAGGGACAACGACCGGGGCCCGCTGCCCACGAATTCGGGCAGCGCGGACTGCCCGGCCATCCGGGACGGCGTACGCCGCCACTCGGTGCTCTTGCTCAGCGACAGCTTCGCGGGATTGAACTGCAACGTGAGCCGGGCGAGGTTTCCGCCCGGTTTGGCGCCGACGGTCGTCGGCGGTTCCATGATGGTCAGCTGGGCGCGGGCACGGCTCGTACGGACAGCGGGTGACATTGCGCTCCTCCTTCCCGGATCTTCTCTGCTACCTGTGGCCACTGCGATGCGCGTTGAGGGACATGACGGTTCATCAGGACGGTTCCAAGCCCTCGTGCGCGATCTCCAGGGTCTCGATCGCCGCCTGGGAGTTGGCGGGGTCGAAGGACGGCCCCTGCCAGCGGACCGGCACGATGCCGTGCACCTGCCAGCTGATGATGCGGCTGAGGTCCGGGCGGAGCGCGACGATCTCGCCGTCCTTGGGCTCGACCCGCTGGATCGTCTCGTTCAGCCATCGCGCGATCTTGAGCGTGTCGGCGGTGACGGGACGGGTCAGTGTGATGTTGGTCCAGGTGATCCGCCCCGGCAGCTGCCAGGTGAAACCGTTGTTGCCGCCCTCGGCGTACTGCTCCATCTCCACCTCGGCGCCCAGACCCGAGCAGGTGTGGAAGGCCCCCAGATCGCTGCCTCCGATGACGAGCTTGAAGAACACACTCGTCGCGAAGATGTTGTCCGTCATGTGCTTCTCTTCTTCTCTGCCGTTGCCACGTGCGTTGCGGAGGGGCCGGACCCTTGTCAGCGGCGGCCGTCGTACGGCCGTCCGGTACGTTCCCGCCCTCTGCGCAGGTCCGCGCGGATCAGCCGGCTCACCGGATCGATCAGCCGGCGGGCCAGTTCCTCGATGTCCGCCCCGGTGACCCGGTGCGCGGCCGGCGGGTCCGCGGTGGCCGAGGCGTCCGGTCCGGTCGAGGCGGGCCTGCCCGGCGGCTCGGCGCGCCTCACCGGGGCCGCCCGTACCGGAACGCCGGTGATCCCGGCGTCGGCCGCCGCGCGCTGGAGCACCTCGGCGGTGGCGGCGGAGGCACGGGCCCCGGCAGCCGGAGGCGGACTCGGGAGCGGCGTCGGATTCGGTGCGCGTTGTGGAATCCGTACCGCCAGGGCCGGAGGTCCGGTGGGCGCGGACATGGCGGACTCGGGCACCGGTCCGGTGGTCGCGGGGGTGGCCGATTCCGGCACCACCGGGAAGGTCATCCGCTGTACGGGGACGGCGGTTGCTCCTGGCCGGCCGGTCCCGGGCGGATGCGGGCGCACGACCGGGACCGGCCGGGTGGCGGACGGCGCGGACGGGATGTCGGGTACGGGGTCGCGGGGCGCCGGGGGCGGCGGCGGGGCGGAGTACGACTGCGTGGGGCCCGGCTCCGCGGGGCGTACGTCCGACCGCGACGATGGCGTTGTCGCCCCGCCGCGCGGCGAACGCTGTACGAGCCGCAGGAGAGAGCGGGCTGCCGACGGACCGCGACCAGGGATCCGGTCGGGGCCCCGATCGGGCTCGGTCCCGGCCCTGGATTCTGTTCCGGCTCCGGTCCGCGCGCCGCGGCCGGGGGCGGCGGCGGGCGGGTGGCCCGAGGGCGTTCCGCTGCTCCGGGTGGTGCCCGTCGACGGGCTGGCGGACACGAGGCGTTGGACGGTGCTGCCCGGAGCAGTGCCACCGGGTGCCGACCCACCGGACGTCGGCCCGCCCGGAGCCGACTGCCGTGGTGCGGGGGCCGGTTGTGTCCGGTGTTCCCCGGCGTGCGCGTTACCGAGCGCCGATGACGGCGACGCGGTATGCCCTGACTGCTGTGCATCACGGCGCCAGGTGGCCGCCACGACCGGCCGGGCCGTGCTGCCCGCCGTGGTGGGTGCCGAGAAGCCCTCGGCGGAGCCGGTGCTCACGTCCAGGGCCCTGCTCGCGAGGAGGGCCCGCGAGCGCTGAACGACGGATGCCGGTCCCCCGGGGACGGCCGCGGTCCCGGCTGCCTGGCCCTTCTGCCGCTCCGGGGTGATCCTCCGGACACGTACCGGCCCGGCGGGAGCGGGAGCGGAAGGGGACGCGGACGCGGACGGGGGCGGAGTGCTGAGGGAAGCGTTCGGACGTGTGGCGCCTGCCGTGCGCTGGACGGCGGCAGGTTCCGGCACGGACACGTCGGGCCGAGCGGGCACCCCGGACGAGCGCACCGGCATCTCGGCAGGTGTGCCGAGGGCCTTCGACGTCGGGCCGGCCGGTGCCGAGGACGAGAGCTGGAGCGGGGCTGCCCCGGGCTCTCCTGCCGACGCCGTGTCCGGCCGAGGGGCCGCGCTTCCCGGCTGCGCCCTGCGGCGGTCACCGAGCAGCGGTGCGTCGCTCCGGAGCATGGCGGTCGACGGAAGCGAGGTGAGCGGGGTGCCGATCCCGCCACGGACGCGTGCCGATGACCCGGACACATCCGGCTGGGACGGTTGGGACGGCTGCGACGAGCGCGACGACTGCGGCGCCCGGGTGTTCGGGACTCGACCGTCCGAGGCCGGCGGCTGACGCACCGACGGCTTCGCCGCCTCCGGCGACGGTGTGTTCGCCGCAGGGGCGGCCGGGTCCGACGCCTGGCGTTGCAACACGGGCATGCCCGCCGGCTCCTGCCCTGCCGGGGCGGACGGCACAACGCCGCCCGGCGCCGTCGAGTCGGCGGCCACCGCCCCGATGGGCAGCTCCCGCAGGGGCTTGCCCAGGGCGGGGCGCACCGGCGCGGCAGCCGGCCGGTCGGCGGTGTGGCCCGTCGGCAGGGCGGGTGCGGATGTGGTGCCGGCGGCGGTGGCGTCGGGAGTGACCGGTGCGGAGACTTCGGAAGCCTCGGTCGGCAGGATCCCGGCGATCTGCCGCAATGCCATCGCCGGACGCCGGGCGATGGTCAGGGGCGGGGCGGTCCGCCGAGGGCGTACGGCGACGGGCCGGGCGCGCTGGAGCGAGACCGGTGCCGATGACGCGGTGCCCGCGGGCTGCTGCGACGCCGATGCGACGACCGGGCCCGGGGCCGCGACCTGCCCCCGAGCCACGTCCGTTCCCGGAGCCGCATCCGTTCCCGGTGCCGACGGCGTACCGCTCGCCCCAGCCGTGGTGTTTCGCCCGGTCGCGCCGTCCCCGCGGCTCTGCCGCCCCGGTGCCCCGCTCCCGGAGGAGCGAGTGGTCGTCGTACCGCCGGACCTCTGAACGGTCTCGGGAGCCGGCCTCCCGCCACCCACCGCGGGTTCCGCCTCCCCCTCCGTGCCGGTCCGGGCGGCACGCAGCAGCAGCGGTCCGCCGGGGGCCGTGGACCGCGCGCCGCCCGGACGGGCGACGCCGTGGATCAGGCCCACCGGTGCGGACGGCAGCACGGCATGGCCGAGTTCGCCCGCGAACGCGAGGTTCTGCCACGAGGCGAGGCCGTCCCGGAACCGCAGACCGTCGCTCACCCCGATCGAGGACCGGGCGACGGTCACCGCCGGCGGCGCGACCCGCCGCCAGCCACCGTCCCAGCCGTTGTCCCGCCGGCCGGCCCCGCCGTCGCTCCGGCCGGCCTCCGGTTCCCGGGTGACGGCGGCAGTGACGGAGCCGGAGCCGGCCACGTCCCCGCCTCCGTCTGCGGCCCCGTCCCGGGAGGGCGTTGGGGACTGCTGGCGGTCCCCTCGGCGGAACCAGTTCCCGAGACCCACACGATCACCCGCCTTCGTTGACGCGGGTGTTGATCCGCGCTATCTCCCGTACCCACTCCTGACGCTCGGCGTGGGTGAGGTCGAGGATGTCCTCTCGTGGCCAATGGAAGTGGTAGGCGACGTACGCGATCTCCTCCCGCAGCCGGGGAAGCGCGTACGTCACGATTCCCCCAGGCGCCCACCCGAGAGGTCCACCTCGAACGATCCGTGGCACAGCGGACAGGTCACCGCGGCGTGCGTGTGCCCCTCGCTGTTGATCCGGCGGTAGAAGTCCTGGAGGAACGCCACGTCCGTGGCGTACATCCGCTCGACGACCCCGGCGTGCACATCGGTGATGGTGCCGAGCTGGGTGATCACCTGGCTCAGCAGCACCACCGACAGGTACGCCGGGTTCTCCTTCACCCGCAGATCGATCTGCGGGCGCAGTTCGTCCCGTGCCGTCGCGAGCCGCATCGAGCCGCGCCGGTGGACCTGGCCCTCGTCGTCCACGTATCCGCGCGGGAGCTCGAACTCGAACTCCGAACGCATCGCCTGCTGGTCCCGGGCCGGAGGCGGCGCCGGAGCGGCCTCCTCCCGAGCGGCGGGCTGGGCGGACGCGAGGCTGTCGAGGACTTCGTCGAGCCCGCCCGACGTAACGGTCCTGCGCCTCATTCGACCACGATCTCCTCGAAGGTGATGGTCACCGACTCGGTGGCGGCACTGGATTCACCGGCCTTCAGCGAGGGGCCCTCCCACTTGCTGGCCCAGCCCTGCATCAGCTGGATGCGCCGGACCGTCTCACCCTTCGAGTCCTTGATCTCGATGGTCAGGTTCTGGCGCGCGGTGTCGACCGCACCGTTGTTGAGCGTCTCCTTGATCCATTTGGTGAACTCGCTGCTCTTGTCGAGCCCGCGGGTGATCGTCACCTCGCCCGCCTGACGTGCGCCGGGCTGCTTGCGGATGATCTGCTTGCCCTCGGCGGTCACTTGACGGACCTCGACGACTTCCTCCTCGACGGTCAATCCGCTGATCTCTTGGATCGACTCGACGAGATAGCCGCCCAGCTGCACGCCGAAGACGTGGGTGGAAAGAGCGTCGCCCTCTGCCATGACTCTGTGTCACCTGTTCCGTTCGGGGACCCTGTCGGGTCACTCGTTGACGAGGCTCGTGCTGTCGGAGAACTGCGCGAGGCGGAAGATCACGAACTCCGCGGGCTTCACCGGAGCCACGCCGATCTCGCACACGACCTGGCCGAGGTCGATCGACTCCTGCGGATTGTTGTCGCGGTCGCACTTGACGTAGAAGGCTTCCTCGGCCGTGCGGCCGAAGAGCGCGCCACGGCGCCACTCCTCGGTGAGGAAGGCGGTGACGTTGCGCCGGATGCTCGACCAGAGGCGGTCGTCGTTCGGCTCGAACACCACCCACTGGGTGCCCAGGAGGATCGACTCCTCCAGGTAGTTGAAGAGGCGGCGCACGTTGAGGTAGCGCCAGGCCGGGTCGGACGAGAGGGTGCGCGCGCCCCAGATCCGGATGCCGCGCCCGGGGAAGGCGCGCACACAGTTGACCCCGATCGGGTTCAGCAGGTCCTGCTCGCCCTTGCTGAGGCGGATCTCCAGGTCCAGCGCGCCGCGGATGACCTCGTTGGCGGGGGCCTTGTGCACACCGCGCTCGCCGTCGCTGCGTGCCCAGACGCCGGCGACGTGACCGCTCGGCGGCACCAGGGAGTTCTGGCCGGTCGCCGGGTCGAAGACCTTGAGCCACGGGTAGTACACGGTGGCGTAGCGCGAGTCGTATCCGGCGTCGTCGTTGCGCCAGGTACGGACGCGCTGGGCGTTCATGCCGGGCGGGGTGTCCAGGACGGCGACCCGGTCGCCCATCTGCTCGCAGTGCGAGATCACCGCCAGCTGGACGGCCTTGACGCCGTCGGCGTCGATGTCCCCGCGCTGGTAGGCGCTCATCAGGTCCGGGACGGCGACCATGGTGATCTCGTCGATCGCTTCGAGTCCCGCGAACCCGGTGCGGGCGGCGGCGTCACCGACGTACTCGGACGGGTCGAGCCGTGCGACGCCGGCTCCGGGGGCGGCAGCGGCGGGCGCCAGGGCGAGGCTCTGGTTCTCGGGGCGGGTCTGGGCCGCGCCGGGCTGCTCGGTGACCTCGATGAGCTTGGACTGGCGGGCCTGGGTGACGAGATAGCCCTTGACGTTCTTGCGGCTGGAGACGTCGTAGGTCTCCACCACCTTGCCGGCCTGCCGCACCAGCAGCCGGAACCGGTCCTCCGGAGGGTTCTCGCCCTCGGCGTCGGTGACCTCGACGGAGAGGTCCGCGCTCGCGCCGGGCCGCGCGGAGACCTGGAACCCGCCGAGTGCGGCAGGCGCGGCCGACCCGGAAACGGACTGCTGCGCCTGGTCCTGCGCGGAGCCGCCGATGCGCACGATGTAGGCCGCGCCGCCGCCGTTGGCGAAGTAGCCGTAGACCGCGGGGGTCAGATAGGTGCCGTCGGTGAAGGTGCCGAAGGTCTGGACGTACTGGTCCCAGTTGGTCACCAGCGTCGGCTGGTGGAAGGGGCCGGACGCCGCGAAACCGACGAAGGCTGCGACCGCGGTGCCGACTCCCTCGATGGGCCGCGCACCGGACTGCACCTCCTCCACGTAAACACCCGGGGTGAGGTACGACGGCATGCTCGCTCCTTCGCGTGGTCATTCGTTCGTCGCCGAGTCTTCCCCGGCGGCGGTGGCGGACAGTAGGTCTCAAGGTCCTGGGCACGGGGCAAGGGTGCTGCCTTCCCAGGCACCCGCGGGGGCAGGAAGAGCTTCCCTTCGCGGGCCGGGCCCGACGGCCGGCGCCTTTCCTGTTCCGGCCATGTGACAGCGGTGTGAACAGTGGATTTCCGAAAGGCACTCAGCGGGGCAACGGCCGGTGCTTCGGGGAAAATTCGGGTGCTCGGCCTCCGGCGTCACAGCGGCGGAAATCAGCCAGAGTTCTCGGGCTAAGACGGCCCTGTCGGGCTCGGGTGACCGGATCCGGTCCTTGACCGCCCATCCCCAACTCTTAATGTGCGCAGGGAAGGAAACCGCCAAAGACCGGCAAGCCGGGTTTCCCTGGAACGGGATCTCTGCTGTTCTCATCTCCTGTGGAGGAAGCAGGAGGTCAGGCGCTTTGTTCCTACGGTGCGAGGTCGCTGAGCTCACCGCTGACATTGAGCACCTGGTGACACTTGGAAGCCTGAGTTCCGGTTGCCGGGGTGCCTGGTTTGTTACAGGTCACGGATGCGGTGACGGTTTCGTTCTGCTGAATCTGGATGGGGGTGACCCAGTGATAGTCCTGGTTGCGGAAGGTCTCCAGTGCGATGGTGGTGATCTTCCGTTTCCCGAAGGAGATCGTCAGCACTCCTTCGTCGCCCTGGAAGTTCGCCACCACGATGTCCGTGATTCCGAATACCTTGCCCTCCGGAACCTTGTAGGTCCCCTTCCTCTCACCCCCGGACCGGGTCTGCACATCGATCGTCGCCGAACTCTGCTGGGTGCCTCCGGTCCCGCCGTCCGCCCCCGAGCTGGAACCGCCCGAGCCGGCGCCCCCGGAGCCGTTCGGCTTGCCCTTCCCGTCACCCTTCTCCTGCCCCTGGCCGCCGGTCGGGTCACCCGTACCGCCGGCCGTCGCGTCCTGTTTCCCGCCGGGGGGCGTCTTCTCCTGCGCGGCCTCGTTCGCCGCCTGCTTCGCGGTGCTGCGCACCGCGGGCCGCACCAGCGCGAACCACGCGAGCAGCAGGGCCAGCAGCGCGGCGAGCACGATCAGCAACCAGCGGGGCAGCACCGGCAGTTGGGAGAACTCACCGGGCAGCGTCTCGGAGCGGCCGGGCTGCTCCCCGCCGGTTTCCCCTTCGGTGGTCTCGGCGGCTTCGACCTCGAACGGCCAGGCGACCGGCTGCCCGAACCAGATCAGTTTCCGGGCCCGTACCCGCAGGCCCACCTCGGCCGACTCGCCGGGTTCCAGGCGCCGTTGGCCCTCGGTGAAGGCCAGGCGGAGTTCCTCCCCGGCCTGCTTGCCGGTGAGAGCGACATCGACCGCGGTGTTCCCCCTGTTCTGCACCGCGGCCCGGAAGCGGGCGCCCAGCCAGCCGGAGCGCCGGCGCGGGTCGAGCTCCGCCCGGAGCTCGTGGAAGGGCCCGACGACCACCGTGGCCTCGGGGACCGCCACCGACTCGGGGTGCTCGGCGGGCAGCACGCGGACGCCCAGGGGTATCTCGCCGGCCCGGACCTCGTGGGATCTGGGCGGCGCGAGCCGCACGGTCACCACTTCGGAGGTGCCCGGGTAGAGGGACACGCGGGCCGGCTCGACGGTGCTCCAAGCGGCGCAGTCGCCGACCACTTCGAGCGTGTACGCCTCGACGATGTCGCCGTCGTTGCGCACGGTCAGGGTCGTCGTCGCTTCGGTGCCGGGCGACACCGTCACCGTGGGCGTTTCGAGTTCGGCAGATGTGGTCACGATGCGACGTTAGGCCGAGCCCCCGGCCGCGCAGCAGAGACGCGAGGGCAACGCACGGGCAGGGGTGGTGCCCCGGCGGCCCAACGGCGCGATGTCCCGGCGAGCCCTCCCCGGGCCCGGTCGCCGTGCCCGGGACCCGGGCGGTCGAGACCGGAACCAGACGTATCGGACGGAAGCAGCTGAGGAAGACAGGCACACAGAAGAATGACGACGACAGCAGCAGAAACGAACGAACGGGCAGTGGATCGCGGCCTGTTCCGCAGGTCCACCTCGCCGGCGTACGCCGCCGGCCGAGGCACCCCCGAGGCCCCCGGGGGCAGAGTCTCCGTGGCGGTCTACGCGGAGGACCTGATCCTGCAGACCGGTGTGGTGCACCAATTACGTCCACGGCCCGAGATAGAGCTGATAGCCGAGTCCGAGGCGGACCGGGCCCAAGTCTCCCTGGTGGTGGTGGACATGGTGAACGAACCCACCGTCCAGCTCCTGAACCGCCTCCAGCGCAACACCTCCACCCGTACCGGACTCGTCGTCGGCTTCTTCGAATCGGGTGCGCTCCAGACCATGATCGAGTGCGGTGTAGCCGCCGTGCTGAGGCGCGGGGAGGCCGACCAGGACAGTCTCGTCCATTTGGTGACGGCGATGGCGAACGGAGAAGGGGTGCTGCCGGGCGACCTGCTCGGAAAGCTCCTCACCCATGTCAGCAGCCTTCAGCGCACGGTCCTCGACCCCCGGGGGCTCTCGCTCTCCACCCTCACGACGCGGGAGGCGGAGATGATCAGGCTGGTGTCGGAGGGCTACGGCACCGCGGAGATCGCGCAGAAGACCTCGTACTCCGAACGCACCGTCAAGAACGTGCTGCACGAGGTGGCGACCCGGCTGGAACTGCGCAACCGGGCCCACGCCGTCGGCTACGCCATGCGGCACGGGCTCATCTAGGGCCTTTCGTCTGGATCAGGCGCGTGCCGGACCCCGCGAGCTCGGCGTGATCCAAGCGAGAGGCTCTGGGACCCGGCGCGGGCTCCCGTGCGGACGGCGTGCCGCCGCCGCACGGGGGCGCGCCGTGCGGGCGGCAGGGACGGCCGGGCGGGGCAGGAAGGCGCCGCAAAGGGCAACCACCCCTTCCCCCTGGCCGGGTCCCCGGGACCTGTGATTGCCCCCGCGCGAGCGGGATGCTCGTCGTGGAGAGTCATCGACAGAACTGCGAGGTGGGCCGTGACCGGCACCGCTGGCCCGGCGAGCCGTACCCGGCTGGGCCGACTGACAGGCGCTGTGGTGCTGTTGGCACCACTGCTGGTGGCGGGTTCCGCGTCCGCCCCCCAGGGCGCGCCGAGACTCGCCGCGGCGGCGGACGAGAGCCCCGTGGACGCCGGACGCATCACCTACGCCGGAACCGAGCACCGCAGCCTCGGCCGGGTCTCGGACCAGGCCACCACCGCGCCGCTGTTCGGCCCCGGACCGGCCCACTACGACCAGGACCCCTCCGCACGCGGTGAGGTGATGGTCTTCACCAGCCTGCGCGACAGTGTGCGGCCGCAGGTGTACGTGCGCGACGCGGGCGGAGAGGTACGCAGGCTCACCACCGACCGGGACGCCGCGCATCCCGAACTCTCCCCGGACGGGCGGACCGTGGTGTTCGACTCCGCGGAACGGGGGCCGGGCGATGTGGTCCAGCGCGAGCTGTGGACCATCGGGGTCGACGGCTCCGGACTGCGACGGCTGACGGACACCCCCAACAACGAGACCTCCCCGACGTTCTCCCCGGACGGCTCGCGGATCGCCTACTCCTGCGACTCCGGTCCCGGGGGGAACGGGCTGATCTACGAACGGGCGGTGGCGGGCGGCGCGGCGCGGGTGATCAGTGACGGACCGGCCGGCGACGCGACCGAGCCGGAGTGGAACCCGGTGGACGACGACACCCACCGCGCCCGCATCGCGTACACCCTCACCACGGACGCGAAGACCGGGCCCCGGCTCCGGGTGACCGAGGGCATCGGGAACGACCGTCCCCTGCTGGCCGGTGTCCAGGCCGGCTGGCGCACCCGCTCGGCCGCCTGGCTGCCGGACGGAAACGACCTGCTCTTCCTCAGCCCCGACACGATCTGCGGGTGCAAGGACTACGACCACGTCTACCGGGCGACCGCCTTCGACGGGAAAGAGCCGGGCCTGAACCTCGGCGAGGACCGGGCGGTCGAATCGCCCACCTGGATGGGCCCCATGGACCCCGGGACCATCGTCGTGGCCCGGCGGACCCCGCTCCTGGTGAACGACGTGACGCTCCAGGACGTCAGGCAGGACGGTTCGGATCCCCGGGACCTCGGGGTCGAGATCCTGAGGGAGGACCCGGCGGCCAGAACGAACACCGACTCCCGCAAGGACCCGCTGTTCAACCCGGCGGCGGACTACGACCCGTGGACCGAGCGGCAGAACTACACCCCGGACGGCAGGCGCATCGTCGTGACCCGCTTCGAGGGGGAGCCGAAGCAGCGCGTCGAACGGATCTGGCTGACCGACGCCGACGGCCAGAACAAGACGGCGATGCCGCTCGCCGGACGCGGTCCCCGCGACTGGGACACCGACCCCACGTTCTCGCCGGACGGCACCAGGCTGGCGTTCACCAGGACCTCGCCCGGCGGGGTCGGCGAGGCCGCGGGGCCGAGCAGCATTCTCATCGCGGACGTCGCCACGGGGGCGATCGTGGGCAGGATCGTGCCGCCTCAGGGGGAGTTGGCGGGCGGTGACGCGCAGCCGACCTGGTCGTCGGACGGCAAGACCCTCGCCTTCACCCGCAACCATGTGATCCGGGGCCTGGGCGGCATCAAGCACGTCTGGACGGTGCCGGTGGCGGCGCTCGACCAGCAGCGGGACCTCAGCGTCACCGTCTGCCCCGGCGAGTGCAAGAAGATCGACGACAGCCCCGCCTTCTCCCCCGACGGCACCCGGATCGCCTTCAACCGCAAGGACCGCGGCGGCCTGGTCAACGAGCGCACCGGCATCGTCGTGACCTCGCTGAAAGGCGACGACTGCCGGGTCGTGCTGCCTTCCGCGCAGCGCGACAACCCCGACGCGTGCCACCAGGAGATCCCCGACACCACCCTGACCGGGCCCTTCCAGCCCCGCGACGTGGCCTGGTCGCCCGATGCACAGCGGCTGGTGCTGAGCTCGCGCAGGAAGGTCGGTCCGAACTCCCCGGAGCAACTGTCCATGCTCGACCTCGCCTCCGGCACCCTGACTCCGTTCGGCGAACGGCTCGGCGGGCGGCAGAAGGAGCCCGCCTTCCAGCAGTCGGTCGACCTGGCCCTGACCGCACCGCCCACCGGCCCCTCGGTGGAGGTCGGCTCCTCCGTCACGGTGCCGGTCACCGTCACCAACCGGGGCCCCGCCGCATCGCCCGGCACCGTGCTCACCGCCGACGCCCCGCCCGGCGTGCGCCTGGAGGAGCTGACCACCCCGGCCGGCACCTGCGCCACCGGGGCGCCCCAGTGCGGCCTGGGCGTGCTGCGGCCCGGGGAGAGCATCGAGGTCACCGCCCGGATCACCGGCGTGACGAGCGGCGACCAGCAGATCGGCTGGTCGGTCACCGGGGCCGTGGTCGACCCGAACCCTACGGACAACGCCACCACCACCACCGTCCCGGTCCAGGACGCGCCCCCGGCGCCCACCCCGACGCCCAAGCCGCCCAAGCCGGCCCCCGAGCCGCCCGAGCCCGAGGCGGGGCCCGGGGTCACGGTGCGGGCCCAGCCCAGCCCCGGCTACGTCGGCGGCCGGGTGGTGGTGACGTACACCGTGCGCAACGGCCGCAACGCGCTCGCCACCGGGCTGCGGCTGAAGCTCGGGCTGCCCGCGTCCATCCCGGCGGATCCGCTTCCGCCGGGCTGCACGGCCGGCGTGTGCACCCTGCCCGACCTGACGACGGGTGCCTCCACGGTCGTGCGCGTCGTGCTCAAGCCGGACCGGGCTCTGAGGACCACCATCACCGGGACGCTGACCACGACCGGCACCGATGCCGACACCCGTGACAACGTCTCCAGGAAGCCGCTGCGCATCCTCCGGCCCCGGATCGTCCCGGTGCCCGCCGTCGGCAAGCCGGGATTCGTCACCTCCGTACGGGGCAAGGACTTCCCGCCCGGCGCGCCGGTGAAGCTCACCTGGAAACCTGGGATCACGGCGACCGCGCCGCCCGCCTTCCCGCGCCGCGACGGTACGTTCATCGCGCAGCTGCTGATCCTGGCGAAGGACCAGACCGGGCCGCGCACGATCACCGCCTCGGGGCCGGGGTTCGGCCCCGTCACCACGCGCTTCCTGGTCGTGGCCGGCACCATCGTCCCGCCGGACGAGGTGGGGCGCCGGTGATCCACGAAGTCGACGAGGGGCTGCGGCTGCTGCTGGTCGAGGCCGGACTCCAGGACAGCGGCGTCGACCTGGTCTTCGACGCGCCGACGAAGGACTGGTCCGCCCGGCGCAACGCCCCCACGATCAGCGTCTTCCTGCACCGCATCCGTGAGGACGCGGGCCGCCGCCGTACCGGCGCGGCCGAGGAGCACGACGAGGACGGGGTCGTGATCGGCTGGCGGACCCCGCCCCGCTGGTACGAGCTGACGTACCTGGTGACCGCGTGGACCAATCGCCCGCAGGACGAACACCGCCTGCTCTCCGAGGCGTTGCGCTGTCTCGTGCGCTCGGACGCACTGCCCGCCCACATGCACACCGGCAGCCTCGCCGAGCTGGGGCTGACCGTGGAGATCGAGGCGGCGGGTCCGGGCACCGACGGGCCGTCCGCCTCGGACGTCTGGTCGGCGCTCGGCGGTGAGCTCAAGGCCGCGATCGACCTGCGGGTGTGGGCACCGCTGGCCGGTGAGCGGACCACCGCGGGACCGCCGGTCACCGAGGGGCTGGTGGTGCGCAGCGCGCCCGGCCGGGACGGCGAGGGTGCGGAACCGGGGCGCCGGCTGCGGTACGACGGGGCGTCCGACCCCGGCGACCGGGGTTTCGCGGCGCAGCGGGAACGGCAGTTGCCGCCCGGCCGGCGCAGGCGCGGGGGCGCGGCCCGGTGACCACGACACAGGGCACCCGTGCCGTCCACGAAGCGGCCGGGGCCCCGACGGCGGTCATCGAGGACCTCTGGGAACGGCTGGTCCATGTCGAGCAGCGGGTCAGGAACGCCGTGGCCGTCCGGCGGGCCGTCGACCCGCAGCCGGACGATCCGTACCGGGGGCAGTACCTCACCCCCGAGGCGGCCGCGCGGATCGTGGACGCCCGCGACGCGTTCGCGCCCGTGCCGGAGTACGGCTCCGGGCCCTCGCCGCAGTCCCCGCCCGGGAGCCGGATCGGGCGGCTCGCCGAGCGGTTCGGCCTGGTGGAGCTGGACGTGGACCTGCTGCTGGTCGCGCTGGCCCCGGACATCGACAGCCGGTTCGAGCAGCTCTACGGCTACCTCAACGACGACCTGACCCGGCGCAGGCCCACCATCGGCCTGGCCCTGGAACTGTGCGGGCTGCCCGCCGCGAGTTCCGGCCGCTTCCGCTTCTCGCCGTCCGCCCCGCTGGTCGCGGGCGGGCTGCTGGAGGTCCGTGACGCCGAACGCCCGCTGCTCTCGCGGGTGCTGCGGGTGCCGGACCGGATCGGTGCGTATCTGCTCGGCGACGACGAGATCGACGGAAGGCTGCGCGGCCTGGTCCGCGTGGTCGGGCCCGGGGAAGCCCCGGCTCCCGGGACGGACGCCGGGCCGGAGGTGCTGCGGGTCGCTGCGGCGCTGGGCACGGGCAGTGGTCTGGTGCATCTGCTCGACCGGGGCGGCGACCCCGGCCGGCTGGCGGTCGAGGCGCTGCTCGCCGCGGGGCGCCGTCCCCTGGTGGTCGACATCGCGGAGCTCGCCGCCCTTCCCGAACCGGCGGAGGCCGTACGGACGCTGGCGGCCGAGGTCCGGCTGGGCGACGGCGGGATCGTCCTCGGGCCGCTGGAGGCGCTCGCCCCCGAACGCCCCGAGCGGGCCCGGCTGCTGGGGGCCCTGTGCGCGGCGGTCGGCGGCGCTCCGCTGGTCGCGTACGGGAAGAAGAACTGGGACCCGCTGTGGGCCGGGGAGAGCCCGGTCCCGGTCCAGGTCCACTCCCCCGGCCCCGCGGGCCTGGCCCGGCGGTGGCGGCAGGCGCTCGCGGAGGCCGGCACGTCCGTCGGGCTGCCGGCCGGGGGCGGGTCGGCCGACGAGGAGCTCATCGAGGCCACCGCCTCGTACCGGCTCGATTCCGAGCAGGTGCGCAAGGCCGCCGCGGTGGCCTCCCGGCTGGCCGTCCTGGAGGACCGCCCGGTGGACGTGCGGGACCTGCGCACGGCGGTCCGGGCCCAGAACGGCGCGGGGCTGGAACGGCTCGCCCGCCGCATCGAGCCGGCGGTCGGCTGGGACGACCTCGTACTGCCCCCCGCGACCCGCCGCGAGCTGTCCGAACTCGCCCTGCGGGCCCGCCACCGCGAGCAGGTGCTCGGTCAGTGGCGGATGCGGCCGGGCGGCGGCCGGGGGCGCGGCATCATCGCGTTGTTCGCGGGTGAGTCCGGCACCGGGAAGACCATGTCGGCCGAGGTGGTGGCGTCGGAGCTCGGCATGGAGCTCTATGTCGTGGATCTGTCGACGGTGGTGGACAAGTACGTCGGTGAGACCGAGAAGAACCTGGAGCGGATCTTCGTCGAGGCCTCCGACGTCAACGGCATCCTGCTGTTCGACGAGGCGGACGCCATTTTCGGCAAGCGCTCGCAGGTCAAGGACGCGCACGACCGGCATGCCAACGTGGAGTCGGCCTATCTGCTCCAGCGGATGGAGTCCTTCGACGGGATCGCGGTACTCACCACCAATCTGCGTGGCAATCTCGACGAGGCGTTCACCCGGCGCCTCGATGTGATCGCGGAGTTCCCCATGCCGGACGCCCGGCAGCGGCTGGCCCTGTGGGACCGCTGCCTGGGGACGGCGCTCCCGCGCGAGGCCGGGCTCGACCTGGAGTTCTGCGCGGGCCGCTTCGAGCTGGCGGGCGGGTCGATCCGGGCCTGTGCGGTGACCGCCGCCTATCTCGCGGCGGAATCGGGGAGTCCGCTCGGTATGGAGCAGATCGTCACGGCCGTGATCCAGGAGTACCGCAAGCTCGGCCGGCTGGTCCGGGAGAGCGAGTTCGGCACCTGGCTGGAGCGTGGGCGGGGAGGCGCCGGTCAACACCGGGCCGGGCGGGCCGTTCAGCCGAGGATCAGCTCGGGTTCGTAGAGGTCGAGCCAGGTGGCGAGGTCCAGGGTGCGTTCCAGGCCGCGACGGGAGGCCGCGGTGACCTGGGGCGCGCCGTGGTCGGCCGCCCTGCGGAGCCGGTCGCGGTCGATCAGGTCGAACACGCGGTGGTCCGGACGGGCGAGCAGCTCGCGGGCCTGCTCCTGCAGGGCCAGGGCGTACTTGGGGTCCTGGGTCGACGGGTAGGGGCTCTTGGTCCTGTCGTACACCGACTTCGGCAGCAGATCGGCGGTGGCTTCGCGCAGCAGGCTCTTCTCCCGGCCGTCGAAGGACTTGAGGGCCCAGGGCGCGTTGTAGACGTATTCGACGAGCCGGTGGTCGCAGAACGGCACCCGGACCTCCAGGCCGACCGCCATGCTCGCCCGGTCCTTGCGGTCGAGCAGGACCCGCACGAAGCGGGTCAGGTGGAGGTGGCAGATCCGGCGCATGCGGTACTCGAAGTCGCTCTCGTCGGTGAGCCGTTCGATGCCGGCGACGGCGGTCTCGTAACCGTGGCGGACGTAGCCCTCCAGGTCGAGGGCGCGGCCGAGGTCGTCGCGGAGCACGTCCGAGTCCTCGCCGAAGTGTTCGGCCATCCGTACCAGCCAGGGGAAGGTGTCGGCGGTGCGGGCCCGCTCGTCGAAGAACTGGAGGTAGCCGCCGAAGACCTCGTCGGCGGACTCGCCGGACAGGGCGACGGTCGAGTGCTCGCGGATGGCCCGGAAGAGCAGATAGAGGGAGGCGTCCATGTCGCCGAAGCCCATGGGCAGGTCCCGGGCCCGGATCATCCTGGCCCGTACCTCCGGGTCGGCGAGGGTTTCGGGGTCGAGCACGATGTCCCGGTGCAGGGTGCCCGACTGCTGGGCCACGTCGTGCACGAACGGGGTGTCGGGGGTGGTGCGCAGCTCGTCGGGGACGAAGTTCTCGGTGCGTCCCACGAAGTCGACGGCGAAGGTGCGGACCTTCTCGCCGCTGTCGGCGAGCTGCCGGGCGGCGAGCGCGGTGACCGCCGAGGAGTCGAGTCCGCCGGAGAGCAGGACGCAGCGGGGTACGTCGGAGACCAGCTGGCGGCGGACGATGTCGTCGAGCAGTGACCGTACGGTGGCGATCGTGGTGTCCCGGTCGTCGGTGTGCGGGCGGGTCTCCAGCCGCCAGTAGACGTGCCGGTGCAGACCGCGGCGGTCCACGGTGACGACCGTGCCGGGCTCCACCTCGTACATGCCGTCCCAGACGGCGTGGCCCGGGGTCTTGACGACGGTGAAGAGCTCCCGCAGCCCGTCGAGGGTCACCCGGGGCCGGGCCAGCGGGTTGGCGAGGACGGCCTTGGGCTCGGAGCCGAAGAGCACACCGTCGGGGGTCGGCCAGTAGTAGAAGGGCTTGACTCCCATCCGGTCGCGGATCATGACGAGCCGGTCGTGGCGGCCGTCCCAGAGCGCGAAGGCGTACATGCCGTTGAGCCGCTCGGCGAGGGCCTCGCCCCACTCCAGGTAGCCGCGCAGCACGACCTCGGTGTCCGAGTCGGTGGTGAACCGGTGTCCGCGGGCCATCAGTTCGCCGCGCAGCTCGGTGAAGTTGTACGCCTCACCGGAGTAGACGAGGGCGACCGGCCCCTCGGGGGTGTCGACGGCCATGGGCTGGCGCCCGCCGGGGAGGTCGATGATCGCGAGCCGCCGGTGTCCGAGCGCGGCGTGCCCGTCGGTCCAGGTCCCCCGGTCGTCGGGGCCCCGGCACGACATGGTCCGCGTCATCGCGTCCAGGGTCGCGGTGGCCTCCGCCGCCCGTAGATCGTGGTCGAAGGAGACCCAGCCCGTGATGCCACACATACGCGTCCTCCCGATCCGGTCCCGCCCGGCAGAACCACTTGTATCTAGCAGCTATATGACGAGCCTCTTCCTGGGATTGCGTACGGTCAACACGGTCGTTACCCGGACGGCGGCGCGTCCCCCATGCTTTCGGCCGCGATTTGCCGCTTCCTGTACGGAGTGCCGTGCACCGGAACCCGTGCGGGAAGGGCTCGTGGGCCCGGTGGGGATGCCGAATCGGCCATCGGCAAAGACTTGCCCAACCCGGAGTGGGCCAGTGGGGTGCACCGGTCGGCCGGCGCACCCCACCGCGCTCAGGACTTGTCGCCGGCCATCTCGGCCGTGATCGCCCACCGCTCGTGGTCGCGCCAGGCTCCGTCGATGAGGAGGAAGTCGGGCGAGAAGCCTTCGAGGCGGAATCCGGCCCGTCGCACCAGGGCGAGCGAGCCCTCGTTGCCGGGCTGGATGTTGGCTTCGAGGCGGTGCAGCGCGAGCGGCCCGAAGGCGTGGCGCAGGACCAGTTCCAGCCCTTCGCTCATCAGACCGCGTCCCAGCGCGTGGGCGAAGGCCCCCTAGCCGAGCGCGCCGCAGCAAAACCCGCCGGCGACGATGTTGTTGATGTTGATGAAACCCGCGATCGGGTCGGCGGGAGTGCCGCCGCCGCGTTCGCAGACGAGGAAACCGGCCTTCGTGGGATCGTCGATCAGCCGGCCCGCGTAGGCGGCGTACGCGCGGGCGTCGTCGGGCGGGAAGAGCCAGGGACGGTGCACGTCCCGGCTCTCCCGCGCCCGGGTGGTGAACTCCTCGGCATCGGCCTGCGTGATGGGGCGGATCGCCGTGCGCCGCCCCACGGCCAGGTAGTCGCTTTCAGGCATTCCGGCAGCTTAGACCGGTCGGCGATCGGGGGCGGACCGGTCATCCGGCCGTCCGTGTCACTTCAGCCGGCCGCCGACCGCCGGAAGCTCCAGCACACCGGTGTCCTCCGGGGCGCTGACCACCGTGACCGGCTTGATCCCCCGGTTGCCCGAGTACGCGCTGTCGCTCGCCGCGATCACGAATTCGAGCCGGTGACCCGCTTCGTACCGGTGGACGATGCCCGGCAGCTGCACGGTGAACGAGCGGGTGACGTCCGGCACCCGCACCGGGGAGACCAGCCGGTTCACGAGCGTCCTGCCGCCGTCCGGGGCGACGTCGTAGACCTTGGCGAACAGGACGAGCTTGTCGGCGGCGTCGCCGCTGTTCTGGACCCGCTCCGTCTTCGGCGAGACGACCTTCAGGGTGGCCTTCGGGGCGCCGACGACATCGAGGGGCGAACTCAGCGGGGCGCTGGTCCAGCCGAGGTAGGTGCCCTTGGTGTCATAGGGCTTGGGGTCGGGCAGCCCGATGATTCCGGCGAGCGAGCTCTCCGAATGGCTGGTGGGCACGAGCCAGTTGGCGTACTGGCGGCTGCCCCGGGTGACCTTGGACCGGTTGTCGACGAGTTTCCCGTCGCCGGACAGGTACAGCTTCTGCGAGAGCGCGGGTACGGAGTCCGCGGTGCCGTATCCGCTGCGCCAGTCGCGGTAGTAGGCGAAGTCGGGCCCGGTGTCGGTGTTCGTCCGGTGCTGGAGGTAGCGGTCGAACCAGGCGAGGACGCGCTGCCCCACGTAGCTGGTTTCCAGGTTGCCCTTGCCCAGGTCGAGTTCGCCGGGCACCTGCCCGCCGCTGTGGCCCCAGGCCTGCCAGATCATCTTGGCCGTGGTGCCCTGCGCCTTGAGGGCCTCGTACGTGGCGGTCGCCTCGTTCAGGTTGAACAGGCTGTCGGCCTGGCCCTGGACGAGCAGGGTGGGCGCCTTGACCTTGCCGAGGTGATCGACGGGCGAGACGCTGCGCGCGTAGTCGAGCATCTCGGTGGTCCGGTCGGCCGGGTAGCGGCCGGAGTTGAGCAGCCGGATGGTGTCGCACGCCTTGGACGCGAAGTGCAGGCAGGTGAGGTTGTTGAACCGGGACGGGTCCAGGCTCACGTTGAGGATCGTCTGCCCCTCCCCCATGAGGTAGAAGCCGTTGGTCCACTGCCACTTGAAGACCCCGGCGGTGTCGGAGGAGACGCCCTGACGGGTTCCGGCGTTGTTCGGGGCGAGCGCGTACGCGAGGTCGTTCCAGGTGATCAGCGGTACGAGGGCGTCCACGCGCCGGTCGACGGCCGCGGTGGCCAGCTGGATGGCGCCGCCGTACGAGCCGCCGATCATGCCGACCCTGGGGTCGCCCTCGCCGTCCCGGGTGACGTAGTCGGCCTTCGTGCCGTCGTCGGCGGCCCGCGTCCCGGCGAGGAAGTCGATGAGCCCGGCGGCCGCCCTGCCGTCGATGGCCGGGTCGTCGAGGGTGATGAGACAGCCCGACTTGCCGAAGCCGAGGCCGGAGTAGACGAGGCCGACATAGCCGCGGGAGGCGAAGGCCTTGCCGATGGCGTCGGTCGAACCGTCCGACTTGCTGCCGCCGAAGCCGTTGGTGGCGAGCACGGCGGGGGCCGGATGCTGTGCGTCGGCCCCGGCGGGGCGGTACAGATCGGCGTCGACGATGCAGGAACGGCCGCCCGCCTCGATGGTGAACTTCAGCGGGGTGACGGTGTAGGGGGACGGTTCGGCCGCGGTCGCGCGCGCCGCGCCGGTGAGGACCAGCGGTGCGGCAAGCGCGGCCCCGGCCACGTACGCGGCCGACTTCCGGGAGAACGTCCGATAGGCGGACCGGGGGCGGGGAACAGCACGCGACACGAAGACCTCCACACCGAGGGCGACTTACCAACCAGTAAGTAATGAGCCGCGCTCATGCTGTGACACGTGTCATAGTGCTGTCAACGATCGGGGCGGCGTTTCCTGAATGTCGCTCAACTTCTTTACGATTCGCCGCCGTTCAGCACAGGGCGGGCACCTCGACGGTCAGGGTGGCGGGGCCGCCGCCGGCCGGGGCGTCCAGCACGGCGGGCACCCCGAGCGGGACCGTGAGCGTCGTCGGGCCGTGCCCGAAGCCCAGCTCCTCGACGACGGGTACGCCCAGCGGGCCGAGCCGGTCGGCCAGCACGGCCCGCACCTCCTCGTACGGGCCGCAGCCCGCCCAGGAGCCGCAGGCCACCCCCGCCACCCCGTCGAGCGCCCCGGCCCGCAGCAGTTGGGTGAGGATGCGGTCGATGCTGTACGGGTCCTCGGTGGTGTCCTCGATCACCAGCAGCCCGCCCCGGGCCGAGGTCCGGGCGTGCGGGGTGCCGAGGTCGGCGGCGAGCAGGCTGACACAGCCGCCGTAGGTGATCCCGCGGGCCCGGCCGGGGACCAGCGCCCGTGCCCCCGGCAGGCCGAGGGTCCGCACCGATTCGGGCTCGAACAGGGTGGCCCGCAGGGACTCCTGGGTGTCCGGGTCCTTGAGGAAGGTCTCGGTGCCGGCCATCGGGCCGTGCAGGGTGGCGAGCCCCATGCGCTGCGCGAACGCCTCGTGGAGCACGGTGATGTCGCTGTAGCCGACGAACACCTTGGGCCCGGCAGCGCGCATCGCCGCCCAGTCGACCAGGTCGACCATCCGGTGCACGCCGTACCCGCCCCGGGCGCAGATCACCGCGTCCACGGACGGGTCGCACCAGGCGTCCTGGAGATCCCTGGCCCTCGCCCCGTCCGTGCCGCCGAGGTAGTCCAGCTCCGGGTGGACGTCGCGGGCATGCGGTGCCTCGACGGGCTCCAGGCCCCAGCCGCGCAGGATGTCCAGGCCCGCTTCGAGGCGGTCGGCGGGCACCGGACCGCTCGGTGACACGACGGCGATCCTGGCCCCCGGGCGCAGCCGGGCCGGGCGGGTCAGCGGTGCGAGGGTCGTCACTTCTTCAGCTCCAGCCGCGGCACGTCGGTGCGGTCGATCCCGAAGGTCTGTGCGTACAGGGAGAGTTCGGCCTCCAGGGCGCGGACCATGGTGTCGGCGCGCCGGAAGCCGTGTCCCTCGCCCTCGAAGGCGAGGTAGGCGTGCGGGATGCCGCGTCCGTCGAGCGCGGCCAGGAACCGCTCGCACTGGACGGGCGGGCAGATCGGGTCGTCCAGCCCCTGGAGCAGCAGGAAGGGGGTGGCCAGCCGGTCGACGCGGCCGACGGGCGAGCGTTCGCGGTAGCGTTCGGGGACTTCGGCGAGCGGGCCCACCAGGGACTCCAGGTACCGCGACTCGAAGTCGTGGGTCTCGTCCGTCCCCCAGCCGGTCAGGTCGAGGATGGGGTAGATGATCGTCCCGCAGGCGTAGACATCGGTGCCGGTCAGTGAGGCCGCGGTGGTCCAGCCGCCGGCGCTGCCGCCCCGGATGGCGAGCCGCCGCCGGTCGACCGTGCCCTCGTCGGCCAGCGCCGCGGCGACGGCCGCGCAGTCCTCGACGTCGACGACGCCCCACTGTTCGCGCAGCCGGTTGCGGTAGGCCCTGCCGTAGCCGGTGGAGCCGCCGTAGTTGACCTCGGCGACGCCGATGCCGCGCGAGGTGAAGTAGGCGATCTCCAGGTCGAGCACGAGCGCGGCGTGGCCGGTGGGGCCGCCGTGCGCCCAGACCACGTAGGGCGGCCGCTCGTCCTCGGGCCCGGTCCGGGCGGGGTTGCGCGGCGGGTAGATGTGGGCGTGGATCTCGCGTCCGTCGGGCCCGGTGAAGGTGCGGTCCTCGGGGCGGGGGTAGTACGCGGGGTCGACGGCGTCCTGGTGCGGTGCCCCGATGACCCGGGTGCGGCCGGTCGCGGTGTCCAGCTCCACCACCTCGAACCCGCTGTACGGGCTCGCCGCGACGCCGACGACCCGGCTGCCGTGCACGGCGAGCGTCTCGGCCCAGGCGGTCCAGGGTCCGGCGACGTCGACGAGTTCGCCGGTCTGCGGGTCGAGGATGCCCAGCGTGGTGGTGCCCTTGCCGTGGATGGTGGCGATCAGCCCGTTGTCCAGCGGCCGGAACCAGCTGAGCCCGATCTTCCAGAGCGGTCCGGCGAACTCCTGCTCGCGGGGGCAGAGCGCGACCATGCCCCGGTCCGGATCGGCCCGGTAGAGGTTCCACCAGCCGCTGTGGTCGCTGGCGAGGAGCAGTTGCCCGTCGGCGGCCCACTCGATCTGCGGCACCGATTCCTCGGGGCCGCCGGCGAAGGAGCGGGGGTGGTGGAAGGTGCCGTCGTCGGCGACGTCCGCGAGCATCACCTCGGTGCCGTCCCACGGCATCCGGGGATGGTCCCAGGCGATCCAGGCCGCCTGCCGCCCGTCGGGCGAGAGCTTCGGGCCGGTGACGAACCGGCTGCTGTCGTCGGTGAGTTCACGCACCGCGGCGCGGTCGTCGGCGGCCGAGCCGTCCAGCGGGACGGCGGCGATCACCCGGCGCAGCTCGGTGGGGCCCTCGCCGGTGAACTCCTCCAGGACGCACCACACCTCGCCCCGGTCGGGGTGGAGCTGCGGGTCGGCCCAGCGCAGCCCGCCGCCGGTGGCCGTGGCCGGGGTGAGCGGCACGGGGTCGCCGGGCCCGTCGGGGGCGTAGGCGTAGAGCCGCTGGTCGGCGAAGTGGACGAAGACGACGAGCGGGCCGCCCTCGGTCCGCGCGGTCCCCGCCCAGGGCACTCCGCCGTACTCGATGACCCGGCTCCGTACGTTCCACGGCGCGGGCAGCACGCTCTCGGTGCTCCCGTCCGCCCGTCGGCGGACCAGGGCGCGGCGGCCCGCCTCGGCCGGGCGCGGCTCCGTCCACCACACCTCGTCCCCGACGGTGCCGACGTACTCCGGGCGTCCGTCGTGGGAGGCGGCGAGCGCGGCGTCGATCGGCGACGGCCAGGTTCCGTGAGCCCCAATGGGCAGCATGATCGATTCCCCCTGTAGCGGTCAGGCAGTACGCAGGTAGTGGTCGAGGACCCGGACACCGAAGTGCAGGGCGTCGACGGGGACACGTTCGTCGACGCCGTGGAACAGCGCCTGGTAGTCGAAGCCGACGGGCAGCTTCAGCGGTGAGAAGCCGTAGCCGGTGATGCCCAGCCGGGAGAACTGCTTGGCGTCCGTGCCGCCCGACATGCAGTACGGGACGGTGTGGCCGGCCGGGTCGAAGCGTTCGATCGCGGCGCGCAGCTTCGCGAAGGTCGGCGAGTCGACCGGGGCCTGGAGCGGGACCTCGCGGTGGTGGAACTCCCAGTCGACGTCGGGTCCGGTCAGCCGGTCCAGGGTGGCGTGGAACTCGTCCTCGCCGCCGGGCACCATCCGGCCGTCGATGAAGGCGGTGGCGTGGCCCGGGATCACGTTGACCTTGTACCCGGCCTCCAGCATGGTCGGGTTGGAGCTGTTGCGGACGGTCGGCGCGACCAGGTCGGCGGCGGGGCCGAGCTTGCCGAGCAGTTCGTCGACGTCGAAGCCGGGGGCATCGAGGTCGGGGTGGATGCCGTGCAGCGCGGCGATCTCGGTGAGTGCGGCGCGGACCGTCGGGGTGAGCCGGACGGGCCATTCGTGCTGGCCGATCCGGGCGACGGCGGCGGCGAGCGAGCTGACCGCGTTGTTCCTGTTGACCTTGGAGCCGTGCCCGGCCTTGCCGTGTGCGGTGAGCTTCAGCCAGGCGGTGCCGCGTTCACCGGCGGCGATCGGGTAGAGCGGCAGGCCGGGTCCGGCGTGGAAGGTGAAGGCGCCGGATTCGCTGATGCCCTCCGTACAGCCCTCGAAGAGCCCGGCGTGCTGGTCGGCGAGGAAGCCGGAGCCGTCCTCGGCGCTGGCCTCCTCGTCGGCGGTGTACGCGATCACGATGTCGCGGCGGGGCCGGATGCCGGCCCGCGCCCAGGCGCGGACGACGGCCAGGACCATCGCGTCCATGTTCTTCATGTCGATGGCGCCACGTCCCCAGACGACTCCGTCGCGGACCTCCCCGGAGAAGGGGTGCACGGTCCAGTCGGCCGCCTCGGCCGGGACCACGTCGAGGTGGCCGTGGACGAGCAGGGCGTCGGCGGACGGGTCGGTGCCGGGGATCCGGGCGACCACATTGGTACGCCCGGGGGTGCGCTCCAGCAGGGTCGGCTCAAGACCGGCGGCGGCCAGCCGTTCGGCGACGTACTCGGCGGCCGGGCGCTCGCGGCAGTCGCCGCCGCCCCGGTTGGTGGTGTCGATCCGGATCAGTTCGGAGGTGAACGTCACCGATTCGTCCAGCGCCTGCTGGTCGACGTTCTCCCGGGGACCGTTCGGCTCAGCCATACTGCTCCTCCACGGCGGACGACACGATCGTCGTCACCGCCTTGAACGTGCGGATTGCTTCGTACATCGTCGCGCTGGTGTAGGCGACGCGCCGTTCGCCGCTCGGCGCCGCACCGGGGACCACGGTGGCCGCCTGGGCCAGGTGCTCGGCGTCGAACTCCAGCTCCACGGTGAAGGGTCCGCCCTCCACCGGTGTGTGCCGCACGGCGAGCGCGGCGGCTTCCTTCGCGGCGGCGCGGATGTCGGCGGCGGTACGGGCCGGGGTGCGGCAGACCGCCGCGTACCGCGACACGTGGTCCTTGACGGCGACCTTGCGGGCCCGGGGGGCGTAGCCCTCGGCGTCCACGCAGGTCAGGTCGTCGCCGGTGACGAGGACGACGGGCACCCCGTACTCGGCCGCCACATGCGCGTTCAGCAGTCCCTCGCTCGCGCGGTTGCCGTTGAGCCAGACCCCGGTGATGGAGTTGGCCAGGTAGGTGTGGGCGAGGACGCCCTCCGCGCCGGCGCCCGTGTGGTAGCCGATGAAGGCGATGGCGTCGACGTCACCGTGCTGGATTCCCTCGACCATGGAGAGGGGCTTGTGCCTGCCGGTGAGCATCTGGACCCGGTCGTCGAGCCGCTCCAGCAGGAGGTTGCGCATGGACCAGTGGGCCTCGTTGACGAGGACCTCGTCCGCGCCACCGTCGTAGAAGCCCAGCGCCGCCGCGTTCACGTCGGAGGTGAACAGGGGACGGCACCGCTCCCATTGCGGAGTGCCCGGCAGCACATCGCCCGGCCAGGTCACACCGGTGGCGCCCTCCATGTCGGCGCTGATCAGGATCTTCATGCCGGGTCACGCTACGCGCCCGGGAACCGCCAGGCCAGAGCCACCGGGACGTTCAATGGTCCAGTCCTCCGAAGAGAGTGCGGCGCACACCCCGAACAGCCGCATCACGGACATCCCGCCGGCGAGGCCGCCCGGCGCGCCTTGACACTTTCCACTACCCCAGACCATGATTCCATTAATTGACTAATGGAATTGAGGCGAAGTGCATGGCAGACGCATTCACTCCGGACGGCGCATCGGGCGCCTGGGCCCTGGAGGCCCGCGGCCTGGGTAAGCGCTACCGTCGCGGCTGGGCGCTGCAGGACATCTCGTTCCGGCTCCCGGCCGGCCGGATCTGTGGTCTCGTCGGCCCCAACGGGGCGGGAAAGAGCACCCTGTTGGGGATCACGACCCGTCAGGTGCAGCCCACTGGAGGTGACTTGCGGATCTTCGGCGTGCCGGTGGACGACCCCGAGGTCATGCCGAAGTTCGCGTTCCTCGGCCAGGACAAGCCGCTGTTCAAGCGGTTCACCGTGGCCGAGACGCTGCGCATGGGCGCCGAGCTCAACCCCGGCTGGGACATGGCCGCGGCGGAGCGGATCGTGCGGTCCGGACAGGTGCCGATGGACGCCCGGGTCGGCACGCTCTCCGGCGGCCAGCGCACCCGGGTCGCGTTCGCCCTGGCCTTCGGCAAGCGGCCCGATCTGCTGCTGCTCGACGAGCCGATGTCCGACCTCGACCCGCTGGCCCGCCACGACATGAGCACCCTGCTGATGTCGGAGGCCGTCGAGCGCGGGACCACGGTCGTGATGTCCTCCCACATGCTCTCCGAGCTGGAGGACATGTGCGACTACCTGCTCGTCCTGGCCGACGGCAGGATCCGGATGGCGGGCGACGCGGACGCGCTCGTCCCGGCCCACGCACTGGTGACCGGACTCGCCACGGACGGGGATCCGGCCGCCGCGCTGGCGCCGCACACCGTGATCCAGTACCGCGTCCAGGGCCGGCAGTTCCACGCGCTGGTCCGCCCGAACGGCCCGCTGTCGGGTGACTGGGTGGTCGCCGAACCGAGCCTGGAGGAGGTGCTGCTGGCGCATCTGCGCGCGCCGGACGCGCCCCCGCTGTTCACGCCCGGTGCCCGTATCGAGGCCGAAGGGAGCCACACCTCATGAGCACCACCCTGACCGACGCGCCCCGGACCGGGCGCACCCCCCGGCCCCGCCTGCTGCGCGGGCTGAGCTGGCTCGTCGCACGCCAGCACCGGGCCGCACTGCTCAGCCTGCTCGCCGTGACGGTCCTCGGCTCGGTCTGGCTCGTCTACGAGCGCGGCCACATGAAGGACGTCCTGGACGCCGCGGGCTGGCCGGGGAAGGAACTGGCGCAGCCGGTGTTCGACTCGGACGGGGTGGGTCTCGTCGTCACCGCGCTGGGCGGGCTGCCGCTGATCCTCGCCGTCTTCGTCGGCGCCCCGCTCATCGCGGGCGATCAGGAACAGGGCACCGCGCAGCTGGTGACCACCCAGTCGGTGTCCCGCCTGCGCTGGGTGGCGACGAAGTTCACCTGGGTCTACGCGGCGGTGCTCGTGACCACCGTGGCGCTCTCGGCGCTGTTCACCTGGTGGTGGAAGCCCTACCGTTCGGTGTTTCCCAGCCAGTGGTCGGAGGGGTCGATCTTCGATGCCACCGGTCCGGTGCTCCCCGCGCTCTGTCTCTTCATGACGGCCCTCGGCATCACCGTCGGTGTGCTGGTCCGCCGCGTCCTGATGTCCATGGCGATCACCTTCGTCCTCGCCGGGGCCGTCGGGATCTTCTGGGACCGGATGATCGTCAACCTCGCCCCGACCCGGACGATCACCTACCCGCTCGACGCGGACATGCCCTCGCTGCTCGACGAATCGCTGGAGGTGGACCGCTGGATCGGTTCCGCCGACGGCCATCTCTACGGCTGGGGCATGTGCGCCAAGACGACCGAGGCGGCCTCCGACGCGTGCGTCAAGGAGCACGGAATCGTCAACAATGTGTACGAGTACCTCGGCTTCGACCAGATGCCGGCCATGCAGTGGACCGGGGCGGGCATCCTGCTCGCGGGTACCGTCGTGCTCACCGCGTTCGTCCTGTGGCGGGTGTCCCGTCGGCCCCTCTAGGACCTGCCGACGCAGGTGCGCGGGGATTCGGCAGTTGAAGAGGAGGTGAAGGCAGTGGTCGTGTTCCGTATCGACCGGCGCAGCGGAGTGGCGACGTACCTCCAGATCGTGCGGCAGGTCGAACAGGCGCTGCGCATGGGCGCCCTGGAGGAGGGGGACCGGCTGCCCACGGCCGCTCAGGTGGCGGCCGAGACCAAGGTCAACCCGAACACCACTCTCAAGGCGTACCGCGAGCTGGAGCGCGCGGGGCTCGCCGAGGTCCGGCAGGGGGCGGGCACCTTCATCACCCGCTCCCTCGTCCCGCCCCAGGCGGGCGCCGACTCCCCCTTGCGCACGTCACTCACCGAGTGGCTGGACCAGGCACGGGCGCAGGGCCTCAGCGGCCCGGAGGTCGACGCCCTCTTCCGGTCGGCCTTCGCGGCCGTGTATCCGGCCGGGGCGGACGCCGGCTGAGGCGCGGCGCCGTGCGCCTCGTGGACGAGTGGTGGCCGGTCCCCCGGTGGGGGGGGCCGGCCACCGTCATCACCGCGCGGGGTAGTCGCCCGTGGCGCCGTCGGTCCGCTCGCGCAGCAGGTCCGCGTGGCCGTTGTGGCGGGCGTAATCCTGGATCATCACCGGATACACCCGGCGCAGGCCGACGGTCCGGCCGGGGATGGCGTACACGAAGGTCTCGTCGAGGCCGCGCCCCGTCACGCCGGCGGTGCGGACCGTCGTGGGGCCGGGGCAAGCGACACGGAGATCTCTACCCCCCGGGGCGGGCGCGAAGGCAGCGGAACCTCAGCCCCGGAACTCCGGAGTGATCGCCTTCCGCACCACGCCTTTGAGCGTGGCCTGTCCCCCTGCCGCCCCGCCTTGTAACCTCTGGTCATATTGTTCACGGAAGACGACGGTTCGGGCTCACCGTCGCCTGTCTCCGACGGTGGGGCGAATGTCTGCCAGCGATTCCGACACACGCAACCTGCCGGCGATCGCATCACCCGGTTTGGTCGGGCGCGAGCGCGAACTCGCCGCCTTGAAAGCCGCGTTGTCCGACCCGCCGGTGGTCGTGCTGATCGAGGGCGAGGCCGGGATCGGTAAGAGCCTGCTGGTTCAGGAGCTACTCGCGGCGCATGCCCCGGCCCGGCAGCTGGTGCTGCTGGCAGCCTGCCCGGCTGTTCGACGGCCTTTTACGCTCGGGCCGGTGGTGGACGCGATCCGATCGGCGACCGAGGACGTCGCCCGGCTCGGTCTGAGCGGGCTGGCGGGGGCGCTCCGGCCGTTGTTCCCCGAGTGGGCATCGGCGTTGCCGCCCACACCCGACCCGGCCGAAGACGCGGCAGCGGCACGGCATCGGCTGTTCCGGGCCATCGAGGAGATCCTCGAACGGCTCGACATCGGCTTGCTCGCGGTCGAGGACGTGCATTGGGCGGATGAGGCCACCCTGGAGTTTCTGCTGTTCCTGGCATCACGTCCGCGACAACAGGTCAGCCTGCTGGTGAGCTACCGCCCGGAGGAAATCGCGCCGGACTCTCTGCTGCTGCGGTTGTCGTCGCGGCAACCGGCGGGGGCGGCGCGGCTGCGACTGTCGTTGGAGCCGTTGGATGTCCCCGGGACTGCCGCGATGGTGTCCTCGATGCTGGGTGGGGAACGGGTTGCCGACGAGTTCGCGACCATCCTGCACGACCGGACCGACGGGCTTCCGCTCGCGGTCGAGGAGTCCGTCCGGCTGATGTGGAACCGCGCAGACATGCCGCGACAGGGTGATTCCTGGGTGCGGCGGCGGCTGAGTGAGATCGACGTACCGCCGACGGTCCGGGACGTCGTGCTGGAACGCAGCGCACGTCTCGGCCCGGCGGCGCAGGCCGCGTTGCGCGCGGCCGCCGTACTCGGCGACCCCGCCTCCGAGGACGCCGTCGTCGAGGTGATGGCTCCGGAAGGCGATCCGGCGAGCAGGCTGGCGGGCCTGGCGGAGGCAGTGGGTTCGGGGCTGCTGAGGGAGGACCAGCGCGGGCTGGTCTCGTACCGGCACAAGCTGGCGTGCCGCGCGCTGTACGAGGCGATTCCTGTGCCGCAGCGGCGGGCGATACACCTGCGTGCCGCACACGTTCTCGAAGACACCTCCCCGTCCCCGGTCGCCCAGCTCGCACGCCACTTCAGGGAGGCCGGCGACACGGCGGCGTGGTGCCGGTACACGGAACAGTCCGCCGACCTCGCCCTCGCCTCGGGTGACGATGCGACGGCGGTCGCTCTGCTGCACGATCTGCTCACCAACGCCGTACTGCCGCCCGCCGACGTGGTCCGGCTGACCGGCAAGGTTCCGTTCCATCTGCTCAGCGGGCACGAACGCTACCGCGCACTGATGGACGCCCTCCACCTCGTACTGGACACCGGCGGGCCGACGCCGAGCGAGGCTGCGGAGATCCGCTTCCACGTCGCCCGTCTGCTGCAGCAGACGGAGGGGTTCGAGCAGTCCCGGATCGAGATGGAACGCGCGCTGCCCGACCTCGGGCACGACCCGGCGAAGTCAGTTCGCGCAATGATGTTTCTCGGCCTGCCGTACGGGACGACGACACCGGCAGCCGAACACCTCAGGTGGCTGCGGCGCGTGGCGCAGGTGCCGGCCTCGATCGCGCCGATGGACCGGCTGCCCATCCGGGTCGGACGGGCGAGTGGGCTTTTGCTGCTCGGTGAGGAGGAGGGTTGGGCCGAGGCGGCATTGATCGCCGATGACGCGTCCACCTCCGCGGAAAGGCAGCAGATCACGGTCGGCCGTCACAACGTCGGGCACATGGCGCTGATCTGGGGGAGGTACCCGGAGGCGAGGCGGTCGCTCACGCTGGCCGCAGGACTGACCGACACGTATCAGTACCAGAAGCTCCACAGGAAGGGGCAGGTGACGCTGGCTCAGCTCGACTGGCTTACCGGAGCCTGGGACGGGCTGGCCGACCGGGCCCTGTCGCTGGCCGGTGACGAGGAACTCCTGCAGCCGGTGAGCCGCCTGGCGCCGGCCGTAGTCACCGGCTTGCTGTATGCGGCCCGCGGCGACCAGGGCAGAGCGGACGAGTGCCTGCGGCGCGTCCTTGAACAGGCGGACCGACATGGCGGTGCGGAGTATTCCGTCGAACCTGCCGGCGCCCTGGCCAGGCTCCGGCTCGGCGCCGGGCGGGTCGACGACGTGCTGCGGTTGACCGACGGGCCGATCCGGTTCCTGGAACGCAAGGGCACGTGGATCTGGGCCAGCGAACTCGCCCCGGTCCGGGCCGAGGCACTACTTATGGCCGGCCGCATCGACGAGGCCGGCGACTTGGTCGACGCATTCGCAGCGGGAGTGCGTGATCGCCGCGCACCTCGGCCGCACGCCGCCTTGTCGACCTGCAGGGCGATTCTGGCCGAGCATCAGGACGATCCCCTCAGCGCCGCCGAACTGTTCGCGCGTGCGGCCGACGCGTGGCAGGGCCTTCCGCAGCCGTACGACGCCCTGCTCAACCGTGAGCGACAGGCCCGTTGTTTGCTTCGTGCGGACCAGTCCGATGCGGCTCTCTCCCTCCTTACGGAAACTTTCCAGGGGTTGTCCACCCTCGGCGCTCGTGGCGACGCCGAGCGCGTCATGCGCACACTGCGTGCGTCCGGTGTCGGGGTGAAGCGCCCGTCGTGGCACGGTGGACGGCGAAGCTACGGCGATCAACTGTCTCCCCGTGAGCTCGACGTGGTCCGGCTGCTCGTCGGAGGCCGGACCAACCGGGAGATCGCCGGTGTCCTCATCCTGTCGCCGAAGACGGTCGCGCGGCACGTGGAGACAGCGATGCGCAAGTTCGAGGTCTCGTCCCGGACGGCGCTGGCCGTGAAGGTCGTCGAAGCCGGTGTCGTCGCCGACAGCACGGCCGACGCGCACCGTCAGGGCCTGTTCTGAGCTGTTCCGTGCCGGGCGTCTCGAAGCCGCGGGCCAACTCGGAACAGGCCCTGGGCGGGCGCGGCAGCAAAATTGGGTCATCTGCCCAGTCGTTGGGTGGCCGGTCCGTGAACAACACTCAGCGTCATGGAATCACTACCTCCGCCTGTCGCCACTCGTCCCCTGCGTCCGTAGAGCTTCTGTCGCACGGTCACATCTGACGGATCGCCTCGACCGTCCCTGATTCCCCGACGAGGCCAGGTTCCGGAACGAACCCCGCGGGCCGGCCGACCGGTGCCATAGCCGCAACAGCGGGACGCGTCGTTCGCCGCCCGGCGCTGTACCACCGATCCGCCCGAAGCAGCCCTGGCCGGCATTCACCACATGCATCCGCAGCCATTCGGCGCGATGCGCAATCCCCGCAACCGCGCGGTATCCGCGCGCATCCTCCCCCTCAGAAAAGGTCATTGCCGCATGAGACAGTCACCACCGGCCGGGGCATCCGGGCTCCCGGTCCACCTGACCACCCCCATACTCCGGCGCTTGCCACACCGTCCGCATCGCGCGCTCACGGCGCTGCTGGCCACGGCCTGCGTGGCCGGGACACTCGGCATCCCCGCCATCGCCGCCGCCGAGACGCCGGCCACTCGGGCGAGCCAGGCACAGCAGAACGGCCCCGTCGTCGCCACGCACAGGCTCACCCTCGTGACGGGTGAGGTGGTGACGCTGGAGCGTCATGCCAATGGTTTGCAGGCGGCGACGGTGGAGCCCGCGGCCGACGGTACCCCGGCGGCGTTCACCACCATGAAGGTGGGCGACGAGGTCTACGTCGTCCCGGACAAGGCGCAGCCCTACCTTGCCGCGAACGAGCTCGATCGCGAACTGTTCAACGTCACCAAGCTGGTCGAGTACGGCTATGACGACGCACACCGCTCCGCCGTGCCTCTGATCGCGACGTACGGGGGCGTGCCGGGCAAGGCCGGCAAGGCACTTGAGAAGGCCGCGCCGACAGGTTCGGTGAAGAAGGACGAGCTGCCCAGCGCCAACGCGGTGGCGCTGCACGCCGGCAAGAAGAAGGCGGCGACGTTCTGGGAGGCGGTCGACGACGACAGCACCGCCGGGACGAAGGCACCGAAGCTCGCCGGTGGCATCATCAAGAAGCTCTGGCTCGACAAGCCGGTGCACGTCGCTCTGGACCAGAGTGTGCCGCAGATCGGTGCCCCGGAGGCGTGGGCGGCCGGCTACGACGGCACCGGCACCAAGGTGGCCATCCTCGACACCGGTGTCGACCCCGACCACCCTGATGTGGCGGGGCGGGTGAAGAAGGCGCAGAACTTCACCGACGACCCCGACGCGGTCGATCACCACGGCCATGGCACGCATGTCGCCTCGACCATCGCCGGCTCGGGTGCCGCGTCGGGCGGCAGGCTCAAGGGTGTGGCGCCGGGCGCCGACCTGTACATCGGCAAGGTCCTCAACACGGCCGGTTCGGGCTCCGAGTCGGGGGTCATCGCCGGCATGGAGTGGGCGGCGGCCCAGGACGCGGACGTCATCAGCATGAGCCTGGGCGGTGCGGCCAGTGACGGCACCGACCCGATCAGCCAGGCCGTCAACCAGCTCACCGAGTCCTCCGGGTCCCTGTTCGTCATCGCGGCCGGCAACGACGGCCCGGGCAAGGGGACCGTGGGTTCGCCGGGTGCCGCCGAGGACGCACTGACCGTCGGCGCGGTGTCCAAGCAGGACCAGCTCGCGAACTTCTCCAGCCGCGGCCCGGTCAAGGAAACCTTCGCGGTCAAGCCGGAGATCACCGCACCCGGCGTGGGCATCGTCGCCGCGCGCGCCGCCGGCACCACGATGGGCACCCCCGTCGACGCCAACTACACCGCGGCCAACGGCACCTCGATGGCCACCCCGCACGTGTCCGGCGCCGCCGCGATCCTCGTCCAGCGCCACCCCGACTGGACCGCCGACCGGCTCAAGCAGGTGCTGGTCAGCACCGCCAAGCAGGGCTCGTACGGCGCCTACCAGGGTGGTAACGGCCGCGTCGACGTTCCCAAGGCGATCGACGCCACGACGTACTCCAGCCCCGCTGTCGTCAGCATGGGCAAGAAGTCGGCCGAGAGCGAGCCGGTCACCAGGACGATCGACTACGTCAACACCTCCGCGACGGACACCACGCTGTCGCTCAGCCTGTTCAGCGCCGGAGAGACAGCGCCTCCGCCGAACGGCATGTTCACGCTCAGCGCCAACAGCGTTACGGTCCCGGCCAACTCCACCGCGAGCGTGACGGTGACCTACCACCCCGAGCTCGGCGCCGTGGGCGACTACACCGGTGTCATCACCGCCACCGGGGCCGACGGCACCGCGATCCGCACCACCGTCGGCGCCACGAAGGACGTGCCCACCGTCGACCTCACTCTCAACACGATCGACCGGAACGGAGGCCCGGCAGGCGCCGAACTCACGGTGTTCGACCTGGACAACGGCGTCGTCCGCCAGGTCTTCCCCCAGGACGGAACCAAGACCGTCGCGCTGCCGCAAGGCCGCTACTCCGTCATGGGCTTGGTGTACACGAAGGACAAGGCCACGGGCCTGGCCGTGAGCAACACGCTCGCCGGTGAGCCCGTCGTGGATCTGAAGGCGGACCGGACGATCACGATGGACGCCCGGCTGGGCAAGGAGGTCAAGGTCACGACCCCCAAGGAGTCGCAGTCGAGCCAGCACAAGCTCGGGTACCGCCAGAGCCTCCCCGGCAAGCGGGGGATCGACTACATGAAGGGCGCGTCGAGCCTGTTCTCGCCGCGCGCCTATGTCGTGCCCACCGCGCCCGTGACGGACGGCACCTTCGAGTTCAACTTCCAGGACCGCAGGTACTCGCCGGTGATCAAGGCGTCCTATGCCGGTCAGGGAGGCGCGCTCCCGCTCAAGCCGGTGACCTATGCGGCCCGGTTGTACGGCTCCAGCAAGCTCCAGGCAGTCGACGCCGGCACGGGACGGCCGCAGGACCTGGCCGGCAAGGACCTCGACGGCAAGCTCGCGGTCATCACCCGCGACGCCACCCAGAAGGTCGTCGACCAGATCGCCGCAGTGGCCGGTGCCGGCGCGAAGGCAGCGATCATCGTCAACGACCGGCCCGGCGTCTACGCCACCATCGTGCCGCGCCGCACCGGCACCGCCATCCCGGCCTGGAGCCTCACCCAGGACGAGGGCGCGGAGCTCTTCGGCCGGATGGCAGACGGTCCCACGTGGATCAACCTGCAGGGCATCAGGAAGGACCCCTATGCCTACAACATCGCGCTGATGGTTCCCGGAGGCATTCCGGCCGACCCCACCGACGCGGTCACCACGGAGAACTCGGCCGTGGCGAAGTCCCACTACCGCGGCACCAAGGGCACGCTGATCGGCGACACCACCTCGGCGATCCGCCCGGGAGAGGCCTTCATCACCCAGCTCGTGGACTTCTTCGACGCGCCGATGGACCGGGAGGAGTGGTACTCCACCGGCAGCAAGTGGCAGACGATGAAGGACATGCGGTGGTGGCACACGGTCTACCCGGACCGCAACGACATCGCCATCAGCCTGAACGACCTCATCCGCAACTACAGCCCGGGCGAGCAGCGCGAGGAGACCTGGCTGGGTGCGGCGAACGGCCCGGCCGGACCGGAGACCACCCTCGCGTTCCGCGACGGTGACAAGGTCACCCTCAACATGATGGATATGGGCGACAGCCAGCCCGGACACTACGCCTACTTCACGGAGTACGGCGGCACCACGTCGACGGTGCGGGTGTACCAGGACGACAAGCTCCTCAAGGAGCAGGGCTGGTTCAACCTCACGACGCTGCCGGTCGGCCCCGACCCGGCGACCTACCGGATCACCATGGACTCCGAGCACCCGGCGTGGTTCCCGCTGTCCACCAAGGCCGGCACCGCGTGGACCTTCAAGTCCGCCCGGCCGGCGAGCGGCAAGGAGAACCTGGCGCTGCTCTGGCCGGAGTACGGCCTGGACCTGGATGCGGAGAACACCGCCAAGGGTGGCAAGACCTACCACTTCGACCTGGCCTTCGTCCTCCAGAACGGCGCCACCCCGGACATCGACGAGGTCGCTGTGGAGGCGTCCACCGACGACGGTGCCACCTGGCAGCCCGCGAAGGTCGAGAGCAAGAGCAACGGCGGCTACAAGGTGTCCGTGAACAACCCGGCAAAGGGACACGTGTCCTTGCGCGTCAAGGCACAGGACACCAACGGCAGCAAGATCGAGCAGACCCTGATCAAGGCCTACGCCATTCGCTGACCCGCACGGCAGTCCTTCCCTGACCGCGCCCCTGGCACAAGGCACGCCCTTGCGCCAGGGGCGCACTCCTCCGGTCGGCCATGCGGCGGTGCATCCGTCGGACACCGACAGCCGGGGGGGGCGGCGCGTCCGTCCGGCACGGGCAGCTGACGGGCGGTTCCGTGTTCCTCCCCCGAGGAGCGCGGAACCGCGCTCACTGTCAGGCCGGGTAGTCGCCCGTGGCGCCGTCGGTCCGCTCGCGCAGCAGGTCCGCGTGGCCGTTGTGGCGGGCGTACTCCTGGATCATCACCGCGTACACCCAGCGCAGGCTGACGGTCCGTCCGCGGGTGGCGTACACGAAGGTCTCGTCGAGGCCGCGCCCCGCCACGGCGGCCTCGCACGCCTCGGTCTCGGCGCGGAAGGCGGCGAAGTCGCGCTCGGCGTGGGCGGCGTCGACGCCTTCGATCCCCTCGTCGCCGTCGCCCGGACCGGTGAAGACCTCACCGATCGGCTCGCCCGCGAAGCTCCGGCGGAACCACCAGCGTTCGATCTCCGCCATGTGCCGCACCAGGCCGAGGAGGGTGAGGCCGGAGGGCTCCGCGGTGGTGCGGGCGAGCTGGACCGGAGTCAGCCCGGCGCACTTGGTGAGCAGCGTCTCGCGGTGCCACCGGAGCCAGCCCTCCAGCATGGCCCGCTCGTCCGCCGCGCTCGGGACGTTCAGCTGGTCGCCGTCGGCCGTCGTACGTTCGATGTGAGGTGCCGTCCATGTCATGGCGGCCATCCTCACACCACCGGGCCCACCGGGCCCACCGGCTCAGGTCAGTTCCCGCAGGAGCGGCTCCGGGTCCGCGAGCAGGAAGAGATGACCGCCGTCGGGGACGGTGCGCAGCTCGGCGCCCGGGATCTGTGCGTGCGCCCAGCGCGCCACCTCGACGGGAACGTTGCCGTCCGCGTCGCCGTGGAGGAACAGGGTCGGTACGGAGACCGAGCCCAGCGGCTCCGGCAGCGGACGGGAGTAGCCGGCGAGGTCGGTGATGGCCGCGTCCACGCCCTGGCGCTGCCCCTCGGCGGTGTCCAGCTCGGACAGGGTCCGGAAGGCGGGGGTGCTCATGATCAGCCGGTCGGAGCGGGGCCAGGCGTCGAGGTTCGGCTCGCGCCTCGTCTTCTTGAAGATCCCCTTTCCCGCGAGCATCGGCCGGGCGATCAACGGGGCCCGGACGACGATCCGGTTCAGCCACTTGACCAGCGGGATCCGGCGCGCGTACGCCGAGCGGGGCGCTCCGGGGACGGCGGCGCACGCAAGGATCAGCCGGGTGACCCGCCCGGGGTGGTGCTGGGCCGCCGAGAGCGCGTACCCGCCGCCGCCCGAGATCGCCACGAGCGTGGCCCGTTCGTGGCCGAGGTGGTCGAGCAGGGCCACGAAGTCGTCGTTCCAGCGGTGGAAGCCACGACCGGGCACGGGGTCCGTCCCGCCGTAGCCCGGACGGTCCGGGAAGACCAGACGCAGGCCCGCGTCCGTCGCCGCCTGCCGCAGCGCGAGGCCCTCGTAGCGGCTGCCGGGGGTGCCGTGGAGCACGATCACGGGCGGGGCTGCTGGGTCGCCGTAGGAGCAGTACGCGATGCGGCGCCCGTCCGGGGCCGTCAGCCGGTGCGTCTCGGGCAGGCCGGTCGCCGGCGGGTCCGTCTCGGGAAGCTCCGTCCCCTGCGTCCTCGGCGTCTGCGCGGTCTTCGGCGGGTCCTGCGGGGAGGGGGTCATCTCTGCTCCTCGTGGGATACGGGGGTGGCTGCAGCGGCGGCAATCCCGCCGATGACGAAGTCGAGGCCGAAGGAGAACCGGCGGTCGTAGTCGTGGTGGTCCGCGAACACCGACGCGGCCCGTCGTTCCGGCGGGAGCTGGTGCAGTTCCAGATCGCCCCGGCCGAGGCGGATCGCCACATGGCCGGTGACGAAGTCGTGCAGGGTGCCGTACGCGTACGCGGCGGCCTCCTCGTCGAGTCCCGCGTCGCGCAGCGCCGCCACCACCCGGTACGCGACGTCGTCGGCGCCGGGCCCGACGAGCGAGGCGCGGCGGTGCGCCTCAAGGATGACGGGGTGCCGCATGAGCAGGTCGTGGAGCGTGTCGGCAAAGAGTCGGACGATGCCGCGCCAGTCCTGCGGCCAGTCCACCGACCGGGTCACCTCTCCGACGATCCGGGACACCAGCGCGTGCTGGAGCGCGTCGATGCCGCCCGTCGTGCGGTGGATCGCCATCGGTGACACCCCCAGCCGGTCCGCCAGCGCGCGGAAGGTCACGGCATCGAGCCCCCGGTCGTCGGCCAGCTCGGTCGCCGCGTCCAGGATCGCGTCGAGCGTCACCGCCCGGGGACGGCCGTTCCTGTGAGTGCTTGCCTTCTCGACCACCATGCCCGCACCATATCGATACGCGTAACGAAACTTCAAGGGGAGCGCGCATGACGGAGTTGCACGACCTCACGGCTCTACAGCTGGCCGCCGCCTACGAGCGTGGCGAAACGTGTCCGACCGAGGTGGTGGACCACCTGCTGGCCCGGATCGGGGACGGCGACCGGGTGGGGGCGTTCACCACCGTGTCGGCCGACCGGGCCCGCGCCGCGGCGGCCGGGGCCGATCGCGTCCTGCGCTCGGCGGACCGCACCGGACTGCCGCGCCTGTTCGGCGTACCCACCGCGATCAAGGACCTGGAGGCCACCGCGGGGGTGCGCACCACGCTGGGCTCGGCGCTGTTCCGCGACTGGATTCCGGAGCACGACGACGAGATCGTCGAGGTCATGGCCGACGCCGGGCTGATCAGCCTCGGCAAGACGACCGTTCCCGAGTTCGGGGCCGCCTGCTACACCGAGCCCGAGGTGTCCGCCCCGGCACGCAGCCCGTTCGACCTCTCCCGGAGCGCGGCCGGGAGCAGTGGCGGCGCGGCCGCGGCGGTCGGCGCGCTGCTGGTGCCGATCGCGCAGGGCAGCGACACCGCCGGCTCGGTGCGCTCCCCCGCGAGCGCCTGCGGGGTGGTCGGGCTCAAGCCCAGCCGGGGGCTCGTCACCGCGGGCCCGGCC
This sequence comes from Streptomyces sp. NPDC001890, assembly GCF_042891445.1. Lineage (NCBI taxonomy): Bacteria > Bacillati > Actinomycetota > Actinomycetes > Kitasatosporales > Streptomycetaceae > Streptomyces > Streptomyces sp. NPDC001890. The sequence continues at coordinate 18,310 of NZ_JBIATE010000020.1, read as the reverse complement.
GGCCATGACGGGATGGGGCTCTCCGCGCGCGGCCCGCTGGCCCGCACGGTCCGCGACACCGCCGCGTTCCTGGACGTGCTGACCACCCGTACCGGGGCCGGCACCGTGCATCCGCCCCGGGTCGGCGGCTACGAGCGCGCCTGCGACGCATCCGTGCCGCGGCTGCGGATCGCGCTCGCCCAGGGGTCGGTCTCGGGCGCGCCCGTGGACCCCGAGGTCGCCGCCGTCGCGGAGCTCACCGCCCGTACGCTGGCCGGGCTCGGCCATGAGGTGTTCGTCCGGGACCAGGCACCGGACCCCGAGCTGACCGAGGGCTTCCGGGTGATGTTCACGGCGCTCGTGGGGTCCAGGACCATGGCGTTGGACGAGTCGGCGCTGCGTCCGATCGTCCGCCATCTCCGTTCCCGCGCACAGGAGTTCACCGCGGCCGAGCTGGCCGCCTCGATCGGCGCGGTCCAGGCCCGCGCCCGCGCCTGGGCGCTCGCCCACGCGGACGCGGACGTGGTGATCACCCCGACCGTGACGGCCCCGCCCACCCTCGTCGGCCAACTCCGCGACGATTCGGATCCGGCGGCGGAACTGGCCGCGATGACCGCGTTCACGGGCAACACCGTCCTGGCCAACGCCACCGGGTTCCCCGCCATCAGCCTTCCGCTGGGCTGGAGTTCGCGGGGCCTGCCGCTGGGGGTCTCGCTCACGGCCGGATGGGGCCGCGAGGATCTGCTGCTCGGCGTATCGGCCCGGCTGGAGGAGGCCCTGCCGTGGGCCCACCGCTACGGCGAGCGGGCCGGGGCACCGGCGGCGGGCCGGGCCTGACCGGACAGCTGCCGGCGAGCGGCCGGACCGTACTCGGCCGCACCCTGCCGGGCCCGGTCCGGCTACTCGCCGGTGGCGCCGTCGATCCGCTCCCGGAGCAGGTCCGCCTGGCCGTTGTGGCGCGCGTACTCCTCGATCAGGTGCGTGAGGATGTAGCGCAGCGAGAACACCTCCTCGCCGTAACTCCCGGTGATGTCAAGGGACTCGGCGGACTCGACGGTGGCCCGGGAGCGCGCGCACTCCTCGTGCCAGATCCGGAACGCCTCCTCGGGATCGGCGTCGGCCACCTCGAACTCGGCGAACTCGCCGGGGTTCGGCCCCGGCCAGTGCGGCGGTGCCACCTCGTCCTTCAACACCCGCCGGAACCACGACCGTTCGACCTCGGCGAGATGCCGGACGAGCCCGAGCAGAGTCAGGTCCGACGGGGGCGCGGCCGCCTCCCGCAGCTGGGCTCCGGTGAGCCCGGCGCACTTCATGGCCAGGGTCTCGCGCTGGTACTGGAGGAATCCGCTCAGCGACGCACGCTCGTCGCCCACCTGCGGGGGCCTGTTTCTCAGGTCTTCGATCATGACGTCATCATGCCGAGCGCCGCATCCGTGCGCCCGTGAATTCCGCCGGGGCCGATCAGGGTCCCGCCGGTCCGCCCGGAGCCCCGGCGCCACGCAGCAGGGTGTCCACGACGCGCGTGGCGAGCGTGTCGGCGTCCCCGCCTTCCACTCCCTCCTTGGCCGCCTCGTGGATGAGGCCGTAGTAAACGCGCCGCGTCCAGTCGAGGTCGATGTCGGGGCGGAGCGCACCCGCCTCCTGGGCGCGACGGAAGAGCCGGGCACAGGTGGCCCGGACCTCGGCGTGGAGACGGGCCGCCTCGGGGTGGCCGTCCTCGGCCGTGCGGTTCATGGCGAACGACCAGTCGGTCTTCACGCGCAGGACGTTGGCGGTGACCTGATAGAGGGCGACGAGCGGAGGGGCGGCGTCGGGGCGGGCGGCGTCCACGGCCTCGGCGAACTGGCGGGCGGCCCAGCCGGTGAGTTCGTCCAGCAGCGCCTCGCGGGTGGCGAAGCGGCGGTGGACGGTGGTCCGGGCGACCCCGGCGGCCCGTGCGAGCTGCTCCATGGTCGCCGCCGGGTTGTCGGCCAGGACACGCTCGGCCGCTTCCAGGATGGTCCGCACCGTCCGCTCGCTGTCCGCCCGGAGGGGCCGTTTCGCCTGCTGCTTCTGCACCGTCATGGCGAAACGCTACATCAACATTCCACTAAAGCCTATAGTTGCAACACTGATGTTGCATGTATTACCTTCACCGCGTCGAAGAGGTAGCAACTCCGCGCCTCTCCACGGGGATACGACATCAGGGGGCAGTCATGCAGCACCGGATTCTCGGCCGTACCGGAATTTCCGTGAGCAGGTTCGCCCTGGGCACCCTGCACCTGGGCGCCTGGGGGAACAGCGACCACGACGAAGCGACCCGGCTGATCCGCACGGCGCTGGACGGCGGGATCAATTTCATCGACACCGCCGACCAGTACTCCGGCGGCGAGGCCGAGGAGATCATCGGCAAGGCCCTGCACGGCCGGCGCGACGAGGTCGTGCTCGCGACCAAGGGCCACTTCCCGGTCCGGATGGGGGACGACGATCCGAACCGGCGCGGAAACTCCCGGCGTTGGCTCACCCGGGCCGTCGAGGACAGCCTCCGCCGGCTGGGCACCGACCGGATCGACCTCTACCAGGTGCACCGCCCCGACCCGGCCACCGATATCGACGAGACGCTGTCCGTACTGTCCGACCTGGTACGCGCGGGCAAGATCATGGCCATCGGTACATCGGACTTCCCCGCCGAGCAGCTCGTCGAGGCCCAGTGGGCCGCCGACCGGCGCAACCACATCCCCTTCCGCACCGAGCAGCCGCCCTACTCGCTGTTCGTACGCGGCATCGAGGCCGACGTGCTGCCCACCGCGCAGAAGTACGGACTCGGCGTGCTGACCTGGAGCCCTCTCAACAGCGGCTGGCTCACGGGGCGGTTCCGCCACGGCGAGCCGGTCGAACTGGACGCCTTCCGCCGCGTGGTGGCCCACAAGTTCGACCTCGAACTGCCCGGCAACCGCCGCAAGGCCGAAGCCGTCGAGGAACTGCTGGCGGTGGCACGGGAGGCGGGTGTCTCGCTGACGCACCTGGCGCTGGCGTTCGCGGCGACCCACCCGGCGGTCACCTCGGTGATCCTCGGGCCCCGCACCGTCGACCAGCTGACCGACCAGCTCGCCGCCTCGGAGCTCCTTCTCGACGACGGGATCCTGGACCGCATCGACGCGATCGTCCCGCCCGGCGTCACGCTCAACCCCTCGGACACCGACTACCGCAGCCCGGCCCTGGCCGCCGCGGCGCGACGGCGCGGGCCCACGGGCTGACCCGCCGCGGTAGGCCCTGTCGCCGAGCCGGGCGGCAGAGGCAGTTCGACGACTGGGCCTACCGCCGGTCTGCGTCCCGACGCCCCGCGGGCGCCAGCACGTACCAGCGCGACGGCAGCTCGACGCGGGTCCCGTCGGGCAGGAACTCGGTCTGGGCCAGGGCGGTCGCACCGCCGGCCAGTGTGGTGAGACCGGCCTCCTGGAGCAGCCGCCGTACCTCCTCCTCCGTGGCGCTCGCCGGCTTGAGCCCGTGCCGGAGCACCCGGCGCAGCTTCTCCGGCGGGCCGTCCGGCGCCTGCGCCACCAACTGGAGCACATCCTTGGAGGCCGGGGTCGGCTCGACGACGAAGGCCCGTCCGCGCTCCCCCAGCAGCGCCGCGACCGCCGCGGCGACGGCGGGCCTGGCCCCGGGTTCGCTCTGGTGGATCACCGCTCGCATGTACACATTGGTGTCGCCGATCCGCTTGTGCAGGTCCGCCACGGCTGCCTCGTCGACGAGATCGAGCTGGGCGAACTCGGCAACGCCCGTAGTGTCCGCGCGGCGGGCGTGCGCGATGGCCGCGCGCGCGAGGTCCACACCGATCGCGCGGGCGAAACGGGTCGCGAGATAGCGGGTCTGCGTACCGTTCCCGCAGCCGAGGTCGACGACGGGCAGCGAGGTGTCGGCGTGCGGCAGCAGACGTTCGGTGTCGGGTACGGAGGTGAGGGAGGGGTCGGAGTCCCAGATCGCCTCGCCCGGCAGGTCCGAGGTGGCGGCCCAGAACCCCTCCCACGCCTCGCGGTAGTGCTGTGACACGTCCATGCGCTCCCCGGTCCGTTCGTCGTGCGGCGTTCTGTTCAGGACCGGACTACCGTCCCGGAACGGCCGCGGCAAGACCCCGCACAGCATCCACCCGCTCGTGGCGAGGACTTCACCAGGTGTGCGACCTGGGCCCCGGGATCCCGTTCAGCGCCTGTTCGAACCAGACGGTCTTGCCATGGGCCCTGGTGCTGGTGCCCCATTCGCGGGCCAGGCTGCTCACCAGGAGCAGGCCGCGCCCGGACTCGTCGTGGGTGGCGGCGGCGAGCAGTGTGGCCGGGGCGGGTTCGTCGTCACTGACCTCGCACAGCAGGGCGCCGGTGCGGACCAGGCGGAGCACGATGTGATGGGACCGGCCGTGCTTCACCGCGTTGGTCACGAGCTCGCTGACCATCAGCTCGGCCGACTCCACCGCGTCCGGCAGCTCCCAGTCGAGCAGCTTCCCGCGCACCAGGCGGCGCGACCGCGCCACTTCACGTGGATCCAGGGCTAGTTGCCACTCTGCGACGTCGACGTCCGCGATGCCGTTCAGCCGGGCCATCAGCAGCGCCACGTCGTCCTTGCGGCCCCCGCTCGGGTTCAGGGCGCGGATGATCGTGTCGCAGGCGTCGTCCATGGAGGCGGCGGGATGGGCAGCCGAGGCGCAGAGTGCGGCAAGCCCGGCCCCGATGTCCTGGCCTCGCACCTCGACCAGGCCGTCGGTGCACAGGATCAGACGGTCGCCGGGCCGCACCCGTACGGCAGCGGTCTCGAAGGCGACGCCACCCACCCCGATGGGGGCGCCGGTGGGCAGGGTCAGGAGTTCGGCCCGCCCGTCCTCGGCCCGGACCAGCACGGGCGGGATGTGCCCGGCGTTGGCGATCTGGACCTCGGAACGGATCGGGTCGTAGACGGCGTAGAGGCACGTCGCCAGATACTGCTCGCCCAGGCGCTGCGCCAGGTCGTCCAGGTTGCGCAGCAGGCGGGCCGGCGGCACCTCCATGGTGGCCATGGTCAGTACGGCAGTACGCAACTGGCCCATCATCGCTGCCGAGTTGAGGCCGTGGCCCATGACGTCGCCGACCACGAACGCGGTCCGGGAACCGGGCAGTTTCACCGAGTCGAACCAGTCGCCGCCGACGCGTCCGAGCCGGGCGCCGGGCAGGTAGCGGGTGGCGATGTCGCAGCCGGCCATCCGGGGTGCGACCTGGGGCAGCATGCTGTCCTGGAGCGTCTCCGCGACGTTCTCCTGGTACGTGTACATCCGGGCGTTGTCGAGTACCAGCCCGGCGCGGGTGGCGAGTTCGGCGCCGGTGGTGCGGTCCATGTCGTCGAAGGGCTCACGGCCGGGACGGCGCATCAGGACCATGAAGCCGAGGACCACGTCGCGGGCCTTCAGCGGCACGATCAGCAGGGAGCGGTGAGTGATCAGCGGGCGCAGGTCGCGTTTCTCGAACTCGCCGGAGATCCGGTTGCTCAGCTCCTCGCTGACGTACGGGACGAGGACGGGTTCGCCGGTGACCATGCACCGGAAGAACGGGGTGTGTTCGGGGAAGGCGATGGACTCGCCGACCGGGACGGTGTCGTCCCAGCGGCCGGGCTCGTCGTTGTGCTCGACCCAGACCCGGTGCCAGACGGTAGTGACGTCGGGCGGCCCGTCGGGGAAGCCCTCGCCGGCCAGGACGGCGGCGCGCAGATGCGTACCCGCGAAGTCGGTGAACCGGGGTACGGCGGCGCTGGTGACCTCGCGGATGGTGCGTTCCAGGTCGAGGGAGGTGCCGATACGGCCGCTGATCTCGTTGAGGAATTCCAGCCGTTCGCGGACCGCCGCGTATTCGAGGTCGAGCTCGGGGCGGGGCGCGGTGCGGGGCACGGGCGATCCGCCGGTTTCGCCCGGCGGGCCCTGGGCGGGAAGCCTGGAGGTGCGTCGCGGCACACCCCAGTCGGGGGTGACCGGGACCTGGCTGCGGTGGCTGAACTCCAGTACGGGATATCCGAGTTCGAGGATCTGGGCAACGATTCTGGTCGCCTCGCCGACGCTCATGCTGGGCAGGATCTCGGGCAGCCGGCCCGCCAGTTCCTGGTAGCCGGGGAAGTCGGTGTGGAGTGCGAACGCGGGGGCGACGGTCCCGGTGTCCCGGCCGTCCTCCTCACCGTCCCCGCCGAGCCGTCCGGCGTCCGCGGCGAGCACCAGGAGGCGCTCGGGCCCCGGGCCGACCAGCGGGTAGGCCCACCACAGGACATCGATCCGGCCGCGCGCCGGTTCGTCGATCCGGGCCCTGCCCGCCGCCGGGTACGAGAGGTTCCCGCCCGGCGGTCCGTCGAGTTCGGAGCCGAGTCCGCAGTCCGGACCGGGGCCGCCTCCGGAGCGGCTCTCTTCTTCCACTCGCCCCAGCACACCGGAGATCGGCAGGAGTTCACCGGCCGGGCAGCCGACCGCCTCGTGCCTGGTGACGCCAAAGAGCCGTCTGGCGCCGGTCGACCAGTGGGAGACGAGCCCGTTCGCGTCGACCACTGCGACGGCCAGTGGCACACGGCCCGTCATGGCGCCGCTCGGCGACGGTGTCCGCTGTGGCGACACCCCGGGTTCCATGGCTGGGAGACTCCTTCCCCACCGCTGCGTTCCACGGTTCGTGGCTCCACGGTACGGCTCCGTGTCCGGCACCCGCCGGTCATCGACGGAATCACCCCCGGGGGTGGTGCGCCCGGCGCGCCGGGCGGCGCGCGGAGCGGCCCGGCCACGGGGCGGGGCCGGCCCGGGAAGCCGTCGGCCGGCCCGTCGTCCCTCGGGACGTTCAGTCCTCGTGCCCCAGTTGGAGGTCGCGTTCGGTGCGTCCGCCGCCCGCCACCTGGAGCACGGTGGCCACCGGCGGATACCCGGCCGCGATCACCGTGTACTCGCCGGTGGACAGGTCCACGAACCGGAACGCGCCGTCGGGGCCCGTGGTGAGGGTGTCGACCACATTGCCCGCCGCGTCCAGGAGCGTGACCCGGGCGTCCTCGACGGGCCGGCCGCCGCTCGCCCGTACGACGCCGCGCAGCACCGCGCCGCCGGCGAGTTCGATGTCCTGCCGGGTCTCCCTGGCCGCCTGCACGCTCACCGGCAGCGCGGCGGGCCGGAAGGCGGGGGCGCTGGCGGCGAGGGTGTACTCCCCGGCCACCAGCTCCGAGATCACATAGCCGCCTTCGCGACCGCTGCGGGTGGACGCGACGACCTCGCCGCAGACGTCGGTGAGGGTGACGGCGGCGTCGCGGACCGGGATGCCGTCGGCGGTGACGACGGTCCCGGCGAGGCGCCCGGCCCCGCCGAGCACCACGTCGAGCTCGACGGGCCGTTCGCCCACGGTGACACTGACGGCCTGCGGCTGGTGACCGCCGGCCGCGGCGATGAGCACGTACGAACCGGCACCCGGCACGCTGAGCGCGTACCGTCCGTCGTCGCCGCTGGCGCCCCGTCCGACCTGCTGACCCTGGACGTCGATGAGGGTGAGGGCGGCGCGCGGGACCTTCGTACCGTCGGGGTGCTGGACGCTGCCGCAGACCGGCACCCCCGACAGATAGACGGGCGGCGGCGCGGCGGGGGCCTCGGTGGTCGTGTTCGTGAGGGTGGTGCGGGCGGCCGGAACGGTCACGGGCTCGGCGGCGTTTTCGGGGCTGTGGTGGGACACCAGAGGTTTCTCCTTGAGGAAGAAGGCGAAGAACAGGCCGAGCGCGAGCACCGGCACGAGGTAGAGGAAGATCCGCGGCATCGCGTCGGCGTACGCCTGGACATAGCTGTCGCGCAGCGCGGGCTCCATCGCGTGGACCAGCTGCGGGGTGATCGACTCGGGGTCGGGGAGGTCGGCACCGGACGGCAGGCGGACGGCGAGCGCGTCCGCGAGGCGGCCCGCGAAGAGCGTCCCGAAGACGGCGGCGCCGACGCTGCCGCCGATCTGCCGGAAGTAGTTGTTGGCGCTGGTGGCGGAGCCGATGTCGGCGGGCTCGACGGAGTTCTGCACCGCGAGCACCAGGACCGGCATGATCAGCCCGATCCCGATGCCGAGCACGGCCTGCGCAATGCTGTATTCGAGGCGCGGGGTGTCGGTTTCGAGTCGGGAGAGCAGCCACATCCCGACCACCGAGATCGCGCTGCCGAGGATCGGGTGGACGCGGTAGCGCCCGGTGCGGGAGATCAGCTGGCCGGAGACGACGGACGCGATGACGATGCCGCCCATCATCGGGAGCATCAGCAGCCCGGATTCGGTGGCCGTGGCCCCGTCGACCATCTGGAGGAAGGTCGGCAGATAGCTGGCGGCGCCGAAGAGCCCCACCCCGACGATCGCCCCGACGAGCGCGGTGACGTTGAAGATCGAGTCGCGGAACAGCCGCAGCGGGATGACGGGTTCGGCCGCCCGGTGCTCGACGACCAGGAACAGCAGGGCCGTTCCGAGGGCGCCGGCCCCCAGCCCCAGGATGGTGCGCGAGCCCCACGCGTACTCCGTACCGCCCCAGCTGGTCAGCAGCACCAGGCAGGTGGAGGCGGCCGCGAGCAGCAGCGCGCCGAGGACGTCGAGCGGGGGCCGGACGGTGGGCCTGGGGAGTTTCAGTACGACGGTGATGACGGCGAGGGTGACCAGGCCGAACGGGACGTTGATGTAGAAGCACCAGCGCCACGAGGCATGGTCGGTGAAGAAGCCGCCGAGCAGCGGGCCCGCCACGGACGCGAGGCCGAACGCGGCGCCGATGAGCCCCATGAACCGGCCGCGTTCCCGGGGCGGCACGACATCCGCGATGATCGCCTGGACCCCGATCATCAGCCCGCCGCCGCCGATGCCCTGGACGGCGCGGAACGCGATCAGTTCGTCCATGGTGCGGGACCAGCCGGCGAGCGCGGAGCCGATGACGAAGACGACGATGGCGAACTGGAAGACGCCCTTGCGGCCGAAGAGGTCGCCGAGCTTCCCGTAGATCGGCAGCCCGATCGTGGAGGCGAGCAGGTAGGCGGTGACGGCCCAGGACATCTTCTCCAGGCCGTGCAGCTCGCCGACGATCTTCGGCAGCGCGGTGGCGACGATCATCTGGTCGAGCGCCGCGAGCAGGAGCGTGAGCATCAGCCCGAGGAAGATCAGCCTGATGCGGCGGGGACTGGTCTCCGGTACGCCGTACGGGTCCGGCGCCCGGTCCCGTTCCGCCGCTTCCGTCTCGGCGGAACGCGGCGAGGGCGGCCCGTCGGGTGGCGCGGCAGCCGATTCGGCGGTCCCCGCGCCGCCCGGCTCCTCCTCCAGCAGACTGATCCCACCCACCACGTGCCGCTCCCCTCGTCGCATCTGCGCCGCCCATTTCTGCCATTGCGCGAGAAGGGAGGGCAAACGCGACGAGGGGGCGCTGACGGCGCACTCGGGGGGCTTAGCCCCCGGTGGGAGCCACTACGGCGCACCACCGGACGGGCCGGGAAGACCACCCGAACCGGTGAGGCCGGTCAAGAGTCCGCGGGCTACTTCTCGACCTCGGTGGCGAGGTTCTGCAGCAGCTCGTCGTAGATCCGCCCGAGGCCCTTGGGCGCGAAGGTCTTCTCGAAGAATCCGCCGATGCCTCCGGCGCCGTTCCAGACGGTCGAGACGACGGCCTTCGACCTGCCCTCGCCGGCCGGGGTGACGGTCCAGGTGGTGACCATCGAGGAGTTGCGGTCCTTCTCCACGAGTTGGCCGTCGGTGGGCTCGCTGACCTCCAGCAGGCAGTCGCGGACCCGCTTGCTGGTGGCCTGGAGCTTCCAGTGGACGAGGGTGCCCTCGCCGTCACCGCCCTCGCGCACCTCGTACTCGCTGAAGTGTCCGGGCAGCACCTTGCCGCGGACCTCCTTGTAGTCGGCCAGCGCGTCGAACACCGTCTCCGCGTCCGCGGCGATGACTCGCTCTGTCGTGGCCTCGACCTGCGCCATGGCTGTTCCTCCAGCACTCGGTTGTTCGGGGGTGTGCTGAGCCAACCACCTCGGGCACGCCGCTCAAAATCCAGGCCGGGACGAAGGGGAGAAAACGATCAAGGGAACAAGTGTTCTATTCTCTGTCCAGTGCTACCGAGGAGGCGTGCGCCGAGGGCCGCTACCGCCTGATGCCGGGGATCATCCCGGCCCTGCGCGATCACGCGAACCCGTTCTCGATCCTGACCAAGGGGACGCTGATCCTGCGCGATCTGGAACTGCTGCGCCAGGCCGCCGAGGTCACCGACGTGGGCATCTCCGTCTCGGTCGGCTTCGTCGACGAGGCGCTGTGGCGCACCGTGGAGCCCGGCACCCCCTCCCCCGCGCGCCGCCTCGACGCCGTCCGCACCCTGAGCGAGAACGGCATCGACTGCGGCGTGCTGATGGCCCCCGTCATCCCGTTCCTCGGCGACCATCCGGACCAGCTGCGCGCCAGCGTCCGCGCGATCGCCGCCGCCGGGGCGACCTCGGTGACCCCGCTCGTCCTGCATCTGCGGCCCGGCGCCCGGGAGTGGTACACGCAGTGGCTCGGGAAGCACCACCCGCATCCGGTGCGGCGGTACGAGCGGCTGTACGCCGAGGGGGCGTACGCGCCCAAGTGGTACCAGCGCCGCATCACCCGGTACGTGCACGAGCTGGCGGCCGAGTTCGGCATCGGCCCCTCGCACCGCGGCACGGCCCGGCGGCTCCCCGTCCGGAACGGGCAGCGGACGCAGCAGCACGCAGCGCTCGACGGCCCCGGGCCCACACAGCTGACCCTCCTCCGACCTGCCCCGGCACGGGCAAACGGGTCAACTCTCGGCGCAACGGGTCCTTCCCGGCGCGAATGCGGGGAGCATGCGGCGGGGGCTGCGCCAAGCGCAGCCGTTTTTCCCCGTTTCCCCCACCACGGGAGGCCATATGACGAAACGTCCGGGAATTCTCTTCGCCGTCGGTGCGACGGTCGCCGGTCTGGTGACCGCCGCACCGCCCGCGGCGACCGCCGACAACGGCGCGCGGCCCGCCGCCGCGAAGCTCACATGGACCGACTGCGCCACCAAGTCCGCTCCGCGGCTGCAGTGCTCATCGGTCAGTACACCGCTGGACCATGACAACCCGTCGGGCCGGCGGATCACCCTCGCCCTGTCCCGCGTCCCGCACACCGCGAAGACCTTCCAGGGCCCGCTGCTCGTCAACCCGGGCGGCCCCGGGGGCAGCGGTCTGTCGATGGCCGGATTCGTGGCGTCCGCACTGCCGAAGGCGGTCGCCTCGCAGTACGACGTGATCGGCTTCGATCCGCGCGGCGTCGGGAGGAGCAGCCCGGCGCTGGACTGCGTACCGGGCTACTTCGACCCGGTGCGCCCCGACTCGGTGCCCGGCTCGCCCGGCGTCGAGGAGGCCAACCGCAACCGGGCCGGTTCGTTCGCCGAGGCGTGCGGGCGCAAGTACCCGGACCTGCTGCCGTACATGGACACGGTCAGCGCCGCGAAGGACCTCGACGTGATCCGGCAGGCCATCGGCGCCCAGCAGCTCAACTACTTCGGGTACTCCTACGGCACCTACCTCGGCGCGGTGTACGGCAAGCTCTTCCCGGAGCGGGTGCGGCGCTTCGCGCTCGACTCGAACGTGGACCCCGACGGGGTCTGGTACGACGACAACATCAGCCAGGACTACGCCTTCGACGCCCGCCACAAGGCGTTCGCCGCCTGGGTGGCGAAGCACGACTCCACGTACCGGCTCGGCAGCGACCCGGCGGAGGTCGAGGCGGCCTGGTACGCGATGCGCGAGGCCGTGAAGGCTCGGCCGGCGGGCGGGAAGGTCGGCCCGAGCGAACTGGAGGACACCTTCCTGCCGGGCGGCTACTACAACGGGTACTGGCCGTACCTGGCCGAGGCGTTCGCCGCGTACACCGAGGACGGCGACCAGGACGCGCTCGTGAAGGCGTACAAGAGGTTCGGCGCGACCGACGCCGAGGACGACAACGGGTACTCGGTCTACGCGGCCGTGCAGTGCCGCGACGCCCAGTGGCCCCGGCAGTGGAACACCTGGCGCACGGACAGCCGCCAAGTGCACGCCAAGGCGCCCTTCTACACCTGGAACAACAACTGGTACAACGCCCCTTGTGCCGACTGGCCGGTGGAGCCGCTGAATCCGGTGCGCGTCTCCAACAGCGCCCTTCCGCCGGTGCTGCTTTTCCAGGCCACCGACGACGCGGCCACGCCGTACGAGGGCGGGGTCACCCTGCACCGCAGGCTGCGCGGCTCCAGCCTGGTCGTCGAGCAGGGCGGCGGCAACCACGGCATCACCCTGAGCGGCAACGACTGCCTGGACACCTACCTCGTGGACTATCTCGCCAAGGGCACCGTCCCGCGCGGCGGGGGCAGCCGGGCCGACGCGGACGCGGTGTGCGCCAAGTCCCCCGACCCGCAGCCGCTGTCCGGCGAGGCGGCGCCGAGGTCGGTGCCGCGGACGGGCACCGACAGCAGGGGGGCCGTCCTGCACGGGCTGCTCGGCTTCCGCGGCTGACGGCCCCGCCCCGGCTCTCGCGTACGGGCCGTCCCGGCGGATGCGCCAGGATGGCCCGTATGACGACTCGGACACAGGTGCGGGACATGACCGTCGACGACTGCGAGGCGGTCACCCGGGTCCGGGTGCGCGGCTGGCAGGCCGCGTACGCGGGGCTGGTGCCGCAGTCGTATCTGGACGACATGGACCTCGCCGTCGCACAGGACGTGGAGCGGCGCCGCGCGTCCTTCACCCGGGGCACCACGCTCGTGAACGTGGTCGCCGAACGGGCGGACCTCGGGGTGATCGGCTGGGGCTGCTACGGGGCGCGCCGGGAGAACGGCAGGCCGCTCGCGCGGGGCGAGCTGTACGCGCTGTACGTGGCGCCCGAGCAGATCGGGACCGGGGCGGGCCGCGCCCTGATGGCGGAGATACTCACCCGCGCCGCGGCCGACGGCTTCCCGGACCTGGCGCTGTGGGTGCTGAAGGAGAACGCCCCGGCCCGCCGCTTCTACGAGCGCGCGGGCTTCTGTCCCGACGGTGCCGAGGAGTCCTTCGAGGCGGACGGCGTACTCGTGCCCGAGGTGCGGTACCTGCGCGAGCTCGGCACCCCTGCCGCCTCCTGAGTCCGGCGCCCCTTCAGGACGCGCCCAGGCGGCCGAGCGCGTCGCGGGCCGCGCCGCCCAGCCTCGGGTGCGGCAGGGCCGCCTCCAGGAGCGGGCGGGCCCGCTCGTCCCCCAGCTGCCCGAGCCCCTCGACGCAGGCGAGCGCCACCCGCCAGTGCGGATCGCCGGGGGCGAGCAGCCGTTCCAGGGTGCTCATCAGCGCCGGTACGGACTCCGGGGCCCGCAGCGCGGTGAGCAGCCGTACCGGGTGCAGGGCGTACGCGGTGCGCAGGGCGTTGGTGGCCAGGGCCGCGGCGGCCCGGGGCGTACGGGGGTCGCCCAGGCGCACCAGGGCGTGGGCGGCCGAGACGCAGCGCTCCGGGTCGCGGTGGTTGAGCAGCAGCACCAGCGCCTCGAAGGCCCGCCGGTCCCCGCCGCAGCCGAGCCGGAAGGCGGCGATCTCACGGGCCCAGAGCGGGCGTTCGCGTTCCACCAGGACGCGGGCCAGTTCCTCCTCGTCCTCGGTGGCGAGCAGTCCGCGGCACTGCGCCGACTCCCCCGCCGCTTCCGCCTCGTCAGCAAGCCGGTCCGCGAGCGACCGGAACTCCTCGTCCATGACCGTCAGCGTATCGGCGGGGACTCTGCGTATCGAGGGGCGGGAGGAATGTGGCATGAGGCACATCGATCGGGGGCTGGCGCGCTCGTTACCCGGCAGTTAATCTCATGTGAGCGGGACACCATCCCCGCTTGCTCCGGTGGCCTGGTGACGCAGCCACCCGGAGTGCTTGTCGGTTCGGCAGTTCCACGAGACGTGACTCCGGGACAGAGTCCGTCGCCCCCTTCCGGGTCCGGGCGTGCCCATGGCGCGCCGGCCCCGAGTACCACGACACGCAACTCCCGCACGTGTCGCGCCGGTTCTCCCGTTTCACAGTGCGCGCGCCGTGCCCTCTCACAGTCGTCACTCATTCTCTGGAGTCCCGTGATGGACACCCCGCTCAGCACCATTGCCGTCGTCGGTCTCGGCACCATGGGCACCGGCATCGCCGAGGTCCTGGCCCGCGCCGGCCACGAGGTCATCGGCATCGACATCAGCGACGCGGCCGCCCGCCGGGCCGTCGCCGCCCTGGAAGCCGCGACCGCCCGCGCCGTGCGGCGCGAGCGGATCACCGAGGAGGAGCGGGGCGACGTCCTCGCCCGCTTCCGCACCTTTGACGACCTGCGGGCCGCCGCGGAGGCGGAGCTCGTCATCGAGGTCGTGCCCGAGTCGTACGAGATCAAGCAGCAGGTCTTCCGGGAGCTCGACGCGATCGTCTCCCCGACCACGATCCTGGCGACCGGCACCAACGCCCTGTCGGTGACCCGGCTGGCCGCCGAGTCGCTGCGCCCGGAGCGCGTGCTCGGCCTGCACTTCTTCAACCCGGCGCCCGCGATGAAGCTGGTCGAGGTGGTCTCCTCGGTGCTGACCGCGCCGCCGGCCGTCGAGGCCGTCACCGCGCTCGCCCGCAGCCTGGGCAAGGAGCCGGTCGCGGTCGGCGACCGGCCGGGCTTCGTCGCCGACGGCCTGCTGTTCGGCTACCTCAACCAGGCCGCCGCGATGTACGAGGCCAACTACGCCTCCCGGGAGGACATCGACGCGGCGATGAAGCTCGGCTGCGGTCTGCCGATGGGTCCGCTCGCCCTGCTCGACCTGATCGGGATCGACACCGCCCGCACCGTGCTGGAGGCGATGTACGCCGAGTCGCACGACCGGCTGCACGCCCCGGCGCCGGTGCTCAGGCAGCTGAGCGAGGCGGGGCTGACCGGCCGCAAGGCGGGCCGCGGCTTCTACACGTACGAGGGGCCCGGCAGCCGGACCGTGGTGCCGGACGCGCTGACCCCGGGCGACGACGGGTCGGCGACGGCCGGGCGCACGGTGCGTTCGGTGGGGGTCGCGGGTTCCGGGACGATGGCCTCGGGCATCGCCGAGGTCTTCGCGAAGGCCGGGTACGACGTGGTGCTCGCCGCCCGCGGCCAGGAGAAGGCGGACCTCGCGAAGGGCCGGATCGCCAAGTCGCTGGAGCGCTCCGTCACCAAGGGGCGGCTGACGGCCGAGGCGCGGGACGCGGCCCTGGCCCGGATCACCGCGGCCGGTTCGCTGGACGCCTTCGCCGATGTCGATCTCGCGGTGGAGGCCGTCGCCGAGGACCTGGCGGTCAAGCAGCAGCTGTTCGGGACCCTGGACAAGGTCTGCAAGCCGGGCGCCGTGCTCGCCACCACCACCTCGTCGCTGCCGGTCGTCGCGATCGCGCGCGCCACCGCGCGTCCCGAGGACGTGATCGGGATGCACTTCTTCAACCCGGCGCCGGCGATGAAGCTGGTCGAGGTGGTCCGTACGGTGCTCACCGCCGACGATGTCCACGCCACCGTCCGCGAGGTGTGCGGCAAGGTCCGCAAGCACCCGGTGGACTGCGGGGACCGGGCCGGTTTCATCGTGAACGCGCTGCTGTTCCCTTACCTCAACAACGCGATCAAGATGGTCGAGGAGCACTACGCGACCCTCGACGACATCGACGCGGCGATGAAGCTGGGCGGCGGCTATCCGATGGGCCCGTTCGAGCTGCTCGACGTCGTCGGCCTCGATGTCTCGCTGGCCATCGAGAAGGTGCTGCACAGCGAGTTCCGCGACCCGGGCCTGGCCCCGGCGCCGCTGCTCGAACACCTGGTGGCCGCCGGCTGCCTCGGCCGCAAGACAGGGCGCGGCTTCCGCGAATATGCCCGGCGCTGAGAAAGGTGCCGGCTGGGGCGGGCTGCTCGATCCCTCGGGCGGCCCGCCCCCACGGGCGCACTCCCCCGACGCGATGCAGTACGTTCACACCATGTCCCAGCCCGCCAGGTCCTCCCGTGTCTCCGCCGCGCCCGATCCGCAGGAAAGTGCCGCAGGCACGCGCGCCGCCGCCCAACGGCTCAAAATGCGCCGTGAGCTGGCCGCCGCGGCGATGGAACTCTTCGCCACGAAGGGGTACGAAGCGACGACGGTCGATGAGATCGCGGGCGCCGCCGGGGTCGCCCGGCGGACCTTCTTCCGGCATTTCCGCTCCAAGGAAGAGGCGATCTTCCCGGACCACGACGACACCCTCGTCAGGGCCGAGGCCGTCCTCAATGCCGCACCGGCGCACGAGCACCCCCTCGACACCGTCTGCCGCGGCATCAAGGAAGTCATGAAGATGTACGCGGCGAAGCCCGCCGTCTCCGTGGCCCGTTACAAACTGACCCGTGAGGTCCCCACCCTGCGCGAGGCGGAGATCGCCTCGGTGGCCCGCTACGAGCGGCTGTTCACCCGCTATCTGCTGGGCCACTTCGACGAGCGCGACCACCATGTCGGCAACGACGACCCGCTGCTGGCGGAGGTCGCGGCGTCGGCCGTGGTCACCGCGCACAACCATGTGCTGCGCCGCTGGCTGCGGGCGGGCGGCGAGGGCGATGTGGAGGCGCAGCTCGACCACGCCTTCGCGATCGTCCGCGACACCTTCGGGAGCGGCATCGGGGCCGGTCGGACCGTCGGCGCCGAGCCGGTGAAGCAGCCGGCCGCCTCGGTGACGTCCCAGGGCGAGGTGCTGGTCGCCGTGGCGCGGACCGACGCACCGCTCGACGAAGTGATGCGCACGATCCAGCAGGCGCTCCAGGACCGCTGAACGGGCGGGGCGGGGCGGGCAGGCCCCGGCCCCGCCCCGCCCCGCGCCGAAACCTGGTTGCCGGACCCGTTCGCCGCTGTTGTGGTGGGCGCATGAATCACGAACACGAAGCACTGCTGACCCTTTTCGACCGCGAGATGCGCGAGCACGCCCGCCCCGACGGCCCCGGGGTGCGGGTGGAGCGCACCGACGACGTCGTACGGCAGGTCGGCGCGGCCGACGACTGGAACGGTGTCGTCTGGTCGGCCCCGGACCTGGATCCCGCTCGGGCGGACGCGGTGATCGCGGCCCAGGTGGCGCACTACACGGCGCTCGGGCACGGCGAGTTCGAGTGGAAGCTGTACGCGCACGACCGGCCCGCCGACCTGGCCCCGCGGCTGCTGGCGGCCGGTTTCGAGGCGGAGGAACCGGAGACCCTGCTGGTCGCCCCGGTCGCGGAGCTCGCGACGCGGGTGGAGCTCCCCGACGGCGTTCGGCTGCGCACCGTGCGTGACGCGGACGACGTGGAGCTGATGGCCCGCGCCCATGAGCAGGCGTTCGGCTCCGACTGGTCGCGGCTGCGGCATCAGGTGCTGGCCCGGCTGGCCGAGGACCCGGACGGCTTCGTCGGCGTACTCGCCATGGCGGGTGACGAGCCGGTGAGCTCGGCCCGGATGGAGCTGTACCGGGGCACCGGCTTCGCGGGACTCTGGGGCGGCGGGACGGTCGAGGCGTGGCGCGGAAAGGGCGTCTACCGGGCGCTGGTGGCCTTCCGCGCCCGGATCGCGGCGGAGCGCGGCTACGGCTACCTTCAGGTCGATGCCTCCGACATGAGCGCTCCGATCCTCCGGCGGCTCGGATTCCTCGCGCTGAGCACCACGACGCCCTATGTGTACCGCTCGCACTGATCGATCATCTGCGGCTTTTTACGGGGCATTTCCTTGCGAAACACCCCTCTTCTTGCTCATACGTGGCCGGCGGGCGACAAGTGAGAGAAATTGTTGGCACCGAGTGCCTTGCCAGGTGTCACGGAGTGCCATACGTTGAAGTTGTCCGGGCGGCCGGCGTGCTGCGAACTCACGTACGCCGGCTGTCCCCGCAAGCGATGTGCCTGCGCGCCCGGACGCCTGCGTCACAGGCAAACCCTTCTGCTCAACAGAGCAAGCCGAAGCTTTGACAGCCGAACCGACGGCAGCACCTCCACCCCGTTCCCTCTCCTGCTCGCAGGGATCGCAAGCGTTCCCTCAGCGCCCCCATCCCGCCGGAGGCACCCCGTGAAGGAAATCCTGGACGCGATCCAATCGCCGGACAGCACGACCGCGGACTTCGCGGCCCTGTCCATCCCCGAGTCGTACCGCGCGGTGACCGTGCACAAGGACGAGACCGCGATGTTCGACGGGCTCGCCACTCGCGACAAGGACCCCCGCAAGTCGCTGCACCTCGACGAGGTCCCGGTGCCCGAACTCGGGCCCGGCGAGGCCCTGGTGGCCGTCATGGCCAGCTCGGTGAACTACAACTCCGTCTGGACCTCGATCTTCGAGCCGCTCTCCACCTTCGGCTTCCTGGAGCGCTACGGAAAGCTCAGCGAGCTCACCAGGCGCCACGACCTGCCGTACCACGTC